>SAIX01000113.1 GCA_004028765.1 Chitinophagaceae bacterium | reverse complement strand
GCTTCCGAAACAAAGAATCCCCGCAATATGGAAGTGAACCACTACCAGACTTTCGGGAAAGAACCCTATGGAGAAGGCATCGGTCCCTTCGCAGAACGTGGGGATCCCACGGGCCTCATTATTTACAAAGGTTATATCATCGCATCCTGGGGCGATCCAACCAGGTGCGATATGACACACAGCGTTACCAAAAGTTTTTTGTCGACCGTGGTTGGCCTCGCCGTAGACAAAGGCCTGATCCGGTCTGTGAATGATACTGTGGCGCCTTATGTTCCTCCGATCGAATTGTTCACACCCGGTCAGGTGAACCGTTCGGCAGAATTGTACGGACAGCCGCAATTGCTGCAACCCTTTGCCACAGCACATAACCGGACCATTACCTGGGATCACTTGCTGCGGCAAACCAGTGATTGGGAAGGTACATTATGGGGCAAACCCGAATGGGCCGACAGGCCTGATCCCGATCCATCCAGGTGGGTAAACCGGAAAAGAAATGAACCAGGCACTACATGGGAATACAATGATGTGAGGGTGAATGTGCTTGCACTTGCTGCCACCAGTGTTTGGCGCAAAGCCTTGCCGCAGGTGCTGAAAGAATATGTGATGGACCCGATCGGCGCATCTAATACCTGGCGCTGGACGGGTTACCGGAATGCATGGATCGTTCTCGATGGGCAACCTGTTCAATCCGTGAGCGGCGGCGGACATTGGGGTGGTGGTATGTTCATCAATGCATATGATATGGCGCGGTTTGGCTTGCTTACAATGCACAAAGGCAACTGGAATGGTAAACAACTGATCAGTACGGATTGGGTAAAACAGGCGCTTACCCCAACAAAGGCAAATACCGGTTACGGTTTTATGAACTGGTTTTTGAATACCGACCGGAAAATGCTGCCCGATGCACCCGCCACCGCATTTATGCATATCGGTAACGGGAACAACCTTGTTTATGTAGATCCTGATCATGAACTGGTGATCGTGGCAAGATGGATAGCGGATAATAAATCGATGAATGCTGTGGTAAAAAAAGTGATCGCAGTTTTACCGGCAAGAGAATACTAGTGGTGGATTTATAGGAAACCCTGTATACGGAAGTGAAAATCCTCCAACGAAAATCCATTATCTTGTTACCTGAATCTGCTGAAGGGTATGGCTTCTTTTTCCGATACAGAATATTTTCATGACCTCGACCTTTTGCAATCAGTGATCAACTCGCTGAAAGAAGGGGTGGTTTTGCAAAACAGGGAAGGCCGTGTGGTTGGCTGTAACGACCAGGCCTGCCGGATACTGCAATTAGAGCCCGGGCAATTACTCGGTAAAACATCGCAGGATCCTATATGGCATGTGGTTGGCTTTAACGGAGCAGCGGTTCCCATTGATCAACGCCCGATTTTCCAGACATTCGAAACCGGCAAACCCCTGAACGATGTTGTGATGGGACTGGATACAGGTGTAATGATCAAGTGGCTTTCCGTAAGTACCAAGCTCATCAACGTAGCAAATGAAAAACTCGCTTTCGCTACATTCACTGATATCAGCGAACTCGTAAACGCCAATATCCGCTTACAGAAAGAAAAAGAAAAGCTTAAGGCCAGCGAAGAAAAATTTGAACAATCGTTCCGCGCTTCTGCCATTCCCAAAGCAATCGTTTCCACGCGGGGTGTTTTTATCGATATCAACAATGCTTTTTGCAAGATGCTCGGGTATACAAAAGAAGAGCTGATCGGCAAAACTTTCAGTGATATCACTTATCCGGAAGATCTTTCAAAAGACATCACCCTTTTCCAGAACCTGCTGACGCGAAAAATCGAAACCTACCAGCTCGAGAAAAGATATTTTCACAAGGATGGTTCCATACTCTGGGGTTTTCTAAATGTGGCACCCGTATGGGGCGATGACGGTCAGCAACCGCGTTTTGTTCTCGCTCAGGTACAGGAGATCACGGAAACCAAGAAACTGAACAAATGGCTGGAAGAAAGGAACAATGAATTGCTGAAAACACAGTCGCAGCTTCGCAGAAAAATCGGCCAATTGAGGGATTTTGCAGGTATCATCACACATGATGTTCGAGGTCCCGCGGCCAATATCAAACGGATGCTGGAACTGTATGAATCCGCAGCTGATAACGATACCCGTGAAACCGCTTTTCAGTACCTGAAAAAAGTGAGTACTGAACTTACCGGTAACCTGAATGAACTGATAGAGGTATTGCGGATTCATATGGATGATGAGATCCCTTCTTCCAACTGCGATTTTGAAGCCCTTACAAACAATATTGTTTTCCAGCTGGAGGAATTGATCCGGCAGAAAAATGCCCAGGTAATTACGGCATTTACGGTGAAGAATATTTATTATCCAAAAGCATACCTGCAAAGCATCCTCTACAACCTTATCGGCAACAGCCTGAAATTCACTCGCGAAGGCATCCCCCCGTTGATCCGTGTGTACACTTATCAAAAAGACGGGCATACCCATCTTTCGGTGGAAGACAATGGTCTCGGTATCAACCTTGGCCGTTTCGGAAAAGTATTGTTCCAGTTCCAGAAAAGCTTTCACGAAGGCTTCGACAGCAAGGGCATCGGGCTTTATATCGTTAAAAATCAGGTGGAAGACCTCGGCGGCTCTATATCTGTAGAAAGTGAAGTGAACAAAGGAACCATTTTCACCATCCGTTTTTAAAACCGGAAAAAACTGCCCTTTTTCCCCAATCCCCCCTATTTTTGCGGCCCGGACGAGATAAGATCGTTAAAAGTGAATAGTTAAAAGTGAACAGTAAATCTGCTCCGAATTCTTAATTCCTGATTATTCATTCTTAAT
Organism: Chitinophagaceae bacterium; assembly: GCA_004028765.1. Taxonomy (GTDB): domain Bacteria; phylum Bacteroidota; class Bacteroidia; order Chitinophagales; family Chitinophagaceae; genus Sediminibacterium. The sequence continues at coordinate 68,003 of SAIX01000113.1, read as the reverse complement.
TCTTTTGCGGATGTGGCGAAACTGGCAGACGCACCAGACTTAGGATCTGGCGGGGTGACCCATGTAGGTTCGATTCCTATCATCCGCACATTGTTATGAACAGGCCTTCGGGCCTGTTCCTGCTTTAAAGATTGGCTTCCTTCTTTTCCGCCAAACCCTTACCTTTGCAGCCCATTTTCAGAATTATAAAACGTCAATCATGGCATCTGTTACGCGCGAGAACATTGGTTTATTGAACGACAAACTGACCGTTCAGCTTTCAAAAGAAGATTATTACAACGGCTTTGAACAAAGCCTGAAAAAATATGCCAAAAACGCCAACATACCGGGCTTCCGCAAAGGAATGGTGCCGGCTGGTCTTGTAAAGAAAATGTACGGCCAGGGTGTTTTTAATGATGAAGTGCTGCGTAAAGTGGAAACAGAACTGAACGCCTACCTCAACAAGGAACAACTGGAGATATTCGCACAGCCTTTGCCACTCGATACCGATGCAGGGAAACTTGATATGAATAACCCCGCTGAATATTCGTTTTCTTTTGAAGTGGGACTGAAACCCGATATCACAGTGGATGCTTCTGCCATAAAAGTAACCCGCTATAAGATCGATGTTACCGATGCGATGGTGCAGGAAGAAGTGGAGCGCCTGCAGGTACGCAACGGTAAAATGACCGAGCCTGAATCTGTTACCGGGGACGACAATGTACTCAATGTAACATTTATTGAAACGGATGCTGATGGCAACGAACTTGAAGGAGGTATCCGCAAAGACAATTCATTACTGGTAAAATATTTTGCAGCACCTTTCCGCAAAACATTTACAGGCAAGAAAAAAGAGGATACTGTTCAGCTGCAACTGGATACGGCTTTTGAAGACAAAGAACTTGATACCATTCTCGGCGATCTGGGACTTACAAAAGATGACAGTGCCAAATATTTCAAACTGCTTATCACAAAAGTTGGCCTGATCGAAAAAGCAGAACTGAACGAAGAATTTTTTCTTGCGGTATATCCAAATAAAGAAATCAAAACCGAAGCCGACTTCCGTGCAGAAGTAAAGGCGGAAATTGAAATGCATTTCGATCAGCAGGCGGCCAACCAGGTGTACGACCAGGTGTATCACCACCTGGTAGACCATACTGAAATCGCTTTCCCCGAAGCTTTTCTGAAACGCTGGTTACAATCCGGTGGCGAGCAGCCTAAAACTGCCGAAGAGGCAGAAAAAGATTACCCTGTTTTTGCCAACCAGTTAAAGTGGACCCTGATCAGCAGCAAGCTCATCGCAGACAATAAAATCGAAGTGGGTCCTGATGATATCCGCGATTTTGCCAAACAGCAGTTGTTCAGCTATATGGGCGGACAGTTAAATGCCCTGGGAGATAACCAGCAGTGGATCGATGATTATGCCAACCGCATGATGCAGGACCGCAAATTTGTGGAAGACAGCTACCACAGGATCAGCACCGATAAACTTTTCAAAGCATTGGAAAGCCAGGTGAGCACAACAGAAGAAACCATCAGCGCTGAAGAATTTGCAAAAAAACTGCACCACCATCATCACTGATTCAAATCCCCTTTCGGGAGAGACAATATGGAATAAAAAACCGGCACCAGCCGGTTTTTTTAATGCCCCGACTGACTACTTGGCGCAATTCCTCTTTTGCACAGTATTTGCCAATGAATAGCGCAGCAATGCCAAATCACTTATCTTCAAAGCGAAAAACTGAATCAATGGATACCGGAAAAGAATTTGAAAAATACGCTGTAAAACACCAGGGCATCAGCAGCGGGGTTTTACACAATTACCGCCAGAACGGCTTTACCAATCTCACACCTTATATCATTGAAGAACGGCCCCTGAATGTTGCCAGTATGGATGTATTCAGCCGTTTGATGATGGACCGGATCATTTTTTTGGGAGAAGGGATCAATGATTATGTGGCCAATATCGTAACCGCACAATTGCTCTTCCTCGAAAGCACCGACAGGACCCGTGATATCCAGATGTATATTAACAGCCCGGGCGGTAGTGTTTATGCCGGGCTCGGCATTTATGATACCATGCAATTCATCAGCCCCGATGTTTCCACCATTTGCACAGGTATTGCAGCCAGTATGGGGCAGATACTGCTTTGTGCCGGCATACAGGGAAAAAGAACTGCGTTAAGACATAGCCGCATCATGATACACCAGCCAAGCGGTGCCATTGGCGGACAGGCAAGCGATATCGAGATCACTGCAAGAGAAATCAAAAAACTGAAACAGGAACTGTATGCCATCACCGCTTATCATACGGGAAAGGATGTGGAAACCATCGCGAAAGACAGTGACCGTGATTTCTGGATGACGGCAACAGAAGCCAAAGAGTACGGCCTGATAGACGAAGTATTGTTCATGAATGCAAGGAAAGAAAGAAAAAATTAACAGCATGGGTAAGCCGGAATAAAATTTTATTCTGTTGCTCATTGCTGATTCATCATTCACAAAAAATATTGTTATGATCAACGCCAAATATATCAACCCCTATCTCCAGGAAGACGAAGAAGAGAATGAACCCAAGGAAGATAAACAGGAACCCATGACGGGTTTTATGATGAAGAAAATGGAAAAACTTTTCTTCGAGAAAAGAGCTGTTTACCTCTGGGGTGTGGTTGATGACAAATCTGCCCGTGATGTGGTAAGCAAATTATTATTGCTCGATTCCGATAAACCCGGTGAAGAGATCAAATTCTATATCAATAGCCCCGGTGGTGTGGTAACCAGCGGTATGGTGATCTATGATACCATGCAACTCATCAAAAGCCCGGTCAGCACCATTTGTATGGGGCTTGCGGCAAGTATGGGATCGATCCTGCTGAGTGCGGGGAAAAAAGGAAAACGTTTTGTATACCCGCATGCAGAAGTGATGATACACCAGCCCAGTCTTGGTGGTTATTTCCAGGCAACCAGTGCAGATATCGAGATCCAGGCCACGCAGATCCGCAAAACCAAAGAGCTCGGAGCAAAAATCCTCGCGAGCAATTGCGGGAAAACGGTTGAACAGGTCATGAAAGATTTTGACCGCGATTACTGGATGGATGCACAAGAGGCTGTGGCTTACGGTATTGTGGATAGTGTCCTCAGTAAAATTTAAACGCATACCGCACCATTTTACACCAATTCTCAGGCTTCGGTCATTTTTAACAGATGAACTCGATAGCTTTGCAACAAAATCTTGCGTCCGCGTGTCTTACCAAAACGGGGAAGCAACAACGATAGTATGGCGAAAGCATCTCAATTACATTGTTCTTTTTGCGGCCGCAACCGCGATGAAGTGAAACTGCTTATAGCGGGACAGGACGGGCATATCTGTGAAAACTGCGTGGAACACGCACAGGAGATCATTGCGCAGGAACTTACGAACAAACAGGACAGTGCTGCCGGTGCAGGTGGGTTTAAATTGAATGTGCGCCGCCCGGCCGAGATAAAAAAGTTCATGGATGAATACGTGATCGGCCAGGATGATGCAAAAAAAGTACTGGCCGTTGCGGTTTACAATCACTATAAAAGGGTAAATAACAAACAGCAGCAGGATGAAGTTGAAATAGAAAAAAGCAATATCATCATGGTGGGCGAAACAGGCACAGGTAAAACCCTGCTTGCCAAAACCATCGCACGTTTGCTGAATGTACCCTTCGCCATTGTGGATGCAACCGTATTCACCGAAGCGGGTTATGTAGGCGAAGATGTGGAAAGCATGCTTACCCGTTTGCTGCAGAATTGTAATTACGATGTTAATGCTGCAGAACGGGGGATCGTATATGTTGATGAGATTGACAAGATTGCCCGCAAGGGAGACAATCCTTCCATCACCCGCGATGTAAGCGGGGAAGGGGTTCAGCAGGGTTTGCTGAAAATGCTTGAGGGTACAGAAGTGCTGGTACCCCCGCAGGGTGGCCGTAAACATCCCGAACAGAAAATGATCAAAGTGGATACGCGGAATATCCTTTTTATTTGCGGTGGTGCTTTTGACGGTATCGATAAAGTGATCGCAAGAAGGGTAAACACCAATGCCATTGGTTTCAGTGTGAATAAAGAAGAACAGGAGGCACAGCGCAAAAACCTGTTGCAGTTTATCAATGCGCAGGACCTGAAAAGTTTCGGGCTGATCCCTGAATTGCTCGGACGTTTGCCGGTGATCACCCACCTGAACCCATTGGATGAGGAAACGCTCCGCAATATCCTTACCGAACCTAAAAACTCGCTCACCAAACAGTTCACCCGTTTATTCGAACTTGAAGGAATTGAACTGGTGATCGATGATGTTGTGCTCGACTTTATGGTAAAAAAAGCCCTTGAATACAAACTGGGTGCGCGTGGTTTGCGCAGTATCTGCGAAAGTATTCTCACAGATGCCATGTTTGAACTGCCGGGAACGGATACCACGCAATTGCATATCACGCTCGATTATGCCGAACGCATGTTCAGCAAAAGCAAACTGAGTGTATTGAAAGTAGCCTGATCATATATTCACCTTATTGAAAGCGATGGGAATAACTTCCTGTCGCTTTTTTGTTGATGCCTGCTAATATTGCAGAAACAATCATCTCCCCAATCCATACCTTTTTTATGAATGAACTGATCGAAAAACTGGTGAAAGAAGCCGGTTTGAATGAAGGCCAGGCACAAAAAGCCATTGAAACCATTGCCAATTTTGTGAAAGAAAAATTCCCGATGCTGGGCGGCGCTGTTGACCAGATATTTGCTGCAGGCAGCAAACAGAACGATGAAGCTTAGGCCACAGGCATGATGATGGTGATGGTGCTTCCCTTACCGGGTTCGCTTTCAATCTCCAATTCACCACCTGCTTTGGTGATCAGGTCGCGGCAAAGCATCAGGCCAAAGCCGCTGCCTTTTTCGAATGAAGTACCGGTGGTGTTATAATACTGCTTGGCGTTTACTTTTTCAATGGCTTCCCTGCTCATGCCGATGCCTGAATCTTTTACGGACAGATATAACAGTTGTTTGGGTTCGTCGATATGCGCACTCACTTCTATAAAACCACCGTCATTGGTAAACTTGATTGCATTGCTGATGAGGTTACGGCAAACGATGCGGATCATTTCTTTTTCTGTAACAACGGAAAGGTCGCGGTTGATCTGGTTGCGCAGAATGATCTTCTTTTTGGTTAATGGCATCCGGTGTTCTTCTTCCAGGCTTTTTACCAGATGCTGCAGACCCACTTTTACTTTATCGTCCGGCTTGCCATCCATTTGCCCTTTGATCCAGAACAGCAGGTTATCAAGCAGTGAAGTGGTGCCGAGGTATTGCGTTTCGAGTAATTGCAGCAGGCGGTCAGCTTCTTCCGGCGGAACCATTCCCTGGTTCACAAGGTTCAGCACACCCTTTGTATTCACCAAAGGGGTACGAAGGTCGTGCGAGATGATGGAAAGCAGTTTGTTCTTGGTTTTGTTATCTTCTTCCAGTAAGATATTCTGGTGAGAGATCTCTTTGTTGAGCTGATCGAGTGAAGCAGAATTTTTTTCGATGATCTCATTTTTCTGTTTCAACTCCTTGCCAAAGAAACGCTGGCGCTGGTAGTTCACCAATGCAAGCACGGCGAGCACGGCAACTACGATAAGGATAAAGGTTCCAACGGTGATGATCAGCAGCTGCTCTTTCTGAACCTGTTTCTGTTTTTCAAGGTCTTTTTCGGCATTGGTATTTTTTGCATCCTGGTTTTTGATCACATCGATAAAATTCAACGCATATTCTTTTTCATTATCGAATTGCTGACGCATCACGCTTACCAATGTATCCTGCCACTGCATCGCCATCTGCATATCCCCTTTTTCGCGGTAAGCATCCTGTATCCGTGTGGCGGCATCTTTCATGAGGTTAAAAGCAGGGAGCGAAGCAGCATTCGTATAGGCTTCTTTTGCAGCGAGGATCGCATTATCATGCTGGCGCTGTTTCTGCTGGATAGATGCAAGCTGGATATGGTTCAGCGCTGCCCCGTATTTGTCTTTTAACTGCCGGTCTAATGCAAGCGATTGGCGGTAAAAGGCTTCGGCCCCGGTATAATTCTGCCTCCGTTCTTCCAGCAGGCCCAGGTTATAATATGCTTTTTTTTCACCATAAAGATAATGGATGGCTGTGCTGATGGATAATGCTTCACGAAATAACTGACCGGCTTTGTCTAGCTGTTTCAGATCAAGATCAAGTGCCCCCATATTATTCTTCACATTTGCGATCTCTTCCTTTTTGCCCAGTGATGTATACACGGCAAGCGTTTCATTGAATAACTGTAGTGCCTCGTCGATCTTTCCATCGGCCTGCAAGGAAGAAGCGATCTGCTGGCTTGCTCTTGCAATGTTCAGTGTATCGCGGAGCGATTTGAATAACTGCAGTGCTTTATAATAGGTGGAAAGTGCGCGTTTGTCGTACCCGTTCTGGTGATAAATTCCCCCTTCATAAAGATAGGTGATGGCCAGCCCTTTCTGGTAATTGGCAGATTGCGCTATATTCTCTGCCACAAAAAGATTGTTGAGGGCTTTGGCGACGTCCGATCTTTTCTGGTTGAAGGCAAGTGCATTGAGTGAGTCGACTTTTTTGATTTCCGGAACACCCGGCAGGCTATCAACAGCGGCATGCCCGGGATCGGCCAGGAAAACAGCAAACAGAAAAACAAAAAGGTATAAACGCGAAGTGCTGGTCACAGTATAGTCGGTATCGTGTAGAAAATTACTGTAAATAAAGCAATTAATGCCAATAAAGCCATGAAAAAGCCCCCTGAAAAGGGGGCCTTCTTATAAGCAAGCAATCGAAAAAACATTTAGTGGAGAACTTCACGGGCGATCACCAGTTTCTGGATCTCTGAAGTTCCTTCACCAATAGTACACAATTTTGCGTCACGATAGTATTTCTCTACCGGAAAATCTTTTGTATAACCGTACCCGCCGAATACCTGTACTGCTTCGGTAGCCGTTTTCACTGCTGTTTCGCTGGCATAGTATTTTGCCATCGCGCTTTCCTTTGTCACTTTTTCGCCTCTTTGTTTAAGATCACAGGCCTGGCTGATCAGCAGGTCGGCTGCAGCGATCTCGGTAGCCATATCCGCCAGTTTGAAACTGATGCCCTGGAAATTTGAGATGGGCTGATCGAATTGGTATCGTTCATTTGCGTATTGACGTGCAGCTTCGTAAGCACCTTTTGCGATACCCGCCGAGAGGGCTGCGATTGAGATCCTGCCCCCATCGAGTATTTTCATTGCCTGGCGGAACCCGTCGCCCACTTCACCTAACCGGTTGGCATCGGGTATGCGGCAGTTATCAAATATCATTTCAGCGGTTTCGCTGGCGCGCATACCGAGTTTGTTTTCTTTCTTACCACCTGAAAAACCCGGCATCCCTCTTTCCACCACAAAAGCAGTGGAATTACCGCTGGTGCGCGGCTCGCCGGTTCGGCAGATCACCACAGCGATATCTCCTGAGCGGCCATGGGTGATCCAGCTTTTGGTACCATTCAGAATCCAATCATTGCCTTCTCTTACTGCAGTTGTTTTCATATTCCCCGCGTCGCTCCCGGTATTGGGTTCCGTGAGGCCCCATGCGCCGATCCATTCGGCAGTTGCCAATTTGGGCAGCCATTTTTTCTTCTGCTCCCCGTTTCCAAAACTGAGGATATGATTGGTGCAAAGCGAATTATGTGCGGCCAGGCTCAGCCCGATCGAACCACAGACTTTGGCCACTTCCTGGATAATTGCATTGTATTCAAAATAGCCCAGACCGGCCCCGCCATACTCCTCGGGCACCAGTACACCCATCATACCCAGTTTGCCCATTTCTTTAAAAAGAGTAACCGGGAATTCCTGTGTTTCGTCCCATTCCATTACATGGGGTAAAATATGCTGGCGGGCAAAATCACGGGCAGTTTGCGCTACCTGCAGGGTTATTTCATCAGTTTGAAAATGCATATAAATGGTTTCTAATAGACGAAGGTTGCCATGGAACAGTAATCCAGCCTGGCAACCCCCTAAAACAAACAATCGTTCGTTAGCAACAGTGGCAAAAATAGCTGAATCTTAGATACCACCCAATCTAAATCCTGGATAAAATCTTAGTCAACTGATACCAGGGGAGCAATCCGACGGTAAACAGAATCCTGCAGAAAAACGATTTTTTTCAGATCGGTAACAGCGGTGAATGGGCCATTGATTTCGCGGTAAGCCACAATGGCCCTGGCCTGGGCGGGTGAGATGGATAAACGGTTTGTCATCTGCCAGGCAGGGGCACGGTTCAGCGGTAAAAGCGGAATGGCCGCCGGATCTGCAAAAAGCAGGGGTTTTATCAACTGGTAGATACTGTCTTTGATACCATACACTTTTGCGATCTGCTCCACCCCTGTAAAACCACCGATCTTTTCGCGATAGGAAACAATGCGGGCAGCCAGTACATCACCGATACCGGGCAAACTGCGCCATTCGGCAACCTCAGCCCGATTGATATCGATCGGGGATACCGTCATCGATTTTTGCCTGGGCTCAATCTTTTTTATTTTTTGAGAAGCAGATGTTTCCGGGATATGTACATAAGGCATCAGCCGGTCGGCATCAGCAGTTGACATGCCCCATATCTTCCTGAGATCGGCAGGTTCCCTGAAACGGCCGCCCTTGGAACGGTAGCGTAAAATGGTTTGGATTGTTTTTTCACGCACACCAAGCCTGCGCCAGGTTTCTTCACCCGCAAGATTGGGATCAAATGCAAAAAGTACAGTGCTGTTTTCGTTGCGGATCGGTAAATCCCCGCGGACTGAATCAGGGATGTTTTTTTCCTGGGGGATACCTGCTGTTCTCGTAAATTCCGTTTTTTTCCCGGGGTATAAATACGGTGCTGCAAGGAACACTACTATTAAAGCGACAAGGAAAAACAGTGCGCGTCTTTCCTTCCTGCTGAACCGGAAATAATCTTTAAGAAACCTTTTCATAACGCAAATTTTGGTTCGCGTTTTCAAAGGGGTTTACAAACTGCATTGTTGCCCGTCGTACGCCAGCCTGATATGTGCCGGCAATTCTGCATTGATGGCGCGATGGGTGCCTAACTGGTGACTGATATGCGTAAGATACACTTCGGGTACAGCCAGTTCGTTAGCAAGCTCCACTGCTTCAGACAGGGTAAAATGGGAAATATGCGGCTCACGACGCAGCGCATTCAATACCAATATACGCGAACCTTTGATCTTTTCTTTCTCTGCATTTTCAATACGGTTGGCATCGGTGATATAGGTAAAATCGCCAAACCGGAAACCAAGCACAGGCATTTTCAGGTGCATCACTTCAATAGGGATCACAGGGATATCGCCAATAGTAAAAGCAGTATCATCGATGGTGATCAGTTCCAGTTCGGGCACTCCCGGATATTTGTTATCTGCAAACGCATAGTAAAAATCCCTTCGCAATGCTTCTTCCGTAAGCGAATTGGCATACACCCGCATGGCCTGTTTCATCGTATAATTATAGGCGCGGATATCATCGAGCCCGGCGATATGGTCTTTATGCGGATGTGTGTACAAAACCGCATCCAGGTGCCGGGTATCGGAGCGCAGCATCTGGTAACGGAAATCCGGCGTGGTATCCACCACAAATGTGGTGCTGGCCGACTGTACGAGGATACTGCTGCGCAAACGTTTATCACAGGGATCGGCAGAGCGGCACACTTCGCAGGAGCAGGCAATCATGGGAACACCTGAGCTCGTGCCGGTGCCAAGAAAAGTAATGGTTAGGGGCGGCGTAATCACGAACCAAATCTAAGAGAAATAAGGTTCGGAAAAAGATCAGGCTTCCGCGGCCGATTTTTTTACAACCTCTTCGTATAATTTCTGCGACTCGAGTGTGAGTTTGTCAAAATCAACGGCAAGTTGCGGGATGATTTCCATCAGGGTATTGATACGGCCTTCAACGCTGAGGAATTTATTCAATACCACAATTTTTTTTGCTTCCAGCAGGCACCAGCCGCTTTGAAAAGTGCCTCTTTCATACCGAACGATATAGCCGGATTCTTCAAGTATATTTCCCAGTTTGTCGAGCGTGGTTTGTGTGTACTTCATAATCTTTCTGCGTCAATTTTATTTGCTAACTGTTCAAAATTAGCAAGCATGCGGCTGAATCGGGGTTTCATTTATCCACATAATTGGTTTAGGAGGGCTCTACCGATTTACTCGCCATTTTGATAACGGGAACGATCATTTCCTCCAGGCTGATACCGCCATGCTGAAATGTGTTGCGGTAATAGTTTACGTAGTGATTGTAATTATTCGGGTAACAAAGGAAGCCGTCTTCTTTTGCAAAAATGAAAGAGGAATTTACATTCGGAACCGGCAATCCCGCTTCTTTGGGATCGCGGAAGGCAAGCACGTCCCTTGCTTCAAAATTCAGGTTGCGCCCGTGTTTGTAGCGCAGGTTGGAAGTGGTTTGTTTATCGCCAACCACCTTATGCGGTGTGTTCACTCGCACACTTCCATGATCGGTTGCCAGCACCAGTTTCACTTTTTTATCTGCGATCTTTTTCAAAGCCTGGTACAGGGGGCTGTGTTCAAACCAACTGCGGGTGATGCTGCGGTAACTTGCTTCATCGCTGGCAAGCTCTTTCAGTACTTCCATTTCTGTTCTCGCATGGCTCAGCATATCCACAAAATTGTACACGATGATGTTGAGGTCGTTGTTCAGCAGGTTATGGATATTGCCCACAAGTTGCTGGCCATCTTCATGGTTTACTATTTTATGGTAACTGAAACGGATATCGTCTTTTTTCAAACGCTTTAACTGTGCGCGCAGAAAATCTTCTTCGTGCAGGTTTTTCCCGCCTTCATCATCATCGTTTTTCCATTGCTGCGGAAATTGTTTTTCGATCTCGATCGGCAGCAAACCCGCGAAAATGGCATTGCGGCAATATTGTGTGGCAGTGGGAAGGATCGAATAAAAAGTTTCTTCTTCCAGCACCCGGAAACTTTCGGCGAAGATGGGTTCGATCGCTTTCCACTGGTCGTAACGAAGGTTATCGATGAGGATAAAAAATAAAGGCGTGCCTTTTTCAAGATGCGGCAATACCTTGAACTGCACCAGGTGATTGCTCATGATCGGGGCCGAAAAACTTTTGGGATCCAGCCAGGAAGTATAATTTTTCGAAACAAATTTGCAGAACTCGGTATTGGCTTCCTGTTTCTGTGTGTAGAACACTTCGCGCATTTCGGGGCTGTCGCTTTTTTCCATCTCCAGTTCCCAGAAAACAAGTTTTTTATAAAGCTCCATCCACTCGTTGTAATCCGGGTTATTGTTCAGGGCCATAAACAGTTCGCGGAACTGCTGTTGGTACGCAGTAGTGGTTTTTTCTGCAACGAGGCGCTTGTTATCAATAATCTTTTTCAGGGATAACAATACCTGGTTAGGGTTAACCGGTTTGATGAGATAATCGGCGATCTGGCTGCCAATCGCATCATCCATCAGGTTCTCCGTTTCGTTTTTGGTGATCAGTACCACCGGTATCCTTGTATTCACTTCCTTGATGCGTGCCAATGTTTCGAGCCCGGTGATGCCCGGCATGGTCTCATCCATCAAAACCACATCCACGGGGTGATTCTTTACATATTCAATGGCATCAAATCCATTGGTAAGTGTGGTTACTTCATATCCCTTGTGTTCCAGGAAAAGCTTCTGCGATTGCAGGCTTTCGATCTCATCATCTACCCAAACGATTTTTGCTACAGCCATGGTTGCGGTTTATTGCCGGCATTGCGAATCTGCGGAGCAGGAATGCCAAACAGTGATTAAAAGTAAGGAACCTGTGTAGAAATAACCCGATAGCGGCTGATTGGAGTGGCAAAAGGTTTGTTACCTGTAAATCTATTTGTTTCCGCCCATCGGTTTTCTAATTTGTATTTTTACAGGCCCTGGCAGGGAATGATTTAACAAATCCACAACAGGCATGACGAACCCGAAAAGAAAAATCATCAACGACCCGGTATATGGTTTTATCACCATCCAGCATCCATTGATCTTCGCGATCATTTCCCATCCGTATTACCAGCGTCTTCGCCGTATCCACCAGATGGCGATGGCACAACTGGTTTACCCGGGTGCGGTGCATACAAGGCTGCACCATTCGCTCGGCGCTTATCACCTGATGTGCAATGCCGTTGCTGAGTTGCGGAGTAAGGGAGTTGTTATTACAGAAGAAGAGGAAATTGCTGTAAAAGCAGCCATCCTTTTACATGATATTGGTCACGGCCCGTTTTCGCATGCGCTGGAACATGTGCTCGTAAAGGGTGTGAACCATGAAGACCTCTCGATCCGGATCATGCAACGCATGAATGAAGAACTCGAAGGGCAATTATCACTCGCAATACAAATATTCACCGATCAATACCACAAACCTTTTCTGCACCAGCTCATCAGCGGGCAACTGGATGTGGACAGGATGGATTACCTGAGCCGTGACAGTTTTTTTTCAGGTGTGAGTGAGGGTGTGATCGGGTACGACCGTATCCTGAAAATGCTGGTGGTACATGATGGTAACCTGATGGTGGAAGAAAAAGCGATCTACAGCGTGGAAAAATTCCTCGTGGCACGCAGGCAAATGTACTGGCAGGTATATCTCCACAAAACCGTACTCGCCGCGGAAAAAATGCTGGTAAAAATACTGGACAGGGTAAGAGAGATTTATACAGTTGATGATGCTGCCTTGCGTACTTTATCGCCGCTCGATTTTTTTGTGGGCGATTTTTCGGGGGAGATGAATGCGGAAGCGCTCGAAAAATTCTGCGCCATCGACGACCATGATGTAATGCATGCCATTAAACGATGGAGCCGCCATCCCGATCCTGTTTTATCGCTTTTATGTACCCGCCTGCTGAACCGGCAACTCTATAAAACGAGGATACAGGCCACGCCTTTTGAGGAAACATTTGTACAAACCTGCCGGGAAGATGCACGCAAAAAATTTGGTATCGAAACCGGTGCAGGCAACTATCTCTGTTTTACGGGAGAAGCTTCAAACACCCTGTACCAGACAAAGGACGAGCGGATCCATATTTTTTTTAAGGATGGCACCATCCGCGATATTTCGCAGATAGATAATGCACTGATCCATCAAAACCTTTCCGCCCCTGTCAAAAAATTTTACATTTGTACTTTAACATAAACAATAACCGGGTTATACACGACCCTGATATTCCTGCATCAAACACCGGCCTATGCAATTCACCGCGGCACAGATAGCCCTGCTTATTAACGGCAATACAGAAGGCGATGCCACGGTGGTGGTAACCTCATTTGGAAAGATTGAAGAAGCAAAAGGGGGGCAATTGTCCTTTCTCGCCAACCCCAAATACGAGGAATATTTGTATACAACAAATGCATCCGTTGTGATCATCAGCAATACGCTGGAATTAAAACAGCCTGTGCATGCCACATTGATCCGTGTTGCAGATCCATACACAGCATTTGCCACCCTGCTTACCAAATACCAGGAACTGCGCACACAACAACTCACGGGGATACAACAACCCAGTTTTATCGCTTCCTCAGCCACTTACGGCGAAAATATTTTTGTTGGGGCTTTTGTGTATATCGGTGAGAATGTAACCATCGGGAAAAATGTAAAACTTTTCCCCGGTGTGGTATTGGGTGATAATGTCAGGATCGGTGATAATACGATCCTGCATGCAGGTGTTAAAGTATATTTCGATTGTGTGATCGGCAGCCACGTGATCATCCATGCCGGCACAGTGATCGGCAGTGATGGTTTTGGTTTTGCGCCCCAGGCCGACGGCAGTTACCAGAAAGTGCCGCAGATCGGTAATGTGGTGATTGAAGACCATGTTGAGATCGGCGCCAATACCACCATCGACCGCGCTACGATGGGTTCAACCATTATCCGTACAGGTGTAAAACTCGATAACCTGATACAGGTGGCGCATAATGTTGAAGTGGGCGCCCATTCGGTTATCGCAGCGCTTACCGGTGTGAGCGGCAGTACCAAGATCGGCCGCCGCAACATGATCGGCGGGCAGGTGGGTTTCGCGGGGCATATCACAACTGCCGATGGCACCAAAATCAATGCACAGAGCGGGGTTACCAAATCCATCAAAGAACCCAACCGTTCCTTCAATGGCACCCCGGCGCAGGATTTTTCAGCCTCCCTCCGCAACGAAGTGATGCTTCGCAACCTCCCCGATCTTGAAAAAAGGGTTAAAGAACTTGAAAAAATGCTGGAACAGCTCCGTTCCGGTCAGTAAACAACCGATTTCCACTATTAAACGGGCCCGATAGCTTATTTTTGCCCGATCAATTGCCGTTAACTGGTAGCCAGAAGCGTACAGGTAACGAAAATAAGGTGTATATCCCGCCACGGCGGGAAACGCATCCCAAAAGAGATACGAATGGATAATCATTTCAATCCCGACAAACAGCACACCCTCAGCGGGCCCATCAGCATCAGCGGAACGGGTCTGCATACCGGTGTTCTCGTAGATATGACACTGCGGCCGGCTAACCCCGGTTTTGGAATCCAGTTTCAGCGGGTTGACCTGCCCAACCAGCCGGTGATCAAAGCCGATTGTGACCTTGTTACCGATACAAGCCGTGGTACCACCCTGCAGGTGGGCGATGCCAAAGTAAGCACCGTTGAGCATGTGCTGGCAGCCCTGGTGGGAATGGGTGTAGACAATGTGCTGATTGAACTGAACGGCCCCGAGATCCCCATCATGGATGGCAGTTCGGCTCCTTTTATCGCGTTGATACAGGATTCAGGTGTACTGGAACAGGAAGCCACCAAGGCCTGGTACAGCATCGATGAAAACATTTATCATTATGACGACAGTAAACGGGTAGAGATGGTTGCCCTTCCTTCCATGGATTACCAGATCACCACGCTGATCGATTTCAACAGCCCCGTTCTCGGCACGCAGCATGCAGGCTTGAAAACCATTAAGGATTTTCAGACAGAGATCGCACCCTGCCGTACCTTCTGCTTTCTTCATGAACTTGAAATGCTGCTCGATAACGACCTCATCAAAGGCGGCGATATCAATAACGCGATCGTGGTGGTGGATAAACCAGTGACCGATTCGGAAATGAGCCGACTTGCCAAAGTGTTCAAGCGCGATAAGATCGAAGTAAAAAGCGAAGGTTATCTCAATAACCTCGAACTGCGTTTCCCCAATGAACCGGCACGTCATAAACTACTTGATGTGATCGGCGATCTTGCGCTGATCGGTTACCCCATCAAAGCACGCATCATTGCTAACCGGCCCGGGCACAGCACCAATGTGGAGTTTGCAAAAAAGATCAAACAGTATATCAAAAAGAACCGGCATGTAAAAGATGTACCTGTATACGACCCGGCCATGCCACCGGTTTTTACACTGGAGAAAATAGAAAAAACACTTCCGCACAGGCACCCGTTTTTGCTGGTGGATAAAATCATTGAACTGACAGACACGTATATTGTTGGTATCAAGAATGTATCTTATAACGAATGGTTTTTCCCTGGCCACTTCCCGGGCAACCCGGTAATGCCCGGTGTGTTGCAGATAGAAGCCCTGGCACAAACAGGCGGTATCCTCTGCATCAATTCGATGCCGGAGGGAACTTACGACACTTATTTTCTGAAGATCGATAATTGTAAATTCAAACAGATGGTACGCCCGGGCGATACCATGGTGTTAAAAATGGAATTCACCGGCCCGATCCGCCGAGGTATCTGTGAAATGCGGGGAACAGTATATGTTGGCGGAAAAGTGGCAACCGAAGCCGACCTCGTAGCACAGGTAGTGAAGAGACAGGGATAGGGCAGACCTGAACGTTAATCGTGGATCGTCAATTTGTATACAATGATTGATTCATTTATTGACGATTGATAATTGACGATCCATGATCGAAGAAAAAAAATCCAGACAATGACACATCCTTATACCTATATCGACCCCAACGCCAAAGTGGCCCCGAATGTGAAGATCGACCCATTTGCGGTGATCCATGGCGATGTGCAGATCGGCGAAGGAACCTGGATCGGCAGTAATGTAACGATCATGGATGGTACGCGTATTGGTAAAAACTGCCGCGTATTTCCCGGTGCGGTGATCGGCGGTATCCCGCAGGACCTGAAATTTGCCGGTGAAAAAACAACGGTGGAGATCGGCAACAATACCACCATCCGTGAATTCGTAACCATCAACCGTGGAACCACCGACCGATGGAGAACCACGGTGGGGGATGACTGTCTTATCATGGCCTACAGCCATATTGCCCACGATTGTATCATCGGCAGTAACTGTGTACTCAGTAACAGTGTGCAGATAGCAGGTCACGTAACCATGGGCGACTGGGCATGGATCGCTGGGGTGAGTGCGGTGCACCAGTTTGTTACCATTGGTCAGCATGCTTATATTGCCGGGGGCAGCCTGGTAAGTAAAGATGTTCCGCCATATATCAAAGCCGTTCGCAACCCGCTCAGCTACGGAGGGGTGAACAGCGTGGGATTAAAACGCAGGGGCTTCGAACTGCAGCGCATCAATCATATCCTCGATATCTATCGTTTTATTTTCAACAAAGGCATGAATACGACCCAGGCCCTAGAATATATTGAAGAAGAACTGCCCGCCTCTGATGAAAGAGATGAGATCGTAACTTTTATCCGCGAAAGCGGCCGTGGCATCATCAAGCGCTTTGTAAAAGGCGCCACGGATGAAGATTAATCGCTTTCTCCGCAAATGCATACCAACCCACAGCAGGATATCGCAACGCAAAAGAACCCTTCTTACAGATTGAGCAATATTGTATTGACGGATGCCGGCAAAAGGTTTAACCGCGACTGGATATTCCGTCATGTAAATATTTCTTTTTATCCCGGCAGATCGTACGCCATCACCGGCCCCAATGGCAGTGGTAAAAGCACTTTGCTGCAGGCCATCAGCGGAAGCCTGCAACTCAGCGAAGGAAAAATGCAATATGGGGGAGAGGGTGGTACGGAAACAGAGGGAGAACAATGTTACCGTTATCTTTCAATGGCGGCGCCCTATCTGGACCTGATCGAAGAAATGAGTGCCCGTGAATTTCTTTCCTTTCACAGCAGTTTTAAACAGTTGATGACAATGGTTGCTGTGGAAGATATCCTCTCTGAAATAGGGCTAGAAAATGCGATGGACAAACAGATCCGTTACTACAGCAGCGGGATGAAACAGCGTGTAAAACTGGCACAGGCAGTTTTTTCGGATGTACCTGTGCTGTTACTGGATGAGCCCTGCACCAATCTCGATAAAGCCGGCTATGCGTTATACCACAGGCTGATTGAAAAATATTGCAGCGATAAACTGGTAATCGTTAGCAGCAATGATATCAATGAAATGGATTTCTGTAATGAAAAGATCTCCATTACCGATTTTAAATAATCTCCCCCGATTATTAATTACCGTTTTTTCCCCGGTACTGATTAGTAAGATTCGCAGTATTATTGATAACAAATCTATGCCATACCATGAAACCAACGCTGGTAACCCTTTTATGCCTGTTTACTTTTTTAACTGCTTACCCGCAGGAAAGACTGGTCATCTGTACGGCTGAACAGAACATCGACAGGAGCATCAGTATTTATGCCGACAGCCGCGCGGATGGTGATTATACTTTGAAGTTATCTTTCCCTACCATCAGCGGTTATCGAAGCAATACCAATGCCGATGGTGCACTGATCACCGTATATCGCGGCCGCAGGGAGGTGGCGCGGCTTACACCCGATAAAAATGCTGTCACGTTTTCTTATAATTTCCGGTATACCTATTTCGCAGGTATTGCACAAAGAAAAAGACCTGATACCAGTTCTGCTTACCTGATTCCCGCTACTGAAGGCGCCCGGGTGCGCGTATCAGGTGTATCGCTTCTCTCAAAAGACCTTGGTCAGAAAACAGATGATGAATTTTATTCCACGGGCTTTCAATACCACCAGGGCGATACCATCTGCGCTGCACGTGCAGGAACTGTGGTAGCGGTGAATGATGCGGTAAAAGAAGGTGAAAAATTTTCACAGGCTTATAAAAAAGACCGGAACCAGGTTGAGATACAACAACGCGACGGAACCAATGCGCGCTACCAGTTTCTCGCCCCCATCCAATTGCTGGTGGCGCCGGGAGAAACGGTTATCCCCGGTCAGCCTATTGCAATATTTAACAAAGCCGCTGAAAAATACACTTTGCTTTTCTCGGTGAATTATCTCGACGAAAAAAGGGCGCTTGCTGACAGAAACGCAGATGCATCAACCGCACCTCCTAACAGTGCCTATCTTTATCAGCCGCTTTATTTTTATGTTTCAGAAACTGAAAAATATGCCCGCCTGCCAATCGGTATGGTGTATGAAGCAAAGCACCCGAAAGAACTGGTAGCGGCAGAACTCACCAAAAAAGAAAAAAAGAAATTCAACCTCTAAAAAAATTTTATGAGCGATCCCAATATCGAGCAATTGCTCAATGATGGCAAAGGGTTTAACCTGAATGCTGGCCATGTAATGGAATTCCTGATGGCCCGCACCATTGCCAATTCCTTTCTGATCTCGGAAGTTTTGCGCCGGCAGATTGAACTGGAACAGCTCATTCAGAACGGGCATACTGATAAAAAAGCTGCGGCAGCGGAATGCGATGCCATCTGTAAGAAAATAGCTGAAAATGCTACCCATGAAAAGAATACAGTGATCGCTGAATTGTATTTTCTCAATAAAGACGCCTGACTTATGCAAATGCAAACCATGATCCGCTTTGGTAAAAATGAGTTTTTGCTAGAGTTGAAAAGCGCGACGGTTATTCATGCCGATAAGTATTCAGAAACAAGAGGTGGATGGGGAAATTTTCCGGTACGATCTGTTCTGTATACTGATGTTGTGTTCAATAATGCTACCGATGGCACCCGCTGGCAAATCACGATTCAGGGCCGTAACCTGCCTGTTTACCAGGAGCAAAATGTATCGGTGATATTGCTAGAGCATAGCGTGATCGGGTTTATTGACCAGGCCACCAGTAAATATTATTATACACGGAATGACTTTAACCGGATGGTCCCGATAGAATGGCCGGCGCGTTATTTCTGGATTTCCGGGCTTGGGTTTTTGATTATCGGGGCGGTGAAATTTTTTACTGGAAAAGACCAGCAGGATTCCTTCACCATACCTTTCTTCGGGATCGTTGCCACTTTACTGACAGCATACCTGCACAAATGGATACTCAACCGGAGCTTTACAAAAGCCATTGATCACTACCTGCAGGATTCCTGATATTTGTAAGAAGATTGATCGCACTTTGAACCGCCTTGACCGTATCACCACTATCCTTATCCAGTTGCAATCGAAGCGGCTGGTAAAAGCGCAGGAAATTGCCGACAGGTTTGGCATCAGCCTGCGCACCGTTTACCGCGATATAAAAACACTCGAAGAAGCCGGGATCCCCGTAATTGGAGAAGCGGGCCAGGGTTACTCACTCATGGAAGGTTACTGTTTGCCGCCTGTTATGTTTACACAGGAAGAAGCCACTGCTTTGCTTACCGCTGAAAAACTGGTGGAGAAATTAACAGATACTTCCACGCGCAACCAGTACCAGGCCGCGCTTTATAAAATCAAAGCCGTATTGCGTTCTTCCGAAAAAGACCATCTCGAAAATATGGAAGAACATATCGCCGTTGTGGAAAGCCCTTATTTTTCTGGAACAAAAAATGATTCCGCTTACCTGCAACAGATATTGAAAGCCATCGCCGATAAAAAAGTACTTAATATTGATTATTTCGCCGAACACTCGCAGGAAAAAACCAACCGGAATATCGAACCCGTAGGTATTTTCTTTATGGGCCGTTACTGGTATCTCATCGCCTGGTGTATGCTCCGCAAAGATTACCGCCATTTCAGGGTTGATCATATCAGGTATCTTTCCATAACCACCATTTCATTCAACAAAGAACACCCGGCACTGCGTTCTTTCCTGAACAAAGTGTCAAAAGAAAAAGAACTACACAAAGTTGTGATCAGGGTAAAAAAAGAGATCCTCAAATACCTGGGTGAACAAAAATTTTATAACGGGTTTGTTTCCCAGGAAGACATCGGCGGAATGATGGAAATGACTTTCCTAACTGCCTCTCTCACGGGTTTTGCAAAATGGTTTTTATTGTTTGGCGACCAGGCAGAGATCATCACACCTGCTGAGTTAACCCGGAAAGTGCAGGAAAATATCCGGCTGCTGGAAAAATCACTCAAAAAATAATTCAGGTTCCTGTTTTGCTGTTGACATAGGGTTGTCATAACCCCGTGGTTTCTTTGTTTTCTAAACCAAAAACCATGACACATTTACAACAGTTTCAGAAAGAATTTGAAAGGGAGGCCATCG
Source organism: Chitinophagaceae bacterium (assembly GCA_004028765.1). Lineage (GTDB taxonomy): Bacteria > Bacteroidota > Bacteroidia > Chitinophagales > Chitinophagaceae > Sediminibacterium. Next base: position 47,621 of record SAIX01000113.1, on the reverse strand, counting down.
TGATGCGCAAAATGCTTTCGATCATACCCAACGACCGGTACGACTGGCGCCCGCATCCCAAAAGTATGAGTATCCGCCAACTGGCTACGCATATTGCCGAGATACCACTCTGGTTCGGAATGGTGCTGAATACATCAGGGCTTGATTTTGCCGTAGAAGAATACAAACCCAAAGAGATCAATGATACTGCAGCCCTGATCGCTTATCTCGAAGAAAATATTGAACAGGCCCGCAAAGACCTTGCTGCCGGAAATGAAAATACACTTGATGAAATATGGACCATGCGCAGTGGTGAACAGGTTTTCAGCAGCGACCCCAAGCGCGATGCGATCCGTATGTCGTTCAGCCAGATCATCCATCACCGCGCCCAACTGGGCGTTTACCTGCGCCTGCTGGATATTCCCATTCCCGGCACGTATGGACCGAGTGCGGATGATATGAGTTTTTAGTTTCCTGGCCAGGGTCGTTCTCACTAAACGATCCTGGCTGTTATTGTATAAATCAGTCTATGGTACTTGTTTTTAAAACCAGTGTGAACAACCTGCAGGACGCAAAATTTTTGCAGCCCTGTCTCGATCATCTTTTGCATCCCGCTAAATGGAATTTTGATCTCGGGGATTGCGACAGGATTTTACGGGTGGAAAGCGTGCATGCTTCCGCATCTGACGTGATCAGTGTTTTGGAAAACAATGGATTTGATTGCGTGGAACTGGAATAGGAATACAGCGAAATGCATATCCCTGTAACCCTCCGCAAAATTCCTGCTTCTCAGTGGCTTTGTGTTGTATCCTAAAAGCGGGAAAATTATTTCCAGATCTTAACATTGATCCGGATCTTTTTCTGTTCGAGAAATGTTCGCCAGTCGATAAAAAGTAAGGCTGTGATTAATAATAGTCCCAGTACCAAACCCGATATGCTTTGCCAGGATATTATGCCATCGAGGATACCTGTAACATTTTCCGCTGCATATTTCCCCATAAAAACGGCTGCGGCATCGCTGGTGAATTTACCTACGAAAAAAGCGGGGATGATGCTGATGGGTTTCATACGCGCCATTCCTCCTGCAATAAATAATGGTGTGGTGGGAAGTGGCAACAGTGAATACGTAAGGATGGCCAGCTGGCTTTTCCATCCTTTTTCTTTCAGTTTTTTTCCAAGGTATTGTACATCCGCATTTTTATCGGGATTGAATAAACGCGCCGCGATTTTCGGGATATACAAGGTTAGTGCGTACCTGCCAAGCATCGAACCCGCCACGCCTACCCATATTACGGTCCATACATCCAGGTGATAATACAATTGCAGGAATACCATCACCACAAATGCCGGTGGTAATGGCAGCGGTACGATATCCACCAGCATTGCAGCGATAAAAACATAGCAATATTTTACCCACATACCCGCTTTATTTGAATTTGCACGATCAGCGCCGGCTTGCGATGAGCAGGTTCAGGTCGGTGTATTTGAGATCGAAACGCTGGCTGATATAAAAATCGGTCAATGCCCCCTTGAACATATAAATGCCTTCGCGCAGGTTAAACTTGTGCCAAACCATTTCTTCCATGCCGCCCTCATCACTGATCTCGAGCATCAGGGGCATCAGTACATTGCTGATGGCCTGGCTTGCTGTACGTGCAAAACCGCTGGGAATATTGGGCACACAGTAATGGATCACATCGTGTTTCAGGAAAGTAGGCTCTTCATAACTCGTGAGCTCCGAGGTTTCAAAACATCCGCCCCTGTCTATCGCCACATCGATGATGATACTACCGGGCCGCATGGCCGCAACCATTTCTTCGGTTACCACTACCGGCGCCCTGCCATATTCGTTGCTCAAAGCGCCCACGGCCACTTCGCATGTTTTTAATTGTTTGGCAAGTATGCGCGGTTCGAGCACGCTGGTCCAGGTGCGCTGGCCCAGGTTATTCTGCAACTGTTTCAGCCGGTATACGTTGTTGTCGAACACTTTTACCGATGCGCCAAGGGCGAGCGCATTGCGTGTGGCAAATTCACCAACAATGCCTGCACCGATGATCACAACTTTGGTGGGAGGGATGCCGCTGATACCGCCTAATAACACGCCTTTGCCTTTATTAAAACTGCTTAGGTATTGCCCGGCGATCAGCATCACCGCGCTTCCCGCAATTTCACTCATACTGCGAACGATGGGATATGTGCCGCTGTCGTCTTTAAAATTTTCAAAACTTAATGCGGTAATGCGTTTCTCCATCATTTTCTCGATGTACTCTTTCTTTAATGCCGAAAGATGAATGGGGGAAACGATGGTCTGGTTCATTTGCAGCAGTGGCATGTCTTCTTCCACCGGCGGTGCGCTCTTTATCAAAAAAGGGCATTGAAATACCGCGGCCCTGTCGTATACGATCCTGGCCCCGGCCTCAGCATAATCCTTGTCGGAATAATGGCTGCCTTCACCGGCTTTGTGTTCCACCACTACCTGGTTGCCATTGGCCACCAGTACCCCAACGGCTTCCGGTGTTAATGCAATGCGGTTTTCCTGGAAAGCGATCTCTTTCGGGATACCGATATGCAACCTGGCTCCCTGTGGTTTTACATCCAGTACCTCTTCCAGTGTTTCATAGGTAATCGAGGGACTGATAGTGGGTTTGCTTGCCATAGCGGTTAATTGTAGATACTTAAAGTTACTTTATTTATAGAAGAAAGAGGGAGGATCACTTAAAAGTGAGGAATCAAAAATCAAAAACAGAAACGGTTTTGGGTGTCAGGGTTCATTTCCTGTGTACAACCGTCTGGTTTCTGTATCGAGCACTTCCATGTGGATATGAAATGTTTTTTCATCCAGTAAACCGGCCGCGTTTTCGGGCCATTCAATCAAACAGAGGTTCCCGCTAAGCAGGCAGTCTTCCACACCTGCACCAATTGCTTCCTCTTCTGATGAGAGCCGGTACCAGTCCATGTGAAAAATAGTTGATACCATACTGCCCTTGTATTCATTGATGATGGCAAATGTGGGGCTCGCGATCGTATCTTTTACACCGAGTTCTTCACATAACGCATGGATAAAAGTGGTTTTACCCGTTCCCATACCGGCATGAAAAGCCCATACGGAATGTTTAGAGGCTTCTTTCCAAAGAGCGCGGGCTACAGGCTTTATCCCGCTGAGGGTAAAAATGGCATCCATGCCGCAAAGATAAAGGCCCTGCCGGGATGGTTTTTGAAACAATGCTGTATTAATAATTCCGATTTCGATAATCTGCCCCTTTGGCACTTTGTATTTTTGTATCCTAAACACAGAACAATGGAAAAAGTGAACTGGAAAGTAGAGGGAATGAGTTGTACCAATTGTGCTCTTACAATCGATAAATACCTGCAGGGAAAAGGACTGAAAGAAGTAAAAGTGAATTTTATCGGTGGTGAAGTGAGTTTTGAACTGGATGAACAAAAAAACAAACAGGAAATTTCAAAAGGCATCGAAGGGTTGGGTTATCATGTGGTAACCGGTGAACAAAACATCGCGCCACGGAAAAAAATCTTCACCAATCATTTTCAGCGCTTTGCTTTCTGTTTCATTTTCACGCTCCCGATGATGCTGCACCTGTTACCGGGTGTTCATATCCATTTCCTGATGAACCCTTATGTGCAGCTGGGGCTCACCATTCCGGTATTTATTGTGGGTATGGATTTTTTTGGAAGAAGTGCATTCAAAAGTATCCTGAAAGGGATCCCGAATATGAATGTGCTGATCGCATTAGGAGCGGTTGCGGCATTTGTATATAGTTTGTACGGAACATTTCTCTCAGGCAGGCCGGATGAATTTCTTTTCTATGAAACCACTGCAACGATCCTCACCCTTGTATTTCTTGGCAACTGGATGGAAGACAAATCGGTTGAAACCACGCAGGCGGCTTTGCGTAAACTGGCCGTCAGCCGGAAAGTAATGGCGAATATGATCGCGTACGATGACAAGCACGAGGAACATATTTTTCCTGTGGAGAGCACGGGTTTAAAAGTGGGCGACCTGCTGCTGATCAAAACAGGCGAAACCGTTCCGATGGATTGTAAAATACTCTGGGGCGAAGCCAGCGTAAATGAAGCCATTATCACGGGTGAAAGCGTACCGGTTGAGAAAAAAATGAATGATAAACTTATCGGTGGCAGCCTGCTCGAAACAGGCACAGTAAAAACCTATGTAACGGCTGTTGGGGAAGATACGGTACTCGCGAATATTTTGAAACTCGTTAAAGAAGCACAATCCGAAAAGCCACCCATACAGCAACTGGCGGATAAGATCAGCGCCATATTTGTGCCAACGGTTATCAGTATTGCAGTGGTTACTTTTCTCGGAAATTATTTTATTGGAAATATTGCCTTCAGCAGTAGTTTGTTAAGGGCCATTGCAGTGCTGGTGATCTCATGTCCCTGCGCCATGGGGCTTGCTACACCGGCAGCCATTGCAGTGGGTATGGGTCGTGCCGCGAAAAACGGGGTACTATTTAAAAATGCAAAAAGCCTCGAGTTATTCAAGAGCATCCGCCAGGTGGTGTTTGATAAAACGGGTACACTTACTACCGGGCATTTTGCAATAACTGCATTTGAGATAGAGAAGGACAGCGGTACAGGCGAAGAAGATTTTAAACGGCTTGCCTACTCTCTCGAAAAATACTCCACCCACCCCATTGCAAAAGCGGTTGTCAGGGAATGGAAAACAAAAAACGAAGTACGCTGGGCCAAAATAGAAGAAATAAAAGGCATGGGGATGAAAGCCACCGATAAAGAAGGGAATGAATACCTTGCCGGCTCCTGGAAAATGGCCGGGCAGGTTACGAGCGATCATACACATAATATTTACCTCCTGAAAAACGGCCGTCTCACCGGCACGATTGATGTGGCAGATGAAATAAGGGAAGAAGCGAAAAAAGTGGTGAGCCGTTTACAGCAACAGGGTATCAAAACGATTTTACTCAGTGGCGACCTGCTGGAAAAATGTAATCAGGTTGCGGCAGCATTGGGTATTGATGAAGTGTATGCCGAACAAACACCCCAGCAAAAACTCAATAAGATCGCTGAACTGAACCATATTGCCCCAACCGCAATGGTGGGCGATGGCATCAATGATGCACCTGCACTTGCCAAAGCAACAGTAGGTATTTCATTAAGCGATGCCTCACAGATCGCGATGCAGAGTGCACAGGTGGTACTGATGCGGCAGGGAATACAGCAATTGCCTTTGTCGCTTGGGTTGGGCAGGCACACGTATCTTACCATCCAGCAAAATCTTTTCTGGGCCTTTGCCTATAATATTGTTGCGATACCGGTTGCTGCATTCGGTTTTCTCAATCCCGGTTTCGGTGCACTTGTGATGGGTTTAAGTGATGTGGTACTGGCGGTGAATTCGGTACGGTTGAATTGGAAAAAAGTCGCATAGATTTTTTACAATTTTGCGACTGATGCACTGAATGCACCAACGGGTACGCAATCGTAAGCTGACACCCGGTGAACAGGTAACTCTTACGCATCTCTTTTTCTCTTTTGCTCCTCTCTTCTCCTGCGAAATGGATCAGGGGGAAGAAGAATGATCATACACTTTTCAAGTACCTTCACATTGTATCAACGAATGGGAAACTGTAATTTTATTTTTATAACCGAAAGATCAAAAGACAACCATGCCTGATCTCCAGACCCGTGCGGATATTGAAGCTTTAATGGTAAGGTTTTATAAGAAAGCACTTGCCGATGACAGGATCGGGCATTATTTTACAGAAGTGGTACCGCTCGATCTCGATAAACACATCCCTTTGATCACAAATTTCTGGGAGTCTGTGATCTTTGAAAAAACTGCTTACCCGGGAAATGTAATGCAGGCGCATGAAAAAATACACCAGATGGTTCCTTTTACAGATGCCGATTTTAACCGATGGGTATCCCTTTTCACTGAAACCGTTAACGAAATGTATGAGGGCGATCATGCGGAGAAAATAAAACAGCGGGCAACCTCTATCGCAACAGTTATGAAAATAAAAACCATTCACGGCGGCATCGGCCACGCTAAATAATTTTATCATGACCATTGAAGAAGCACAACAACAGGTAGATAACTGGATCAAAACAATAGGTGTCCGTTATTTTTCGGAGCTTACCAATCTCGGTATCCTGATGGAAGAAGTAGGGGAGTTGAGCCGACTCATGGTCCGGAAATATGGCGAGCAGTCTTTCAAGGAATCGGATAAAGGAAAAGAGTTGCCGGATGAAATGGCAGACGTATTATGGGTATTGATCTGCCTCGCCAACCAAACAGGCGTAAACCTTACCGAAGCGCTGCAGAAAAATTTCGAGAAAAAAAATATGCGCGATGGCAGCCGGCACCTGGAAAATAAAAAACTCCGCTGAGCAGCGGAGTTTTTTATTTTAAAGAACAATAGCTTATTTAAAAATACTTTTCTGTTTCATCATTTTTTCGATCTCTGCAACTGTTCTCGGGCTGCCGGCGGAAAGATTTTTATATCCGGTTTCGGTGATCAGGATATCATCTTCTATCCGTACACCGATATTCCACCATTTTTGATCGCATTTGCTTCCCGGTGGAATATAAATTCCCGGCTCAACGGTAAACACTGCACCGGGCTGTAGTTTCATCGGGTTGGGATCATGTACATCCAGCCCTAAACCATGCGATGTGCCATGCGGGAAATAAGTCCTTACTTCCTGGTCGGTGGAAATGATACCCAGTTTTTTCAGTCCTTCAGTAATTACCCTTACAGCAGCACGATGCGGATCGCTCGAATTATTACCTGCTTTGCATTGGAGGAAGGCAGAGTCCTGTGCAGCAAGTACCAGTTCGTAAATCATTTTTTGCTCCGGGCTGAATTTCCCGTTCACCGGTATCGTTCTTGTAACATCGGCACTATAGCCATGGTACTCGGCTGCGCAATCGCTCAGTAACAGGTCGCCGTCTTTTGTAAGTCGCTGGTTTGTCTCATAATGTAAAATGCAGGTATTCTCGCCCGATCCATTGATACTCGGGTAACCGGGGTACTCTGATCCGTTCTTTTTAAAATGATATTCCATGATGGCCTGCGCCTGGTATTCCGTCATGCCGGGTTTTGCCGCACGCATTACGTCATTGTGCCCCTGTGTACTGATGCTGACCGCTTTTTCGATGAGTGTAATTTCTTCAGGTTGTTTTATCGATCGTAACCCGCGCAACATGCCGGACAACCGGTTATAGGCGTTTGGTTTTTTATTTTGTACGAGGGCACTGTCAACCAGCGAAGCCATTTTTGATAATGGATCCATTCCATTGCGGCCATAATATTTCGAGAGGATATTTTCTGCATACAGCCCTGTAAACACGGAATCTGTTTTTGAAAAATCGATGGTGTTGTATTGAAACTTATCGTTTGTAAAAACATTTTCAAATTTCAACCGCTCCATTACTCCTTCCGCACCAAGTATTTTACCCGTCCACATTTCTCTTTGCGGGTTACGGGGCTCCACAAAAATAAATTCGGTACCGGTTTTACCGAGCAGGGTTGCCGGTTCTTTGAATAAAACCAGCATCGCATTGGGTTCTGTCAGTCCTGTCAGGTAATAAAAATTCCTGTTCTGTGAGTAATCAAAATCCACATCATTGCTGCGGTTCCGTACCTGTGCGGCAAATAGAATGGCAACAGAACCCTTCGGCATCAGTTCACGAAGTGCGGCACGCCGGCCTGCATGAAAAGCGGGCGACAAATAATCATTCGGATATTCAGTTACCTGCTGAGAGGATGCAAAAAAAGGCAGGCAGAGAAGGATAAGAACTGTTTTTTTAAACATGGTAATTGTTTTGGGCAACTAAGCTAATTTTTTTGGTGATTCGTGCCGGATTTTTTGGATGAACGCTTGTTCAGGGCTTTCTCTTCTTCCGTTTTGCCTGTTTCGCCGGGCAAGCTGAAAAGCCTATTTTTGCGGCGTTATGAGTATACAGCAAGACAATCAGTTCCAGGCGATCATTTCGCATGCCAAAGAATATGGCTTTGTATTTCCCAGCAGTGAAATTTATGACGGGCTCAGCGCCGTATACGATTATGGCCCGTATGGAAGCGAATTGAAGAAAAATATCCGCGATTACTGGTGGAAAAGTATGACACAGTTGCATGAAAATATCGTTGGGGTGGATGCGGCGATTTTTATGCATCCCACTACCTGGAAAGCCAGCGGGCATGTTGATAATTTCAGCGACCCGATGATCGATAATAAAGACAGTAAGAAACGTTACCGGGTTGATCACCTTATCGAAGCAAAGGCGGACGAACTCAAAGAAAAAGGAGATACTGCTGCTGCCGATGCACTCATCGCACAGATGGATACTTTACTTGCTGCAGAAAATTTCGCGGCATTGAAACAACTGATCACCGATCATAAAATTGTATGCAGTGTAAGCGGAACGGGAAACTGGACGGATATCCGCCAGTTCAATCTCATGTTCTCCACCCAACTGGGTTCGGTGGCCGATGAATCGGATACCATTTACCTGCGCCCGGAAACGGCACAGGGTATTTTTGTAAATTTTCTGAATGTGCAGAAATCTGCACGGATGAAAATCCCCTTTGGTATTGCGCAAACCGGTAAAGCATTCCGCAATGAGATCGTGGCGCGCCAGTTTATTTTCCGTATGCGCGAGTTTGAACAGATGGAAATGCAGTTTTTTGTACGCCCCGGTACAGAAGGTGAATGGTACCAGTACTGGAAAGAAGCCCGCCTGCAATGGCATCTCAGCCTCGGCATCCCCGCAGAGAAATACCGGTACCATGATCATGTGAAACTGGCGCATTACGCAAAAGAGGCCTGCGATATTGAATTTGAATTCCCGATCGGGTTTAAAGAAGTGGAAGGCATTCATTCGCGCAGCGATTTTGATCTTACACAGCACCAGTTGTACAGTAAAAAGAAGCTGCAGTATTTCGATCCTGAGATCAACCAGAATTATGTGCCTTATGTGATCGAAACATCGATCGGCCTCGACCGTATGTTCCTCCTGATCCTCTCAAATGCCTATAAGGAAGAAACCATCAGCAAAGAAGATGGCAGTACCGACAGCCGTGTGGTGATGCATATCCCGCCAAAAATCGCCCCGGTAAAACTGGCGATCCTGCCGCTTACCAAAAAAGACGGCCTTCCCGAAATTGCACGTGAACTGATGGATGAATGCAAACCGTATTTCAAGTGCTTTTACGAGGAGAAAGATGCGATCGGTAAACGTTACCGCCGCCAGGATGCAGTGGGCACCCCTTTCTGTATTACCATCGATCACCAGACAAAAGAAGACAATACCGTAACCATCCGCTACCGCGACAGCATGCAGCAGGAACGGGTACTGATGAGTAAGGTGAAAGATCTCGTGCTTGAACAGATTGTATAACCAATCCACGCGATAGTAGTATGGCAGGTTTGAAATGGAAACTGGCGCAAAGCCTCGAGATCAGGTGGTGGAAACAATACCTGGGAAAGAAAGATGTTGCTGGATACCTGCAACAAAAAATGAGCTACTGGGACCGGTTTTTAAAACAAATCAAACCGGAAATCCCTGTTCCTGCGAAATTGAAAATATTGGATGCTGGTTGTGGCCCGGCCGGTATTTTTATGGCATTAGAAGGTAATACAGTTGTTGCGATCGACCCGTTACTTGATAAATACAGATCGCTTGATCATTTCCGGCCTTTGCAATATCACTGGACAAGTTTCCGGAATGAGATGATGGAAAAGCTCGATGAGGAAAATCAATACGACCTGATCTTCAGCATAAACGCCATCAACCATGTAAATGATATTGACCTCTGTTACAATAATCTTGTAAAAGCATTAAAACCGGGAGGCTTCCTGGTAATTTCAACAGATGCACACCGGTATAAGATTTTAAAAAAAATCTTCCAGCTGTTTCCGGGTGATGCATTACATCCTGTTCAGCTATCGATAGATGAATATGATTCTTTTCTTACCCGCCGCGGATTAACGATAGGCAAACGAATACGTTTTAAAAGGGAAGCTATTTTTGATTATTACATTACCATCGCAAAAAAACCGTACCAATAACCACAGATGATTTCGGATACACAGCGATATAAGAAGAATCAGAAATTTAAAGCCACGATATCAAATATCTCAACTCCTAACTCCCAATTCCTAACTCCAGACTATCCATACAACTCCAGGTGTATCGCCTTCTTGTCATACCCCATTGCCTGGATGCGTTGCTTGGCTTCATCGATCATATTCTTCCAGCCGCAGAGATAGAAACGGGCAGGTATTTTACCGTTTTGCGTTAATGATTCATATACCTGGTGCACATATCCTTTATAGGCACCTTCCGGTACCGATTCCTCGCGGGAATAGCAAGGATGGAAGAAAAAACCAGGCTCATCTTTTTCAAGTTGTTTTAGTTCATCTACGTAAAGGCCGTCCGAAAATTTACGGCAGCCAAAAATGAGGTGCAGGTTCTGGTGCGGCAGTTTTTGTTTGTGAAGATTATGCACCATCGCACGGAATGGTGCGATGCCGGTACCGGTACAGATAAAGTAAACATCTTCGGTAACAGGCTCGGGTAAAACGAATTTACCCTGCGGGCCGCGCAGCAGCAATTCACTGCCAACGCTTACTTCGTTAAAAAGATACGTGGTGCCAAGGCCACCTTCGAGTAATACGATCACCAGTTCAAAAATATTGGTGCCATCAGGTGCTGACGCGATGGAATAACTTCTCCAGCGTTTGTTTTTCTGTTCGTGGATGGGAAGATCGAGGGTTACGAACTGTCCGGCTTTGAAATCGAAGGATTCCAGTTCCGGAACCTGTATCCAGAAACGACGGGTTTGGGCAGTTGCATCTTCAATTCTGATCACTTTACCAGTACGCCAGGGTTCTAACATTTGCAAGGGTTTTGGTTTCTTAATAGGCAATCTCACGGTACGGGTAACCCACGCCGTTGAGGTAAAGGTACTACGCCCAAACAAAAAGGCAACGGTTACCCGCTGCCTTTTTATGCAATCGTTTTCGTTGCCAGGGGTTTACCGCTGGATCAGTATCTTTTGGAGATAAGTTTTCTTATTATGCTGGATCTTCAGCAGGTAAAATTCAGAAGCCACATTGTCTATCTGTAACTGTTTCGAAAACTTGCCGCTGAAACTGGAATAATTACTGTTATATACCCGCTGGCCCGAAGCACTCAGCAGTTCTATCGAAAGATCAGCTTTCGTATTTACTTCAAACGACAGATTAAAGGTTCCATTATTTGGATTAGGACTAACCTGCAGGTTGATCTCTCTGGCTGTTTGGTCGATAGTGGCTGTAACCGTGAAAGTAACAGCGTCAGAACTGGTCTGGCAACCGAGCGAATCGGTTACGATCACTTTGTATTTACCCGAACGCGTGGGTTTGTAACTCGCTTTATTGGCCCCGGAAATAATGGTGTCATTGAGATACCAGAGGTTCCCTTTTGCAATACTGCTTACGAGCGAATCGGCCTGTTGTGTGATCACAGGTTTTGGCGCTGCAGCCACTACCACCGGCAACCTGTCGCTCACACAGGCCTGTGTATTCACTTTCATATCATAGAAGAAATAATAGAAAGATCCATCCTGCTGCCCGGTTGAATTGTGCGCGCTGTTTCCTGTTATCGTCATGATACTGGATGACCCGATCGGGTAAGTGGCTGCAGGGTTGGCGATATTATTATTCCTGAATATGGTGGCACTGTCGCTGCGGCCATAACCGGGCATACATTCGATGATAATGATATGATCTCCTGTAGCAGTGACCGGCAGGTTCAATGCGTAGATTGCGCCAGTATCGTTGGTTGAATTACCGGTGCTGTTGGGGCCGGGGTTGGGGGTGGTTGGATATACATCGAGCGTAGTGGAAGCCAATTGGGAATACTGATAACCTGAACTGGTTTCTGAAAGCAGGTTGGCAAGTGTAAACTTGATCTTACCGGGGTTCCCAATATATAACCTAGCGCTTTCTATGGTAACGGGCACTGCATTATTGATCTTTACATAGTTGAACGAAAAACTATTGTAACCTCCGCTGTTAGTGAGTTTTGTTTTATCTGTTGGCCCCACACTGATATGTGCTTCCTTCGCTACGTAATACGTTTTATCGGTTGTGATAGTAGTGGTTGTAGTAGATGGACCGGTTGCAAAAGGTGTGGTGGATGTTGCAGAAGTGTACCAGTAATAATTAGACAGATCCGCATTGGTCACTTTCAGGTTTACGGTTGTTCCATTACAAATATTTCCAACTGCCGTAATAGCTGCGGGCTTGCTGGCTGTAACAATGGTACCCACCAATGTATTGTTGGCAGGGTTCTGGTCTGTTGCCAGGCTGGCTGTTGCTGTGATGGTATAAGTAGTACCTCCGTTGGTGGCAAATGGTTTCTGGAAGGTGTACTGCATACTGGTAAGCGGAGCAATGGGACCGGGCAATGTAAAGGCCATTGTTGCAAGCGTTGTGCCGCCGCTTCCAACAGTTGCCGTGAGAGGGATGTTACTGAGCGTATTGGAACCGTTATTCCGTACTTCCACTGTGAGGTACTGAGCATCATTGGAACAGTCGGCAGCGGCCGGCGAAATGATATTGCTTACCGCGATATCATTTGAAGGATTTACCACTTTTAAAACGTAATCCTGTGTTTCTCCTTTTCCATACGTGCCGCAGGAAGTTACGTCGGTATTGGTTGCGGCTTCCTGAACGATGACGCGCATCAGGCAAAGCGATCCAACGGCAAGCGAGGAAGGAGTGGTAATATTGGCAGTAAATGTTTGTGCAGCCGAGTTGAGCAGGGAACTGGTAGCCACCAGTTCATTACTGTCGAATACGCCATTATTGTTATAGTCAATAAATAATTTTACAAACCTAGTATTGGTGGTGGCATCAGCGGTGCTTACCCTTACTCTCACAGGTATGGTTTCGGAGGGTTCGATATTCGCGATAAGACGGGTGTTATCCGTATAGGTTTTTGAACCGGCTGTATTGGCGAACTGGATATTTTTAAAACTTACACTGTCGATCCTTGCACCGCCGCCACCTGATGCAGAAGTACAGAATGCCGTTCCACCCACACCACTAACGAGCAAAGAGTAAGCCTGCGGCCCGCGTGCAAGGGTTCCTTTATGTGAAACGGTGATCGTATAAGTCTGGCCAGGCACTGTGCTGTCGATATCAATCCTTTCCACATTATCCGTGATATTATCTCCGGGTACAGCTGAAGCGGCAGGGAAATTTACATCGAGTGTCCAGGGTAGATAGGTTCTGGGAGAACTGCCGCCCCTGGTAATACGGATATCCAGATCGTTCACAAGATTTTTGGCTCGGTTATTCAAAACATTCACTTTGTCAACTGAACCTTTGGGATCGGTCCAGCAGATGGTTGCCTGCAACGGGCTTTTCCCACTCGCCACTACCGTGAAAGTGGCGGTTTGTCCCTGGTTCAATGTATTCTCATACAAAAGATGTGCACTGGTGCTTGCATTATTGGATGGAACCGCTGCGGTGATAACAGCTGCAGCTTTTTCAACATTCAATAAACCCCAGCCGTACTGGTAATCCGGTCCCGGTGCGATACCCGCTTCATTGGCGGTATGGATAGCCAGCCCTTTTAAAGTGGCCGAACGCATAAAAGATCCACTCTTCAGTTTTGAGTAATATTCCTGCAAAAGAAACAGGGAACCGGTAGTATTGGGTGTTGCCATCGAAGTACCGCTTTCATAATCATAAGCATTTGTCGATTTCGCAATGCTCGATAATACATTCACACCATCGGCCACTACATCGGGTTTGATACGGCCATCATCAGTTGGCCCCCAGGAACTGAAACTCGACATCACCACATCTTCCGGACGGGTATAGCCGTAGGGTATCCCGCTGACAGCTCCCACAGAAAGAATATTTTTTGCACCGATATCTGAGGAGATACAATCGTAGCTGTCGTTACTGCTGATACCTGCAGGGCGGTTGCCTGCCGAAGCCATCACCCCACTGGCATTGTAACGGAAGTAAGGAGAGCCTACGGCTGGTCCGTTATACACCCGGTTATTTCCCGCAGCTTTTACGATCAGGTAAAAAGGGGCATTGTATGCAATTGAATCCAGCATCTGCGCTTTGTCATCATAGTATCCGAATTTATAATCCTCGGTATCGGTTGAACGGCCCCAGAATTCCCAACGGCTTTGTGCATCGTTATAATTCCATCCGGCAATCTGTCCATAAGAATGGTTCGATAACAACAAATTGGCCGCTTCATTGGCCATCTCGGAATAATCGTTATTAAAATCGTAGGCAACAATACCCTGTGCGCCAAACGACATCCCTTTGGCACTTGGATTTACCCCCGAAGCGATCATGGTCCCGGTTACATGGGTTGCATGGTCTTCCGTAGTGGACGGGTTGTCTTTTTGTGTTACCCGGCCTGTCAGTTCCACATGCGAACCAAGTACTGCCCCGCCATCCCATACGCCGATTTTATTTTTCAAAGCGGCTGTACTTCCGGAAAGACCAAGCCCGCTGGCACCCCCCGGCCATAATTTACTGGCTCCGGTTGTGGCGGCGGCGATAGCATTGCTGTTTGTACCGATATATAATGGATAGCCAAAATCATCCACACCCATCAGGAAGGCTTTGGCACCATTGCGGCCGGTGATGGTTAGCGACCAGCCTTTTTCCTTCGCCATTTTCAATGCTTTCAGGTGGTTGGCTTCAAAGGATGCCCTGAAACCAATAGAAGCCTGTTTTAATACCCTGGTATTGGTAGAAATCTGTGCTTTCACCAATGCAGTCGTTAAGCAGGTGAATGTGAGGAAGAGAAGGATTTTTTTCAGCATAACCATTTGAGTTTTCCGTGCCCGGTCTTCAAAAATTTTAAAGGCCTAATATCCTCTAAATTAGATACTTTCAGGCTTCAAATTGATGTATGAAACACATTCTTTTTTTTCTTTTTGTAACGGTTTCGGTCACAATGGCCTGTTCATCGTCAAAAAAGGCGGATTCATCCTCAATCACACAGGGCCTTTCGGGCAGGGTTACGGAAATAAAGGGTAACCAGATGCCGATGGTGGGAGCTGAAAAGCCTTCTCCCAAAGGCCTGCAAACCATTGTTTACGTGTACGAACCTACGCATATCAGCCAGGTAAGCCGTAACGCGTCATCGCCAACCATCTATACGACCATCAAAACCAAACTGGTTGCTTCGGTTAATACCGACAGCACCGGAGCTTATAAAATTTCGCTTCCTGCAGGCAATTATTCTGTTTTTGTGAAACTCGGAAATGGATATTTTGCCAATTTGTTCGACACCGAAAACAATATTTCGCTTTTTAAAGTGGAGGAGGGAAAACTCACCAAAGCCAATATCACCGTAAACAACAAAGCGAGTTTCTGATCATTTCTTTACCGGCTCAGTGCCAGCACCTATCTTTGCGCTCTTTCGTGAAGGAAGTTTAGCGCGGTTATGAACCTGAATGCATTGTTGGAACATTATCAGCAATCCCCCCATCTTTTTCAGTTGGTGGACAGGCTCTCTTTTGCCGACCCGCAGCGGATCTTTTTAAAAAACCTCCAGGGCAGCAGTTCCGAATTTGTGGTGAGCAGTGTGTTTATGCACCCTTCCTGCCAGCAATTGAACCACCTTGTTGTTCTGGACGATGCAGAGGAAGCGGCTTATTTTCATAACACACTCGAAAACCTTACCAACGCACTCGACCTTTTTTATTTTCCTTCTTCTTTCCGCAACCGTAAAAATTTCAGGCTGCTCAATTCCTCGCATGTGATGCTGCGTACGGAAGCGCTCACGAAACTGGCTGCCGGCGGGAATAGAAAGATCATTGTTACCTACCCGGAAGCGTTGTTTGAAAAAGTGGTTTTGCCCGATACCATCAGCAGTAATATCATCAGCATCAAAACCAATGATACCATTAACCTGGTAAGCCTGATGGAATTATTCGTGATGTATGGTTTTGTGCGAACCGATTTTGTGTACGAACCGGGCCAGTTTGCTTTGCGTGGCGGGATACTCGATATTTATTCCTTCGGGAACGAAAAACCGTACCGGGTGGAATTGTTTGGCAACGATGTGGACAGTATCCGCATCTTCGATCCCGAAACACAGTTGAGTGAACGGAAACTTTTACAGGTGAACATCATCCCCAATGTGGAAACACAATTCGCAGAAGGAGAGAAAGTTTCGCTGCTGGATTTTGTTTCAGGAAATACGGTGGTGTGGCTGAAGGATTGGGATGTGATCAAAGAAAAAATTGATACACAGGAGGAAGACCTGCAGGGATTTTTACAATTGCTGAAAGAGGGTTTTGGCAAACAGGAGGAGACGGATGATGATGAAACCCGCATCCTCAAAGAGATCAAACCGGAAGATTTTGTTGGCTCCTCTGTTCTGGAAAACCAACTGAACCGTAAACATGTGGTTGAGTTTGGCTTTAAACCACAGATGGCAAATACGGAGATCGAATTCAGAACACGGACACAACCTTCGTTTAACCGCCAGTTCGACCTCCTGATCCGCGACCTGAAGACACACGAAGCTGCTGGTTTCACCATCTATCTTTTTGCAGAACAGGTTAAGCAGCTTGAAAGACTGAACAGCATTTTTGCGGATCTGAATACAGAGATACAGTTCGTGCCCGTTGCTACCGGTATTCATGAAGGCTTTATCGATGAAGAGCGGAAGGTTGTTTGTTACACAGATCACCAGGTATTCCAGCGCTATCACAAATACAAAGTAAAGCAGGCGTATAACAAGAATAAAGCCATTACACTTAAAACGCTGCGCGACCTTCAGCCGGGGGATTATGTAACCCATATCGATCATGGCGTAGGTGTTTACAGCGGGCTGCAGAAAATAGAGGCGAGTGGCAAAGTGCAGGAAGCCGTCCGAATCATTTATAAAGACAGTGATATCCTGTATGTGAACATCAATTCACTGCATAAAATTTCCAAGTATACCGGTAAAGATGGCTCCGTCCCGAAAGTGAATAAACTGGGATCGGATGTATGGAACCGGTTAAAGGAAAAAACAAAAACCAAGGTTAAGGAGATCGCCTTCGATCTGATAAAACTGTATGCGCAGCGAAAGGCGCAGCAGGGTTTCGCGCATACACCCGACACCTACCTGCAAACCGAACTGGAAGCTTCTTTTATTTATGAAGACACACCTGACCAGAGCAAGGCAACCGCGGATGTAAAAAAAGACATGGAAAGCGAAAGCCCCATGGACAGGCTGGTATGCGGGGATGTGGGTTTTGGAAAAACAGAAGTGGCCATCCGCGCGGCATTTAAAACTTGCGTAGATGGTAAACAGGCCGCTGTACTCGTGCCTACTACGATACTGGCATTTCAACATTATAAAACTTTCCAGGAAAGGTTAAAAGACTTTCCCGTTACGGTGGATTATCTCAACCGTTTCAAATCATCCAAAGAAAAAAAAGAAACACTCAAAAAACTGGAAGAAGGAAAGATCGATATCATCATTGGCACCCATGGGTTGCTGGGGAAAGAAGTGAAGTTCAAAAACCTCGGTATCATGATCATCGATGAAGAACAGAAATTCGGTGTGGCACACAAAGAAAAACTGAAAACCTTAAAAACAAATGTTGACTGTTTAACGCTCACCGCTACCCCCATACCGCGTACCCTTCAGTTCAGTTTGATGGGAGCAAGGGACCTCAGCATCATCAATACACCACCGCCGAACCGGCAACCCATACAAACGGAAGTACATGTATTCAACGATGATTTTATCCGCGATGCGATTTATTATGAAACGGAACGTGGCGGACAAATATTCTTCATCCACAACCGCGTACAGGGTTTAACCGAAATGTGCGCGTTGATACAGGGGCTTTGCCCGGATCTGAGTATCGGTTTCGCGCACGGGCAACTGGAAGGGCATGAACTGGAAGAACGCATCCTCGATTTTATCGACCGGAAATATGATGTACTCGTTTGCACCAATATCGTTGAAAGCGGGGTGGATATCCCGAATGTGAATACCATCATCGTAAACAATGCCCATCATTTTGGCTTAAGCGATCTTCACCAGCTGCGTGGCCGGGTTGGGCGCAGCAATAAAAAAGCATTCTGTTACCTGCTGGCTCCCCCGATGAGTACTTTGCCAACTGATTCGAGAAAACGTTTGCAAACGCTTGAACAGTTCAGCGACCTTGGCAGCGGTTTCCAGATCGCGATGCGTGACCTCGATATCCGCGGTGCCGGAAATTTATTGGGAGGAGAACAGACAGGCTTTATGGCTGAGATCGGTTTTGAAATGTACCAGAAGATACTGGAAGAAGCCATACGCGAACTGAAACGGACTTCCTTCAAAGACCTGTTTAAAGAAGAGATCAGCAAACAGGATGATTTTGTGAGCGACTGTACCATTGATACCGATCTTGAAATACTGATACCGGATGATTACGTGGAAAGTATCACAGAACGATTGTCGCTTTATACACGATTGGATAGCTGCGAAAATGAATCCGGTTTGCAGGTGTTTCACCAGGAACTGGTGGATCGTTTTGGCCCCGTGCCATCACAGGTGGAAGACCTTTTCACCACTGTGCGCTGTCGCTGGATGGCCGTAAACCTTGGGTTTGAAAAAATGGCTTTAAAAGAAGATACGCTGCGCTGTTATTTTATCAACCGTCCCGACTCTCCGTATTTCGAATCTGATCTCTTCAAAAAAATCCTTGCTTACCTGCAAACAGGGACGAATAAAGCGCGGTTGAAACAAACGGGCAGAATGTTCTTACTTGTGGTGGATGGTATTAAAGATATGGAAGCCATGTATCGCTTCCTGCAGCAGATGCACAGAGATGTGGTGGGTGAACGCTCAGAAGACAATTAATCTTTCCGGATAAGGTTGATCAGGATCCCTTTGGCAACCCGCGGGTCAACGATCACATTATCATTTTCAAAATCGAGTTTGAGCCGCCATTTCTGCATGGTATTGGCGCCAATGATAACATCTTCACTTAAGCCAGGTACTACCATAAATTCATCACTCAGCCGAACATCCTCATGGTAAAAATCAAGGGTGGAGCGACTGGTTATTTCCATGAAAGTACTGCTGCTCGCTGTAGCCAGCCGCATTGGAGTATGCATAGGTGTAACAACTTCCAGTTGTTCGGCCATATCATCGTTGATGCATGAATAAGTCGCACCGCTGTCGAACAATGCGTATAACATTTTCTCTCCCTTGCTTCCTTCAAACCGTAATGGCAACCGGATGATCATGTATTTTTCTTTGCAGTAAAATTAGTAAAAGCCTTATTCTGTGGTCCCTGTTTTTAAAAATGGGTGTATTCACCCGGGTATAAAATACAAAGTCCGGCAGTTGTGTTGCCGGACTTTGTTGTAAAACGATGCGGGTATGGTCAGAAACCTTTTTTCGCCACACCATCGGCGATGGCCTGTAAGGCTTTTGCTTCGCTGAGGATGGCAGCCATTTTATTGCCTTTGCCATCATGCCCGCCGGCCATATAACCGCCTTTGGCAGTTTTGGTGATAACGGCGTCCTGCATAGGAACATTTTTCTCCTTTGTTTTCAGGCAATATGCTTTGATCATTTTTGAAGTGTCCATGTTTGTTGAATTTAGTGGTTAGTAATAGCAATCGAATCGGGCACAAACTACTCTTTTTCTATGGGAAACTGAAATTTCAGCCGGGGGAGTAAGTTCATAGCTCATGGTTCATTATTCATGGTTTTTGCCAAAAACATGAATCCCACGCAACCATGAACGATATGCCATGAACCATGACCTCCCTCACGCATCAATCTTCGCATATTTCGCATGGCTCTCGATGAATTCACGACGTGGTGCCACATCATCGCCCATGAGCATGCTGAATATCCTGTCGGCTTCTGCAGCGCTTTCAATGGTAACCTGCTTCAGGGTTCTGCGTGCAGGGTCCATCGTGGTTTCCCATAGCTGGTCGGCATTCATCTCACCCAAACCTTTGTATCGCTGTATCGTAACACTGTCTTCTTTGCCGCCTCCGAGTTTTTCCACCCATAGTTTCCGCTGTTCTTCGCTGTAGGCGTATTCCTGTTCCTTGCCTTTTTTTACGAGATAAAGCGGGGGCTGTGCAATGTATACATAGCCCTGTTCCACCAACTCTTTCATGTAACGGAAAACGAATGTGAGGATCAGGGTGGCGATATGCGAACCATCCACATCGGCATCGGTCATGATGATGAGTTTATGATATCGCAGTTTGGCTGTGTTCAATGCTTTCGGATCTTCTGCTGTACCAACAGTTACACCGAGCGCAGTATACATATTCCGGATCTCTTCGTTCTCATAGATCTTATGCTCCATCGCTTTCTCCACATTCAATATCTTACCCCTTAAAGGAAGGATGGCCTGGTAACTTCTGTCGCGGCCCTGCTTGGCGGTACCGCCTGCTGAATCTCCCTCAACGAGGTAGAGCTCGCATTTTTCCGGGTCGCGTTCACTGCAATCGGCCAGTTTACCCGGCAGGCCACCGCCACTCAGAACGGTTTTGCGTTGTACAAGGTCGCGGGCTTTTTTGGCAGCAACACGGGCCTGTGCGGCGAGGATGATTTTTGAAATCACGTTCTTCGCTTCGCGGGGGTTTTCTTCGAGATAGGCATCCAGTGCTTTGGCAACGGTGGTTTGAACAATACCACTCACTTCACTGTTGCCGAGTTTTGTTTTTGTTTGTCCTTCAAACTGTGGCTCGGGAACTTTTACGGAAATGATCGCGCTCAATCCTTCGCGGAAATCATCTCCCTCGATCGTCACTTTTGCTTTTTCAAACAGGCCCTGCTTATCACCATAGGTTTTGAATACCCGTGTGAGTGCCTGGCGGAAACCGGTCACGTGCGTGCCGCCTTCAATGGTATTGATGTTGTTAACGTAGGAAAAAATATGTTCCTTGAAATCGTCGTTGTAAGTGAGTGCCACTTCTACGGCGATATTCGATGATTCATCATATCCTTCCACAAAAAGCGGGGCAGGAATGAGGGGGTTGCGGTTCCCGTTTTTATCGAGCATTTCCACGAACTCAACGATACCGCCTTCACTATAAAAATTGCGGGTGTACGATTCGCCGTTTTCGTTTTGGTCGCGAAGATCGATGAGGGTGATGCTGATGCGTTTGTTGAGATAAGCCAGTTCGCGGAGGCGGCCTTCCAGTATTTCTTTGCGGTAAACCGTTTCCTGGAAAATGGTGGCATCGGGCCAGAAATGAACCAATGTCCCCGTCTTATCACTTGTACCGATCTCGCGCACTTCGTACTGGGGAACACCGATTTTGTATTCCTGTTCGAAAATTTTTCCATCTCGATGAACTGTTGCATGCAAACGGGTACTGAGGGCATTCACGCAACTCACACCCACACCATGCAAACCGCCGGAAACTTTATACGTGTCTTTATCAAATTTACCACCGGCATGCAGCACCGTCATTACAATTTCAAGGGCGCTTTTCTTTTCCTTGGTGTTGATGCCGGTAGGGATCCCACGGCCATCATCCTGAACACTGATGGAATTGTCTTCATGGATGGTTACAGTAATGTTTTTACAATATCCTGCAAGGGCTTCATCGATCGAGTTATCGACCACTTCATATACCAGGTGGTGCAATCCTTTGATACCAATATCGCCGATGTACATGGCGGGCCTTTTCCGCACCGCTTCTAAACCCTCCAGAACCTGTATACTGTCGGCCCCGTAATTCCTGTTCCTGGCCTCGTGATTGGGCTGTTGTTCGTTGCTCATAAATGCTTGTCTCTCCAGTGTTTTTACGAAAATTCAATAGCGGGCAAATCTAATGAAAAGATATCCTTTCCGGGGCTGTAAACAAGTCTATTTTTCCCCATTTTCAGGTCCTTTGTAAAGCTAAAAATGACCCTTCTGTGACAGGTTAACAAAACAGCAACTTGCGAAATAGATGTTTATACATTAAATTTGCTCCCGGATGGTACAGGTAATGGACATATTGAAAGTGGCGCATCGTGGCGGGATCGAACCCAGCATGGACCTGCTGTATGAAAAAGAACAGCATATCCCGGGATCGATCCAGTACCAGATCCGCCGTTATTATGCGCAGCATCCCTGGGTGGCCGAGGATACGGGTATGATGGTGTACCATTACAATACAAAGAAACCATCTGAGAATTACCTCGAACTGCGGTATTGCACAACCGGCAACCGGTATTGTGAGGAAAGAAGCTGCGGGATGTGTAACCAATTGCCCACGCAGAACTGTAGTGGCAAACACCAGACAGTGGATGTATTTACTTTTCATTTCACTTCCACTTTCCTGCACCAGTTTGTACACAATGTAAAACTGACCAGCCGCAAAGATGAAGTGCTGGCTTTCCGTCACCCGCATGCATTCACCAAAATATTCCCTCTCTGCAATAAGAAACGGAATGTACTCGATGGTTTACTGAACCACAGTTATTCGGGTGCATTGGAAAATATTTTTGTGAACGCAAAAGTGCATGAGTTGCTTCTCTACAGCCTCGAGTGCCTTGTGGACGAAAAAGAAGAAGGGTTTACCTGCAAATTTCTTGCAGATGAAAGCGGAAGGGAACGTATTTACCAGGCAAGGGAAATTTTATTGCAACATATCGGTGACCCCATCACCATCAAAGAACTGAGCCGTAAAGTGGCGATGAACGAATGCTACCTGAAAAAAGGGTTTAAAGAAGTATTCGGCACCACCATTTTTGATTTTTACCAGCAACAGCGGATGGAGCATGCCAAATACCTGCTCTACGAAAAAAGCCTGAGCGTTACCGATGTATCGGCATTGCTTGGCTATTCTTCCATCTCGCATTTTTCCGCGGCATTTAAAAAGCATACTGGCCTGAAACCTTGTGAGCTGTTGAAATAAGCCTTTGGATATTCTTCTGTTCCATTGTTCTTCCGCCTGCTTATCTTAGTGCAAACAACTTCTTTTATGCGCAAGATCCTGATTGCAGCCATCGTTTTTATTTTTGCTTCCTGTAAAACAAAAACCGCCGACCTTATCGTACACCATGCAGTGATCTATACAGTGGATTCTGCTTTTACGATCGCGGAAGCGATGGCGATTAAAGACGGAAAGATCGTCGCCACCGGCAAAAATGATGAGATCACCGGCAGCTATACCGCAGCAGAGAATATCGACGCAAAAGGTCAGGCAATCTATCCTGGTTTTATCGATGCGCATGCCCATTTTGTGGGATATGGCCGTTCACTTTTTACAGCCGATCTTTTTGGGACCAGTACCTGGGAAGAAACCGTTGACCGCATAAAAAAATTCGCGGAGCAACATCCCGACCTGCCCTGGATACAGGGACGCGGATGGGACCAGAACCGCTGGCCGGGAAAAACCTATCCCACCAACGAATTGCTGAACCAGTTGTTTCCGGATAAACCGGTTGTGATCACAAGGGTGGATGGCCATGCTTCGATCGCCAACCAGAAAGCACTGGACCTTGCAGGTATCAAAGCGGGTCAAACCATCACCGGCGGATCGATTGAAACAAAAAACGGCAAACTCACCGGTGTGCTCATCGATAACGGAGATAATAAAGTGTACGACCAGATCCCTGACCCCACTCCTGAAATGTTTACACAATACCTGCAGGACGCGCAAAAAAATTGTTTTGCACAAGGCCTGACCACGATCACCGATTGCGGACTTGGCTGGAAGGAGGTGGATGCCATCAATGCGTTGCAGAAAGCAGGTAAGCTGGATATGCGTTTGTATGTGATGCTGAGCGACAATGACGAGAACCTGGCGAAATACCTGAAAACTGGTCCGCTGAAAACAGACAAACTTTTTGTCAACGCATTTAAAGTATACGCGGATGGTGCACTCGGCAGCAGGGGTGCCTGTTTGCTGCAACCTTATTCCGATAAACCGGGTTGGCAGGGTTTTCTTTTACGCAACCCTTCTCATTACGATTCGCTTGCGAAAGTGCTGGCTGCTACCGGTTTCCAGATGTGCACCCACGCCATCGGTGATAGCGCCAATCGCAGTATGCTGCATATCTACAATACTTACCTGAAAGGGAAAAATGATAAACGCTGGCGCATTGAACACGCACAGATCATCAACCCGGATGATTTTGATTTATTCGGTTCGGCCAATATCATTCCTTCCGTGCAGCCCACCCATGCCACAAGTGATATGTACTGGGCTGGCGAAAGGCTGGGTGCAGAGCGGTTAAAAGGCGGTTATGCATTTAAGCAACTGCTGAAACAGAATGGATGGATCCCTTTGGGAACCGATTTTCCGGTGGAAGATATTTCTCCCTTCAAAACATTTCTCGCGGCTGTATTCCGGAAAGATGCGAAAGGATATCCTGAAAATGGTTTTCAAACGGAGAATGCATTGACACGCGAAGAAACTATCCGCGGCATGACGATCTGGGCCGCCAAAGCAGGCTTCCTCGAAAAAGAAGTGGGTAGCCTGGAACCAGGTAAAAAAGCAGACTTTATTTTATTGGATAAAGACCTGATGAAAATCGCAGAGAAAGAAATATTGCAGACAAAAGTGAGCGCCACTTACCTCGGCGGCAAGAAAGTGCATTAATCTTTACACAGGATTTGACTATAGGGGAAACGATACTGCACTGTGTTGTTCCGGATCTTCATGGGTTTTCGTTCTATCTGCCTTGTGCTGCGTTTGCTAAATGACAGAAAATAGTTACTTTGAAGGGAATAAAATAATTATTCCGATGCGTTTCCCCCGTCTTGCCAGGCTTAGCTGGGTGATTATTTTGCTGGTGCTGGCCGCAAGCGGATTTGTTTATATCAATACAGAACACAAAGTTGATTACAGCGCGGAGATCAAACCCATCTTTAATAAAAAATGTATCACTTGTCATGGCGGTGTAAAACGGCAAAGTGGTTTTAGTCTTTTGTTCCGTTCGGATGCATTGGCTGTGAATAAATCCGGCAAGCCTGCCATCATCCCCGGTGATCCCGAGCACAGCGAACTGATCCGGAGGCTCACCCTTCAGGATCCGGAAGAAAGGATGCCTTATAAACATCCGCCGCTCTCCAAAGAGGAGATCAATCTTTTAAAAAAATGGATCAAGCAGGGCGCTGCTTGGGGTGATCACTGGGCCTATGTTCCCGTGGAAAAACAGGAAGTGCCCAAAGTAAATAACTGGTTTTTCGGAACAAGCGGAGGTGGTGGCTGGGTGAAAAATGATATCGACCATTTTATTTACCAGCGCATGCGCGATGAAGGATTGAAACCTGCGGATGAAGCCGATAAAGCCACATTGCTGCGAAGGGCCAGTCTCGATATTACCGGTTTGCCTCCTTCCGCATCACTCGCCGGTTTTTTTCTGAAAGATACCCGTAGCAATTCGTATGAAAAACTGGTTGACACACTTCTGTCCTCTCCGCATTACGGGGAAAGATGGGCTGCGATGTGGATGGATATTGCGCGATATGCGGATACCAAAGGGTATGAACGGGACGACTGGCGCTCGATATGGCGTTACCGCGATTGGCTCATCAAAGCCTTTAATGACAACAAACCGTATAACCAGTTTCTTACTGAACAGATCGCAGGGGACCTCTTACCGAACCCAACTGATGCACAATATATCGCAACGGCGTTTCACCGCAATACCATGACGAATGATGAAGGCGGTACGGATAATGAAGAGTTCCGCACGGCGGCAGTGATCGACCGTGTGAATACTACCTGGGAAGGGATCATGGGAACCACTTTCGCCTGTGTGCAATGCCATAGCCATCCTTACGATCCATTCCGCCATGAAGAGTATTATAAGTTCATGGCTTTCTTCAACAATACAAGGGATGAGGACACTTATGATGATTACCCTTTGCTGCGCGAATATCACAAAGAAGACAGTATCAAATTTATCCGGTTCAAAAACTGGTTGCACCTGAATGCGGCATCAAGAGAAAAGGAACTGGTGCAATTTGTAAAAACAGAACAGCCCGCCATCAATTCCATTGCTGCCGATCAGTTGGTGAACAGCGCCCTCACAGATACCAAATGGCTGGTATTGCGGAACAATGCAGTTTCGCGTTTACCGGATGTGGATTTTGAAAACCATACACAACTCGTCTACAAATTCAAAAGCTGGAAACCCGGTGGCAAATGGGTGATCCATTTTGATAAAGCCGATGGGCCGCTTGTAAACAGCGTATCGGTTGAGGATACAAAAGGCGCATGGAAACTGGGGAGGGTTGATCTGCCTGCATCTTCCGGAAGAAGAAATCTTTTCTTCACTTACCAGAATAAAAATCTTGCCACAGCTGAAGAAACGGGTATGCAGTTCGACTGGTTTTTTATTACCGATCCATTCCCCGGAAAAGGAAAACCAGGATATGATAGTGCGGTAAAATATTTCAATGACCTTATTTTTTCAAAGCAGGTAACCATCACACCCGTGATTATGGAAAATACAAAAGCATTGTTCCGCAGCACCCATGTTTTTGAAAGAGGCAACTGGTTGGTAAAAGGAAAAGAGGTAACACCCGATGTGCCCCGGTCACTGGGTAACATGCCGGCAGAAGCACCCAGGAACCGCCTGGGGCTGGCGATGTGGCTTACCGATAAAAGAAACCCGCTAACCGCAAGAACCATTGTGAACCGGATATGGGAACAGTTTTTTGGGCAGGGCATTGCTGAAACACTCGAAGACCTCGGTACACAAGGTATTCCGCCCACACACCGCGCTTTGCTGGATCATCTGGCCTGGCAATTGATGTATGAATTCAACTGGGACCTGAAAAAACTGATGCGGCAGATTTTATTGTCTGCCACTTACCGGCAGGATGCGAAACTGGAAAAAGCAAAAGCAGAAAAAGATCCTTACAATAAATTTTATGCAAGAGGTCCGCGTGTTCGTTTATCGGCCGAGCAGATACGCGATGAATCGCTTGCCGTGAGTGGATTGCTTTGCGAAAAAATGTATGGTCCGGGTGTTTTTCCTTATCAGCCCGATGGTATCTGGATGTCGCCCTGGAATGGGGCATCCTGGAAAAAAAGTGATAGCTGCGACCAGTATCGCAGGGCGATGTACACTTACTGGAAACGCTCGGCGCCTTATCCTTCCATGATCACATTCGACGGCACTTCCCGCGAAGTATGCACCGCGCGGCGGATACGGACCAATACACCGCTTCAGTCGCTCACTACGTTAAATGATTCCGCTTATCTCGAAATGGCGGGCCATTTTGCAAAACGCATGCAGCGCGAAGGGGGTACTGACCTGAAAAAACAGATCAGTAAAGGGTATGAACTGGCCATGTACCAACCGATCAGTGAAAGCAAACTGGCGGTGTTTGAAAAACTGTATCAAACGGCATTCAAAAAATTTAATGCCGATCCGGAAAAAACAAGACAGATGGCAGCAGATCATTCCCCCGCCACTGCGGCGTTGACGGTTGTAGCAGGCGCTATGCTGAATATGGACGAATTTATCACAAAAAATTAGTGTTGCATGAGCAGTAACAAACAACACCGCCTGTTTCGCGAAGCGCATAGCAAACAGCTCGAACTCGAAACCCGCCGTTTGTTTTTAAAAGAATGCCTCCTGGGTATGGGTGGTCTCGCAATGGGTTCGATACTCGGCGGGTGCAACGGATTATTTTCTGGCAGTGATGCAGATATTTTTAATGCTGCCAATCCTTTACTGCCGCGTGCACCTCAGTTTGCAGCAAAAGCAAAATCGGTGATCTACCTGCACATGGCAGGTGCACCTTCACAACTGGAACTCTTCGATTACAAACCCGACCTGATGAAACTCGACGGCCAGGATTGCCCGCAATCATTACTGGAAGGAAAGAAATTTGCTTTTATACGGGGCGTCCCTAAAATGATGGGGCCGCAGGCTGTGTTCCGCCAGCGGGGAGAAAGCGGGGCATGGGTCTCCGATCACCTTCCGCATTTTGCGACTGTTGCTGATGAAGTAAGTTTTTTAAAAGCAGTACAAACCGATCAGTTCAATCATGGCCCTGCACAATTGCTGATGCATACCGGTACACCGCGTTTGGGGAGACCGAGCATCGGCTCCTGGGTTACGTATGGTTTGGGCAGTGAAAACCAAAACCTGCCTGGCTTTGTGGTATTGACTTCCGGCGGAAAATTTCCGGATGCGGGTAAAAGTGTCTGGGGCAGTGGTTTTCTTCCTTCTGTTTACCAGGGTGTGCAGTGCAGGAGTGAAGGTGATCCTGTTTTGTTTATCAAAGACCCTGCAGGGATGGACCGAGACCTGCGCAAAGCATCGATCGATGCGATCAATGAAGTGAACCAGTTGAGTTATCAAGAGTTCCACGACCCTGAAACTTTATCCCGCATCTCGCAATATGAAATGGCCTACCGCATGCAGATATCGGTTCCCGATGTGATGAATATAAATGATGAACCGGCATATATCCATGAAATGTATGGTACCAGGCCTGGCAAAGCATGCTTTGCCAACAATGTGTTGCTGGCAAGAAAACTGGTGGAGAAAGGCGTTCGTTTTGTACAACTGTTCGATTGGGGCTGGGATAGCCATGGTACCGATGAAAACCTCGCGATCGATTATGGTTTTGTAAACAAATGCCGTTCGATGGATAAACCCGTTACCGCATTGTTGCTCGATCTGAAACAAAGAGGCTTGCTTGATGAAACCCTTGTGGTTTGGGGTGGCGAATTTGGCCGTACGCCTATGCAGGAAAACCGCGACGGAAAGAAAAATCCTTTCAAAGGAAGGGACCATCATACCGAAGCATTTACGATATGGATGGCCGGCGGTGGGATAAAACGTGGTATGAGTTATGGCGAAACGGATGAGATCGGCTATGCGGCTGTGAGTGGCAAAACCACCGCATTCGATATCCAGGCAACGATCCTGAACCAGCTGGGATTTGATCATGAAAAACTTACTTACCAGTTCCAGGGCCGGCCTTTCCGATTAACGGATGTACATGGAAAAGTGATCAATGAGATCATCGCTTAATGGAACGGCGGAAAAGATGTGTTGAAACGATAACAGAAAATATATGGCATTTAACAGGCGAAAATTTTTATCTATGACAGCAAGTCTAGGCACCATTGCATTGAGCCCGTTTGAACAATTGATGGCTTATTCCCCGGCATTCCAGGTTCCGGCCGGTTTCTCATTGAAAGTAATGGGAACCAACTGGGGCTTTACCGGAACAGTGGATGCATTTTGTGCAAAAGCAAAAAAAGCCGGATATGATGGGATTGAAATGTGGTGGCCCGGAACGGCAGGTGCCCAAAAAGAATTGTTTGATGCATTGAAGAAACACCAGTTGGAGATCGGATTTCTGGTGGGAGGCTCGGATGCTGATCCTGATAAACATTTTGCCCAGTTCAGAACGATGATTGATGGTGCGGCTTATCAAACCATACAGCGGCCATTGTATATCAATTGTCATTCCGGAAGAGATTTTTTTTCGCCCGCTGATAGCGGGAAGTTTATCGAATACACAAATAAACTTGCTAAGGAAACCGGGTTAACCATCTGTCATGAATCGCATCGAAGCCGCATTATGTTCGCTGCGCATGTGGCGAAACAGTATTTCCAGAAATACCCCGACCTGCGTTTAACGCTTGATATTTCGCATTGGTGTAATGTGCATGAATCATTGCTGCACGACCAGGAAGAAACCGTTCAGTTTGCGTTGAGCAGAACAGATCATGTGCATGCACGCATTGGCCATCCCGAAGGCCCGCAGGTGAACGATCCGCGTGCGCCTGAGTGGGAGGCAACGGTAAAACGCCATCTCGAATGGTGGGATACCGTGGTGCAGCATAAAATAAAAAATGGCAGCAACCGGCTTACCATCCTTACTGAATTTGGCCCGCCCGATTATATGCCCACGCTTCCGTATACGCGACAGGCTTTGTCGGATCAATGGGGGATCAATGAATATATGATGCAGTTATTGCGCAAAAGATACCAGCAATCATGATAGATGCACTCCTGAATTTTACAGGTCACCTGCACCCCTTGCTGGTTCACCTGCCGATCGGGTTTTTACTGCTTGCATTGGTGTTGCAATGGCTGCGTGCGAGGAAAAAATATGCCGGCATCGTTCCCGCGATCCGAATCGCGTATGGGTTGGGATCACTGAGTGCATTTGCATCCTGTATTTCCGGGTGGCTGCTTTCCGGAAGCGGCGAGTATGACCCGGAAACTTTATCGCTTCATAAATGGATGGGTATCTCACTCGCAATTGTATCCGCTGCAGGATTTTATTTTTCAAAGAAGCCGGAAAAGCGTTGGAGGATTATTATCGGAACCACAGTATTTGTTTTGGTGATGATCACAGGCCATCTTGGCGGAACATTGACGCATGGAGAAGGATTTCTGATTAAAGGGATCGGTAAAAATAATTCTGACAGCTCGGTTATGCGGAAACCGATTGCCAATGTAGAGGAGGCCGCTGCTTTTGCGGATGTGATACAACCCCTGCTCATTGAAAAATGCGGCAATTGTCACAATGCAAAAAAACAAAAAGGCGGTTTGCGGCTGGATGGAAAAGAATGGGTATTGAAAGGAGGAAAAGACGGAAAAATATATGAACCAGGAAAGGCAGAAGCCAGCGAATTGTACAAACGTGTGATACTGGACCCGCTGGAAGAAAAGCATATGCCACCCAAGGGGAAACCGCAGCTTACAGAGAAAGAAATCTTATTACTGCACTGGTGGATCAGCGAGGGCGATTTTGAGAAAAAAGTAAAAGACATCCCTCAAAATCCAAAAGAAAAAGAAATTTTGCTTGCGCTGCAATCTGCAGCAGCAGCACAGGAAAAACCCATGTTGCCGGAAGGGACTGTAAGCAAAGCTTCCGCATCGGTGATCGAAACTTTGCAGAAAGCAGGGATTACGGTGGTGCCCGTTTCTTCGGAGAGTTCTTTTTTAAGCGTGAATTTTGTGAGCATCCCGAAAGCAGATGATGCAACCGTGGCTTTGCTTTCGAAGATCAGGCCGCAACTGGTATGGCTGAAACTTGGCTATGCCAATTTATCCGCAGCTTCCTGGAAACTGATCGGCAGTTGTGACAACCTTACCCGCATCAGCATTGAACACACCAATCTCGATGACCAATCACTCGCTTATTTGTTATCGCTGCAACAATTGCAATACCTGAATCTCGTAGCCACAAAAATCACCGAAAAGGGCGCCCAGCAACTGGAGAAACTGCCCAAACTGCAGCAACTCTATCTCGGGCAAAACAATATTGCATCCGGAGAATTCGCTGCGATACAGAAGCGTTTGAATAAAGTAAAGATCGACTCCGGCAATTACCATGTGGAGAACCTCGTAACGGATACTCAGTTACTCAAACCCGCCCCGGTAAAAAAATAATTTCCAGCAAAGCTTTGTGTTATAGCGGTTTTTTTAAGTCGCAGCGTATAAATAAAAAACGGAAGACCTATCAGCCCCCCGTCTCTTAATTTTTAATTCTTAATTATCAATTTTTAATTTCTCCAACCATATTCCCCGGAATCACCCACTGGTCAAATTCTTCGGGAGTAAGATAGCCGAGCTTCACAGCCATTTCTTTCAAAGTGCTTCCTTCTTTATGTGCTTTCTGTGCAATCTCTGCGGCCTTGTAATAACCGATCTTCGTATTCAATGCGGTTACCAGCATCAGGCTGTTATCAACATGTTTTTTGATATTCGCTTCAATCGGTGCGAGGCCTACTGCGCATTTATCGTTAAAGCTGACGCATCCGTCGCCGATCAGCCTTGCGCTGTGCAGGAAATTATAGATCATCACCGGTTTAAATACATTCAGTTCAAAATGCCCTGTAGCGCCACCGATATTGATCGCCACATCATTTCCCATCACCTGTGCGGCGATCATGGTCAATGCTTCACATTGTGTGGGATTTACCTTACCGGGCATAATGGAAGAGCCGGGTTCATTATCCGGGATAAAGATTTCACCGATACCACTGCGCGGGCCGGAGGAAAGCATACGGATATCGTTCGCAATTTTCATCAGGCTTACGGCAACGGTTTTTAATGCGCCGTGCGCTTCCACGATTGCATCGTGTGCAGCAAGGGCTTCAAATTTATTTTCGGCTGTAACAAAAGGCAAACCTGTAAGGCTGGCAATATGTTTGGCAACATTCACATCATATCCTTTCGGGGTATTGATACCGGTTCCCACGGCAGTGCCGCCCAATGCGAGCTCGCTGAGGTGTGCAAGTGAATTGCGTATCGCTTTCAAACCATGGTCCAGTTGTGATACATAACCGCTGATTTCCTGGCCCAGTGTAAGCGGGGTGGCATCCATAAAATGCGTGCGGCCTATCTTCACAACCTGCATAAACTCCCTGCTTTTATGCGCCAGGGTATCACGCAGTTTTTCGATACCCGGGATGGTTACTTCCACCAGTATCTTATAAGCCGCGATATGCATCGCAGTGGGGAATGTATCGTTGGATGATTGCGATTTGTTCACATCATCATTCGGGTGCAGGAATTTATCTTTATCGGTAAGCGCCCCGCCTTTGATCACATGGCCCCGGTATGCCACCACTTCGTTCACATTCATATTGCTTTGGGTACCGCTGCCTGTTTGCCATACCACCAAAGGAAATTGCCCGTCGAGTTTGCCGGCAAGTATCTCATCGCAGACTTCACCGATCAGGTCAGCTTTTTCTTTGGGGAGTACCCCCGCATCGAGATTGGTGAGGGCCGCTGCTTTTTTCAGGTAAGCAAATGCCTGGATGATTTCCTTCGGCATTTTATTGATGTCCTGGGCAATTTTAAAATTCTCAATACTGCGCTGGGTTTGGGCGCCCCAGTATACATCTTTCGGTACATGCACTTCGCCCATGGTGTCTTTTTCAATACGGTATTCCATTGGTCCGGTTTTAGATTGAAAAGGGAATTTTGCCCCGCAAAGGTAAGTGAAAGATGCCTGATGGAGGTAAGTGGCAACGATGGATTGCTGATCCTCTCTAATAAAATTATCCTGCCACCAAGCGGTTAAGTATATTTAACCAATTTTCTGCCACATGAAAAAATACATATTGATTGCAATGGCCGGTTTTACGGTATCTGTTCAGGCCCAGAACTATCAGCCTTCCTGGGAATCGCTCGACAAGCGCCCCGTTCCTTCCTGGTTTACCGATGGGAAATTCGGCATCTTTATTCACTGGGGTGTGTATGCAGTACCCGCTTATACCACCAAGGGCGGTTATGCAGAATGGTACCAGAATGGATTGCAGAATGGAGACAGTGCCAAAAAAGCTTACCATGCTGCAAAGTTTGGCAACCAGACTTATTACCAGCTTGCCGATCAGTTTAAAGCGGAATTGTTTCAACCCGATGAGTGGGCGAAAGTATTTGAAAAATCGGGGGCAAAATATATTGTGCTTACTTCCAAACACCATGATGGGTTTGCATTGTGGCCCAGTAAAGATGCCAATAAAACCTGGGGCTTTCCCTGGAATGCAATGGATGCGGGCCCTCACCGCGACCTGCTGGGCGATCTCTTTAAGGCGGTTCGCAAAACTTCGGTAAGGGCCGGCATGTATTATTCGCTTTACGAATGGTTCAACCCTTTGTGGAAAACAGACCATAAGCGGTATGCAGCCGAACATATGTGGCCGCAGATGAAAGAACTCATCAATACGTACCAGCCGGATGTATTCTGGACCGATGGCGATTGGGATGAAAGCGAAAATACCTGGCAGTCGAAAGAGTTTTTGTCATGGTTATACAATGAAAGCCCTGTAAAAGATAAAGTGGTAACCTACGATCGTTGGGGAAGTGGTATCCGTTTCAAACATGGCGGCGTATATACGCCCGAATACCAGCCCGAACTGGATTTTGAAAACCATGTATGGGAAGAGAGCCGCGGCATGGGATATTCTTACGGATACAATCGCGAAGAAGATGCCTGGGATTATAATTCCACACAGTCGTTGATTTACCATTTGCTGGATAAAGTGAGCCGTGGCGGAAATTTTCTGCTCGACATCGGCCCGGATGAACATGGTAAAATCCCGCCCATTATGCAGGAACGTTTGCTGCAGATGGGCGACTGGCTGAAAGTGAATGGCGAAGCGATTTATAACACCACGAGATGGAAACAGGTTTCGCAATGGAGTACAGGTAAGCGCGATTACAAAGCAAAAAAGGGGGAAGACATCATGATGAAATTAACCGTGGATCCATCGCCGGGTTATGCGGTAAAAGAAGTGTTTTATACCTACAACCCTTCCACGAATTCGCTGTATGCGATTTTCCCGAAATATCCATCCGGCAGAAAACTGGTATTAAAGGAGATCGTTTCTGCAAAAACTTTCGGCGATATCCGTTTTCTCGCAACAGGCGAAAAGCTTTCGGCACACCAGCAAGGCAACAACTTAGTGATTGATCTTCCCGAATATGATCCCAATAAAATCAAAAGCCCTTATGCCTATGTTGTAAAAATTGCGGACTATGGCGCATTTCTGCGTAAGCCGATGATTGATGTGGCATATGCGGAAAATATGTCGGGCGCAACCATTACGGTGAATAATGCGGTAACAGGGGCAGATATATTTTATAGTTTGAATGGGGCAGCCCCGCAAAAATATTCAGCCCCCGTAACCGTGAAAGGGGATGCCATCATCGAAGCATGGGCTACCAAAGGGAATGTATACCTGCCCAGTGATACGGCGGTGGCTAAAACAATGGGATTAACAATGCAGAAAGCTGTAAACGTAAATAACCCTGAGCCAGGTATCCGTTACAATTACTATGAAGCAGAAAATATGCACATGGGCGTATTCAAAGATCAGGCCCCCGTTAAAAAGGGAATTACGGCCAACGTTTCCTTAACAGAAAAACAACGCAAGGATAAATTCGGCCTCGTGTTTGAAGGATATATTCGTGCCGACAAAACAATGGGGTATACTTTTTTTATCAGCAGTGATGATGGAAGCGTACTCGAAATTGATGGAAAGGAAATCGTGAACAACGATGGCAACCATGGGTTTGATGAAAAGGAAGGAAAAGTATTTCTTGAAAAAGGGTACCACATGGTCCGGATCCGTTACTTCGACAGCGGTGGCAGTAATAACTTGTTATTCAGCTACCAGCCGGTAGGCCAGGCCAAACAGGAAGTACCTGCTTCGATGCTGTTTCACTAAAATCAAATCTTTAAATAAATACGATGCGAAAACTCTTTATTGGAACGGCACTCGTTTTTTTTTCTTTTCAATTACCGGCACAACAGGCTGAGAACCTCATTATCATTACAACAGATGGCTTCAGGTGGCAGGAAGTTTTTGGTGGGATGGACAAACAGATCGCCAATGATAAAAATTATAACCAGGGCGACAGTCTCTATCTCTTCAATAAAT
Organism: Chitinophagaceae bacterium; assembly: GCA_004028765.1. GTDB lineage: Bacteria > Bacteroidota > Bacteroidia > Chitinophagales > Chitinophagaceae > Sediminibacterium. Next base: position 12,266 of record SAIX01000113.1, on the reverse strand, counting down.
ACTGGGACGAAGATGCATCCGCAAAGCGGAAAAAATTAATGCCGTTTTTGTGGAACACGGTCGCTTCAACTGGCCAGATTTATGGTAACCGCTGGCTTGGTAACCGTGTGGATGTGGCAAATCCTTACTGGTTTTCGTATCCGGGGTACAGCGAAATTATGTGTGGCTATGTAGATACTTTCATCAATAAAAATGAATATAAAGCCAATCCCAATACCACGCTCCTGGAATTCCTGAACCAGCAGCCGGGTTATAAGGGCAAAGTAACCGCGTTCGGTGCATGGGATGCATTTAAACGGATACTGAATGAAGACAGGAGTGGCATACCTGTTGTTGCCGCCTATGATCATTTCGGCGGGAATAACCCGAACCCGAATGAAAAACTGATCAACCGGTTACTCGATGATTCGCATCATGAATGGATGGAAGAATGTTATGATGTTTTTACACATCATGGCGCGATGGAAACCCTGCGCAACAAAAAACCGCGTGTACTTTACATTGCTTATGGCGAAACGGATGAGCATGCACATGGCAGGCATTACCGCTCTTACCTTGATGCGGCGCACCAGGTGGATGCATGGATAAAAGAAATATGGGAATTTGTTCAATCAGACCCGCAGTACAAAAATAAAACCGCCCTTCTTTTTACAACCGATCATGGCCGCGGCGACCAGACCAAATCCAAATGGACAAGTCACGGGCAATCTGTGGAAGATGCACATGAAATCTGGTTTGCGGTAATGGGGCCGGGTATTAAAGCGAATGGAGAAATGAGAACAGCCGGCCAATTATACCAGCAGCAATTTGCACAAACGATGGCCAGGATACTGGGTATGAACTTTACTGCCGAGCATCCCGTTTCAGAACCGGTGCAGTCGGTTTTAAAATAAGTAATGCAGGATTCTTTATTTCCCGGCGAATATCGCTTTTCTCTTTTCAAGAAATGCCGTTGTTCCCTCTTTCATGTCTTCTGTTCCGAAGCAATCCCCGAATCCGTTCACTTCGGTTAGATACCCGTTTTGGGTTTCATTAAAAACAGCATTGGCTGCTTCAATGCATTTTGCAACGGCAATGGGCGCTTTGCTGTTGATGGTGGTGAGGATCTCTTTTGCTTTTGTGAGTAGTTCTTCCTGTGCCACTACATAGTTTACCAATCCGTATTGCAGGGCAGTGGGTGCGTCAATCATATTTGCACTCATCAATAATTCAAGTGCACGTCCTTTGCCGATCAGTTGTACCAGCCGCTGGGTGCCGCCGTATCCGGGTATCAAACCCAGGTTCACTTCGGGCTGCCCGAATTTTGCATTGTCGGATGCAATGCGGAAATGGCAGCTCATCGCCAGTTCACAACCTCCTCCTAAAGCAAAACCGTTTACGCAGGCGATAACCGGCTTCGGTGCATTTTCGATCCTGAAAAAAGTATCCTGCCCGGCTTTGGCCAATGCTTTGCTTTCCTCCACACTTAGCCCGCTGAATTCACTGATATCGGCACCTGCAACAAAGGCTTTTGTACCGGCTCCGGTAATAATTACCGAACGGATCTCCGGCTTTGCATACACTTCATCCAAGGCATGGTTCAGGTCGGTAAATACAGAACGGTTTAAGGCATTCAGTTTATCAGGGCGGTTAATGGTAATGGTGAAAATGCCGTTTTCGAGAGAAGTAAGCAGGCTGCTGTACATGGTATCGTTATTTGTTGCAAAGGTAAGCAGGGAAGAGGAACACTAACGGCTAATGCAGCAAACTATATTTTGAGAAGCGTTATGGTGTCCCGGGAAATTAGTGTTGCACAGTAAATCATACCGGGTAAAAAAACTGTCCGGGATTTTGATTGTTTATTTGACAGTACGTGGTTTTGCTGTTCGCAACCTTTTGTATCTTGAATCATGAACCTGGTTCAATTTCTCATGTACACCGGTATTTTCGTTTTTGCCGGAACGGGCGCTTTAAAAGCACGAACGCATCACATGGATATTTTTGGCGGTGCCGTAATTGCATTTGCAACGGCTTACGGAGGAGGTACCATACGCGACCTGCTGATCGGCGCACATCCCGTAAACTGGATCAACGATTATATCGCACTGGCATTGGTGGTGGGTGCCGTTATTATTGTTTCTTTTTTTACCACCGACCAGATCCGTTTCCGCCGTACGATTTTTTTTACCGATGCAATCGGGCTCGGGTTGTTCACAGTTACGGGTATCGAAAAAAGTATCAGCTATAATATCAATGATGGGTATGCCATTATCATGGGTGTAATTACTGCCACATTCGGTGGTTTACTGGCCGATATTCTTTGCGGAGAAAAACCTGACCTCCTCAAGCGTGGCGAATTATATGCAACGGCCTGTGCCATCGGCGGGTTGATCTACATCCTTTTAAAAAAGGCTGGCATTGAATATAACCTGGGTTTATTTGTTTGTGTGTGCAGTGTGGTATGTATCCGCATCTTCTCCAAAAGAAAAAGGGTAAGGCTGCCGGAAGTGTAAAATGGTGAATGGTGAATAGGTTCAAATCACCCTATATACTAATAAACAAGCAAACCAATAAACGATCCCACGAAACTTCGCGCCTTAGCGGCTTTGCGGGAAATGGTGAGTAGCGAGTAGATTCAAATAAACTCAGCTACCAAAAACAAGTAAACCAACAAACAAAACGACCAGGCGCTAGAAAGAAAGGATTAAAACGACCTGTTTACAGAAACCCATTCCGTGATATAAGAAACGATTTCTGAAGTAGCGGCACCAGGTGCAAACAGTTTACCAACACCGAGTGCATGTAAAGCCTGCATATCTTCTTCAGGGATGATGCCTCCGCCGGTTATCAATACATCGTTCATGTTTTTTTCTTTCAGCAATGCCATTACTTTTGGAAACACTGTCATGTGAGCGCCGCTGAGTATGCTGATACCGATGGCATCCACATCTTCCTGTAGTGCTGCGTTTACCACCATTTCGGGTGTTTGCCGCAGCCCTGTATAAATCACTTCCATTCCGGCATCGCGTAAGGCGGTTGCAATCACTTTGGCACCACGGTCGTGGCCATCGAGCCCCACTTTGGCAACCAGTACACGGATCGGTCTTTTCATACGCATAGCTTATAACAATCATACAAAATTAACCGAATTGTGATTAGGTTTACAGTCCAATTAATGAAATATGAACTATCGCGCATTCGGCAATACAGATCTCAAAGTGAGTGAAATCGGTTTCGGTACCTGGGCAATTGGTGGTGCTGCTTTTGTTGGCAAAACGCCGATTGGCTGGGGCCCTTCGGATGATACAGTATCTGTAAAAGCCATTCATACTGCTCTTGATGCAGGCATTAATTTTTTTGATACAGCGGATTTTTATGGTTTGGGTCATTCAGAAGAACTGCTGGGCAATACGATCAGTAACCGGAAGGATGTGATCATTGCCTCCAAAGTGGGACAGAAAGCCGGGGCAGATAAAGTAGAGATAGACTATACATACGATTACATTATCAGGGCCTGTGAAGCGAGTTTGAAAAGATTGAAACGCGATCATATCGATTTTCATCACCTGCATGTGGCGCGGATGCAGCATCTCGAAAACGGTCAATGTATACAGGCCATGCAACAGTTACAGAAAGAAGGTAGGATCCGCTATTGGGGCATATCACTCATTACATTCAATCCTTTTCCGGAAGCAGCATTCTTTTTGGAACATTCACTCGGGAACGGGTTTCAGCTGGTATTTAACCTGATCAATCAAAAAGCCTTACCCATTTTGGCAAAGGCCGCAAATGCAGGGTATGGTGTGATCGCCAGGATGCCTTTGCAGTTTGGGTTATTATCCGGGCAAATAAAGCCGGATGCTGTTTTTGGAAGTGATGATCACCGCAGTTACCGCATCACGCCGCAGATCACCGGCACTGTTTTGCAGGTACTGGAAGATAAAGTGTGGCCGCTCTGTAAAAAATATGATACCACGCCTACCGGACTTGCATTGAGTTATATCCTGGGCTATCCTGAAATTTCCACGGTGATCCCTGGGATCCGCAAACCCGAACAGGTAGCATTGAATACAGAACACCTCGTTCAACTCGATGAAACCGATAAACAAATGCTGCGGGACCTGTACGAAACAGATTGGCTTGCCGTAATGGGATTAATGGAAAAGCAAGGATAGACGAGTTAAGAAATAGGAATTAAGAATTACCTGTAATTGAATTCCAGTTTCTCTTTTAAAGTTGCTTTTTCGGCCAGGATTTTTACAGAATCATCGGGGTTGCTGTAAAAAATAATTTTATTGCGGTACTGCCTCGATAAAGGGTTGGTTACCGAATCCAGGATCTCTGTTTTACCCCAGTGGTGAAAAAAAGCATCATCTGCCTCCGGCAGTTCTGCGCATACAAAAAGAAAATGTTTATAGTTGAACTGATCGGGTAGCCAGAAAGCGAAACTGGCATTGTCGCTGTATATTTCAGGTAAACCCAGTTTCTTCCCGTAAAAAGCCATTGCGGCCGCCTGGCCATAATTATCGCCATACACCATTGTGGTTTGTTTAACCGAATCAGGGAGTGCAAGGTAGATCCGGGCTGTTTTTTCTGTCATTTCTTTCCATCCCAGCATATCAGCAAAATCCTGCGGCAACGCATGTTCGCGATGGTCTTCCCAGATCAAAGCAGGTTTGCTGATGGCATGCTGCGGATAATAGGCAGCAAGTTTTTCGGGCGATTGATAGGGGAGCAGCATGGGTAAAATACGCCAGGTGATAAACAGCATGAATGCCGGTCCTGCATATGCAACCCATCTCCAGCTTTTGCGTGAAACAAGTTTGTCCATCCACACCGATCCGAAGGCGATTAACGAAGGATAAATCGCTGCAGCATAATATCCCTTGCCATTAAAGTAAAGCAGGATGCTGATGATGCCGATATAAATGATCGCGATCGCAATATATTTTCTCCCGCTTTTGCTGATGAGTAAGTAAGCCAGTCCCCCCAGCCATACAAAACAGCAGGGGAAAGCGATCAGCAACTGGTTTACGATAAAATCCATCCGGCTGTTGTATTGCAACTGTTGTTTCGCCAGCAGGTCCATGTGGTGCATAAAAGGAAAATGGTGCCGGATCTGCCAAAGGAGGTTCGGCAAAAAAATCAATAGTCCCAGCGCCATTGCATAATAAAAAGAAGGCCTGCTTAACCATTTGCGTTTGCTGGTACATAGTACAGCGAGACCGAAAGAAAGAATATAAAATGCCATGGAATATTTACCCAGCATACCCAGTCCGAAACAGACCCCCAGCCAATAGAGATATTTTACGGAGTCGGTTTGTATCCAACGGACGATGAGATAGCTGGCCCATGTCCAGAAAAACACATCCAGGAAATTGGGTTGAAACAAAACATGCATGCGGAGAAAGCCCGAGCACAGAAAGGACAAGCAGGCAATGAATACTGCGAAACGGTTACCGCCGAGTTTCATGACCATCATTCCAGTAATGATCAGTGTGGCTGCCCCAAACAAACCGCCCCATACATAAACCGTGGCTTCTGTGGCACCAAGCCATATACTGATCCGCCCAAGGAGTGCGAGCATGGGGGGCATTTCAATGTATCCCCAACTCAGGTGCCTGGCATCTGCCAGATAGAGAAATTCATCCCGGTGAAGCTCAAATGCAGGATGGATCAAAACAAAAGCGACACTGAATTTCAGGATCGCGAATACGGTAATGATATACCAGGATTGTCTGTTTTGCTTCATGGAGACAGATTGAAGCAGTAAAATAAAAAAAGGACCCGGTATATCGGGTCCTTTTCTATAAATGGCTGACAGGTTACGATAATAAAGAAAGGGTATGCTGTATCCGCTGTATGGTTGCTTCTTTGCCGATCAGGGCCGCAATATCGAATACACCCGGGCCAAATTTACCTCCCACCAACATGATGCGGAATGGTAACATCAGGTCTCCGGGTTTCAGCTGGTTGGCTGCAGCCAGCTCTTTGAATTCTTTTTCGAGATCATGGGATTCCCATAAAGTGCTTAATTCATAAGCCCGGATCAGTTCAGTAAAGAAAAGATTTTTCTTATCATCCCATTTGGGTTTGATGGCGCCGGTATCAAATGTTTCAGGCGATTGAAAAAAGAAAGAACCCTGCTGTACAAAATCAGGTAATAAAGTACAGCGGTCTTTTACCAAAGTAATTACTTTCGAAAGCAGCCCATCATCCGTAACTGCAATTCCTTTTTTCTCAAATTCATTTTTTACACCAGCCTCCAGGGACCTGGCCTCTGATTTTTTTATCCATTCGTGATTGAACCATTTGGCTTTTTCGTAATCAAACTTGGCGCCTCCTTTGTGCACACGGTCCATCGAAAATTTTTCGATCAGTTCATCGATCGTAAAAATTTCATTATCGCTGCCATCGTTCCAGCCGAGCATCGCGAGAAGGTTCACAAAAGCTTCCGGTAAAAATCCCCTTTCCCGGAAGCCGATTGTGGTTTCATTGGTTTTTGGATCGGTCCAGTCCATCGCAAATACCGGAAACCCAAGCCTGTCACCATCGCGTTTGCTTAGTTTTCCGTTTCCATCCGGCTTTAATATCAATGGAAGATGCGCCCATTGCGGCATCTGGCTTTCCCATCCAAGATATTTCCACACCAAAAGATGTACGGGTGCTGAGGGCAACCATTCTTCGCCGCGAAAAGCATGACTGATCTTCATCAGATAGTCATCCACCACTACAGCCAGGTGATAGGTAGGCATTCCATCGGCTTTCAATAAAACTTTATCGTCCACCTGTGAAGTCTGAAAAGAAACTTCGCCCCGGATCATATCCGTAAAACTTACCGTTTCATTTTCGGGCATTTTGATGCGGATCACATGCGGGGTGCCGGCAGCAAGTAGTTTACCTGTTTCTTCTTTTCCCAGCGTCAGTGAATTCCGCATCCTGCTGCGGATAAAATGATTGTACTGCGGGGATGGGTTTTCAGCCGTTTTAAAATCGGCACGCATTTTCTCGAGTTCATCAGGAGTGTCGAATGCATAATAAGCATTGCCGGATTGTACAAGTTGCTCGGCGTACTGCCTGTATAAAGCTTTGCGTTCACTCTGGCGGTATGGTGCAAACGGTCCGCCATGCACCGGGCTTTCATCAGGCTCGAGCCCGCACCATTGTAATGTATTGAAAATGTATTCTTCAGCGCCGGGAACAAACCGCCCCTGGTCGGTATCTTCAATACGCAGGATAAAATCACCACCATATTTCCGGGCGAACAGATAATTAAAAAGAACCGTTCTTACCCCGCCCAGGTGTAAGCCACCGGTAGGAGAAGGCGCAAAACGGACACGTACTTTTGGGTTCATGCTGCAAAAGTATTGAATATCGAATACCGGACAAGGAATGTCGAAGGATGAAGGAACAATAGTATAGAAGAGCAAGGAACAGATGAAGCCCACTTTTAAACATACTTCGCGAAACTTCATGCCTTTGCGGCTTTGCCATGAAATTGGTGAGTGGTGAATGGGCAGCGGTGAGTAATGAATCCGCTAATCCGTAATCCCCTAATCCGTGAAAGGTGAATTACACCCAACCTCTTTAACACTTTTAACCATTTTAACTCCTTTAACCATACCCTGCGAAACTTCGCGTTCTTTGCGGCTTTGCGAGAAATTCGTGAATGGTGAGCTGTCAGTGGTGAGTAATTTATCCGCTAATCCGTAATCCGTCAATCGTTAACAGGATCAAATCAACTTCAGCACTACTAAACCAGTAAACAATCAAACCAATAAACCAGTAACCCAATCCACCTGACGAATCATATCTTTACTTTATGTATCTCGTAAAAACCCCTTTCTGGCTGAGGCTTTTTTATCCGGGGCTTACCTGGCGGATACCGGTAAAGGAAAAGGTATTGTATCTCAGTTTTGATGATGGTCCGCATGAGACAGCAACACCTTTTGTGCTCGATACATTGCAGCAATACAATGCCAAAGCCACGTTTTTCTGTATCGGGAAAAATGTGGAGAGGTACCCGGAAATTTACCAGCGTATTTTACAGGATGGTCATTCCGTGGGCAACCATACCCAGAATCACCTGAATGGCTGGAAGGTAACGGATGAGGCATATATAAACGATTACCAACTGGCGGCACAGAATATTCATTCTGATCTCTTCCGCCCGCCTTATGGCCGTATCAGGCGATCGCAGCAAAAAAAAATGCAACTCCTCACTCCCAACTCCCCACTCCAGACTATCATGTGGGACGTGCTCAGTGGTGATTTTGATACCACACTAACCGGGGATGCCTGTCTGCGTTATGTGTTATACCACAGCCGCCCCGGCTCTATCATTGTTTTTCACGACAGCACCAAAGCATGGGATCGCATGAGCTATGCATTGCCCAAAGTGCTGGAATATTTTTCAAACAAAGGATACCGGTTCGAGAAAATTGAACAGAGGAAGTAAAAATCGAACATTGAATAACGAATGCCGAAGGAACAGTAGAACAAAGCATGGTGAACACTTTAAACCCCTTTTAACCATTTTAACTCCTTTAACAAAACCCTGCGAAACTTCGCACCTTTGCGGCTTTGCCGTGAAATTGGTGAGTGGTGAGTGGGCAGTGGTGAGTAATTAATCAACCAATCCATAATCCGCTAATCCGTGAATGGTGAATAGGGGATTACGCCCAACCTCTTTAACACTTTTAACCTTTTTAACCACACCCTGCGAAACTTCGTGTCCTTGCGGCTTTGCGGTGAAAAGGTGAGTTGTGAGTTGTCAGTGGTGAGTAATTAATCCGCTAATCCGTGAGTGGTGAATCGGCAATGGTGAATATGATAAAACTAACTTTGCCACTCTTAAACAAATAAACGAATAAACCAATCAACCCTCAAACCAATTCATTTCCCCAAAAGCGACACCAGCTCCTGCATTTTATTCTTCACTTCTTTTTTTGCATCCTCGATTTTTGTTGCAATAAGCGGAGTTGGGCCACTTGTACAGATATCGGTCATCTTACCAATTGCCGTAGTATACCAGTCGCACCAAACGGAAAGGATATGTTGTTCTTTATCGGGTGTACTTTGATTTTGCAAAGCGGCTTTACTTAACGCATATTCCGTTTGTAAACGTTCCAGTGCATTTACTTTAATTTCATCAATCAAACCGGTTGTGGTCTGTTCACCAGCTTCACTAAGTGTAAAGGCTGCTGCCAATGCACTGATGCCTGCATTTTTCATTTCAGCGGCAGAAACCATATTGAGCCTGTCACCATCGGTATGGTAAAACTGATCGGTAAAATGCCACATCAGTAAGCCTGGGATTTTTGCATCGAGAAAAGGCGTATGGTCACTGCCCCCCTCGAAAGGATTTGTACTTACAACCCAGTTATTATTTACCGCCTGCTGCCTGCAACGGTTCAGCAAAAAATCATTGAAATAGTGCGGGAAAAGTTCCGCCTCACTCAAAGGCCTGCCGCCCCATTCTGTATGTTTGTCATTGCCTCTTGTCCAGATAGCAGAAGGGTCAGGCATTTTTTCGATCAGGAAACTGCCACCCGTTTTCGTGATATCTTCTCCTACCATATCGAGGCTTAGTCCCCACTTGATCCCTTTCGCCCGAACGGAATCATCGTGGATATAACGGTGGGTTGAAACAATTTCATCGCCCCATAAAAATGTAATGGTGCGTTTGGGTGAAAATTTATTTTGTTTGATCAGTGTAGCGGTAACCCTTGCCATTTCGGCCAGTGTGCCTACGCCTGTTGCATTATCATTGGCGCCCGGTTCCTGGATATGTGCGCTGAAAACAAAACGTTCATCGGGTAATGCCATGCCACGGGCATTGGCCACAATGGTCAGTTCATCTGAAGAATAAATTTTTGAAATCACTTTCACATTTACTTTCACCGGCCCTTTTGCAAGTGCGGCTTTTAGTTTTTCTTTCGCATGATAAGAAAGTACAATACCCCATTTGGCGTGGGCACTGTCGTATGGGATGCCGCTGAACTGGATCGAGTGAATATTTTTTTCAGGTTGTGTATACGCAGGCAGGGCATAAGCCAGCACACCAAGTGCCCCGCGGCGGATGGCATTGTTGTATAAGCCGCTTACACCGGCTTCGGCAAAAACAATTTTTCCTTTTACATCATTCGTATCCCAATCGGTTTTTGTGGCTTTGCCGAGATAAACCAGTTCGGCAGTTTCCCCTTCAGGCGCAGTGCTGGCCGAGTTAATGGCGATCATGTTACGGTTAGTAACCGATTCAAGCAATGGAACAGTTTCCCCCACTATAGTAAGGGAAGAAGATACCGGCTCCCAGGTAGGGCGCCGCATTTTTCTCGTTTCAATACGGTAAGTGAGCGGGCCATCGGCTTCCCCTTTTATTTCTTTTACAAAACCTGCCGCTTTCAGTATCCTTTCAATTTCATATACCGTTGCATTGAACCCGGTATTACCTGCAATGCGCCAGTATTTTTCAACAAATGCAACGGTTTGGTAGGCGTTTTTTTCCGTAAAATTCTTTTGCAGTAACGGATAATAACCACTTACCACAGATAGGTTTTTATGCTGGGCTGTTGACAGAACTGTAATAAACAGGAAGCAGGCGAAAAAAGCAGATCGTTTCATATTGATAAGGCTGTCCTCAAATATCCTGCTATTTTCAGGAAATCCGCTGCAGATGCAATGCTATTTTAGAAGTGATGACGGAACCAAGGAATAAAAAAATGTCAATGCTTTTACTAGCATTGACATTTTTTATTTTAAAAGCCTGTAAGCGGATACCCAACGCTTATGCCACAGCCTGCAGTTTTGTGAATTCCACGCCGTTGAACATACGGCATACACTGTAGTCGTTTGATTGTTTCCATTTTTTTAAATCGGCTACGGAAACAATGCGCCAGAAATTTTTTGTTTTCAATTCCTGGAAATCGGGTGTGAGAACAAAAACCCCTGTAACAGCATTTCTTGTTCTGAAACTGATTTTAACAGGGGTATCCCTGTTATCAAGCTGCGTAAAAAATTTTTCGATCTGTTCTGGTGTCATAAAATTTTGTATTAGTTGTTATTTTATTTTTTTCACTTCGATGGCTGTTAACCCTTTGGGTCCGCGTTCTGTTTGAAAGCTGACCCTGTCATTTTCACGTAAGAGCTCGGAGGCCTGGCTCATGTGTACAAAGATTCTTTGTTTCGATTTTGAATCGATGATAAACCCAAAACCCTTGGTTTCATTGAAAAAATCAACATGTCCTTCCCTGTCGGTTTCCTCTGCTTCCCGAACAGGGATGCCGGTATACAGTTGCTCATATTCCATCTCTGCCATTTTACCCGGCTCGGGTGGTTTTGATGAGAGGTTTCCATTCTCATCCACATACGCAATCATATCATCCAGCGATTTTCCTGCCTGGCCCTGTTGTTTCCTTTCCTGTCTCTTTTCCAGCTTTTCCTCCTTCTGCTTCTGCTTTTTTTTCTCGCGTTCTTTCTTGCCGAAAGTTTCTTTTGATTTTGCCATATTACCGGTTTTGTAATAAAGGGTTATTATCGGTTTGTTTCTGTTCTGCAAGCCATGCTGCTTCGAAACAATTATTTATAAATATACCTGTTCCTGGTGTTTTTTCCTCTTCTGGAAGGATGTTCAAATCTCTCTTTTACCGTCACCGTTGTATTTAGTTTCCCATTTGACGGGTAAGGGTGGTTATCGGTTACCGGGATCTGTTTTGCGATCAGTTTCTGAATATCTTTTAATTGCACCCTTTCGTCTGAACTGCAGAAAGAAAAGGCTTTGCCATTTGCTCCTGCGCGACCAGTACGCCCGATCCGGTGCACATAAGTTTCTGGAACATGCGGTAATTCATAATTGATGACATACGGAAGCTGGTCAATATCAATTCCCCTTGCTGCGATATCGGTAGCAACCAATACATTGATTTCTCCGCTTTTAAAATGTTGCAGGGCCTGTTGCCTGGCAGACTGTGATTTATTTCCATGGATGGCTTTCGCAGAAATATTTTCTTTACAGAGTGTTTTGCAAAGCTTATCTGCTCCATGTTTTGTTTCCATAAAAACGAGAACAGAACCCATACGGTGCTCTGCCAGCAGATGGATCAGTAATGATTTTTTATCTGCTTTCTCTACAAAATATAACTCCTGGTGAATGGCTTCTGCTGTAGAAGCTACCGGCGTTACGGCAACTTTTTCCGGGTTCGTAAGCAATGAATCGGATAATTGCAGGATATCTGCAGGCATGGTTGCAGAGAACAAAAGGGTTTGTCTTTGTTTGGGAAGTAATGCAA
>SAIX01000112.1 GCA_004028765.1 Chitinophagaceae bacterium | reverse complement strand
TCTCCATAGGGTTCTTTCCCGAAAGTCTGGTAGTGGTTCACTTCCATATTGCGGGGATTCTTTGTTTCGGAAGCGATGGCAAGATTTACTGCTTCCGAAATGGCAGTAGCCTGAATGCCCATTTCATCCGGGGATTTTTTAAGCCAGTTACCTGCCTCAGGAAAATAATCAGCCGTTTTTGTGACGTTTTTTTTCTGGGCCGATGCAAAAAAACAGGCAATCAGCCAAGTGGTGCAGAGGAGCAGTTTTTTCATTCCTCAATTTATTTAATTGTGATGTAGAGCCGGGGCTGCATAAAATGATCAGCCAGGGATGATAACTGATACGATTTGTTCGAGAAAATGCCGGTCTGTTTCATCAAACTGATCCAACGCATCACTGTCAACATCCAGCACACCCCAAACATTTCCGTTATGCAGAAGCGGCACCACGATTTCGGATTTTGACAAACTGCTGCAGGCGATATGACCGGGAAATTTTTCTACATCCGGAACGATCAGGGTTTCGGCTTTGGCCCAACTGGTTCCGCATACGCCGCGGCCCCTGCTGATGCGCGTACAGGCCACAGGCCCCTGAAAAGGCCCGAGTACAAGTTGCTCCCCCTTCACCAGGTAAAAACCCACCCAGAACCAGTTGAACTGTTCTTTCAGTGCGCCAGTAATATTAGCAAGATTTGCGATCAGGTCTGGTTCCCCTTCAATCAATGCCTGTATCTGTGGGATCAATGCACGATACTGTTCCTCCTTGGTTCCTTTATGAATATGAAGGTCTTCCGCCATAGTGAATAATTGTATGTAAAATTAATGATATCTTCTCCGGATAATGGTTCCTGCAATGACTTTGATGGCCCGTACAATTATTTTATGTACTTCCCGATCACAGGAAATTTTTTGAATTCCTTTTTTTCTACCAGCAATATGAACCAGCACCAGGCAACAGTGAGCAGCACACCGAGGCCAAGACTGAAAAAGGTGTTATGCACAAAATAAGTGATCAGTTGGTGCAAGGAAAACAGCAAGACCACGATCACCCCGTAGGCAATCATTTTTTTTGTTACATAGGGTATCGGGTATTCTTTTTGCCCCCACAGATAACAGAGTACCATCATCGTGCCATAGCAGCAGAATGTTGACAATGCACCCGCCATATATCCCATAACAGGAATCAGTGCGTAATTCATACAAACCGTAATCACTGTACCAATCAAGGTTATATAAGTGCCCACAATGGTCCTGTGTGTAAGTTTAAACCAGATGCTGAGATTGTAATACACGCCGAGAAAAATATTTGCCAGCAGTAATACCGGTACGATCTTCAGGCCAACCCGGTATTGCGGGCCGATCAGTTTCGACCAGACCGGTAGAAAAAGACTTACCACCAGAAACATCGTAGTAACCACGATCACAAAAAACTTCATCACCCTGGCATATATTTTCTGCGGGTTTTCCCCTTCAGCCTGTTTAAAAAAGAAAGGCTCGGCGCCCATACGGAATGCCTGGACAAATAAAGTGATGAGTAAGGAAAGTTTATAACAGGCATTGTAAATACCAACCTGTTCATTGCGGTATTCCGCTGTGCCGGGTAGCCATGCCTTCAGCATGAGCCTGTCGAAGGTTTCGTTTACGATACCTCCCAAACCAACGATCAGCATCGGTAAAGAATAAAGGATCATTTCTTTCCATAGCCTTGCATTAAACGTAAAACGCACCATTGCAACCTCTTTGCTGAGAAGCAGTAATGTGAGCAGGCTCTGGATCACATTTGCGATCACCACGTATACGATCGGGTTAAGTGAACCGTTATAAATTTTTGTTACCCAACTGCCAGGATTTTTTTCAACCGCTGCGGGGCAATAGTTCACAAAGAAAAATACGAGCACCAGGTTGAGACAAATACCCGAAACCCTTACAAATGCATAACGGATGGGGCGCTCCTCCTGCCGCAGCTTTGCAAAAGGGATCACATTCAGCGTATCCAGTGCAACAATAAAAATGGTGAGCGTGGCGATCTCAGGCACATCCGCAAAATCTGCAACGGCCCCGAGAAATGCCCTGTTATACCACAGGATCGTTGAAAATAAAATGGTGCTGAAAAACAGCGAAAGAAAAGCAGTACTGTATATACTGTCTTTGTATTCTTTCTTCGCGGAAAAACGGAAATAAGCCGTTTCAAACCCATAGCTGAAAATAATGGAAAGAACCGGTATCGCTGAATATAAAAGACTTTGCTTTCCAAAATCGGCTTTGGTTATATGACCGGAATAGGTGAGCAGCGGTGCCAGCAAATAACCGATGAACCGCGCTGCAATGGAGCTTACGCCGTACCAGATGGTTTGTCCTGCCAGTTTTTTGATGCCGCTCAAGGTTGGGGGTTTATTGGTTTTTGGTTTACTGGTTTATTCGTTTCCCTGCTTATTCGCTTATTGGTTATTGAGTGGTTAACTGATCAATGAAGGATGCATGTATATTTCTTTCACTTCATCATTTGTTACCCGAATATTCCATATTCAATATTCCATTCCTGCTGAATCAGCGGCTAAAATAACAAATGTGGGGCGATCTACTGATGAATATCAACCGGGGGCTTACCCGAATATTCTGTACCGGGCGGACCAAAACGCGGATTTTTAATAAAGCTGCTATCGGTAAGGGTATAAAGAAAAGCCGTTAGCTGACCGATCTCAAAATTGGATAAGGGCATTTTATTTTTCAGTAGTGGATCGGTGGTGCCTTCTGTGATCATATTCTTCCTGTAATGATCGAATACATTGAGCAATGAAAAAAAACGGCCGTCATGTCCGTAAGGAAAAGTAAGTGCCACATTGCGCAAACTCGGCACTTTGAATTTGAGCGAGTCACCGCTGCTGCCCGTAATCCGCATCCTGCCTGAATCTTTTAAAAAAGGATCTGCTTTCATCCCGATATTCCGGTAACTGTAATCGGTGAACATGGGTTCGGAATGGCAGCTGACACATTTCTTTTTAAAAATATCATACCCCAGTTGTTCCGGTAAAATAAAACTGGCTTCTCCGCGCATCACTTTATCATATTTACTGTTACTGCTTACAAGCTGCAGCACAAACTGGCTTAAGGCTTTCCCGAGTTTTTGTGTGTTGATCTCATCCCCGCCAAAAGCAGCTTTGAACATTTTATTATATTCTTTATCGGATTTTATTTTCTGAATAACATTTTCAAGGTTCTCTCCCATTTCATCTGGAGCAGTTATGGGTGCCAGTGGCTGAAGGTCGAGATGATTGATGCCACCATCCCACATAAATTCTTTCTGCCAGGCAAGGTTGAATAACCCGGGTGCATTGCGGGTGGTTTGGGAATTATTGATACCGTGACTGAGGTTATGGTCATACGTATTAAATGCGCCGAACTGCTGGTGACAGCTTCCGCAGGAAAAGCTTCCATCTTTACTGAGGCGTGTATCATAAAACAGTTTCCGCCCCAATTCGATCCCTTCTTCTGTGAGAGGGTTTTTGGAAAAGTCATAAACCGGCGCAGGCCATCCTTTGGGTACTTCAAACTTCACGGGATGTGTTTTCGGAATTTTATTTTCCGCGCTTACCCATGCAATCCCGGCCATGCACAAAGCCGCAATAACCCCCAACTGTTTCCTGCGCATCATTGTTGTACCTCTTTTAAAGAAAACATCTGACTGTAATTATCTGCAATCGCAACCGCCAGTTTACCCGGGCTATGACAAACGGGCGTTTCTTTGATACGGATATCCTGTTTGCCCGAAAACCATTTCAATATATCCGCATTAATATCCAGACCAACAGAAACAGAACGGGGAGAAGGAATAGTGATCTCGATCTCATGCAATGTGTTCATACCGGTTCTGAAGCCACCAATATGATAAGTAAATCTTTGCCCGGCTGCGGCCAACCCCTCACAGGTTCCTTCCAGTTTCGCCATGATATAACCGCTGTTCCATGTCCAGAACATGCCTTTCAATGGATCCAGCGCGCCGGTTTGAATACCGGATACATTCCGGATACTGTCTACCCCAAGCAGAAAACGGATCGCTGTGATTTTTTCTGCCGGCACTTTCATTACAATGGTTTTTGAAGCCGGTTCATTTTCATCCACCAGGTAATAAGCAGCCGGGAGCCTGTATGTTTTTCCGTTTTCATCTTTCACAGAAAAACTGGAGACATAATACCTGAATTTTTCAATCGTGATTTTTTCTCCCGGCCCGGTTTGTACAGTATCTCCAAAAACCAAAGCAGAATTTCCTGCAATATGATGAAAGCGGATGGTGAGTTCCCGGTTTGTTAGAGGCATCGCTTTCTGCGCAGGTACAATCAATGGCAATCCTGTGAGCAATCCCAAAAGAATGATATAAATATGCCTGCTCATAAATAATCGTGCTTATTGATCTTTTTGCGGAGTTGTTTATTATAGGTATGCTGCTTTTTATTCCCGATCCTCTTTTCAACCGAGGTAGCGGTGGGCTTCGTGGCTTTCCGCGGTTTGGGCTTGGTAAGTGCAGCAGCCAGTAACTGGTTCATTTTACGGATCACTTCGGCTTTGTTACCCAGTTGTGTCCGTTCGGTTTGTGATTTTACCAGCAGGCAATCATCTTCTGTAATTTTATTACTGAGTTTTGCACGGATCAGTGTTTTCTGCTCATCATTTACCAGGATAGATTTCCCGATATACCACCTACCCTCCACCATGGTTTCGACCTTGTTTACATTTTGGCCGCCCTTGCCGCCACTTCTTGCCGACTGGAATACAATTTCGCTTGTTATATCTACCTTCATCACATTAAAGTTCGGATAAAAACTGTTAAAGGTTCATGAGAATTGTGATACAGCGCGTGAGCGAAGCTTCTGTTATGGTTGATGAAAAAATCACAGGTGCCATTGGTGCCGGGTTACTGGTGTTGATGGGCGTGGAAGATGCGGATACAGATGCCGACCTTACCTGGCTAAGCAATAAAATAACCAGCCTGCGCATTTTTAACGATGAAAACGGGGTGATGAACCTTGGTGTAAAAGATGTGGGTGGGGATATCCTGCTGGTAAGCCAGTTCACCCTGCATGCAAGTACCAAAAAGGGGAACCGCCCTTCGTATATCAGGGCATCCAGGCCCGATTTTGCCATTCCGTTGTATGAGAAAATGATCCGCCAGCTGGAAATGGATCTTGGCAAAAAAATTCAGACAGGGGTATTCGGCGCAGATATGAAAGTGAGGTTACTGAATGATGGACCTGTTACGATCGTCATCGATTCGAAGAGTAAAGAGTAGCTTTGAGTAGATAAAATTCGTGAATCGTGAATCGTCAATCGTCAATCATGAAATAATTGCGTATAAATACGCTTTCAGGGAGGAGCGGGATGAACTATCTTGTATCGCATGTTCCTTGAACTCAATCATAAAAAACTGGATGTCTATCAACTGTCGAAACAGTTAATTATCTGTATTTATCAACTGACAAAAAAATTTCCACCGGAAGAACGTTTTGCGCTTGCCTCACAATTAAGAAGAGCAGTCGTTTCTGTACATTTGAATATTGCAGAAGGTTGTTCCCGGCCCTCGGAAATGGAAAGAAAAAGGTTTCTGATAATCGCCAGAGGTTCTCTGATTGAAGTAGACGCGGCACTAGAGATCGCAACTCAATTAAACTATCTCGATAAAGCTATTATTGTTAAGGAAGGGAACCTGATCATTCGATGTTTTCAATTGCTGACAAAAATGATTCACTAAATAAAATAATTTGCATACCCAATCATGCATTGACGATTGACGATTGACGATTGACGATTGACGATTCACGATTCACGATTCACGATTCACGATTCACGAAAATGCTCCTCCCCCTCCAAATATTACAACAATACTGGCAGCACCAGTCGTTCCGCCCACAGCAGGAGGAGATCATTGCGTCTGTATTGAACGGAAATGACACACTGGCCCTGCTTCCAACCGGCGGTGGTAAATCGATCTGTTTCCAGGTGCCCGCATTGATCAAGGAAGGAACCTGTATTGTGGTTAGTCCGCTGATCGCATTAATGAGCGACCAGGTTGAAAGATTACAGGAAAAGGGAATCAGCGCTGTTGCTTTACACAGCGGTTTGAATTACCGGGAACTGCGGCAGGTGCTCCAGGAAGCTACGCACGGAGATTACCGTTTTATCTATTTATCGCCCGAGAGGCTTGAAACAACGGTTTTCCGTGAGTTTCTGCCAGCGCTCGGTATTTCATTGATTGTGGTGGATGAAGCGCATTGTGTATCACAATGGGGTTATGATTTCAGGCCGCCTTATTTACGCATCGCGCATCTCCGGGAAGAATTAGCCGGCATCCCCCTTATCGCGCTTACCGCTTCTGCCACACCACTTGTGCAGGAAGATATTCTGCGCCAGTTAAAAATGAAAAAAGCGAAAGTATTCCGGCAGGGCTTTGCCAGGCCAAATCTCTCGTATAGTGGTTTTGCTGCAGACAGTAAGATCAATAAAATAACAGAGATCCTGCAAAACGTTCCCGGAGCAGGCATTGTGTATTGCAGCAGCCGTAAACAAACCAAAGAGATCGCAGGTCTTTTGCGGTTGAATAATATCCATGCAGACCATTACCATGCGGGGCTACCACAGGAAGAAAGAGCCCGTAAACAGGAGGCATGGCTTAAAGGAAATACAAGGGTGATGGTTTGCACCAACGCATTCGGAATGGGTATCGATAAACCCGATGTACGAACGGTGATACACCATGATATCCCCGATTGTATTGAAAATTATTACCAGGAAGCGGGGCGTGCAGGGCGCGACGGGAAAAAAAGTTATGCCGTATTGCTCTATAACGAAAATGACCTTGCTGCATTAAAAGATCTGCCAGATAAAAGATTTCCATCCATCGCTGAGATTAAAAAAGTATACCAGGCACTGGCCGATTACCTGCAGGTGCCTGTTGGTACCGGGGAAGGACAGTATTATGATTTTGATCTCAGGGCTTTTACCGAAAATTTCAAGCTCGACCTGATGCTTGTTATTCACGCACTGAAAGTGCTCGGGTTAGAGGGGCACATCAGTTTCTCTGAAAATATTTTTCTCCCTTCACAGGTTTGTTTTATAGTGGAAAAGCAAACGCTCACCCTTTTTATGGAAGCGCACCCGGAACTGGAAGAAATTACAAAATCGCTGCTGCGCGCCTACGAAGGCATTATGGACAACCGTGTTTCGGTGTATGAAAAACAACTTGCCCGGCTCACAAAAAAAGAACTGCCTTTTATAATTGAACAGTTACGGCAACTGCAATCCTTTGGCATCATCGAATACCTGCCGCAGAAAGATACCCCGCAGATCCATTACCTGCTGAACAGGGCGCCAGCTCAATACCTCGTAACCAATCACGAAAAATATCTCCAGAGAAAGAGACTATTTACAGAACGGGTAAACGGTATCCACGCTTTTGCAACGCTGTCAACCGGCTGCCGCAGTGCTTATATCAATCGTTATTTCGGTGATAAAGATGAAAATGAGTGCGGGGTTTGTGATAATTGTCTTGCGCGGAAAAGAAAAGAAAGCAGCCCTGAAACATCTCCCCTGCTCCGTGAAAAAATCCTTGCACTGCTCAACGATACCCCTGTGCCGCTGAGCAGTGTGTTAAAAGCATACAGCCATATTGGTAAGGAAAAAATATGGGAGGTCCTCGATCATCTGCAGTCTGAGGAATTGATACGGATCAATGAGCGCCAGATGATCAGCCGGGAAAAATAATTTTAAAAATCCTCCTCCCGTTCCAGCAATAATATTGCGCTTTGCGGAACGATAAAATATTTTTCCTTTTCGTACATCACTTCGGTGGCGCCACTCACTAAAAAAATAGCAAGGTCTCCTTCCTTCGCCTGCAGGGGAACATATTTAACCGCCTCTTCTTCTGATTTCCAGGGCTCCTCTTCCACCGGCACCGGAATCGCATAACCCGGACCTGTTTTAATGATATGCCCCTGTTGCACTTTTTCTTTTTCGTGCACACCCGGAGGAAGATACAGTCCACTGGAAGTTTGCGCATCCGGTTTGGTTGGACGGATCAGGACCCGGTCGCCGATAACGATCAGTTTTTTCAGTTTGTTGTCGGGTGTGAGTAACATAATTTCAGATTGTGTTGCAAAATAAAACAGAATCCCGGTTCAATGGTTGTGCCGGCGAGAACTGTTTTTTTACCGACCGTTTTCCGGGTGCATGAAATTGTTTAACTTTTCGTTCAGAAAATGCTGTGAACACAGGTTGTTTTAACAAAAGATTGCGTTGTTGCCCTGTGAATTCGCTTCGTTTTAGCTTTATTTCACGTTAAATAACCGATGATCATGGAAGACAAAAAGCATAAGATCCTTCTCTGCGAAGACGATACGAATCTTGGTATGGTATTGAAAAACTATCTCGAGCTGAATGAATTCGATGTGACACTGGAGAGGGATGGGCGTTTGGGACTGGCCGCATTTCAGCGCGAAAAATTTGATATCTGCCTGCTGGATGTGATGATGCCCAATATGGATGGCTTTACACTTGCCGAAGAGATCCGCGATGTAGATCCGGATATCCCTTTGTTTTTCCTCAGCGCCAAAACGATGAAGGAAGATATTATCCAGGGATACAAACTGGGTGCAGATGATTATATCACCAAACCCTTCGACAGTGAAGTATTGCTGTTGAAAATCCGCGCCATCCTGAAACGCAACGAGGAAGAAAATAAGGTGAATGAGAATATTGAATTCGACCTGGGCAAATATCACTTCAATCCGAAACTGCGCGAGCTGAAACACGACGGGTTGACGCAAACATTATCACCCAAAGAAAATGAATTGCTGAAAATGCTGGCCGAGCATAAAAACGACCTGCTCCCCCGCGAAAGGGCATTGAAAAAAATATGGGGCAGCGATACCTATTTTAACGGAAGGAGCATGGATGTGTATATTGCCAAGCTGCGTAAGTACCTGAAAGATGATGGCAATATAGAGATCGTGAATATTCACGGGAATGGTTTCAGGCTGGTAGCACCTTAATAAACACAACGATATTATTCCGGCCCCCTGCCGTGCAGGGGGCTTTTTTATGCCCCGAACAGATTTGGCTGGTTGCCCTGTGTATAATTCCGTTTCAGGTGTTCGTATGCTTTTGGTGTGGCTTCGCGGCCGCGCGGTGTGCGCTGCAGGAAACCTTCCTGGATCAGGAAGGGTTCGTACACTTCTTCAAGTGTGCCGGCATCTTCTCCGACAGCTGTGGCAATGGTGGTTAATCCAACTGGGCCACCTTTGAATTTATCGATGATGGTCAGCAGTATGCGGTTATCCATTTCATCCAGTCCGTGCGCATCCACATTCAACGCTTTTAATGCATGTTTTGTAATGCCGATGTCGATGATGCCATCATTCAACACCTGTGCAAAATCACGAACGCGGCGCAGCAAGCCATTGGCGATACGTGGGGTGCCCCGGCTGCGGCCAGCAATTTCAAATGCCGCTTCGGGACTGATCTTTGTTTGCAGGATCACTGCACTTCTTTCAATGATCTTCTTCAGCACTTCGGCATTATAATATTCCAGCCTCGATTTGATGCCAAAGCGCGATAACAGCGGTGCAGTAAGCAAACCGCTGCGCGTGGTTGCGCCAACAAGTGTAAAAGGATTGAGGTTGATCTGCACACTGCGAGCATTGGGGCCACTGTCGATCATGATATCGATGCGGAAATCTTCCATTGCCGCGTAGAGGTACTCTTCCACCACCGTACTCAGCCGGTGTATCTCATCAATAAAAAGAACATCATTGGGTTCGAGGTTGGTGAGCAATCCCGCAAGGTCACCCGGCTTTTCAATTACCGGCCCGGAGGTTTCACGGATGTTCACCCCGAGTTCATTGGCAACAATGCGGCTCAGCGTGGTTTTTCCCAATCCGGGCGGGCCATGAAACAGGATATGATCCAGCGCCTCACCCCGCAGTTTGGCAGCCTTGATAAAGATGATCAGGTTTTCAACCAGCTGTGGCTGGCCGGAAAAATCATCGATCTCCCGCGGGCGGATACTGTTCTCAAATTCCTTATCGGCAGAGCTGAGGCCGGATGCATCACTGTTCAGGTTTGCGTTTGCCATAGGCACCAAATCTACAAAATACAATCCATGCCATAGGTTCAGGCATCGTTTTGCAGGCTTCAAAAAATATTTTTATAAATATTTGTACATACAAATGATTTATTTATATCTTTGCTCCAGCAATGAAAACCTCGGAAAGCAAATTTTGCGGCTGTTTGTATTTCACTACCAATTCTCTCGCGAGAAAAGTGGAGAAGATGGCAACGGAGATCTGGAAGAAGATTGACCTTGCACCGAGTCATGCCTATCTCTTAAAACTGGTATTGGAAGAACCCGGTTTACAGGCAGGGCAGATCGCGGAGCAATTACAGCTTACCCCGAGTACCATTACAAGGCTCATTGAAAAACTGGAAGAAAAAAAACTGGTGACAAGAATTACAGAAGGGAAAGCCACCAATGTTTTTCCCACGCAGAAAGCGCGGGAACTGAAACCGCAGATCAAACAGGGCATCGATGAGTTCAATGAAAAATATTCAAAAGTGCTCGGAAAGGAAGAAAGCAGGCAGTTGATACAAAACATGCATACCGTAGCGGATAAACTGTAATTTTTTTTGTTTAATCATTTGTATATACAAACAATAAATACTAACACAATCAACTTTTAACCATGTACCAGGAAACCACAAAAATCGGCATCATCGGCTCGGGCCCTGTTGGCCAAGCTCTGGCAAAAGCTTTTTCCAATGAAGGCAACCCGGTAATGCTCGGGACCAGGGATATTCAAAAACAAAGCCTGCAAAATTTCCGAACAGAAAACCCGGTGATCAGGGTCAGCAGTTTTGAAGATACGGCTCAGTTCGGGGAAATACTGGTGCTGGCAACTTCCGGCGATATCACGAAAGATGCCATTGCACTTTCCGGAAAAGAAAATTTCAATGACAAACTTGTGATCGATACCACCAATCCGATTGCAAAACAGGCGCCGACTAATGGGGTACTGCATTTTTTCACAGACCCGAACGAATCATTACTTGAACATTTGCAGGCATTTTTACCCGATGCAAAACTGGTAAAAGCATTCAACAGTGTGGGAAATGCACTTATGTACAAACCCGGCTTCACGGGAACAAAACCAACCATGTTTATTGCGGGTAATGATGAGGGCGCCAAACAAACTGTAACAACCATCCTTTCTGCATTCGGATGGGAAACCGAAGATATGGGTAAGGCAGAAGCCGCACGCGCCATAGAGCCGCTCGCGATACTCTGGTGCATTCCGGGTTTTACAAAAAATCAGTGGACACACGCTTTTAAACTTTTAAAAAAATAAATCTCAAACACGTATTATGAATTACATTCTCACCGGCAGTGCCGGTAATATCACCAAACCCCTGGCAATGGCTTTATTAAAAGCAGGCCATACTGTAACCGTGATCGGCCGTAACACCGCCAACCTGAAACCATTAACAGATGCCGGTGCCAAAGCGGCGATCGGTTCTGTGGAAGATGTAAACTTTCTCACAGAAACATTTAAAGGAGCTGATGCAGTATACACCATGGTTCCGCCTACGTTTGCCGCGGGCGACTGGAAAGCGCATATCGGGAACATCGGGAAAAATTTTACTGAAGCCATTGCTGCTTCAGGTGTAAAAAATGTTGTGAACCTGAGCAGCGTAGGTGCACATCTTGCCGAAGGAGTAGGACCTGTGAGCGGTTTATACCGCGCTGAACAGGCTTTGAACGGATTAAAAGATGTAAACATCGTTCATCTGCGGCCCTCCTATTTTTATCCCAACCTGCTTGCAAATATTCCGCTGATCAAGGGAAAGGGTATCATTGGCGCCAATTTTTCTGCAGCGCCAGGAACATTCCCCATTGTTGCACCGGACGATATTGCAGATGTGGCCGCTGAAATTTTACGGAACCTGGATTTCAAAGGACATACGGTACGTTATGTCGCCAGTGATGAAGTGGGCACTGACCAGATTGCTGCTGCATTAGGTGCCGCCATCGGAAAGTCCGATCTCGCATGGATAACTTTTACAGATGAGCAGGCGCTCGGCGGTATGCTGCAGGCGGGTTTACCCGAAGAAGTGGCAAAGAATTATGCCGAGATGAATCATTCCATTCATACAGGCCTGATGCAGGAGGATTATTTTAAAAACAAACCCATACTCGGCAAAACGAAACTGGCTGACTTTGCCAAAGTATTTGCCACCGCTTACAACGCATAATTTTTTAACAAACTACAACAAGCAACTATGTCAAACAAAATCGCACTGGTAACTGGTGCCAACAAAGGAATCGGTTATGAAACCGCCCGTCAACTGGGCAAACAAGGCATCACGGTAATTGCCGCTGCCCGCAACAAAGTAAACGGCGAAGCCGCTGTGGAAAAATTAAAATCCGAAGGCCTGGATGTTCTTTTTTTACAACTGGATGTAAACAATGAGGACAATATCCGCTTCGCGTATGATTTTATCAATGAGCGTTATGGCAAGCTGGATATTCTTGTGAACAATGCAGGGATACAGGTGGAAAGTGATGACTGGTCGATCAACACTGCAGAAACCATTGATGAGAAAGTGTTGCGCCAGACTTTTGATACCAATTTCATTAACGTAGTAAAACTCACCAACACATTGCTGCCGCTTTTGAAAAAGAGTGAGGCAGGCCGTATCGTGAACCTCAGTAGCATCCTGGGATCACTGAACCTGCATGCCGACAGCAGTTCTCCGATTTACGGATCGAAACTGTTTGCCTATGACGCATCAAAAACCGCGCTCAATGCCTATACGGTTCACCTCGCTGCTTCACTGAAAGGAACAAAAGTAAAAGTGAATTCGGCACACCCGGGCTGGGTAAAAACAGATATGGGTACCGATGCAGCTCCGATGAATGTGGTCGATGGTGCAA
Organism: Chitinophagaceae bacterium; assembly: GCA_004028765.1. GTDB lineage: Bacteria > Bacteroidota > Bacteroidia > Chitinophagales > Chitinophagaceae > Sediminibacterium. The sequence continues at coordinate 58,548 of SAIX01000112.1, read as the reverse complement.
AAACATCTGTTGAACTTGCATTGATCGATGAGAATGGGCCAAACGGAAAATATATTCACCTGGGACAGGAATTGCCCTGGTAAGAATTTTTTCACAGCAACCGGCAAAGCGGGCAGGGTTTCCTGTCCGCTTTGTATTTTACAGTATGAATTTTGAAGCGTTTCGCCAGAGTTTATCCAGCACAAAGCCCCCTGCTGAACTTTCGGTACAGCTGTGTTCTTTATGGTATGATGCAAAAGGAAACTGGTCGCATGCGCATGATCTTGTGAATGATCTCACAGATCCTGTTTCTGCACATATCCATGCCTATCTCCACCGAAAGGAAGGCGATGAATGGAATGCGGGTTATTGGTATAACCGCGCGGGAAAGAAAAAATTTACAGGTTCGCTCGAAGAAGAATGGGAAAACCTAGTGAAAACCTATCTCGCATAATCCATCATCTGCAAAAGGCAATCAGGATCTAAGCAATTCATTAACCAGGATTTTTTTTCGCTGTAACGGCAAACACCGGGATAATCGCCATACCTGCCTTCCATGGAAAGCATCAGTTGAAAATGAAGGTGCGGCGGCCAATGGCCATTTTCTCCAGGCAAACCAAAATGCGCGAACGCCGTTCCTGCAGCAATATTTTTTCCATCAGATAACCCCGCAAGATCATTCAGGGAAAGATGGCCGTATAAACTATAAAATCGGATATCATCAAGCCGGTGTTCTAAAATGATGGTGGCACCATAATCCCCATAGGCATCATTAAATGCAAAGCTGTGAACAATTCCATCGAGCGGTGCATATACAACGGTTCCGGCATCGCCCCAGATATCAATGCCAAGATGCAGGCGCCTCGGCTCCCCGCCGGAGGCATCATCAAAAACACGGCTGCGGCTGTAAACCGTTCTGTGTTCTGCATAACCGCCAATACCATAACGGGCGCCGGCTTTTTGCAGTTGCGCAGTTACATAAGCTGAGAATAAACCCGTATCGCTGATAATTGTTTCTGAAAGATCTGTATTCGCTTCTGTAAAATCCATCAGCAATAATTTGTCTGACAATGGATCGAAAGAAACCACCGGGTGCAGATCGTTTTGATGTTTTCGGATACAGTCAATAAGCATTCTCAAATGTATTCCTTGCTTTTATGAATAAAAAGGGTTCGTTTTCATTTACAATATCAACGGCTGAAGAGGTATTCATTTCTTTTGATCCATTGATCGGTCCCGGTAAATTTCACCTCTTTCCGGATGGAAAACCGGTTTTTACCGATCGTATAAATATGCCGGATCGTGGCTTGTTTGTGATCGTTTCCATCTTTTCCTTCTTCTTCCGTAATGATTTCCTGTATATCGTCGGATAGCTTTTTGTTGGATACCACCCGTGCGCCATCGATGCGGCTGCCATCATTGCTGATCCGGATAGTATCTCTTCCGTTCGCTCTGGGTTCTTCAGGGTATTCGAGGATACGGATGACAGAGCCTTTCTCATTTTCATCTGCCATCAATGTGATATTGGCAGGCATGGTAAAAGGTTTCCGGCTCGAATAATCGAGATAGGTAAGTGTTCCTTTCATTTTACCGAATGCGGCAGAAAAATCGGAGCCGGAAATTTTTGATTGTGCAGCAACCCAATTGCATGTTAAGAGTAAACAGAAATTGATTTTTAGAAAGAGTGTTATCGTTTTTTTCTTTTGATTATAGTAGCTCATAAAAGGATTTTGTTAAATAATTAAAAAGGATTTGACAATATCATTACACAGGTTTGCTAAAAATAAAGCCACCCGAAGGTGGCCTTATTTATTTCAGTTGTTTCAGTATTTCTTCTATCGCCCTGTCGAGTTGCGGGTCGCGGTGGTTAATGCGGTCTTCAAAATTCATTCCTACATAAATATCGGGGTCCACACCGGTTTTCTCAATGTCCTTCCCATCCAGTGAGTAACAACCCCAGCTTGGCAGGCGAACAAAAGAGCCATCCACCAACCCGGCGCCGCTGGTGAAAATGATCCAGCGATAAGTTCCCGTTCCGACAATTTTCCCGAGTTTCAAAGCCTTAAAGCCTTGCGTGGTCATTTCCGCATCACTTAATGATTGTTCATTGGTCAGTAAAATAATCGGCTTATCAGCAGGTGAAAAATTAGACTGTGGCGCCATTTTTCCTTCCCGGTATTTCCATTGCAGGTATGCACGCTGACTAAGAAAGCGCAACACTTCATCATGTACATTCCCGCCGGTATTGTAACGCAGGTCGAGTATGAGTGCATCCTTTTTATAAAAATCCTGCGTCATATCAATCAGGAATTTATCAAGTTCGGGTATGCCCATATTTTTCATACAATGATAAGCGATACGGTTTTTGCTTTTTTCATCCACACGCTTCTGGTTATTATCGATCCATTCATCGTAGAGATTATTCGCGAGGGTCAGTTGCGGATGTATTTTCACATCCAGCATCTGTCCGCCACGGTTAACAGTAAGTTTAATTTCCCGGTCCAGTGATGGGCGACTGAAATACAGGTTCCTGTCTGCAGACTGGTCAACCGTTTCATCATTCACTTTTACGAGTACATCTCCTGGTTTGATATCAACAGATTTTTTATCGGCGTTCGATCTTTTTACTACATATTTTACTTTATAAGGATCGTTGTTTTCAAAAATGATCCCGGTTTCCATGGTGCGGTTTGAGAGCGCAATATTTTCATCATCACCAAAAGTGGAGAATCCCTGGTGCGACGAATTCAGTTCACCCAGCATATCATTCAGCAATATCCGCAGATCGGCCCGTGTATTGAGTTTCGGGATAAAAGCGGCGTATTTTCTTTTTACCGATTGCCAGTCTACCCCATGAAATTTTTCATCATAATAATTCTCTTCCACCTGTGCCCAGGCTTCTTCAAATATCTGCGCAAATTCAGCAGCAAGGTTACGGCGGAAAGTAAAACTGATGGCAACAGGATCCACTTTTGAACCATCGATATTCAGTTTATATATATTTCCGTTGAACAACAGCATGGCTTTATCGCCTGCATCTGCATAATCAAAACCGAATGCATCAGCGCCATTGATTTTTTCTGTTTTATTATTTTCAAAAGGTTCGATCGTGGTCTTCCATAATGCACTGCGGCCTTCTGCATGATCGCTTGCATACAGTACAATTGTTTTCTCTCCTTTCTGTAAAACGGTAAGCAGGTATTGCGATCCAAAATTAGGCCCCACCTGTTCCAGCCTGTCCATGATCCCTTCCGCATCCACTGTTACCGGAGTAACAGCAGGTTCTTTTTTGGATGTGTCTTTTTTCTCTTCCTTTTTATCATTTTTAAAAAGATCGTTGTATTTATCGCTGCGGTAAGGGTCGTCAATTTTTTCCAGCGGCATCCGGTAAATGCGGGGGTTCTGCATACCAAAGGGATAAGAAGGTTTGGTGCGGGCAGAAATAAAATAGATGTATTTCCCATCCGGGCTCCAGACAGGTGCAGATTCTGTTACACCAGAATTGGTGAGATTGATGGTACGGTTGTCTTTGATATGGTGGATCAGGATGTCCTGTTCAAAATTTCTTACTGCAGTAAAAACAACATATTCTTCGTTGGGTGAAAAACCAGGATCTGAATTCTGAAATGCCCATATCTCATCTTTTACAATGGTTTTGCTTTCCCATGTTTTCAGGTCGAGCAAGTGCACTTCATCACGCCCGCTGAGGTAAACTGCTTTTGTTTTGCTCTTGTTCAGTGTGATTGAGCGGTTATCTTTCGCATCAGTAGTAAGTTGTTTTACCGCGCTGCTTCCATCAGCGGCAACAGTATACAGGTTCAGGTAGCCGCCATTGGTTTGGTTGAAAAGAAGTGTTTTGTTATCGCTCATCCATTTCACTTCCCTTACCCTTTCTGCATTTTTCCTGGCAACCTGTCGGATAAATTTTCCATCTGCATCGCTTACAAATAATTCACCACGGGATGTGAATGCGAGTTTTTTACCGTCGGGTGAAATATCGAAATTGGTGATATTGTTGCGGACTTCATAATCTTTTTCTGCAGGAAGGATATTATTGCGAAGCAGTTTGATATCAAGTTTCTCCGATTTTTTATCGGCCACATCATATACCCAGAGCTGGTAATCTTTTTCAAAGATCACTTTCCCGCCATTGGCATTTACAATAGGTGTTTTGATGGAGGAACTGAATTTGGTGAGTTCCGTTTTTTTACCGGATTTATCAAAGCTGTATAAGTTGTATTCTCCATTTGCTTCATCGGAAATAAAATAAATATTACCGTTCTTATCGATACTCACCCCAAAATCTTTTCCTTCCCAGTTGGTGTATTTTTTATATTGCCTGGTTTTGGGATTATAGGATTGTATATCGGGGTTGAAAGGCCCTTTGTATCTTTTTCGTGCCACCTGGTTGCTGCTTTCCCAGGTATCATTAAAAAATATTTCTCCGCTGGTGGGGTGCTCAAATAAACCATGATCGAATAAAAAGAAATGATCACCGAACAAGCGTTGTGGTGTCCCCCCATTGATGCCAACCGTAAAACCGGATTGCTGCCCGCTTCTGTTAGAGGTAAAATAAATGGTTTTACTATCCCAGCTCCAGCTGTTCACTTCATCGGTTGCGCTGTGATAGGTAAGCTGTTTGATCTCTCCTCCTGCCAATGGCATCACATACACATCAGCATTACCCATTTGCCTGCCTGTGAAAGCCAGCCATTTCCCATCGGGCGAAATGCGGGCATTGGTTTCATAGCCCTGCATAGCGGTAAGCCTTACCGCCTGCCCGTCGGCGAGTGCCGCTTTCCAGAGATCGCCTTCAAAACTGAATACGACTGTTTTCCCATCAGGACTCAGACAGGGATTGGAAAGAAAAAATGCTTCTTGTGTTTGGGCCCCGGCGGCAGTAAAAAATAACAATGCCAGTAATGGCAGCAGTAACTTTCTCATTCAGCAAAATTTTGGTGATACGGAAAGATACAGAACGGCGGCGGGAATAAAAACAGTGCTACATGAATGGTAAGAGGAGAACGGGTTTTTACAGACTTATGATTTTCAAACAATCTATTGGGCAGGATTTTCAATAAGAGAAAGACAGGAGTAAAAGAGAAAAAGAGGGTACTCCTGCTACCCTCTTTTTCTCTTTTTATACTCTTATTGAAATACGCTTTTCCGTTTTATTGCAACCGTGCCTGTTTGCTTCCCCTCCTGTCGATCACGAGTTGTTTGGGTGCAGCGAAGTTGCTGTTCTGCAGAATGGTTTTCAATTGTTGCTGCTGGTCGGCTTGCTGCTTTTCCATCGTTTTTACCTGCTGCTGTAATTCGATTACCTGTTTTTGAACCTGGTCCAGTTTTGCCTGCATTTGATGTTGGACAGAATCCTGTTTCGATGAGCTGGCAAAAGCCGATAAGCCAAGGCATAGGCCTATCAGTGTAAAAGTTTTTTTCATATTGTGTGTTTTAGTTTGAGCGGTATTTTGCAAATGAACCGGTATCCAACTAAATCACCACATTGATCATTTTCCCTTTTACAAAAATGAATTTCTTCAGTTCTTTGCCTTCCATCCATTTCTGCACCAGTTCGTTTGCAAGCACAATTTCCTGCACCTGTTCCTGTGTTGCATCTAAAGCAATGTTAATATTGGTACGCACTTTTCCATTGATGCTTACCGGGTATTCCTTGGATGACTCAACCGTATGTTTTTCATCATATACAGGGTATGGCGCGTCCAATACAAATCCGTTGTTACCCAATCCATGCCATAATTCTTCGCAGATATGCGGGGCATAGGGTGCAAGTAATACCACTACTGGTTCGAGAATAGCGCGTTTGTGGCATTTCAGGTCGGCCAGCTCGTTTACGCAGATCATAAAGGCACTTACTGCCGTATTAAAGCTGAAGCGTTCCGTATCGTCTTCAATTTTTTTGATGGCACGGTGCAATACTTTCAGTTCTGCGGCAGTGGGGGCTTCTTCGTTCCATATTTTTCCTTTTTCCTCTTCGAAGAACAACCGCCATAATTTTTTCAGGAAACGGTGAACACCCTCAATGCCCTTGGTGTCCCAGGGTTTGCTTTGTTCCACCGGACCGAGGAACATTTCATACATACGGAAAGTATCTGCGCCAAATTTTTCAACCAGGTCGTTGGGATTAAAAGTATTAAGTTTTGATTTAGACATTTTTTCATCAACAATGTCTAATTCAATTTTATCACTAAACCATTCACGCTTTATTTCTAAATTCAGTTGTGGCTGAACGTAATTCATAGCTTCTTCATAAGAAGCTATTCTCAGCCCTTTAAATTTGAGATACTTTTCACTGATTTTGGTGCAGTCGTTTTTAGTCAAAAAATATTTACCACTGCTATCAATCGTTATCAATTCGACTGGTAATCTATCTAAGATTGGAAGACCTGTGGCCAATTGAGGAAATTGTAAAGGGACAATAACCGGAATTAACTCTCCAGTATCTTTTGTTTCATATAAATTTTCAGCACCTTCTCTTACCCATAGTATTTTTCCAAAAGCACTCTTCCCTGTTATCATTCCCTGGTTCACGAGTTTGCGGTAAGGTTCATCAAAACCGATATGGCCGAGATCGTACAATACTTTCGTCCACATACGGCTGTACAGCAAATGCCCTACGGCATGTTCGGTGCCGCCGATATAAAGGTCTACCTGGTTCCAGTAATCGCTGATCTGCCGGTTACAAAATTCGGTTTCATTTTGCGGGTCCATATAGCGCAGAAAATACCAGGACGATCCGGCATAACCGGGCATGGTATTGGTTTCGCGGATACCGGTTTCGCCGGGTTTTCCGGGAACGGGTGCACTAACCCAATCGGTAAGATTGGCCAGCGGGCCTTCGCCTTCCGGGCCCGGGCTATAGCTGTCCACTTCGGGTAAACGCAGCGGTAATTCTTTTTCATCAAGCGGGTACGCGATGCCGTCTTTCCAAACGATCGGGAAGGGCTCGCCCCAGTAACGCTGGCGGCTGAATGCCGCATCGCGCATTTTATAATTCACTTTGCGTTTGCCGATACCCATTTCCACCAGTTTATCGATCACGATATTCATCGCATCGCGCATCGGTATGCCATCAAGGAAACCGCTGTTGCTTAACACGGCATCTTTGGTGGGGTTGGCATCTTCGCCATTGTAAAATTCACCGATGATATTGGTGATAGTTATATTGAAATGCTTCGCGAATTTATGATCACGCTCATCGCCGCAGGGAACGCCCATGATGGCACCGGTTCCATAACCGGCCAGCACATATTCTGAGATCCAGATGGGGATACGGCGTTCATTAAACGGGTTTACCGCATAGGCACCGGTAAAACAGCCGCTGATTTTTTTCTCGGCCTGGCGTTCACGGTCGCTGCGGCTTTTCACATAGGTGATATAGGCTTCCACCGCTTCTTTCTGTTCTGCAGAAACGATCTCTTCAATCAGTGCGTGCTCGGGCGCCACTACCATAAAATCCACGCCGAAAATGGTATCGGGGCGGGTGGTGTACACGGTGAGTGGCGAATGGTGTGTGGTGAGTTTTTCGCCGGGCGTTTCGATTTTGAAATCTATTTCGGCACCATAACTTTTCCCGATCCAGTTGGTCTGCATTTCCTGCATGGCTTCACTGAATTCGATGGTTTGTAAACCGCTCAGGAGCCTGTCGGCATATTCGGTGATGCGCAAATACCATTGGCGCAGTTTCTTTTTTACCACGGGGTGGCCGCCTCTTTCGCTTACGCCGTTCACCACTTCATCATTCGCAAGAACGGTACCAAGGGCTTCGCACCAGTTTACTTCGCCGTAACCGCAATATGCAAGCCGGTACTGCATTAAAATATCCTGTTGTTCTTTTTCAGAAAAATTTTCCCATTCGGCAGCCGTAAAGGAAACGGATGCATCGCCGGGGCATTCATGTGCAGCATTTCCTTTTTCTTCAAAATTTTTTATGAGCGATGCGATGCTTTCCGCTTTCTGTGTTGCGCGGTTATAATAACTATTAAAGAGTTGAAGGAAGATCCACTGCGTCCATTTGTAATAGCCCGGTTCGCAGGTACGCACTTCGCGGTCCCAGTCGTAACAGAACCCGATATTATCCAATTGTCTGCGGAAATTATCGATGTTGTTATTGGTACTTACGGCAGGATGGATCCCATGTTCAATGGCATATTGCTCTGCCGGCAAACCGAAGGCATCATAGCCCATGGGGTGCAATACATTGAAACCTTTGAGGCGTTTGAAACGGCTGTAAATATCCGATGCGATATATCCGAGCGGATGGCCTACATGCAATCCTGCACCGCTTGGGTAAGGAAACATATCGAGCACATAGCATTTGGGCTTGCTGAAGTTGTTGGCAACTTTATAAGCATTGTTTTTTTTCCAGGCTGCCTGCCAGTTCTGTTCAATCTGTCTGAAATTGTATTCCATATCCTGTTTGCCTTTGTAGGTTCTGTTTGAACGGATAGACCAGTTTAGGCAACGATCTTTCCGGGTTGGTAAAAGCTGCTTTTCTTGTTGTTGTACAAGTGTGCGACGCAACCGTTGCCGGGCTATTTACCGGTGCCGGGTAAAAGAAAAAAGATCCCTGATTTCGTTGTGCTGGTCCAGAAAACCGGCTGATCAATCCTAACAAATCTTTAACCCAATTCCGGCGGGAATGCGCTATTTTTCATTGGCAAAAGAAAGGCAAGCGTGGCTGCAAATGTAAGCGATTAGGCCGCAAAAACCGTACATTTGTGCCGCTTCGGCAGGCCCTCGGGGGCTACCGGGTAAACCCATTAAAACAGATTCGCAGCATGGCTACCGTTTCCGGAAAATCGTCGATGAAAAGAAGCAAACCCAACTACATTTACAGCGTTGTGGGGGTGGCCCTGGTATTGCTGATCATGGGTATCATGGGCTGGGTTTTCCTGAATATACAATCGGTGGGTAATGCTTTTAAAGAAGATATCCGCATCAGCGCCTACCTGCGCACACTGAATAAAGACACGATCGGCCAGATACAGCAATACATCGCGGGGCAGGCTTTTGCCAAAAATGTTACCTATGTAGATAAGAATACCGCGCAGCAGATCTGGAACAAAGAGAACAATGAAGACTGGGCCAAGATACTGGATGTAAACCCGCTGCCCGAGAGCATTGATTTTTATGCGAAAGCAGCATATGTGAATGCAGACAGTCTTGCGAAGATCGCCACGAACCTGATGGGCAAATACGGCGACCAGATCACAGATCTGCAATACCCGAAAAGCCTCGTGAGCAACCTGAATGAGCGTGCGTCTAAAATAGGATTGATCTTTCTCGTCGTGGCCATTGTGCTTTGTGTGATTGTTGTGGTAAGTATCGATAATACCATCAGGCTCGCGATGTTCAGTAACCGTTTCCTGATTAAAACCATGCAGATGGTGGGTGCCACCAGGGGTTTTATTGCCCGGCCGTTGAATGTGCGTGCCGTGATCAACGGGTTGATCAGTTCCGGGATCGCCATCCTGATCCTTTTCAGCCTGATCAGCTGGGCCGAGAGCCAGTTCCCGCAGTTAAAAAGTATCCGGGATATGCGGCTTACGCTGATCCTCTTCGGGGGATTGATCCTGGTGGGTGTGGGTATTTCGGTGTTCAGCACTTACCGGAGTGTTTTGAAATACCTGAAGATGAAGCTGGATGACCTTTATTGATAGTTAAAAGTTAGGAGTTAATAGTTTGGAGTTGTTTTTAACGAAAATAATTTGCGCATAAAACCTATCTTGCCAACCATAAAAAACAAGCAATGAGCGAGCAGAAAAAAAATACAATGGCCCCTTTGTTTACGAAGGACAATTATACATGGATGTTGATCGGTGCAGTAGTGATGTTGCTGGGCTTATTTTTAATGAGTGGTGGTAAGAGTACCGACCCAGCTGTGTTTGATACCAAACAGGTGTACAGCACTACGCGTATCACCATTGCGCCGATACTGATTGTACTGGGGCTGCTGGTAGAGATCTATGCGATCTTTAAAAAACCGAAAGCCGCCGAACAATAATAAACCGGTTTGTGACAGTATTACAAAACAGCAGCAGTGTAACAGCACTGCTTTTTTATTGCCTGCCATTGCCAGATTCCTTTTACCTTTATTGATACCATTTCATTCACCGGAAGATACCACCAAACCCACCTGTTTATGACCCTTTTTGAAACCGTTGTAATCGCCATAATTGAAGGCGTTACTGAATTTTTACCGATCTCATCCACCGGTCACATGATCATCGCGAGCTCGCTGATGAATATCGCTGCCGATCCCTTTACCAAACTGTTTGAGATCGCGGTACAACTGGGCGCCATTCTTTCTGTACTGGTTTTATACTGGAAAAAATTCTTCCCGCTGAACAAGATCAGTTTTTATATCAAACTGGTTGTAGCTGTGATACCTGCACTGGTTTTGGGATTTGTGTTTTCCAAAAAAATCGATGCCCTGCTCGAAAGCCCGCTTACAGTTTCCATCACCATGCTGGCAGGTGGTTTTATTTTATTGTTCATCGACAAATTATTTCAGCAACCTGCAGTTGATAAGGAGGAAAATATCAGTCTTGCCAAAGCTTTTACCATCGGCATCTGGCAATGCCTTGCCATGATACCCGGCACCAGCCGAAGTGCCGCCAGTATTATCGGGGGTATGCAGCAGAAACTGACCCGCAGCTTAGCGGCAGAGTTTTCTTTTTTTCTTGCCATTCCAACCATGGCCGCTGCAACCGGATATAAGCTGTTAAAAGCCTGGAAAGAAACACCGGAACTGCTTAAAGACAAACAAAACCTGCTGATGCTGGGTATCGGAAACATTGTAGCGTTTGTGGTGGCCATGCTCGCGATAAAATTCTTTATCGGTTTTTTACAGAAACATGGGTTCCGGCTGTTTGGCTGGTACCGGGTAATCGTTGGTGCCGTTTTACTGACGTTGGTATTAACCGGTTACCTGAAATAAACAATTGCAACAGGCTTATACCGGGAAGAAAAGAAGCATATCAGGAATAATTCCTAATTTTTAGTTCTTAATTCCGCATTCAACATGAAGACCGCTCCTAAACGTGTGATCAATGGCTGGGCCATGTACGACTGGGCCAACAGCGTATACAACCTCGTGATCACTTCCACCATATTTCCTGCCTATTATGAAGCTGTTACCGGCGATGGGAATGATGCAACCTTAAATGATAAAGTGGTTTTATTCGGGAGAGAATTCGTGAACACCGCTTTGTATAATTATGCGCTGGGTGTGGCTTTTATTGTGGTTGCGGTAATGTCGCCGCTGCTGTCCTCGATCGCAGATTACAAAGGCAATAAAAAACAGTTCCTGTTTTTCTTCTGCACCATGGGAAGTATTGCCTGCAGTGCTTTGTTTTTTTTCGACAGCAGTAATCTTGTATATGGTTTACTCTGTATGATCATTGCCTGTATCGGGTTTTGGAGCAGCCTCGTGTTTTACAATTCTTACCTGCCCGAGATCGCCGCGCCGGAAGACCGTGACCGGGTGAGTGCCAAAGGATTTGCCATGGGATATATCGGCAGTGTGATATTACAGGTGATCTGTTTTGTATTTGTATTAAAGCCGGAACTGTTTCATATCACCACCGGAAAAGCTTCTCAGATCTCTTTTTTACTCGTAGGTATCTGGTGGTGGGCTTTCGGGCAATATGCTTTGGTAAGGTTACCCAAAGGCATCCCGCTTGAACAAAAAAGCGAAAGGGGCAGTATCCTCACACATGGATACAAAGAGCTGAGTAAAGTATGGAAGCAGGTATCGCACATGCCGGTGCTGAAAAAATATCTTGGCGCTTTTTTCTTTTATAATATGGGTGTTCAAACCGTAATGCTGGCGGCCACCTTGTATGGCAAAAGCGAATTGAATATACCTACGCAGAATCTTATCATCGCGATACTGATCATCCAGCTCGTAGCGATACCCGGGGCTTACCTGATTGCAAAACTGTCGGATAAGATCGGCAATTTCCGGGCCCTGATGTTTACGGTTTCTTTCTGGATCCTGCTTTGCATCATCGGGTATTATATACCGCGCAATGGCATCATGCAGTTTTATGGCCTGGCCATACTCGTGGGTTTTGTAATGGGTGGGATACAATCGCTCAGCCGAAGTACTTACGCAAAACTGATGCCCGAAACACATGACACCACTTCCTTCTTTAGTTTTTATGATGTTACCGAAAAGATCGCGATCGTGATCGGTATGTTCAGTTTTGGTTTTATCAATGAGTTCACCGGTTCGCAACGCAACTCGGTACTGGCCCTCGTGGTTTTCTTTGTAATCGGGTTGATTTTACTCATCTTCGCATCCCTGTCGCGTAAACACAAAGCCGGGCAGGTAAACTGATATGAAACTTTATTCCATCAACACCGGTCATTTTAAACTGGATGGCGGCGCCATGTTTGGTGTGGTGCCAAAAAGCATCTGGAACAAACTGAACCCGGCTGATGAAAACAATATGTGCTCCTGGGCTTTGCGCTGTCTGCTGATAGAAGACGGTAACCGGCTGATACTTGTTGACAATGGAATGGGGAACAAACAGGATGCAAAATTTTTTGGTCATTATTACCTGCATGGCAACGACAGCCTGGATGCTTCACTTGCCCGGTACGGTTTTCACCGAAATGATATCACAGATGTGTTTTTAACGCATCTTCATTTTGATCACTGCGGCGGGAGTATTGAAAGAAAAAACGACAAACTGGTTCCTGCATTTCCCAATGCGGTTTACTGGAGCAATGAAGACCACTGGCAATGGGCCACAATTCCCAACGACCGGGAAAAAGCTTCTTTTCTCAAAGACAATATCCTTCCCATCCAAGAAAGCGGGCAGTTGCATTTTGTTCCTGTTAGCAACAAGGGAATGAATGCAAACGGTTTGTTGGATGAAAGCCCTTTTGCTGAAAATATTTCCATCCGTTTTGCCAATGGCCATACGGATAAGATGATGCTGCCGCAGATCCGCTATAAAAACAGGACCCTTGTTTTCATGGCCGACCTCCTGCCTTCTATCGGTCATATTCCACTGCCCTATGTGATGGCTTATGATATGTTTCCCCTCACCACTTTGCAGGAAAAGAAAAGTTTTCTGCAGGAAGCGGTGGATCAGCAATACATCCTGTTTTTTGAGCACGACCCGGTCATTGAATGCTGTACGCTGCAGGTAACAGAGAGAGGTATCCGCCACCACGAGACATTTCTGCTGGATACCATATAAAACCACTACTGTGTTGTAGTCGTTGCTACAAGCTCATTTTCCGTTATTATCCCGGTTAAAATCGGTGTTTTCTTCCCCTGCCTTTTTTTTGTTTGTGGTAAATTAGTTTCCGGAATTGTGTAAACAAAACCAAAATCCAATATCCCCATGTCGAAGAACCAGATCGCATGCTGCCCTGGCTGTGGCGGGCGCATACCCTTTAAAAAATTCGTGCAACTGAATAATTATTCAGTTACCAACTGCGAAACCTGTCATGCACGTATCGAAATTTCCAACCGCACCGCTAATGCTGTGATGGCCGCCGTATCAGGCATTGTTTCTGCTGCCTCTATGGTGTTAGGGGCGTACATTGGAGCCAGGGATTTCGAGTCGTTGATCGGCGGGCTGCTGGCGGGTGTTGCCTTTTCGTTTCTCATGATGGTCGCAATTTGCAGGTATGCTTACCGGCATTCGCAGCTCAACAGGATACACCTGGAGAGGATCCTTTAGCGGAAACTGATCATGGAACTAAGCGGGTACCGCAGGTTGCGGTATTGCATCATGTCTACTTTTACGCTACCTACAACGATGGGGCTTTCGATCCGTAAGGGGATATGATTGGCATCATCGCTTACCCATACTGTCATTTTTTCGCCACCCTCAAACAATGTCCCTTTTACAAGCAAGGGCTTGAATTTGATCGCGTGGAATTTTCCGTACTTGGTTTTAATGGTTTCTTTTCCGAGGTATTTGATATAAAGATTAAACACTTCATTATCGAGAAACATCATAAAAGGGATCTTATCCTCGGGCTGGTACCTGGAGAAATCGATATTGCGTGCATAATAGATGGCACTCAATACATCCTGCACACAGTTGGGCACTTTAAAAACACCTGTAGTGGTAACGGCCGTATTGGCCTGGTGATTGAATGTGATATTCTCATATTTTTTAAACCCACCTTCACTGATATCGCGTACAAATTTCAAAGGCTTCATCGTGGCAGTATCGATATACGATTCATAACGGTCGCGCACTTTAAAGATCCAGTCATAACTCGGGTTGGAACTGCCCGACCCTATGATATGGTAAACAGGGCGGTTACCCAACTGTTCTCCCGTTACCGTAAAATTGGCGGAGCCGGCATTGATATAAATACCCACCACAGAATAGAATACATTAAAAGTGATGTTCTCCCCATCCTGGAAAGAAAGGTTGCGGATACCGCAGAATTCATCGCCTGCGGGAACGGGGCGCCAGCTAAGTGCCGTGATCACACAAAAAAGAAGCAGGTGCTTTTTCAAGCCTTATGATTTTTTCTGAACAATTTTATATTCAATACAAACAGCGTACCTGCCATAGCCGGTATCAGCAGGTTTATCAGCCAGATACCGGTTGCCGCTGAAACGATGCCCAGGTAATTGGTGCTGAGCAACCCGAATAGCTGCAGGCTTAACTTTCCCCTGATGCCCAGCTCCGCCATATTGATCGTTGGGATAAGAGCTAAAATCAGGTACATCACAAATACCATCGAACATGCATCTCCAAAACCTGTTATTACCCCAAAGCCGAATAGCAAGAATACGTTTTGTACTGTATATACAACGACCCTGCACCCGGAAAGAAACAAAATTCCTGTTAAATCATGTTTATCCAGTTCATCCAGTTTTTCAAACAGGTGGAACCGTTTAGCAATAAAAGGGATTTTTTGTAATAAAAAGAGCAACCATGATAAGCGGAATAACAGGAGGATAAATACCAGCATAGCGATAACAGTGGCTCCGATAAAAATGTTCGGCCATGGTCTTGGGATAATATTCTCCAGTTGAACTCCTGTTGCTTTGAATCGGAAATACAATAATCCGTACAGGCCCAATATCAAGATAGTAAGTATCTGGCTGAACCCTGCCACTGTAAACTGTACCATCCCCTGTATGCGTTTCCCTTCGCTAAGAAAAAGTACACGACCGGCGGGGTCTCCCATCCTGTTTACCGTATTAAATCCTAATGCATGACCCGAGAGTACGGCCTTATATGCCTGCCAGAACCGGATACGTTGAACAGGTTGCAGGCATAGTTTCCACTTCCATGCCTCGAAACCATAATTTACAGGCGTCAGGAGTATAGCGAGAACAAGATAAATCAGCCTGTCTCCCGTCAATGCATTCTTCATTTCCTGCCACGCGGCAGGGAGATTGGGTTGCTCTTTTATGTCCCGGTAAATAGACCAGGAAAGCCAGATGAATAACACCGGGCCAAGAACATAGTTGAGAAATATTTTGAATTGCCTGTTCAGCGATGCAAGGTTGGTTCTGCACAAAGAAAGGTCTTATCGGTGGTTTTGCAATACTGCAATCACGCGGCATTTGTCCAGGTTTTCAGGACTGTTGGGGCAGGATATGCTTTCTGCACCGTATTTTCACAACGGATGAAAAAGACCGATATCATATTGGGCATCGACCCAGGCACGCAACTGATGGGTTATGCCCTGCTGCGGATCCGCAACGGTAAGCCACAGGTAGTCTTCATGGATGTGCTTACCCTCACAAAAGAAAAAGATATTTATGCGAGGCTGAACCTGGTCCATAGAAAAGTGTGCGAACTCATCCAGCTTTACCAGCCTTCCAGTTTCGCGATCGAAGCGCCATTCTTTGGAAAGAATGTACAGAGTATGCTGAAACTCGGAAGGGCACAGGGCGTTGCCATCGCAGCAGCCATACAGGCAGAATTAACTGTAACAGAATATTCACCCAAAAAAGTAAAGCAGTCCATCACCGGCAACGGTAATGCCGATAAAGAACAGGTTTGGAAAATGCTGAAACAGTTATTGAATATCGAAGAAAAACCAAAGTATTTTGATGCTACTGATGCATTGGCGGTGGCATTGTGCCATTATTACCAGACCCATTCTGCCATAGGTCCTGTAACAAAAGGATTAAAGGGATGGGAAGATTTTATTGCGAAAAATCCGGAAAGGGTCAAAGGCAAATTGAAAAAATAAGCGATGCCTTATAACGCATCCAGGATTTTCTGCTGCACATTTTTGAGCTCTTCAGGAGATAATTTCAATTTGGGGCGATTAAAGTTCAGGTCATCCGCACTGTTAATTGGAACCAGGTGCATATGCGCGTGCGGCACTTCCAATCCCACAACCGATATCCCGCAACGGTTACAGTCAAACGCTTTTTCAATGGCTTTCGCGATGGGCTTTGCAAACAGCAGCCAGTTGGCGAGATAATCATCTGCCACATCAAAAAATTTATCCGTTTCTGTTTTGGGTACCACGAGTACATGACCTTCCACCAGCGGGAATATATCGAGGAAGGCAAAGAAATTTTCATCCTCTGCGATACGGTAAGAAGGGGTCTCCCCTGCAATAATTTTTGAAAAAATGGTCATGTTCCTGCAGTTTCTGGCGGGAAATTCCTGAATTCCTCTCTATCTGCAAAAAAGAAAGCGCGGCAAGTGCCGCGCTTTCAAAATTTTTCCGGCAGAGACATTATACCGTGATCTCCTCCACTTTAAATTTCATGATACCATTGGGTGCCTGTATCTCTGCAACCTCGCCCTTTAGTTTGCCGAGCAAGCCTTTCCCGATGGGGGAACTCGCAGAAATTTTTCCCAGTTTCAGGTCGGCTTCTTTTTCACCAACGATCTGGTAAGTCACGGTTTTTTTTGTCGCGACATTGGTGATGGTCACTTTTGTCAATATCGAAACACGGCTGGTATCGATCGAACTCGTATCTAAAATTTTTGCATTCGCGATCGCGCCTTCCAGTTGTTTGATCTTGGCTTCAAGCATACCCTGTGCTTCTTTGGCCGCATCATATTCCGCATTTTCTTTCAGGTCGCCTTTTTCCCTCGCCTCCGCAATGGCACGCGAAGAAGCGGGCCGGTCAACGGTTTTCATTTTATGCAACTCTTCGCGCATCTTTTCAAAAGTCTCTTTTGTAACATACATGGTATCTGACATACACTATCCTTTTACATGAGTCAAAAAAAATACAACGCCGCACGTAACTGCAGCGTTGCATATCTTCAAAAATAAAAAATCCTGATAAGGTTTACAAAAAAACAGGGTTTTATCCGCCCGGAAAAGTCGTTTAAAAGGCTCCCTCTTAAGAATTTTTATAAAACAGACTGAAATACAGTGTTTTAGACAATCCAACCTGTATCGGTCATAAGCCCAGCTTATCCAGCAGTACTTTGGCCATTTTATAAAATGCCTCCTCGCTGTACCCGGCAATATGCGGGGTGATGATCACATTGGGCTGTGCGAGCAGCCAGTTGAGATCCGTTTTCTCTTCTTCTGTATAGGTATCCAGTTTTTCGTTTTCCAGTACATCCAGCGCAGCACCCCTGATCTTTCCCTGCTTCAATGCCCTGATCAGTGCAGCGGTATCGGTAATTTTCCCCCGTGAAGTGTTCAGGAAATATGGTTTCTGCCGGAGCCCCTCAAAAAAATCATCGTTTGCAAAATGCTTTGTTTCATCGGTGAGCGGGAGGTGAAAACTCACCACATCTGCATAACGTGCCAGTTGTTCGATACCCGATTCCCGCACATGGTTTTTTGCGAAGCCACTCCTGTATTTGTCATAAGCCAGCACCGTTACATCAAAGGCCGACAATAATTTTGCGAAAGCACTTCCTGTATTGCCAAACCCGATCAGGCCAACCGTTTTACCTGTAAGTTCATCGCCCCGGTTCGCGTCTCGGATCCATTTGCCTTCCCTGATCTCCTGCATGCTGCTGTTGATGCGGTTCATCAAACCCAGTAACATCCCGAGTGCATGTTCGGCAACTGCATTGCGGTTGCCTTCGGGACTGCTCACACAGCGAATGCCTTTGCTTTCTGCATAAACCGTATCGATCAGTTCCATCCCGCTTCCCAACCGGCCGATCCATTTGAGTTGCGTTGCTTTATCAAGCAATTCTTTATCGATCTTTAAACGTGTGGTCACAAATAACCCGATGATTGTATGTACCTGTTCCGAAAGTTCCGCGTAGGTGATGGCGGGCAGTTGCAACACTTCAAAGCCCTTGGCTTCGAGGGTTTGCGGGAGCGATGCATGCACTTTTGAGGTGATCAGTACTTTCTGTTTCACGATTGGTTCATTTCATTTGAAAACTGAGTGCGGCAAAATCTTCGATGCTTAACTGTTCGGCGCGTTTATCAAAAAGGGGATCCTGCAGGAACGATTCTTCAAACAAACTTTTCACTGCGTTGCGAAGCATTTTTCGCCGTTGGTTAAAAGCGGTTTTTACGAGCAGGGATAATTTTTTATCTGATGCGGTTTGAACCGGGTTTTCTTTTCTGCGGAGCCGGATCACACCGCTCATTACTTTGGGTGGCGGATTAAAACAACCCGGCGATACATCAAAAAGGTATTCCACATCATAATAAGCCTGCACCAGCACACTGAGTATACCATATACTTTGGTGCCCGGTTTCGACACCACCCGCTGCGCAACTTCTTTCTGGAACATCCCGATCATTACGGGCACCTGCATTTTCCAGTCGAGTACCTTAAATAATATCTGCGACGAAATGTTATATGGAAAATTACCCACTACTGTAAACGTTCCATCAAACGGTGCAGCGATATCGAGTATGCTTTCATGGATAATACTGCCCTGCAGGGCTGGGTAATGTTGCTGCAGGTACACTACTTTTTCTTCGTCGAGTTCTACCGCTTTAAAAGAAATATTTTCGAGCTGCAGCAGGAACCGGGTCAATGCCCCTGCCCCGGGGCCCACTTCCAGTAATTGCTGAAAAGGGTCTTCCTGCAATGCCTCCACCATTTTACGGCAAACCCATTCTTCTTTCAGGAAATGCTGGCCCAGCGATTTTTTCAGCGTATACTGCATGCCACGAAATTACTGCTTTTAGAAAGGCAACCGCGAAACCGCAGTGAACCGGGTCAATGTTTTGAAATGCACGCAAAACAGCTGAAAGAGAAAAACCATTTTTCAACGAGTTCCCTTTCACAGTTGCTGATTGACGATTCTCGCCCCATTTCTCCGTATTTTTACGCATCAAACCCTTACTATGAGTAACGAACAGCAAAAGCCTGTGATTGGATTTACCTGCGGCGACCTGAATGGCATTGGAATAGAACTGATCATTAAAACATTATCCGACCACCGCATTCTCGAGTTTTGCACGCCAGTGGTTTTTGCCAGCAATAAGAGCATCAATTTTTACAGGAAGGGGCTGCCCGATTGTAACCTCAATTATGCAAATACACGTGAACTGAACCGTCTCAATCCAAAACAGGTAAACCTTGTTAACTGCTGGGAAGAAGAAGTGGCCATCACACCGGGGCAATTGAACGAAACAGGCGGAAAATACGCACTGATCTCGTTGCAGCAGGCCACACAGGCTTTAAAAGAAGGGCATATACAGGGACTCGTAACCGCACCGATCCATAAAAAAAATATACAGTCTGCCGAATTTAATTACAGCGGCCACACGCCTTATTTCAAAGACTATTTTAATGTATCCGATGTGCTGATGCTGATGGTGGCAGAGAATATCCGCGTGGGATTGGTAACCGAACATATCCCGTTGGCGGATGTCGCCAAACATATCACAAAAGAAAAGATCATCGGCAAGCTGAAATTGCTGAACAGCAGCCTGCAAAAAGATTTTGGAATTGACAAACCGCGGATCGCTGTACTGGGATTAAACCCGCATGCAGGCGATGAAGGACTGATCGGCAATGAAGAAGAGACCATTATCCGCCCGGCCATTAAAGAGGCCAAACATTCGATCATGGTATTTGGCCCCTACAGCTCCGATGCATTTTTTGCACGCGGGCAATATGAAAAATTCGACGGGGTACTTGCCCTCTACCACGACCAGGGATTGATCCCGTTCAAATCGCTCGCCATCGGTGAAGGCACAAATTATACAGCGGGTTTACCGGTGGTGCGTACCAGCCCCGATCATGGAACCGCTTTTGATATTGCCGGAAAAGGGAAAGCCGATAACAGTTCTTTTCTCTCTTCTGTTTTTGAATGCATCGACATCATCAATAAACGCATGGGCTATGCTGATATGCGCCGTAACCCTTTGAAAAAGATCAGCGCAAGAATGATGGCCAATGCCGTTGATGAAAAGATCGAGGAAACGGAAGGATAATGGCATCACTTCAACAGATCGAAAACAACCAGCTTATTGTAACAGTATCACCGCAAGGTGCAGAACTGCAAAGCATCCGTCACAAACACACCGGGCTTGAATATATGTGGAGCGGCGACCCGGCTTTCTGGGGCAAAAAAAGCCCCGTATTATTCCCTTTTGTTGGAGGTTTGCGCAATAACCGGTTCAGTTACCAGGGAAAACAATACACAATGGGGCGCCACGGTTTTGCCCGCGACAAAGAATTTGCAGTAGCAGAAACCGGCGCGTCGCACCTGCATTTTTTACTAACGCAGGATGATGAAAGCCTGTCGCGGTATCCCTTCGCGTTTGATTTTTTTATTACCTACCGTTTGCTTCACAGCAGGATTACAGTAAGCTATGATGTAACCAATACCGGCGATACCGCTCTGTGGTTTTCGGTTGGTGCGCATCCTGCATTCCGTGTCCCCCTCGTAGAGGGTACGGCTTTTACAGATCATTATCTTCAGTTCAGTGAAAAAGAAGACGCAGGTATCTGGCCTTTATCACCCGATGGATTGATTGAAAAGAAAGCCGTTCCTTTTTTCAAACACTCAGATACTATCCCGCTGACAAAAAATCTTTTCGCGGGTGATGCACTCGTGTTTAAAGACCTGCAGTCAAACAGTGTTTCGATCCGGAATCAACAGAACCCGCATGGGCTCACGGTAGGTTACGAGCAATTTCCCTATATGGGGATATGGAGTACAAAGAATGCAGATTTTATTTGCATTGAACCCTGGTGCGGAATTGCGGACAGTGTGGATGCCGTTGGGGAGATCAGTATGAAAGAAGGGATTCATTCACTCAAACCCGGTGGCAGTTTTACCAGAAGCTGGTATATCGAATTATTCTGACAGTCACTTAAAAACAGTATCCGGAATCCCTTTGTTAATGCTGTAAGAAGTATAAGTGATCTCTACCCTTCCTTTTTTATTCTTCAGTTTCTCCGCATCTGTTAATGGCTTTTCATTGTCATCAAATTCCAATGTGATACCCTTGGGCAGTTTGTAATCTTTTGTATTGAAAGAGAAAATCACTTTTTCGGGTAGACCATACTGGATATAAGCGCCATAGCTCATTTCCATTTCATAAGTGCCGTTTTCCCGGGTGGTGGTGATGGCTTTCCGCACCACGAGGTTGGCCTCATCGATATAGAGTGTGGTCAGAACAATATCGTTGTTTTCGTTTGCGGGAAGCAGTTTCACCATTTTTGTTTTCACACCACCCACTACAGATTCTCCTGCAGCAAGTGCGATGAAATCGCTTGTAGTGATCAGTGTATTCATATTCACGGATACACCCCCCTTTGGCAGTAGCGATATTCCGCCGTCTTTTTTCAGCCGGAACCGGTTGGGCTTCTTAAAATACACTTTTACTTTTCCGATCGGCGCTTTGATAAATGCCACATCCGTTTTCATTTTTCCTTCCGCTTCATAATCATTCACCTGGTCAAGTTTCGCTTTCACTTTCATCACAAGCGATGTCATATCCTGCGAAAAGCAACCGGATGCAACTACAATACTTAAAGCAAAGCCTATAAGCCGGGAAGGTTTCATATTTCTGGTTTAACTGAGGATATCTTTTTTCCGGAACACCCAAACCGATGCGCCAACAAAGCAGATGATATGCAGTAATAATACCAATGCCGATTGTACAATACGCCACGGGTTCTGTATACTACCGATGATGGCTTCATTGGATTCGTTGACGCGGATATCGAAAAATTCTTTCCAGCCAATCATATGCGTGGTGAACAGAAAAGGTTTGATGCTGTTGAATACCGGTATGTTCAGTGTACTGAGAATGGTAAAGAAAACAATCACGCTCATGGTAGCCACAATGGGGCCGATGGAATTTTCGGCAAATAAAGAAAATAAAAAACCAAGTGATGCCACTGTAGTCATAGCCAGTGCCGCAAAACCGAATGCCCATACATAGCGCCAGAAAATATCATCTTTTTTCAGCAATACCACGTAGCTCGATTTCATCAGGAAAAGATCATCGGTACCAAATATCACCATATTCAAAAACAAGGCAAGTACCGCCAGCCATATCAGTAGTAAAATGGTATAGGTCATTGCCGCAATAAATTTTGCGAGCAAAAACCGGGTTCGGCTAATAGGTTTTGTAAGCATCAGCCGGAGTGTTCCCATATTGGCTTCTCCCGATACCATATCTGCTGCCACCAAAGCGATCAGCAAAGGCACATGCACAAGCAATACCTGTAAAACGATATAACAAACCTGGTAGCCATTCAGTATTTTTCCGTCAACGGTGATGGAAGAGTTGATGTCGCGCATCATGAAATCAACATAGGTATCCCCGTCGAGCTTTAACCCAAACTGGATGATCCCGATCAGCGCGGTGATCGCAGCGAATGCGATATACGTTCGCGGCCGGCGGAATATTTTATAAAGTTCTACCTGTATAAGTGTCCACATGTTGATTGCCTGATGTTACCTGTAAAAAATAATCTTCGAGCGAATGCCGGGGCTGCAGGGATTCCAGTTCAATATCCATCGATACAAGAGAATGGTGCAGGGCAGTTATTTGTTTCCGGTCGAGTTTCAAACGGATCGATAAAGCTGCCCGGGGCTGTAGATATTCCTTCCACACGCTCTGCTGCAATAAAAGAAAAGCCCTTTCATTATTGGTTGTGGTAATTTCAACGATGGTTTGTGATGGATCGAAGAGTTCAGATGCATTTCCTTCGATCACTTTTTTTCCTTTGTCGATAATCAATACCCGTGTAGCTACCTGTTCGATCTCACTTAAAAGATGCGATGAAACGATCACGGTTTTTTTTCTTTCGCGCGAGAGATACAGGATCAGGTTACGGATATCAGCGATACCCTGCGGATCTAATCCATTGGTGGGTTCATCCAATATAATGAGTTCGGGGTCATGAACCAGTGCAATAGCGATACCCAACCGCTGTTTCATTCCCTGCGAAAAAGTTTTCACTTTGTCTCTTGCCCTCGCATCGAGGCCCACCATTGCAAGCTGGTCCATCAGTATTTTTTCATTTGCACGGCAACCGCTCAGTTTTGCAAAGAGCTGCAGGTTTTCGTAGGCAGAGAGGTATTTGTACACATCCGGCTTTTCAATAACAGCACCCACTTTGCCGAGTACTTTGTTCCTGTTCACAGCGATATCCTCCCCGAAAATATGGATCTTACCGGCACTTGGTGCGATAAGTGTAAGCAGCATGCGCAATGTGGTGCTTTTACCGGCGCCATTCTGCCCGAGAAAACCATATACATCTCCTTCCCTTACAGAAAATGAGAGATCTTCTACGGCAGTAAGCCTGTCGAATTGCTTGGTCAAACCGGTTACAGATACAATATCACGCATGTTATTCTATAACACCAAATGTAAGCAGAGGTTCGGGAAATGCCGGTAATTTAACAGCTTTCCAACTCTTAATTCTTCACTCCTTCCCCGCCTGCAAATACTGCTGCAATGCCTTTACATATTCATCAAAAGCTTCAAGCCCCCTGGGTGTGATTTTACAGATGGTTTGGGGATAGTTCTCTTTAAACTGTTTGATCACTTCAATGTATCCGGCATCCTTCAGTTTTTGTACCTGCACGCTGAGGTTGCCTGCGGTGGCATTGGTTTTTTCGCGGATAAACGTAAATTCTGCCTCTTTGATACCGATCAAAAGGCTCATCACCGCAAGGCGTAACTGGGAATGTAATATGGGGTCCAGTTCTTTAAACATTCGCCGCTTTTTTCTGTGCGAGGTATTTTCTCCTCAGTACAATACCGGGTATCAGCCAGCAACTGATCGCAGTAAAAGTGCCAAGCAGCATATCGTTTTGGGTGGAGGTAAAACAGGAAAATATGAACAGCCCATATGAAATGAGTGCACCGTACAACATCGGCCTGAATTTTTTTACGATCCCCGTAACCAGTGTCGGGAAAGAATATAAGATCAGGTAAATAGAATAGAAACTCGGTACAAAAGGCTGCATCGGTTCATCCGGCCTTCTTCCGTCAAGATAATGTTTCATCATCACCCATCCTTCTTCTTTGATGAGCGACTGCGTAGCGCCGCCCACAATGATGCGGTATGCCGAAAGCGCGAATATGGATATGCCGAAAACAAGCCAAACCGTATCAAGGGCATCATCTTCATATTTTTTTATCCTCCCTTTTCTTTTTTCATTGATCGAAATAAAAATCTGCGGGATGATTGCTGCCAGTGCCAGTATCCACACATCAAAGCCGATGTAAAAATCATAGCGGATCTCGAGATAGGTTACGAATGAATTAAATGCAATCACCGAACCCCAGAGAATGGAACCAATACCTGTTTCATGGTAACTCCCCTTCGCCTTCTGTATCATGCTGGTGATGATATCAAGGCTTTCCTTTTCTGTAAAAGACTTTTCGTTAGGCATGGCTTTTCCTTTTTTGATGGTAACGGATGCGAAGCAGGTGGCCCGGTATGATATAACTGATCAGGATCGCAAGGGCACCGATCAGTAATTGGTAATCGTAACTGTATTTGATAGAAACCACTGCAAGTATAAAATTGATCAGACCACCATATAACAGGGGTTTAAAACGCAGGATGCGCCCGGTAACAGAAGTACCGATCGCATATAACAGGATATAATAAGTAAAAGCTTTCTGCCAGGTTTCTCCGCTGATCATATTGATGAGTACCAGCGCAAAAAATGCGAACCCGACACCAATCCATAAACTATCGAGCGATTCTTCCACGTAAGATTTGATACGCTGCTTCTTTGCCTGCCTCGATCCATATATCCAGGAAACAATTCCTCCCACCGGCATCAAAAACCAAACATAATAATGGTAAGGGAACTGTAGCCACACTTTCATCACAAAAGTGCTTACGCAACATCCAAAAACCAACCAGCCCCATAACAGGAAATAAAAACTGTCGTCGGCCACCGTATCCTTTGTTTTATCGATCATATTGCGGATGATCGACAGGCTTTCTTCGGGTGAAAATCGTTCCTGGTTTTCCATAACTGCAGTTTATATGATCAATCCTGTAAACAGGCCGATACCACGGAGAATTTCCGTGGTATCATGCCAACAGGTATTGAATAAAGATATAGCATCAGGCTGCTTTCGCTGCTAAATACATGGATAAATTATTGACAGGCTGCCAGCAGTTTTTCTGTTTCTTCTTTTCCCCATACCGGGTGAAACGGAGATGCCGGTTTGAAATTGTTATACAGTTCCACCGCTTTCTCAAACAGTTTTTTGGCAACCGCTTTTCCGCCGCCGAATGCTTCCGGTGTATTCATCAGGTTCTGCCCTTTGAGATAATAACTGCGTGGATTATTAGGATCGGCTTTGATGGCTTTATCAATAGCGTTATTGGCCTGTGCCCCATAAGTTTGCCAGCGCGACATGGGATCGACAAGCATCTGCAGTGTGGCAGTCATCTGGCGCAGGCAAAATAATTCTGAATTGTTCGGATCCAAAGCATCTGCTTTGGTGATGAGGTCATTGCTTTTTTCAGCCACTTTATCTTTATCAAGCTTTGGGTTCATCCAGGCAGTGATATAATTGGCATAGGCTGCATAATAATAAGGCAGCCATTTGTCTTTTTCCGCATCACCCACTCTTTCAAAAAATGCCGAGGCTGCCTGCATATCATCGGCCGACTTTGCGGTTTTCATCTGTTCGAGGCCTTTGATCATTCCCGCCTCATATTTTGTTTGCGCCAAAGCCATACCGGAGAAGAACATCGTAACGATGATGAATAAATGTTTCATGATGTTTGTATTACTGTTTGTGAATAGATAATTGTTATAAATTATTATTGATGGCATCCTGAGTACGGTCAACACCCCAGCTCAGGAACAACCCAAAGAAAATAAATCGCGGCGCCGGTGGTGTGATGGCTTCTTTCCTGGAACCATCATGGGTATAGTTGTACCCATAAATCAAATCCTGGTTCAGCACATTGGTAACAGACAACACAAACACACCATATGCTTTACCAAAGGATTTCAGGTAGTTCATGCTGAAGCCGAGGTTATTATAGCTGATCGTTTTACCCTGGTCGGTGATATCATATTTGCTGCCATTCTGTTTCAGGAAATAATAAGGCCTGCCGGTTGCGAATGAATACGTGAAGTTGAAACCGGTATTGATCTTTGTCACAAATTTTTTCATCACGAGCGAAGCCGTATGATTGGCCGCGAAATTGGGTTGTAACCGCATTGGATAGTTCAGGTAATCGCGTTTGGTATCCAGATAAGAATAACTGATCCAGTAATCGAGCCCGCTGAATGTTTTTTTATCCCGCCAGAAAAATTCAAGCCCTTTCGCATAGCCGCTTCCGTCGTTATTGTATACCGGGAAAGTTTTGATGAGATCATCATACTTTTTGTAAAAAACTTCTGCACGAAAAGTCTGCAGCGTAGTGTTCTTTACATAATTGATGATATAATGTGTGGCTTTGGTGTAACCGAAATTCCGGGTGGCATATAAATATGTGTTTTCAGGTTTCTGGTAAAAAATACCATAAGCAATACTCATCTGCCCACCCTGCCCTGTTTTATAAGCGAGAGATAAACGCGGGGCGATATTGGCTTTGTTGATCAGGGAAGATTGTTCAAAACGAACGCCGGCTTTTGCCGCAATATCATTGGTGAGATACAGGTCCGCTTCGCTGAATAAAGATTTGAAATGATCGGTCAGCAAACTGTTATACTGGTTATACAAACTTTTGTTATAGCTGTACTGGTATTCGCCGCCAAAACGGATCACGCTGATGCCGCTCAGTCTTTTGTCGAATACTGCTTTAAACTGGCTGAGGTCCCCCCTGCTCGTTAATCCGAAATTGGTACTGTCGATCCACACCTGACCCGTAGTTACCGGGAGGTTGTTTGCATTCTGCACCTGGTTTACAATATCGTTGTGATCGGTGCTGTAACTGAAACCAAGGTTCATTTTCCAGCCCTGCCCCAGGTTCTCGCGCCAGCTGAGATTATTATACCAGTTTGTATTTTTCAGAGAAAACGCATTTTTGAGAGTGGGGTCATCAATATTCGGCCGGCGCAAACCAAGCTGGTTTGCATTAAACTGGGTATAGAATTTAACGATACCACCTTTTTTTGTTTTCACACGGAAATTATAATCCGCAGTATGGTATTGCGGCATTTTAAAATAATCCGGCTTCTGCGGTACGAGTGCGAAATAAGCTGCTACATTGGTATAATTATATTGTGCACCCCAGGATGATTTTTTATCCTTCGCCACTTCCTGCAAGCCGGCGCCGAGGAAAATGGGAGAAAGGGAAGCCTGTGCCTCGGAACGTTCCGGGATATCAACACTCTCGAGAATCAGCGCCGAAGAAAGTGCCTGGCCATAGAGCGCAGAATATCCTCCCGTACTGAATACTGTTCCTTTAAAAAGAAAAGGCGAAAAGCGGCCGCGTTGTGCGATATCCTGCACACTGCTGTAAAAAGGATTGTTTACCACGGTACCATCAATAAATTGTTTTGTTTCGTATCCGGCACCCCCACGAACAAACAAACCTTCCTGCTCACCAACCTGCTGTGCACCGGGCAGTGTTTTTACAACCGCAGTGATATCGGCATTGGCACCGCCGGTGGTAACCACATCCAGTGAACTCAACACCGTTGCGGCTCTTTTTTTATCACCCGCTTCAAAACTTCCTGCGGTAACGGTTACTGCTTTTAACTCGCTCACCTCTTCTTTTAACACAAACGGAATTTCGATGGGATCTGCAGCGATTGTTACAGGCTGTTCAAAGGATTTATACCCGATATTGGAAGCCACCACCACCTGGGCGCCTTTTTCAAATGTCTTAAAAGAATAATGCCCGGTTGAATCACTGACCCCGCCGTCATAAGAACCTTTTACTGCAATGCTGGCTCCGGCTATGATATGGCCCCGGTTGTCTTTTACCGTACCTGTAATTTTTGTTTGAGTATATCCTGCCATTCCGGCCAGGATAAACATACTCAGCATGATACTCTTTTTCATTGTTTTTGATTGACAGGACAAACATAGAGTAGTTTATTTTATAAACCAAACTAATTTATAAATATTTTTTGGGGAAAGAGATGGCCGGCGCAAGGTTGAAGTATCCGCTTCATTATCAATTGATAACAAAAAAAGAGCTCCTCGGAAGGAGCTCTTTCAGTATTCTTATGGAAGAGAAATGCTTATTTACTGTAATGCGGCATCAATCCTTTTGCCAGGTTCACCATTTTTTCCAGACTGGCATCATTCAGCTGGCCTTTTTTGAATTCGGCCAATACATCGGGGAGTTTGTTTTCCATTTCGGTGAGGAAGTGGGCTTCAAACTCTTTTACCCTTTTCACGGCCACATCTTTCAGTAAACCTTGTGTACCGAGGTAAATGATCGCAACCTGTTTTTCTACCGACATGGGAGAATATTGTGCCTGTTTCAGCACTTCCACGTTACGCGCTCCTTTATCGATCACATTTTTGGTTGCTGCATCAAGGTCACCACCAAATTTAGAGAAGGCTTCGAGCTCGCGGTAAAGGGCCTGGTCGAGTTTCAGTGTACCTGCCACTTTTTTCATCGATTTGATCTGTGCATTACCTCCCACGCGGCTCACCGAAATACCTACGTTGATCGCAGGACGGATACCGGCATTGAACAGGTTACCTTCCAGGAAGATCTGTCCGTCGGTAATAGAGATCACGTTGGTAGGGATATACGCAGATACGTCACCGGCCTGTGTTTCAATGATCGGCAATGCGGTGAGTGAGCCACCACCTTTCACAAGGTGTTTGATAGAAGCAGGAAGATCATTCATGTTCTTCGCCACTTCATCATTGTTGATCACTTTCGCAGCACGCTCAAGCAAACGGCTATGCAGGTAGAATACGTCACCGGGATAGGCTTCACGTCCGGGCGGCCTTCTTAACAGCAGGGATACCTCACGGTATGCTACCGCCTGTTTTGACAGATCATCATAAATAATCAAGGCAGGGCGTCCGGTATCGCGGAAGAATTCTCCAATGGCGGCACCGGCGAAAGGCGCATAGAACTGGAGTGGTGCGGGATCAGAAGCAGAAGCCGCAACGATGGTGGTATATGCCATGGCACCATTATCGGCCAATGTCTTCATCACACCTGCAACGGTAGAAGCTTTTTGTCCAACCGCCACATAAATACAGTATACCGGGTTACCGGCGTCATAAAATTCTTTCTGGTTGATGATGGTATCTACGCAGATGGCGGTTTTACCGGTCTGGCGGTCACCAATCACGAGTTCACGCTGACCACGGCCCACGGGGATCATGGCATCGATGGCTTTGATACCTGTTTGCAGCGGTTCTTTTACCGGCTCGCGATAGATAACACCGGGAGCTTTCCGCTCAAGTGGCATTTCATACAGTTCGCCAGTGATAGGGCCTTTCCCATCGATGGGTTCACCAAGGGTGTTGATCACACGGCCTACCAGTCCTTCCCCAACTTTGATGGAAGCGATCTGTCCGGTACGTTTTACTTTCGCGCCTTCTTTGATCTCGCCGCCTTCACCCATCAATACCACACCCACATTGTCTTCTTCGAGGTTCAGTGCGATGGCTTTTACCCCATTTTCAAATTCAACGAGCTCACCACTGCGTACTCCGTTAAGTCCGTATACACGGGCGATCCCATCACCCACCTGTAATACGGTACCCACTTCTTCGAGTTCAGCGGAGGCATTGAAATTGCTGAGCTGCTGCCTCAGTATCGCTGATATTTCATCGGGTTTAATGTCTACCATGATTCTATCTGCTTTTAAAAGTTATCGTTTGTTATTGCTTATCGCATGTTCTGTACGAACAGGTTCTGCGAGAATTGTTTTTTAATGTCTTTCAGGTCGCGGAGGATACTTGCATCCACCAGTTTGTTGTTGAATTCGAGTACAAAACCGCCGATCAGTTTTTCATCCACGACAGTTTCGAGTTCAATACTGCCGAGTTTTTGAGCGCCCTGTACTTTTGACTGGATGGACTGTTTCAGTTCTTCGCTGACAGGAACTGCAGTAGTGATCTTTACGCGGTGAATCCCTTTGATTTCATTGTAGAGATCGATAAATGCTACTGCAATTTCGGGCAAGTCGCTTTCACGTCCTTTTTTTACTAATAATACATTGAAAGCAGCAGTGAGATCACTCACTTTTCCTTTGGTAACTGCGCTCAGGATATTGTTTTTCTGGTCGCTTTTGATCACAGGGCTTTTCAGCAGGTTCACAAAATCCCTGCTGGCCTTACACACGGCCTGTAAATATTTCATATCCGCATAAACCGTATCGAGCTGGTTTTTTTCTGCAGCAAGATCAACCAGGCTTTTGGCGTATCGGTTGGCTAAACGTGGATTGGGCATCTTAGTTAATTAATAATGGATAATTAAGAATTAAGAATTGAAGAACCGAGTGTCCAATTCTTAATTCTTCATTCTTAATTTTTAATTCAGCTTTACTCCTTCAGCAAGGTCTTTGATATATTTTTCCTGTTCGCCTTTGTTGCTGAGTTCGCGGCGGAGGATCTTCTCACTTACTTCAATTACCAACGCACCCACCTGGTTCTTCACATCAGTAAGGGCAGCATTTTTTTGTTGCGTAATGGCCTGCTGCGCATCGGCAACGATACGGTCGTATTCGGCTTTGGCTTTGTCTTTGGCATCGCTCACCATTTTATCGGCCGCTTCTTTTGCTTCTTTGATCAGGATAGCGCGTTCTTCACGGGCCTGGGCCATCAGGGCTTCATTCTCATTTTTCAACGCAGCCATTTCGCCTTTTACTTTTTCGGCAGTGGCAATGGCATCAGCGATGCTGGTTTCACGGTCTTTCAAACCTTTGATGATCGCGGGCCAGGCCATTTTGGCGAGGATGTAGAAAACAGCGAGAAAAGCAATCAGGGTCCATATCAGCAACCCTGGATCCGGTGTAAGTAATTTCATACGATGTATCTCCTATAGTTTCCGCTGAGCGGTTTTGTGATGATATCGGTTACTGTAGCTGAAATGTGCGACGCAACAGGCGATGCCCAAAGAACAGGTGCCGGTTACATGCTGCTTCTTTCCCAAAAAACATTCCTGCTAAAAACAGGAAAGTAACTGCACCCTCTGTCCTGTACATCGGGTGCAGTTGTTTCGTTTGTGCAATGGCTTATTTAAAGATCATTGCAAGGAAGCCTACGATGATCCCGAACAGGGCAGCACCTTCTACCAGGGCCGCAGCGAGGATCATGTTCGCACGGATGTCGTTCATCGCTTCAGGCTGGCGCGCGATGCTTTCTACAGCACCTTTACCGATCTGACCGATACCCAAACCTGCACCGATTGCAGCCAAACCTGCACCGATCGCACCACCCGCGTTCGCAGTACCATCCAACAAAATTGTCATCAAACTCATGGTCTTTGTATTTACAGTTAATAAAAACGATCAATGATGGGCCGCTTCTTCGTGGTGTTCGCCTTCAAACGCCGCGCCGATGAATACCGCCGTGAGGTTGGTGAAGATGAAAGCCTGCAGAAAAGCAACCAGTACTTCGATCATATAAATGAATACGGTGAACCCGATGGCTACCGGTGAAGTGCCCCATCCGGCAGCACCATTCATCTGACCGAAAATAAATATCAGCGAAATCAAACAGATAATAATAATGTGGCCCGCAACCATGTTCGCAAACAAACGGATGATCAATGCAACAGGTTTGATGAACACGCCGAGAAATTCAACCGGCACCAGGATAAATTTCACGAAACCCGGAACACCCGGAGGGTTAAAAATATGGCCCCAGAAATGGCTGTTGGTACTGAAGAGGATCACAACGAATGAGATCAGTCCGAGCACCACGGTGAACGCAATGTTTCCCGTTACGTTTGCCGTTCCCGGGATCAGCCCGAAAATATTATTGATCAGGATAAAGAAAAAAGTGGTGAGGAGGTAGGGAAGGTATTTCTCGTATTTGTGACCCAGGTTGGGTTTGGCCACTTCATCACGTACAAAAGTTACGATGGGTTCCAGCAGGTTCTGACGGCCTTTGGGAGCAGTTTTTACACCGAGCCCTTTTTTATAGGCATTGGCCATAGAAACCATGAGCCATACCAGTACCGAGAGGGCGATCAGCATCTGCACCACGTTACGCGTCATGGAGAGATCCCATACTTTGATGGATGCATCTTCGCTACCGTCTTCTTTTACGGCAACTATTTTTTCGCCATCCATTTTAGAGCCTTCCCTGATCTTATAACCGTTATAAGCGGCGCCATGTTCAAATCGGGATGACATAAAAGCGGCAAAGCCTCTTTCTTTGGAATAGAGGATGATGGGCAGCGGAATGGAAACATGGTGTACATTTCCTTCTGCATCGTGGTATTCGGTAAAATGGTATTCGTGGTTATCGAGGATATGGCCAAAAATCACATCAGCAGCATCAAATCCTTCTTTTTTGGTTTCATGACCGGCAGCCTCATGGTTTTCTGCTGCAGCTTCGTGACGGGCAGAATCCTGGGCAAGTGCAGGGGCTGAAAAAACAATCGCGAAAAGGCTAAAACTCGCTACCAGCAAAGATTTCACAGTTCTAAGGGCCATACCTCTTTCTAAATTTGCGGCAAAGATAGGGGTACGGGGCTGAAAACCGGAAAGGATAGCGTAGAATTTGGGGAAAAAATCAGCGGGGGCGGCCACCCCCTTCTTCCTCCATCATTTGCCGGATTTTTTCAAGGTATAATACATCAACCTGGTCTTTGGGACGATTGGCGGCTTTTTTAGCAGCAATAAGATCGTTAATATGTAAAAAAGGGATGGAAACCTCTCCGAGATCAGCAATAGAAGCAGGGGCAAGGCACTCGGCAAAAGAATTGTCTTCGAGGCCCTTTACTGAAACCATCAGGTCTAACCGCAGCCCATTGTTGAGGTTGAAATAAGTCCAGCAGGTACGATCTGCAGGGTTTCCAGCATAAAATAATCCGTTCCACCATAGGCTTTTAGTGCCAATCTAAGCCGGTTCCTGTTTTCACGGGTGTCTTCTATCCAGAGATCGATATCATCTGTTGTTCGCTGATACCCATGGGGGTGGGTGGCCACTCCTCCCACCATGATATAGGCTACTTCATGTTTGTTCAATGAAGTCCAGAAGTTAATTAGTTCCTGATCAAATATATCCATGGGTGGTCGAGCGATACTTTACTTAAGCAGCCGGAGAATTTTTAAAAGGCTGATGTGTGATTTTTGCATTCCGGAACAGTTGATTCATTTTCATAAGTGTGGTCATCATCCGGAAACGGTCGGCATAAGTACGTTGCAAAACACTGCGCAGGCGATCTTCTTCCGCTTTTTCAAAGCAGCCGTTTGTTTGCCCGTTTGTTAATGTAAAATCGACTTTTTTCTCTGCCATACTCAAACCATTACAGCTTTCTTTTTATCAAACTGCATCTCATGCAATTTAGCATAAAATCCGCCGAGCTGCAACAGCTCTTCATGGGTACCGCTTTCGCGGATCTCGCCTTTATCGAGCACAATAATCTTATCCGCCTTGCGGATGGTTGAGAGACGGTGAGCAATGATAACAGAGGTGCGCCCCGAAATCAGGGTATCGGTGGCTTTTTCGATGAGCAATTCACTTTCGGTGTCGATGGAAGAAGTGGCTTCATCGAGGATCAGGATGGAAGGGTTGTACAGCAGTGCACGGATAAATGAAAGCAGTTGCCGCTGACCCAAACTGAGCGTACTGCCTCTTTCCATTACATTATAATCGTATCCGCCGGGAAGCTGGTTGATGAATTCATCCACACCGATCATTTTCGCGGCATTGATCACCTGTTCGCGGCTGATGGCGGGATTACGGAGTGTAATATTATCCATCACAGACCCGGAGAAAAGAAATACATCCTGCAACACCACCCCAATGCTGCCACGCAGCCTGTCGATATCGTAATCTTCAATATTGACCCCGTCGATACTGATTGTTCCTTCCTGGATATGGTAAAGGCGGTTCAGCAAACTGATGATGGAGGTTTTTCCGCTGCCGGTATGCCCAACGAGTGCCACAGTTTCTCCTGCCTTTACCGAGAAACTGATGTTTTTAAGAACATAATCCGGTTCATTGTAAGCAAAAGAAACCGCTTTGAAATCAATGTCCCCCTTTATTTCAGCAGGCAGATAAGCACCGGGTTTTGATACCGGGGTTACATCTTCATTATCGAGCACTTTGAGTACCCGTTCCGCAGCGATCATCCCCATCTGCAATACATTGAATTTATCAGCGATCACACGAAGCGGGCGGAAGATCTGGTTGAGATAAAGAATAAATGCTACAAGCAAACCTGCATCCAGCGAGCGGTCGGCGATCCACCAAACCAGCAGACCCATACTTACCGCGAGCACCACTTCCACCACAGGGAAAAAAACAGAGTATGCAAAAATGGCTTTGATATTGGCATTGCGGTGTTCCGTATT
Organism: Chitinophagaceae bacterium; assembly: GCA_004028765.1. Lineage (GTDB taxonomy): Bacteria > Bacteroidota > Bacteroidia > Chitinophagales > Chitinophagaceae > Sediminibacterium. Next base: position 23,740 of record SAIX01000112.1, on the reverse strand, counting down.
GATCTTTTTGAATTTAGTGAACTCCCGCTCCTCGGCAGCAAATGCCTGCACCACCTGCATGCCGGTGATATGCTCCTGCACAAAAGCATTCAGTGCGGCAACAGCATTGCGCACACGGATAAAACTTTTGTTCACGCTTTCTTTAAAATAATAAGTGGCCACGATCATGATGGGAAATGGCACCAGGCTGATCAGCGTGAGGCGCCAGTCGATCCAGAACATGGTACCGAGTGTAATCAGGATCGTAAGCAGGTCTGCAATGATGGGGATCAAACCGTCTGAAAAAATGTCGTTAATGCTTTCGATATCATTGATTGTTCGGGTGGTTAATGTACCGATCGGCGTTTTGTCGAATTGGGAAAGATTGAGAGAGAGGATTTTTTGATACACCGTATTCCGCATATCCTTAACCACACTTTGCCCCATCCAGGCCGTAATAAACGTAAACAGGAAACGGATCGTGGTTTCCACGAAAAGAAAAATGACCTGGAAAATACTTACTCCAATGATAAACCGGCTGGCATCGGAAAGATCGGTTTTGAATAAAACCCATTCGAGCCAATGCGGAACAAATACATGTTTTCCGGTGGCCTTATCGATCGTGAGCTGGATCAAATAAGGGCGTACCGGGGCGAAAACCGCCATCACAATTGCCAGCAACAGGCTTATATAGAAGAAAGAGCGGTATGGCTTAACGAAGCGGAATACCCTGCGCAACAACGAGAAATCGAATATTTTTTTCTTTGGTGAATCGGCCATGACAGGCAGCAAAGGTAAACACTCTTGCCCCCTGCAGGCTAACCGGCTATGGAAATTCCCGGAATCGTGAATCGCATCCTTCTCCCCGGGATCAGGTATTACGATTCGCCATCACTGATTCAGGGTTAACGACCCCCATTCCTCCGTATATTTGTTATCAATGGAGCAGGCAACCGAAATAACCCTGGAACCCGTGGTTCCAAAGTACAATCTCACCCCTGAACAGGAGAAAAATGAGATCGTAAGACATTATCGTGCCCTCCTGCGAAGCCTTCGGCCAAAACTGAAAAAAGGGGATAAAGAACTGATCCGCCAGGCTTTTGAAATGGCTGCCGATGCGCACAAAACTATGCGCCGTAAAAGCGGGGAGCCTTATATCCTGCATCCCATCGCGGTTGCGATGATCTGCGTGGAAGAAATCGGGCTGGGTGTACGCAGCACCATCTGCGCACTTTTACATGATACCGTTGAAGATACCGATATCACGCTCGAAGACGTACAGCGCGAATTCGGTAACGAGATCGCACGCATCGTTGACGGGCTCACTAAGATATCGAGCGTGATCGATACGAATACGAGTCAGCAGGCTGAAAATTTTAAAAAGATCCTGCTTACACTTACCGATGATCCCCGCGTGATCCTGATTAAACTGGCCGACCGTTTGCACAATATGCGTACGCTCGACAGCATGAAACGCGAAAAACAACTTAAGATCGCATCTGAAACCGTTTGGGTATATGCACCGCTCGCCCACCGAATGGGTTTGTACAATATCAAAACAGAACTGGAAGACCTCTCCATGAAATACATGGAGCCGGAAGCCTATCGCGATATCGCGAAAAAGCTTTCAGAAACCAAGCGCGAGCGTACCCGTTATATCAATGAGTTCATAAGGCCGCTCAAAGAAAAACTGACCGCAGCCGAACTGAATTTCGAGATCTATGGCAGGCCCAAAAGCATCCACTCGATCTGGAATAAGATTCGTAAAAAACATGTTTCGTTTGAAGAGGTATACGATCTCTTCGCGATTCGTGTGATACTGGATTCCTCTCCCGAAAAAGAAAAAGAAGACTGCTGGAAAGTGTATTCCATGATCACTGATGAATATACGCCGGCACCGGAACGGCTGCGCGACTGGCTGAGCAACCCGAAGAATAACGGTTATGAAGCATTGCACACAACCGTGATGGGCCCCCAGGGAAAATGGGTGGAAGTGCAGATACGGACCAAACGCATGAACGAGATCGCTGAAAAAGGATTGGCTGCCCATTATAAATACAAGGAAGGCAGTAATGATGAAGACCGCTTTGATAAATGGTTTGGGCAGATCAGGGAAGTACTGAGCACGCAGGACACCGATGGAGTGGATTTTCTGCAGGATTTCAAAACCTCTTTTCTCGCAGAAGAAATTTATGTGTATACGCCCAAAGGCGAAGTAAAAATGCTGCCTACAGGAAGCACGGCACTCGATTTCGCTTTCTCCATCCACTCTGCCATCGGCACCAAATGTATCGGCGCAAAAGTGCACCACCGGCTGGTACCCATCAGTCACAAATTAAGAAGTGGCGACCAGGTGGAGATCATCACCAGCAATAAACAGAAACCTTCTGAAGACTGGCTCGGGATCGTGGTTACGGCCAAAGCCAAAAGTAAGATCAAAGATGCCCTGCGGGAAGAAAAAAGAAAGGTCGCAGAAGACGGAAAATATATCCTTCAGCGCAAGATCGAATCCATGGGCGCTGCTTACAACCAGGCCAATATCGAAGAACTGGTTCAGTATTATAAATTGCCTTCTTCGCTCGACCTGCATTACAAGATCGCAACAAAAGCCATCGATCTCAAAGAACTGAAAGAATTTCATGTACTCGGCGACAGGCTCGAGATCCCCAGGCCCAAGCCGGTGATCCAGGAAGTGCCGGTGGATCATCTTACTGCCAAATCCCCGCAGCGCAAAGACTCGGAGCTTATCATCTTCGGAGAAAGCAGTGATAAAATCCAGTATGCACTCGCCAAATGCTGCCACCCGATACCAGGCGATGACGTATTTGGTTTTGTAAGTACCGGCAAGGGGCTCATTATCCACCGTACCAATTGCCCCAATGCAGCACAATTGCTCGCCAATTACGGGCACCGCGTGGTAAAAACCAAGTGGGCAAAAAACAAAGAGATCTCCTTCCTCACCGGTTTACGCATTATTGGTTTGGATGATGTGGGCGTGATTAATAAAATCACTAACGTGATCAGTGGTGACCTGCGGATCAATATCGCGGGCCTCACCATCGAATCGAAAGAAGGTATGTTCGAAGGCACCATCCGGGTATTTGTGCACGACAAAGAAGAACTGGAACTGCTTGTAAACCGCCTCAAATCCTTACAGGGTATACAAACAGTTGATCGTTTTGATATGGAGAACATTTCCTGAAAGAGTTTACCCACAAATCATCCATCCCGCCGGATTAAATTTCACCCTTACCTGTTTTTACTGATAGCCTTCGCGTATTTTTGCCGCGATTCAAAATCTGTATATGGTTGACGTTATTTTAGGTTTACAGTGGGGAGATGAAGGCAAAGGAAAGATCGTGGATTATTTCGCCCCCAATTATGATATCATCGCCCGTTTCCAGGGAGGTCCCAATGCAGGGCATACCCTGTATGTAGAAGGAAAGAAAATGGTACTGCACCAGATCCCTTCCGGCATTTTTCACCAGAATACCATCAATATCATCGGCAACGGTGTGGTACTCGACCCCGTTACACTCAAACGCGAATGTGATGCAGTGGCAGCACATGGCATCGACGTGAGAAAAAATCTTTTTATCTCCGACAGGACCAACCTGATCGTTCCCACACACCGCGCACTGGATAAAGCTTCTGAACTTGCCAAAGGCGAAAGCAAGATCGGCTCAACCCTGAAAGGTATCGGACCAGCTTATATGGATAAAACCGGCCGCAACGCCTTGCGCGTGGGCGATATGCTGAACAAAACTTTTACCACACAGTATATCAAACTCCGCCTGAAACACCAGAAACTGCTGGACAATTTTCATTTCATAGAAGACATATCAGCCTGGGAAGAAGAATTTTTTGAAGCGCTCGAGTTCCTGAAAACGCTGAATGTGATCAACTGCGAATATTTTATCAATAACCAGATCAAAGCCGGTAAAAAAGTATTGGCCGAAGGCGCGCAGGGTAGCATGCTCGACATCGATTTTGGTACATTCCCTTTTGTCACATCTTCCAATACCATCTCTGCAGGCGTTTGTACGGGTCTCGGTGTTTCTCCCAAACAGATCAACGAAGTGATGGGGGTTACCAAAGCTTATTGCACACGTGTTGGCGGCGGCCCTTTCCCCAGCGAACTTGAAGATGCAACCGGCGAAGAGCTGAGAAAGATCGGCAATGAATTCGGCGCAACCACCGGCCGCCCGCGCCGTTGCGGATGGATCGACCTGGTGGCACTCCGTTACGCCTGTATGATCAATGGCGTTACACAGGTAATCATGACAAAAGCCGATGTGCTTGACGCATTCCAGGAACTGCAGGTTTGTACTGCGTACAACATCAATGGCAAAAAAACAGAGGAAGTACCTTACCAGATGTCGGGCGTGAAGATTGATCCGGTGTTGCAAAGTTTGGCAGGATGGAACCAGGACACCACCGGGATGAAAAAAGCGGAAGCACTTCCCGCAACTATGCAGGAGTATATCCGCTTTATCAACAGTTACATCGGTGCGCCGGTGAAATATGTGTCAAACGGCCCGGGCCGGGAGCAGATCGTACACCTGTAAAACAGTAGTACCTATTTACTTTTCGTAACAGAAAAATTTTTTTGGAGAATATCATTTTGCGTTGAAATTTTACGCAACAATCTTATTAGAAATATGGCAGCGAAATCTGATAAGGATTCCAAATCCACCCCGAAAAATGCAGCGGCAAAAAATACCGATGCAAAGCCCTCTTCCAAAAGCAAAAAGCAACTGGAAGAAGATGATGATTTAGATGATGAGGATGAGGATTCCGCTCCTCCTAAAAAATCGTCTGCAAAATCTTCTGCGAAAAAAGCAAAGGATGATGACGACGATGAGGACGATGACGCAGAAGATATGGAAGATGATTGGGAAAAACCCGAAGAGGAAGATGATTGGGATCCTGATTTCGATGAGTTCGATATTCCGAAAAGCAAAGGTAAAAAAACCGGAGGTGCAGGAAAGAAGAAAGGAGAAGAAGACGATGATTTTAAATTAGACGATGATTTCAAAGAGTTCGATCTTTTCAATGATAAGTCTGACGGGTTTGACGACGACGACGATGATTTCTGATCTATCTCAAACAATCAGGTGAAAAGAAATACAGCCTCTTTTCCCATAACAAACAGCACCCTGTGCAAACAACAAATGTTGAGCTGGGCCAACCGGTTCAACATTTGTTGTTTTCTGGATAACCACAACTACCCTTCCCCGCACCGCTCGGTCGAATGCCTGGCAGGTGTTGATCTCGTTGATCATATCAACCCGCCCGATAACCGGATCGCCTCGCTGAAATCATTTTGTAACAGGCATTCAGACTGGCTCTTCGGTCATGTGAATTATGACCTGAAGAACGAATTATCTAACACAACATCAACCCTGACGGATCCTATCGGTTTCCCTGAATTGTTTTTTTTCGTTCCGGAAACTGTTTTGATTTTACAAAACGACCTGCTGGTTATTTCTTCACTGCAAAGACAGCCTTCAAAAATATTTGAAGAGATCTGCGCGATCAGCGAACAGGATTTTATTGCACAAACACAATCCATACCGGAGATCCGCTCCCGTTTCCGCAGGGATGAATACCTCTCGGTGATCGAAAAAATAAAAGGGCATATTTTACGCGGTGATTGTTATGAACTGAATTTATGCCAGGAGTTTTTTGCAGAAAACGTATCCATCGACCCTGTGGCAATGTACCGCAAACTCACTGCTATATCTCCCAATCCCTTTTCCTGTTATTATCGGGTTGAAGAGAATTTTCTACTCTGTGCCAGCCCTGAAAGATACCTGCAGAAAAAAAATGACCGCATCCTATCACAACCGATCAAAGGCACTTATCAAAGAAATACAGCAGACATCTCAGAAGATGAAAAACTGAAAGAGCAGTTGCGGCACAGCGAAAAAGACAGGAGTGAGAATGTAATGGTGGTTGATCTTGTACGCAACGACCTCAGCCGCATCTGCCGCAAAGGAAGTGTTCGCGTAGATGAGTTGTTCGGCATCTACAGTTTCCCGCAGGTGCACCAGATGATTTCAACAATCTCCGGTGAACTGGAACCAGGTATGGAATTACCCGAAATACTCGAAGCCAGTTTCCCGATGGGAAGCATGACCGGCGCCCCGAAAAAAAAGGTGATCGAATTGATCGAACGCTATGAAAAAACAAAACGCGGGATATTTTCCGGTACAGTGGGATATATCAGCCCCGAAAAAGATTTTGATTACAATGTGGTGATCAGGAGTATCCTTTATAACCAGGCGAGTCGCTATCTTTCTTATCTCGTGGGCGGAGGGATCACTTTTTACAGCGATGCGGAAAAAGAATACGAAGAATGCCTTCTCAAAGCCAAAGCCATTCAGCAGGTATTGGCCGGGTAAATTTTAACGTGAAACAACCACCGACCCCTGCAGTAAGGCCCTGACTGATTCCATCAGCAGGTTTTGTTTTTTTGATTCAAATACCGGGATCATTTCTCTCGGCAGGCGCATGGAATATTTTTTTCCTTCCGAAAGGGTTTTGTCAAGGCCCGGATTCCATTTATTAAAGCGCAGGATATCAAGTGCCAGTCCGTTCGCGATCACCACAGAATTATACCTGCCGCTGATCTCGACTGTACCCGTGCTTGCTAGCTCATCTTCATTCAGTTTTACTTCCTGTGGTTTTGCTGCCAGCATTTTCTGCTGCTCGGTTTCAGCCGCAGTGAGGGTTGTCCACCCGCCGCTTCCTTCAAACACATAATGCGTACCGATGAATTTTTTTACATGGTTCCTCGTTTCCTCGGGCAAATAATATTGCAGGTCCCAGAAATCGCGGCTTCCCGCTTTTCGTATCGCCTGCCGAACCCTTCCGGCACCGCCATTATAAGCGGCAACCACCAGGAGCCAGTCATTAAATTCACTGTATAATTCCTTCATCAAACGCGCTGCTACATGGGTGCTCTTGTAATAGTCCATGCGATCATCGATCCGGCCCGTTCTTAATCCAAAACGCTTCGCTTCATAATCCATCAGCTGCCAAGGGCCCACTGCGCCGGCCCAGGAAACCAATCCGGAGCTGAGGTGACTTTCAATCACACTCAGGTATTTCATTTCACGCGGGATGCCATACAGCGCCAGGATATTATCGTAAAGATCGAAATAAGGTTTGCCCCAGGATTTCATTTTATCTAGTTCCTTTCCCTGTTTGCGGATATATTCCTGCACAAAAGAAACTGCCCTGGGGTTGAGTTGCGCCGCATAAGGTTTACTCGCATCAAATGTATTATTGGCGAAAAGACTTTTAAACCCGCTTTTGTCAGATACAACAGAAGAATCTGTGACATTGGTAACCGCTTCTTTGGTCCGGAACGACATGGTAGCCAAACTGCCCAGTACAAATGCAAAAGCCACCAGGCCGATTTTACTGGCAGACAGGCGTTCGCTGATATTGATACCGTACCATTGCATGGCAGTTGCTATAATTAAATGATAATCAATTGTAATTCAGAATCAGGCCTTTAGTTCCATTAGCCGTTCTGAAAGGCGGAGCAAATTTACCTCATCGAAATGAGAAGTCATAACCTGGAGCCCGTAAGGCATCCCGTTAGGGTGGTGGAAGAGAGGGAGTGAAATACCAGGTATTCCCACAAGGTTGGCAAATACCGTATAGATATCTGCAAGAAACATTTCAACCGGGTCGTTCGATTTTTCACCGATGCGGAAAGCGGTCGATGGCACCGTAGGTGAAATGATGGCATCATACCTGGAAAAAATATCGCGTGTGCGCTGGAGCAGTAATTGTCTAACCTGCTGTGCTTTAGTGAAATAAGCATCAAAATACCCGGCGCTCAATACAAAAGTCCCCAGCAATATCCTTCGCTGAACTTCCTTACCAAATCCTTCGCTCCGTGAAGTTTTGTACAGTTCGGTAAGGTCCGCATCTTTTGTATTAGCCCTGTAGCCAAATTTCACCCCATCATAGCGAGAAAGGTTGCTGGAAGCTTCAGCGGTGGTTAAAACATAGTAGGTTGGTACAACATATTCAAGAAGCTCAAAATCAACTGCTTCTACTGTGTGCCCTTTTTCTGTTAATTTTTTGATAAACGAGTCGGTTCCTTCACGTATTGCGGGGTCGAGACCCGGGTGTTGCAAGGCTTCTTTAAAATAAGCCAACCGCATTGGTTTCATTTCTGCATCTTTCAGCAAAGAAGAATAAGCAGGTACTTCTTGTGGGGAAACGGTACTGTCGAATGTATCCTGACCGGCGATTACTTCAAGCGCAAGTGCCGCATCCGCAACATTTCTCGCAAATATGCCGATCTGGTCGAAGGACGAAGCATAAGCGATCAGTCCATACCTTGATACCCTTCCGTAAGTGGGTTTTAATCCAACCACACCGCAAAAATCTGCGGGCTGGCGAACCGACCCACCGGTATCTGAGCCGAGGCTGATCATACACAAACCTGCCTGGACCGCAACGGCTGATCCGCCGGATGATCCTCCCGGAACACGGCTTTCATCGAGTGCATTCCGAACCGGGCCGAAAGCAGAGTTTTCATTGCTGCTGCCCATGGCAAACTCATCACAGTTTTGCCGACCGATGATGATGGCCCCTTCTTCAAGGAGTTTTTCAACTGCCGTGGCACTGTAAATGGATTGAAAACCCGAAAGAATCTTTGAAGCAGCGGTAAGGGAATGGCCTTTGTAAGCGATCACATCTTTTAATCCCACCACCACGCCATGCAGTTTCCCGGAAAGCCCATTGGCTGAGCGAAGTGTATCCAGTTCTTCTGCACGCAGTAAGGCTTCTTCTTCAAATATTTCCAGAAATGCATTCAGTTGCGGGGAAGCTTTGATGGCATCCACATAAAAACGAACGGCCTCCACACAGGTGGTTTGGCCGTTCTGTAATGAGGTATGATAGTCTTTGATTGAAGAGAAGCGAAACAAAGGCTATAAATTCTTTGAGGGAAACAATTACGGTTGTGTGGTAGTGGTCTGGTCTTTTTCTTTCATCCCTTCTTCCAGTTCTTTCTTCACGTTATTTTTCGCGTCGTTGAACTCGCGGATACCTTTGCCCAAACCGCGCATAAATTCAGGGATCTTTCTTCCGCCGAATAATACAAGTACCACTACTGCAATCAGTAAAATTTCCTGGAAACCTAAATTGCCCATATTTGTTGTTTTTAAGAGTTGTAAAGGTAGGGAAAAGATATATCGGGCAATGAATTAATTGCCGTATCTCAGACTGCATAAAAAAGCGGAAGTTTAGTCATCACCAAACTTCCGCTTTGATTTATCTGCACCTTAAATGAATTAGAAACGTTTTTCTTTGATACGGGCACTTTTACCACTGCGCTCACGCAGGTAGTACAATTTGGCCCGGCGTACTTTACCAGATTTGTTCAATATGATTGAATCGATATTGGGCGACAGGAAAGGGAACAGGCGCTCAACACCCACGCCATCAGAAATTTTACGGACAGTGAAGGAAGCAGTAGCGCCATTGCCCTGCATTTTGATCACATCGCCACGAAAGCTCTGGATACGCTCTTTACCACCTTCAATGATTTTATAATTCACCGTAACGTTATCACCGGCTTTAAAAGCTGGGTGCGTTTTTTTGGTTGTTAACTGGTCGTGTACAAACTGAACTGCTGCGTTCATAACTTTTCTTTTTTGCGGACGGCAAAGGTAAGGGAATAATTAATAAATCGGAAGCCGGAACCAAGAATTTTTACCTCGCGATATTGATAGCCCTTTTCTCCCGGATCACGGTTACTTTGATCTGTCCCGGATAGGTCATTTCGGTCTGTATCTTCTGGGCGATCTCAAAACTGAGCTTATCGCTCTCAGTATCAGTCACTTTTTCGGCTTCCACAATTACCCGGAGCTCGCGGCCGGCCTGGATGGCATAGGCTTTTTCCACCCCGGTATAATTGAGCGCCAGGTTCTCAAGGTCCTTGATACGCTGCAGGTATTGCTGCATGATCTCGCGGCGGGCACCGGGGCGGGCACCGCTGATGGCATCGCAAGCCTGAACGATGGGGCTGATGACATACTGCATTTCCATTTCATCATGGTGGGCGCCGATGGCATTTACCACGGCCGGGTTCTCACCGTATTTTTCTGCCAGTTTTGCACCCAGCAGGGCGTGTGTGAGTTCGGTTTCTTCATCGGGTACTTTGCCGATATCGTGCAGAAGACCAGCTCTCTTGGCCAGTTTGGGGTTCATTCCCAGTTCGGCAGCCATGATAGCACACAAATTGGCTGTTTCGCGGCTGTGCATCAAAAGGTTTTGACCGTAAGAAGAACGGAAACGCATTTTGCCCACGATCCGCACCAGTTCTTTGTGCAGGCCATGAATTCCCATTTCAATTACTGTTCTTTCCCCGATCTCGATCACCTGTTCTTCTAACTGGCGGCGTGTTTTTTCCACCACTTCCTCGATACGGGCCGGGTGGATCCTTCCATCGGAAACCAGGCGCTGGAGGCTCAGGCGGGCGATCTCTCTTCTCAGCGGGTCAAAAGACGAAAGGATGATGGCTTCGGGGGTATCGTCAACGATCAGGTCAACACCTGTTGCCGCTTCAATCGCGCGGATATTACGGCCTTCGCGGCCGATGATCTGTCCTTTGATCTCATCGGATTCCAGGTTGAAAACGGTTACCGTATTTTCGATCGTAACTTCCGCAGCTGTGCGCTGGATAGACTGGATCACGATCTTACGCGCTTCTTTATTGGCTTTTACTTTGGCTTCTTCAATGATTTCCTGCTGCAAAGTGAGTGCCTGCGAATGGGCTTCTGCTTTCAGGCTTTCCACCAGTTGGGCTTTGGCCTCATCGGCGCTGAGCCCGGCGATTTTCTCAAGGCGGCGGATATGTTCTTCCTGGTGCTTTTCGAGTTCGGTACGTTTGTGGTTCACCACTTCGATCTGCCTGTTCAGGTTCTCCTTGATGGCTTCATTTTCCTTGATCTGTTTGTCAAGTGCGGCCTCTTTCTGGTTAATGGTAATATCTTTCTGCTTGGCCCGGTTTTCCAGTTCCCCCAGCTTGCGGTTGCGTTCCAGTACTTCTTTTTCGTATTCAGCCTTCAACTGGACAAACCTTTCCTTGGCTTCGAGTTGCTTCTCTTTTTTAATGGTTTCGGCCCGGAGTTCGGCCTCTTTCAGCAAGGTTTGCGCCTGTAGTTCGGCTTCTTCGATCTGTTTTTTGGTGTTTTTGGCGAAAAGGAGTTTACCCGCTATAATTCCTACGATAAGCGCTCCTGCACCAATTATAATTAACATAACTGTCTGGTCCATGATCTTGGCAAGTTTTTAGAGAATTCACAATCCTGTATGGTTGCTCACATCTCATTTTGCTGTAATTAAGTAAATGATAAATACGAAGATAGAAAAAAGTACGATGCCGGGTGCAGGGAGGCAGAAGTTCTTCCGGAATAAACCCCGTGCAGGGGGTTGAAATGATTGTGAGGCGGTGTAAGTCAGGCATTCTCACCCGACAGGGCTTTATCAAGTAGTTTTTCGAGGGACGCCAGTTTTTCGGAGCTTTCCTGCCATTTTACCTGGTCGATGCCAGTATGGTTTTGTTCGGTCGCAAACCAGAGAAGCGCCATCGAAACATAGTCCTGCATGTCCTTTCCTGCAAAACCCGTTTTAAATTCGGTGATTTTATCATTGATCAGGGCTGCGGTTTTGCGCACCATTTCCTCATCCGCTGCTTCGATTTTGAGGCGGTAGGTGCGGTCTGCGATCAGGATATTTACAGGTATCAGTTCGGGCATGGTCAGGTATTTAAAAGCGCGAGACATTTATCGATCTCCTTCAGGTAACCGTCTATCCGTTTTTCGAGTGCCGCTTTTTCGGTTTCACCGAGAGAGGCCCCGCCCAGTTTGGCAGCATCGAGCTGGTTTTGCAATTCCTGCAGCAAAGATTGTTTTTCGGCATTTCTTTCCTGTAAGGATACGATCTCTTTCCGTAATTGCTGGTTCTCTTTTTGCAGCAAAACCTGTTGCTTCAGCAACTGCTGAAGTTTTTCCTGGATATTTTTGATCTGTATCGAAAGGTCTGCCATTGTATTAAAGATATGACCTGTGCCCAACACTTATGCAATTTTATTGCACTTGTTTTGCACGAGGGACTGGCTATTAACCGCTTGTATTTTATTTCCGGATTTCTGCGGCCAGTTCGGTTTCAAAACCCTGGATCAGTTTCCCCATCATGGCGTCCACTTCTTTGTCGGTCAGTGTTTTTTCTTCATCAGAAAAAAGGAAACTCACGGCCATCGATTTTTTGCCCGCGCCCAGTTTATCGCTTTCAAACACATCAAAAAGGCGCATGTTTTTCAGTCGGGGCAAGCGGATCTTTTTTACGGTTTGCTCAATGGCATCATACGTAACGGAACGGTTCACCACGAGGGCGAGATCGCGCTGCACAGTGGGGAATTTATTTACTTCACGATAGCGGATCTTTTGTGCAGCAACGGCATCCAGTAATGCATCGAAACGGATATCAAGAACAAATACTGCTTGCTTGATATCGAAGGAAGCGAGTTTTTTTGCATCCACTTTTACCAGTTCTCCCATCAATTTCTTACCGCTGTACAGGGCCAGTTTTGCATCCTGGCCGTTTTCATTTGCAAAATGGATATCAGGGAGCCCGCATAATTCGAGTATTGCGGAAGCCAATCCTTTCAAACGGAAAAAATCCTGCGGCCTCGCTTTTTCGCGCCAGCTGTCTTCATGGCCTGCACCTGTGAGGTAAAGACAGAGATGCTCTTCTTCGCGGTACTGACCCGTTTCTTTTGTGAAATAAGTTTTACCGATCTCGAAGAACTGCAGGTTCTGGTTACGCCTGTTGAGGTTATAGGCAATGGATTCCAGACCGGTTTCGAGCATTGATGGCCGCAACACATTCAGTTCTTCGCTGAGGTTATTGATCATCTTCACAGTAACTGCTAATACCTCCTCTTCAAAATAGCGGCTGTTGGTGATGGAATTGGTAAGGATCTCTGTAAAACCCTGCCCTACCAGCCAGCCGGCGATCTTATCCTTCAGCGCTTCTTTGCCGGCAAGCTGTTCCACTGCCGGACTGATGGTGATGGAAGCCGGTATCGTGATATTATCCAGTCCGTCGATCCGTACCACTTCTTCCACAATATCTGCCGGAAGCGTGATATCGGGTTTGCTGTACGGAACTGCAACACGTATTTCATCAAGCCCTTCACGAACGATCTCAAAACCCAAACTGGTAAGGATGCGTTTTACTGCATCCGGGTGATAATTTTTACCACTCAGTTTTTTCAGGTAATGATTGGAAAGGCTTACTTCTGTTCTGGGTTTAGGATCAGGGTATACATCCACGATCTCGCTGCTGATATAACCGCCGGCAATTTCTGCGATCAGCGTGGCGGCGCGTTTCAACACTTCCACGCATTGTGAAATATCCACTCCTTTTTCAAAACGGGTGGCGGCATCGGTACGCAGGTCATGCCTTACGGATGTTTTGCGGATACTCACGGGATGAAACCAGGCGCTTTCGAGAAAAATATTTTTTGTACCGGCAGAAACACCGCTCTTCATGCCCCCGAAAACACCTGCGATACACATTCCTTCTTCTGCATTACAGATCATCAGATCTTCTGCACCGAGTTTTCTTTGTTTTTCATCGAGCGTAATAAAAGGTGTTCCAGCAGGAAGGTTTTTCACGATCACTTTTCCGCCTGCAATCCCGGCTGCATCAAATGCATGCAGAGGCTGGCCGGTTTCGTGCAAAATATAATTCGTGATGTCTACAATATTATTGATCGAACGCACACCAATGGCAAGCAAACGCTCTTTCAGCCATTTGGGAGATTCACCTACGGTAACCCCGGAAATGCTGACACCCGCATAACGCTGGCAGGCTTCTTTATTTTCGATGGTTACGCTGATGGGAAGGCTGTTATCTTTCACCACAAAATCTTTTCCATAAGGCGATTTCAGTTTTGCTTCACCCTGGTGATGGGTGAGATATGCACAAACATCCCTGGCCACTCCGTAATGACTCATGGCATCCATGCGGTTGGGGGTAAGGCCAATCTCAAATATCCAGTCGGTGTAAGGTTGAAAATATTCCGCTGCAGGAGTTCCGGGGACGGCTGTACCCGGAAGGACAATAATGCCTTCGTGACTCGTACCAATACCGATCTCATCTTCGGCACAGATCATTCCCTGGCTTTCCACACCGCGGATCTTTGCCAGTTTCATTGTGAGCGGTTCTGCTGTTGAAGGATAGATAGTGGTTCCCACAGTTGCCACTACCACTTTTTGTCCGGCAGCCACATTTGACGCCCCACATACGATCTGCAGGGGCTCCGCCGCACCGGTATTTACTTTGGTGATTTTCAGTTTATCGGCATTCGGATGTTTTTCGCATTCGAGTACCTCTCCGATCAACAGTCCGGATAGCCCGCCTCTGATGCTTTCAAATTTTTCGAGGCTTTCCACTTCGAGACCGATCGAGGTAAGGATCTTCGATAATTTCTCCGGCTCAATGGCTTCGGGCAGGTAATCACATAACCAATTGTAACTGATCGTCATAGTTGCTTGCTGTTCGGGAGGCAAAAATAGGTGATAATATTCAGGGACGGATAGGAATGAGAAACTTGAAATAGACTATGATGAATAGGCAATGATAAATAGGGCGTTTTTAAGGACGATAGATCCGGATTTTCACAAAGAGTTCGTTTCTATAGAAACATTTTTACGCACTGAGCAAAAAAGATATCACACTTCAATATTTGCTTTTTCCACTGCCATTTCAGTTACAGATTTTCCTGTCAAAAGCCCTGTTTTTTTACCAAAATCTTTCTGCACAAATGAATGTGTATTACCGATGAGGCTACCGGGAAAACTTTTGATTTTGGGGGATAAGCGTAGTAATTTGTGTGGATAGCCCTGTTTTTGCTGTGGATAGTCTGCGGATTGGCTGTGGATGAAAAATAGATTCCGAAAATTTTCGGGTACGAAGTCCGAAGCCCTATATTCGCTCCCCCTGCATCGCCGGTAACAATTCCGTAACATAGAAATGGAAGGTAACCGGAAGTTGCGGCGGAAGTTTTTACTAACCCCGAAGAACCGAAACGAATGGACCTGACCAGCCTGAACAAAGACCGCAAAAGAAGAAAAACCTCCCTCGACCTAAGCACGATGGTATATGGAAAAGTACCTCCCCAGGCCAAAGAACTGGAGGAAGCAGTACTGGGCGCCATCATGCTTGAAAAAAGTGCTTTTGATACCATTACCGAGATCCTGAAGCCGGAATGTTTTTATGTAGAAGCACACCAGCATATTTATCGTGCCATGCAGGGGCTGCAGATGAAAAGCATGCCCATTGATATCCTTACGGTGGTAGAGGAATTGAAAACACGTGAACAACTGGACCTGGTTGGCGGGCCCTATTACGTTACAAAACTTACCAATTCGGTTGTATCCACTGCCAATATTGAAGCGCATGCAAGGATCGTGCTGCAGAAATTTATCCAGCGTGAACTGATCCGCATCAGCGGAGAGATCATCGGGGATGCGTATGAAGACAGCACCGATGTATTTGACTTACTGGATGACAGTGAGACAAAAATGTTCAATATCACGAACAATTATCTCAAGAAAAATTTTGAAGACATCGGCAATGTGCTGGCAAAAACGATCAACCGGATCGATGAACTGAGGACCAAAACAGAAGATATTTCCGGCGTGCCCAGTGGTTTTCAGTCGCTCGACAGGGTTACCTATGGCTGGCAACCCACCGATCTGATCATCCTTGCGGCAAGGCCTTCTGTGGGTAAAACCGCTTTTGCACTCAACCTCGCACGCAATGCAGCATTGCATCCCACCAAACCCATCCCCGTTGGTTTCTTTTCTTTAGAGATGAGCGCTTCGCAACTGGTGCAACGTATCCTGAGCGCAGAGAGCGAGATCAAAATGGAAAAAATCAGTCGTGGTAAACTGGAAAATTACGAGTACGAACAATTGCTCAGCAAAGGGATCAAAAAACTGGAAGTGGCGCCTATTTTTATTGATGATACCGCGGCGCTGAATATTTTTGAATTCCGGGCGAAAGCGAGAAGGCTGGTGAACAAACACGGGGTTGGCATCATCATCATCGACTACCTGCAATTGATGAGTGGCTCGGGTGACAGGGGCACCAACCGTGAACAGGAGATCAGTACCATTTCGCGAAACCTCAAGGCACTCGCTAAAGAATTGAATGTTCCCATCATTGCGCTGAGCCAGTTAAGCCGTGCCGTTGAAACCAGAAAAGAAAGCAAGATGCCGCAACTGAGTGACCTTCGTGAATCAGGTGCCATTGAGCAGGATGCAGATATGGTAATGTTTATCTATCGCCCCGAATATTACGAGGTGATGAACAATGAACATGGCGAAAGCACCCACGGTGAAACACATATCCGTATTGCAAAGCACAGGAATGGTTCTCTCGAAACCATCAAGCTCCGCGCGAAACTGGAGATACAGAAATTTGAAGAATGGGATGGTGATAATGGTTTGCCGGGATTGGGCAGTAACTGGAAACCCGTAGGTCCATCCACGCCTCCTTCCGGTGACACTGCCGATGGTGCGAAACTTTTTATGCAGCGGGGCAGTAAAATGAACAGCAATGATTTTGATGAAGGTTTCGATACCGATGCACCATTCTGATCAGCCATCCCGCAGCGTAGTACATCAAACCCTATCTTCATTGCATGGCGCTCCCTTTTTTTTATGAAGCAATTTTACCTGCAGCGGGTTCTCATTTCACCGTAAGCGAAGAAACCAGCAGGCATTGCATCCAGGTATTACGGATGAAGACCGGGGAAGTTTTGCGGCTTACCGATGGCAAAGGAAATTCCTGCGAAGCGGTTATTGTATCGGAAGACAAAAAAAAGATGGTCGTGGTTGCCGGCAAAATACATTTCACACCGGCAGGCAAACAGAAAATAAGTATCGCGATCGCCCTCCTCAAAAATGCGAACCGTTTTGAATGGTTCCTTGAAAAAGCAACCGAGATCGGTGTTGCAGAAATACAACCCCTGATTACACAGAGAACAGAACATAGCCGCTTTCGTATGGACAGGATGCAGGGGATTGTAACGGCCGCCATGCTGCAAAGCCAGCAGGTTTGGTTGCCCATGCTACACGAACCGGTTTTGTTTGAGAATTGTATCAAGCTTTCGCAGGCGCAGCAAAAACTGATTGCACATTGTGAAGAAGAAAGCAAACAGGTGATCAGGGACCTGCCTGTAATACCCGATACACAAATATTGATCGGACCCGAAGGAGATTTCACCCCCCAGGAAATACAATCCGCTTTATCAAAAGGCTATTTGCCGGTAAGCCTCGGTGATACGCGCCTCCGCACCGAAACCGCAGGTGTTTTGGCAGGGGCTTTGCTGGTAAACCGGTAAGTTTCTTCCGTGTTTCTGCTTGCCTGAAAAGCCGTAAATTTCAAGATCATGAGAAAAATATCCTGGTTATTGGTATGTGTGGCAGCAATGGTTTCCTGTAAATATTTCAAACCGCGGAAAGTTGCTGCACGCGATACGAGTATCACGCAGAAGACCTCTTTCAACAATGTTTTTCTCGACAGCGAACATGTGGATGCCTTTCTTGCAAAACATACAGAGTTCGCTGGCTTTACAGAACAGTTCCATGACTTTTACAGCCACCGTAATTATGAATATGCATGGTTTGACACATCGGGACTGGCAGAGCAGGCGCATAATTTTATGAACCTGCAATCGGAATATTTATCCGGCTATGCGGACAGTTCGCTGTATAATGAAGGGCTCACAAAAGAATTTGAAAAGATCGCCGCACAAAAGAAAAAGCCTTCTTTAACAGAAGCCAATGTGCTTGAAACAGAGTTATCGCTTACTGGCCAGTTTTTCCGGTATGCGGCCAAAGTGTACAAGGGCAGTGATATCAATGCTGAACAGTTAGGCTGGTTTATCCCGAGAAAAAAAATCAATCTCACAGCCTTGCTGGACTCATCGCTCAAATCAAAGGTATCGGCCACCGATGTGTATGCACCATTGAACCCGCAGTACGGTAAATTACAGGAGCAATTATCGAAATACCTGCAATTGCAGAAAGAAGATATCAGTGATACCGTTGTTTCGGTAAGCAAGCCCCTGAAAAAAGGCGATGTTGATGAAAAAAGGATCCCGGTAATCAAAAAAAGATTATTGCTTTTTGGAGATATGGCGGAAGCCGATACAACTGCCCTATTCGATTCAACTTTACAAACTGCTGCAAAACATTTTCAAAAAAGAATGGGTTTACTGGTGGATGGCGTGATCGGTAACCGCATGCTCGCGGAACTGAACGTATCGCTTGCCAAACGCATCCGGCAATTACTCGTAAATATGGAAAGGGTTCGCTGGATGCCTGCTGAAAAAGACACCAATTATATCCTGGTAAATATCCCGGAATACAAAATGCATGTGTACGACAGTGGCCGCCAGGTATTTGATATGAATGTGATTGTTGGCACAGCTGCGAACAGTACTGTGATTTTTAACGGCAACCTTAAATATGTTGTATTCAGTCCATACTGGAATGTACCCGAAAGCATTGTAAAAAAAGAGATCATGCCCGCGATGAGCCGGAACAAAAATTATCTCGATAAAAATAATATGGAGATAACAGGGTATTCCGGAAAAATTCCACAGGTGCGGCAAAAACCCGGGCCTACCAATTCGCTTGGGCTGGTAAAATTCCTGTTCCCGAATAATTACAGCATCTATTTTCATGATACCCCTAACCGGGAATTGTTCTCACTCACCAGCCGCAGTTTCAGCCATGGCTGCATCCGCCTCGGTGAGCCGAAAAAATTTGCTGGCTATCTTTTACAGAATGACAAAAACTGGACCGAAACCAAAATCGATTCCGCGATGCACCTTACAAAAGAAAAATGGGTGACGGTTCCGAAAAGTATCCCTGTGTTTGTGGTGTATTTCACTGCATGGGTGGATGGTGAGGGGTTATTAAATTTCAGAAAAGATATTTATGGCCATGATGAGAAAATGGGTGAAAAATTATTTGCGAAATAAGGTGCAGGCTTTTCGGGACATCCGTTCTGATAAAAACTGCAAATAGTACCTTTGTAAAAACTGGTGTATGCAATTGCTGGAAGTTACTGATGCAAAAACGGCAAGAGAATTTCTCGAAATAAATGCTTTGCTCAATAAAGACAACCCGAATTATATCCGTGCATTGGACAATGAAGTGAATGATACATTCGATCCTTCTAAAAATAAAAATTTCAAATACGGCGAAGCCAAAAGATGGATTGCCCGGGATGATAGCGGCAGATCCATCGGGCGCATTGCGGCGTTTACCAATTCAAAATATATCAATAAGGGGACTGAATTCCCTGTAGGCGGGGTTGGTTTTTTTGATTGCATCAATGACCAGCAAACCGCCAATGCCTTGTTTGATACCGCTAAAAAATGGCTGGCAGATAAAGGGATGGAAGCTATGGATGGCCCGATCAATTTCGGGGACCGTGATAAATGGTGGGGGTTACTGGTAGAAGGGTTCGATAAACAGCCGATGTATGGCATGTCGTACAACCCGCCTTATTACGAAGCGCTTTTCAGCAATTACGGTTTTCAGAATTACTATAACCAGTATTATTATTACATGAATGTGGATGCCCCGCTTCCGGCACGTTTCCCTGAGCGGCATGCCAAGTTCAAAGCAAAACCGGGTTATGAAGCACGGCATATCAAATTAAGCAACCTCGAAAAACATGCAGAAGAGTTTGCAACGGTTTACAATGCTGCATGGGCACAGCATGGCGAAGCAAAAGAGATCACAAAGGAACAGGTGATAAAACTCTTTGCAAAAATGAAACCCATTATGGATGAGCGGGTGGTATGGTTCGCTTATTATAAAGAAGAACCGATTGCTATGTTCATCAATATCCCCGACCTGAACCAGTATTTCAAACATTTTAACGGCAAACTGGGATTGATTGAAAAACTGCGTTTGCTGTGGATGAAAAAAACAGGGTATAACAAACGGCTTACCGGTTTGGCGTTTGGGGTGGTGCCCAAATACCAGGCATTGGGTATCGATAGCTTTATGATTATGGAGTGTGCGTTGCTGCTGCAGGGGAAAGGCTGGTACCATGAATATGAAATGGGATGGGCAGGCGACTGGAACCCGAAGATGATCAATATTTATAAAAGTCTGGGCGGCCACCAAAGCCGTCGCATGGTTACTTTCCGTTACCTGTTTAACAGGGACCGTGTTTTTGAAAGACATCCGGAAATGGATTATAAATAAGCGTTGCCTACAAATGCGGATCCCGCAAAAGCCAGCGGTCCGATTGTGCATAAATTAACCTGAAACCGGAACCCCGAAACCGCGCAGCACTTACTATATTGCATGCCTGCTATGGAGAACAAGTTCATCGTTTCGGCCCGCAAATACCGTCCGCAGAATTTTAATACGGTGGTGGGTCAGTCGCATATTACCACCACGCTCAAGAATGCCATCCGCAATAACCAGCTGGCGCATGCTTTCCTGTTTTGCGGACCAAGAGGTGTTGGTAAAACCACCTGCGCACGCATCCTTGCCAAAACGATCAACTGTACCAATCCAACCGCTGATGGGGAAGCCTGTAATACCTGCAACAGTTGCGTTTCGTTTGATGCAGGTACTTCGCTGAATATCCATGAACTTGATGCTGCGAGCAATAACTCGGTGGATGATATCCGCTCTCTGGTTGAGCAGGTAAGGTTTGCACCACAGGCCGGAAAATACAAAGTGTATATAGTGGATGAGGTACACATGCTCAGTGCAAGTGCTTTCAATGCTTTTCTGAAAACACTGGAAGAGCCACCCTCTTATGCAATTTTTATTTTAGCGACCACGGAGAAACACAAGATCCTCCCCACCATTCTCAGCCGGTGCCAGATATTCGATTTCAAACGCATCACCAATAATGATACTGTGGAGCACCTGCAGGAGATCGTTGACAAAGAATCGATCAAAGCAGAGAAAGCGGCGTTGCAGGTAATTGCGCAGAAAAGTGAAGGCTGTATGCGCGATTCCTTGAGTATCCTGGATAAAATCGTGAGCTTCACCAACGGGGAAGTTACTTACCAGAATACACTGGAACATCTTAATATCCTCGATGAAGATTATTATTTCCGCTTACTGGAAAACCTGCAGAACCAGGATATGGCCGCATCGATGTTATTGTATGATGAGATCAACCGGAAGGGGTTTGAAGGTGATCTCGTATTAAATGGCTTTGCGGAATTTATCCGCAACCTGCTGGTATGTAAAGATCCCAAATCGGCCGCACTGCTCGAAGTAGTGGAAGGCATGCGTGATAAATATGTGGCGATAGCCGGGAAAACAGGTATGTCGTATCTCGTCAGTGCATTGAATATCCTGAACGAATCGGAGATCAATTATAAAATGGCGCGTAACAAACGGCTGCATGTTGAGCTTACACTGATCAAGCTGAATTTTTTGCAGCAGGCCATTGACCTCTCGGTCGAAAACGGCCAGGTCGTTAAAAAAAAACGACTTGATGGACCGGTAGCTTTCCGCACCAAACCGGTTATGCCTGTACAGGTTAAGCCGGCAGCAGCAGCAAACGCAGCCCCGGAAGCCAAATTATACATCGAACAAACCAAACCTGCAGTTGCTGTTGCACAAAACACTTCTGCAACAGCAACCGCATCCAAACCGGGTACCCGGACGATGCCAGCACCGAATGGTTCTAAAAAAAGTTTGCTCGATACCTTACGTGCAAAATATGGCGACCAGTATGCCATTGAAGAAATACCGGATGCGGAGAATCTTTCACTTGAAAAGCTCCAGCAAAGCTGGGACAGTTATACCCAACTGCTTGAGCAGCAGCAGAAACATTCATCCGCAGGGACGTTTAAGACAGCGAGGCTGCAAATCGAAACGGATATCCGTTTCACGGTAACCGTATCGGCGCTTACCTCCCAGAAATTTGTGGAACAGGAAAAGATGATGCTGCTCGATCATATCCAGCAACAGTTTCACAACCGTGCCATCAGTTTTGATATATTGGTGGAAGCAGGTGAACGAGAAGATGTACCGGTACACCTCCGTCTGAACAGCAAACAGAAATTTGAACATATTGCTGCGCAATATCCTTTGGTAAAAGAACTCAAAGACAGGCTGAAACTAGAGATCGATTACTGATCACCCTCTTTATAAAAACAGGCCTTGCCGGTGAAAGGATCCCTCTTCCTGTTATATCCGGAAATGAATTCTTTTTATATTGAGCAGAATTGAATTCAGCCCTATGCCACAATCCACCCACCATTATACCAACGGAGAGATCACCATTGTATGGAAACCGGCCACCTGCATCCACAGCCGCATCTGCTGGACGGAACTAAGAGAAGTATTTGATCCGGTTAAACGCCCCTGGATAGATATGGCCAGCAGCACTACAGAACGAATCATCGAACAGGTGCGGAAATGCCCAAGCGGCGCATTAAGTTATTTCCGGAATGAGCCGAACAGTTCAAACCCTGAAACTGTTTCCGGCGAGCGGGCTGAAATACTGAACATACAGGTATTGCCCAATGGCCCGCTCGTGATCCACACAGGTTGCACCATCACACACAGTGATGGCAATACTGAAATAAGGGAAGGAAAAACCTCTTTGTGCCGTTGCGGTGCATCGGGCAATAAACCATTCTGTGATGGCTCGCACAAAAAAATCGAGTTCAAAGGTTAGATTAACTGATCCTGCTATGAAAAAGACCTTTTTGTTTGCTGCATTTTCCCTCTGTTTTGCGGTGGTGTATGCACAGGTAACCATCCGTCCGCTTACCTATGAACAGGCGCTCGAAAAAGCCGCACAGGAAAATAAGATCGTAATGATCGTGATACAGTCTGCCACCTGCGATCAGTGTAATGAAGTTTCCATGCTCGGATTAAAGAACCCGGAGATCAGCACCCTTACTTCGGAGAATTGTATTGTGATATCAGTGAACTCCAAAGACAAAAGCTATGCATTGCTCGACTCACTTTTCACCATTAATAATTCAATGGGCTTATTATTTACAGATGCAGCGGGCAATTACCTTCACCGGTATGCAGCCACTACTACATTCGCACGCACTTATATCGACCAGGTAAATATTGCACTCAGCAAAAACAAAACACCGGATACATTATTCAGGCGGCTCCAGGAAGATTATAAAAACGGGAAACGCTCATTCGAACTTTTGTACCAGTTAACAGCGAAGAGAAATGAAGCGTTTATTGCGCATGATGCACTTACCGAAGAAATGCTGAACCTGGCTCCGGCCGACTCGGCAAACTCCACCAGTTTTCTCTGCTTTCTTGCAGAACAGGTTCCCCTGATTGGATCCAAAACAGACCAATACATGCGGAAGAACTGGCAGCTGTTCAACCAGGCCTGGTACCAGATGTCCCAGCAAAAAAGAGTAACCATCAATTCCCGGATCATTACTAAATCAAGAAATAAAGCGATCAAAGACAAAGACGCAGTTTATGCAGAAAAAGTAGCCAATTATTCTGCAGCTGTAAATTCTGACCGCGTGGAAGCCATTAAAGCGCGCGACAGGAATATGATCGAATTTTATCGCGGCATTGGCGATACAGCAAAATTTCTTTCAGCCTCCGTATCCTTCTGTGAAAAAAACCTGATGACCATCAGCGTGGATTCTGTGAAACGCGTGGAT
>SAIX01000111.1 GCA_004028765.1 Chitinophagaceae bacterium | reverse complement strand
CCCTTTAAGAAATGTATGAACCGGTTAAACCTATAAAATGGATTGTGATTAAAAGAATCAACACAAATAAAAACTCCATCTTTCTTTAATACTCTCGAAACCTCAGTAAAAAAAGCATCAAAATTCACATAAGAGAGGCTGCCAGCACAGGTTACAATATCAAAACTTGCATTTTCGAAAGGAAGTTTTTCTGCATCGGCTGCAATTCCTTTTATTTTCACACCTGCACGCTCTGCTTTTTCTATGGTAAGTTGTACACTGTTTTCTGCGATATCACAGACCATAACCTGGGCTTCTTTTTGTGCACCGATTATTGATAGCGTTCCGTCACCACAGCAAACATCCAGAATTTGCAAACCTGGGCCTGATACTTTTAAAATCGCCTGTTCATAAAAAAAATACGGCTCTCGAACCAGAACAGGTATACCGGCTGAGCCAAATGTAAACTCTTCACTCTGTGAAGCATTAAGGTTAGATTGTAGTTTATTAAAAGATCTATTATTATATCTTTCGTATTCTATCTGTTTTGCAGACTTTTCCATAATTAAACTTTATTCTATATGCCTGGGTTTCTTATTGCTGAAATAAATTTTGTTGTAAACTCGGCCCTAAGTTCTGAATTAGGGTGATCAAGGTCAATAAAATATTTATCAACCATTTTCATTTTTTCGAAATCATAAAATAAAACATTTTTGTTTTTCTTTTTCAGCTTTTCAACAAAAGCATACCAATCGTTGAGGTTTGCTGCATCGATTGCCTTGAAATAGGATGCTGATTTAGGTGTTTTTACAAAAATCAGATGAATGTTATGCTGTTCAACAAACTTGATTAGTTCTTCAAACGTTTCCCCATTATTAAATTTTTCGTATTTGATTTTTGTTCGCGCATCAAAAAAGGGTGTGTCTTTTTTGGGGAACATACCATTGGCTTTCATTTCAATCAACCGAGGATCGGGAAAATGTGTCCCATTACTGAACAGGCTTTTGGTGATTTTTTTAACTAAACGAATATTGCCAGTAAAACAATCAAAGGGATTTTTACAGAAATTCAAAAGTGGATTTATAATATTCTTATTTTCAAAAACGCTTTGATAGAGAAAATAATTAAATGATACTTCAGAAGGAAGCGGTGCAAGATCAAAAATATCCAATGGCATTATCAGAGTGTCAATCTTTATATTGTTTCTTACAATTTCATTAAGCTGGACAAGTGAAAGTTTCAAATATTGCGCACCATTTGAATAATTGAACCAATCTTTCCCAAAATAAGATACATCAATAAAATCTTTTGCATGTGAGGATCCGGTAACCAGATTAATTTTTTCTTTATTTTTTTTGAATTCGTTGAATTTTTCCTTTCGGAGAAATAATTCATCCATATAAGTAAGCCTCAACAACTTCTCGTTATTCTGTATAATTATTCCCGGTATCAATATTATTAAAACAAGAATAATCAGATAAATCACAGTTTTTTTACAAAAAAACTCAAGTGTCATTTTACTAAAATTGAAAATATATAAATTGAGTTTGATCCGTAAACTTGAAATGTGCCAGTATAATCAGCCCCATTACAACATAAAGAATGTAGCGTATTTGCCTGTTTTTTATAAACCCAAGTACTGCTCTCTCATTTTTTCTATTAAACCAGTCAATAAAAAGAATGGCAAAGACATATGGCATTATTCCTAAAAATTCAGGCTTAACCAGTAACTGATGCCCGATTCCTCTGATATATTGAATGGCAGTTTGCAAATTCGGAGCTCTAAAAAAAATCCATGCAAAAACAACGCTGCAGAAAGTAATGGTTATACTTATAAATTCGGAAAAAGTTGGCAAAGAGGAGTTTTGTGCCACCACCTCGCCGGAATTTTTTCTGTTGCGGTTGGTTAACAGTAACGGCAAAAATAATATTGCATGCACGGCTCCCCATATTATGTAAGTAAAATTTGCGCCGTGCCAGAACCCACTAACTAGAAATATGATAAAAGTATTTCTGACTGCTTTCCATTTTCCATTTTTTGATCCTCCGAGAGGGATATATAAATAATCCTTGAACCAAGAAGATAAGGAGATATGCCAACGCCTCCAGAACTCAGCTATATCCCGGGAGAAGTATGGAAATTTAAAATTAGAAAGTAATTCAAATCCGAAAAGTTTAGCGACACCAATTGCGATATCTGAATATCCGCTGAAGTCACCATAAATCTGTATAGCAAAATAAATTGCTCCGAGCAAAAGAGTAGAGCCTGAAAATCCTGTATATCCTTTGAAAATCTGATCAACAGTTTCTGCGAGTGTATCTGCAATCACTACCTTTTTAAAAAAACCCCAGAGAATTAGTCTTAGCCCATCAACACATTGACTATATTTAAAGTTTCTTTTTCTTACAATTTGAGGTAACAGGTGTGTAGCTCTCTCTATTGGTCCAGCAACAAGCAAAGGGAAAAAAGAAACAAAAAGAGCATAATCGATAAAATTATTTTCAGGTTTTGTCTTTCTATTATAAATATCAAAAACGTAAGACATGCCATGAAATGTATAAAATGAAATACCCACAGGCAGGATCAAATTCAGAAAAACCGGGTCTGCATGAAAACCTAACTGTGCCAATCCCGTTTTTACTGTAAGCGCGAAAAAATTATAATACTTGAAGAAAAAAAGGATGATAAGGTTATTAAAAACACTTAGCCATAAAAAAATTTTCCTCGATTTACCTTCTTTTTTATAAATTATCTTCCCGAAATAAAAATCAATCAAGGTGGAAGTCATCAATAAAAAAACAAAGCGCCAATCCCACCACCCATAAAAAAAATAACTGGCAGCAAACAGAAAGAAATTCTGTGTCCTAAGGTTTTTCTTAAACAGGAACCAATAGCACAGGAATACGATCGGCAAAAAAAGTAAAAACTCAGGGCTGTTGAAAATCATTTCGCTTATTTATTTGTTTCCGGGACTTTAATACTTACAACATAAGTCATAGTTCTGATAAAAAAGACAATATTAAAAATGGTCAAAAAAGAGATGAATGAAAATGAGAATTTTACTAAATAAAGGGTATAAAATATACCAATCAGAAAAGAAATATTGATTATTTCCAATGTGAACAACCTTCTCTGGTTGAATTTCCAGAAATTAATTTCTCTCAAAATTGCAATTACAGATAAACAAATCTGCGAAACGGCTACTAATACTGCGACCCTCAGGTCAGGTTCATATTTGTAGACACGGTTGTATTTGTGAAACAAAAAATAAACAACACCGGATAAAAGAGTGGCAGAAATTATAATTCCTAAAAACTTTTTACTGCGTAAAAAAAACATATTATCCAGGAGTCCTTTTAATATATCATTCCGTGATATACTTGTAAAGAAGAATTCAACCATCAGTTGTATGCCGGAAAACAACATAAAGATGATAAGGAGGTATGCTACCTGGTCTTTCTGAAAAAAATAAATAAATAACCGGTCATAATTATTGAAAATAGATGCTGAAATTGATAATATCCAGAATATAAAAATGATATTAACGCTTTCGACCCCCTTTTTCAATAACTGAAAATATTTTCTTAGGCAAAACGAAAATAGCTTTTTTAGCTGGCCATTAACTATCTGAAAAGTCAGGAAACAGAATAAAAAATTACAGGCAAAAGAAATAATAAGAACCTCAGTAGACTTCCAGAAAAACACAGGTATAATGGAAACAATAAATACTAAAAATCTCAAAATAGAGAGTTTTGCCCAGCGGGAAAATTCTTTTGCAAACAGATCATATCTGAGTATTTCATCAAAAAATTTCTCAATAATAAAATACAGTATACAAGAAATAATAAAAGGGGCGTTATTAAGTTTTGCCACAGAAAGAAAAAAAGATACCAGCATCCCCAGGGTTATCATCAGCGTAATAAGTCCCAGATACTGAAAATAATTTCTATCGAAAAAACTGGTTCTTTCACCTTTGAAATGGCTCTTGTAAAAAAACCTGTGTGAATCGGCTTGAATAACAAGCATTGTCAGGGTAGTATTAACAAAAACCAATCCAAGGATATTGGATGCTGGCACAGAAATGATGGATAATACAAAAAGTACAAGGGGTCTGTAAACAACGGTTATCCCTCGTGCTATCAAATAAGGTAATATTTTCCTGTTCATTTCCTACTACTTGGTGTTTGATACTAACTAATCAAACATGACCCGTAATTCTGCTTGATTGAAAGGTGACGATGAATGCTGAATCCACTATTAGCTAGCCCTGCCGGATCTGTATAACGTCCTACATAAATTCGATCACCCGAAGCATCTAAATCAGAACACCAGATGTAATCAAACTCCCAGAGTTTTCCGCCTGAAGTATGTAAATAATAGGCAAAAAAAGCATAAGTGCATGTGATTGCACTGGGCAACTTATTTTGAGAGAGCGCTTCTGAATCCGGTAGTTTTCCTCTTGTCTGCGGTTCTAGTTCTTTTTGCAGAAGCACCCATTTTAAGCTTAATAGTGTTCGGGCGAATTTTTCATTAATGTACCAGTCTTGAGGGTAAAAAACCGGACTCTCTTCTTTAGCGTTTGTACCAAAAAAATCCCGTAAGGAAAGTATGTTGATGTGCTGCATCTGAGAAGTATATGCCACCTGAAGAAGCAGGATGTGGGTTTCAGAATACATTTGTAGTTCCTGGATTGAAAAGGGTATCAAAGGTATCTCACTGGAATTCGCAGGAACAGTTACTCCCAGGCTTTTTTCTATTGCTTTCAGTTGAGAGGGGCCAATAAAATTTTTACCAAAAATCTGTTCAGCTGATTTTAAATCTTGTCTCTCCATTGATAATACTGAATTGCCGTTTTATAATCAGAAAGATGCCCGTTTTTGCAATGAAGTTCAATTTTATCAAACTCATTTTGCATAATGTCGATACGTCGACCCCATACGTTTTCTTCAAACCAATCTGCATTAACAACAGGGGCGTTATAAATTTTAATGACTCTTTCCAATCCTCTTTCTTCTAAAATTTTTAAGAAAGTGAGAAAGGCCCTAAATTGATGATAATGCGTTGCTACCAATAACATAGAACTCCATTTCTTAAATTGACATATATCAAGAACCATTTCTGCCTGCTGCCGTGTATTCTTAGAGTTCAATTCAAGAATAAGTTTGTTCTCAGTTATCCCCTCATTTTCAATCGCTTTAGCACACATATCATAAGGGTAACTTCCATACGATAAGTCCAGGCTCCCTCCGGAAAAAATAAGGAATTCAGCGAATCCTTCTTTAATTAATTGACAGGATTTTTTTATTCTTGTGTATCCATCACCTTCCAGTAAGATAACACAATCAGATTTTTCGATTCTGTCAGTTAAGGTGATTGCAATAAACTGCTCTTTATAAATTGTCCCAATATATTGGCTCATAAGCTTTCAAATCACACTTAGCTGTTTTACCTATTATAGTTGATTTATATTTCGGGGCAATTCCCAATGCAGGGCGCAAAACTGTAATATCATCTTCAGTGATAATATATCCCGCGGGGATATCTTTATTGATATATAGCCCTCTTCGTTGCACATAAACCGTTTCTGTTTCCTCTTCTACCACAAATTTGCGTGTAGACCCCATAGCTATTTCAAGTTCACGAACTCGTTTAACCATCAAAGCTAATTCAGCAACATCCATTGAATGTGGATGATCGGGGCCCTGTCCCTTTTTATCAAGTGTAAAGTGTTTTTCTATAACACAGCCACCTAATGCAACTGACCCCAAAATAACCACGTCACCGGGAGAATGGTCAGAATATCCTGTAAGGATGTCGAATGCACTCTGATAAGTTTTTAGAACATTGATATTTGCACTCTCAATCATCGAAGGATAATTGGTAATACATTGAAGCAAAATCAGGTTTCGATTTCCAGACTCTTCAATCGTTCTTATCGCCTCGTCTATTTCCGATAATGTTGCGTCTCCGGTTGCGAGAATCATCGGAATATTTTTTGAAGCTATATAAGAAAGCATTTCAAGCCAGGTGATTTCGCCGGAGCCGATTTTAATAAATGGGACGTTTAAATCAACACAAAGGTCAACGGCTTCTTTATCATAAGGCGATGTTGAAAAATGTATTCCGATTTTATTACAGTATTCAGAAACCTCCTGATGCCATTCGCGTGGGAATTCAGCTTCTTTAAAAACCTGCTCAACCGGCTTTCCCCATGTTCCATGTACACCTTTTAATTGCATTTTTCTGAATCCGTTTCCTGAAACGATTTTTTCAGAAATAAAGCTTTGAAACTTTGCACAATCAGCTCCGGATTCTTTTGCTGCATGGCAGAGTTCTTTTGCTTTAGCAAGACTATTATCGAAGTTAGCCCCTATTTCAGCAA
The DNA here is from genome assembly GCA_004028765.1 of Chitinophagaceae bacterium. Classification (GTDB taxonomy): domain Bacteria; phylum Bacteroidota; class Bacteroidia; order Chitinophagales; family Chitinophagaceae; genus Sediminibacterium. Next base: position 65,917 of record SAIX01000111.1, on the reverse strand, counting down.
TAATATACGAAGGATGACCGTTACCTACCACTCTGTTCCCCAATGCGATTTGCTTTGGAAAAGATAAATTTTTCATATGCTTTGTTTAATTTATTTTTCTAAATACAGCCTTTGCTGGTTCTCCAATTAAATATTTTTCAAATCCGGATACCAATGCTTTTTCATAAGATAAAAGTGAAAAATCGAATGCCTGACAGAATTGATTAACATCATTTTCGCTATGGCTGAAACATGGAACAAATATACCCTGGAATAAAACACCCTGCTTTATCATTTCTTGCATGACCAATGTCCTCAGACCCTGTGATATTTCTTTTCGTGAATCAAGGAAATTAAGACCTGGCATCCAGTTACAATCTAAAACCTGGATATGTTCTGATAAACCGTGTTTATGTATGAGAAACTTACTCTGTTCAATAATTTTTTTCCCTATACTATGGTTGTGACCTATTACATCATTTTCCTTAAAGAATTTAATAGTTTCAATACCAGCCACAAGTGAGTGCGTTTCTGCCCCATGAGTGGTGGAGACCAGAAAAGTCTTTTCTTTACCCTTTTCAATAATAGATCCCAGATTCATAACATCCCTTATTCCTGTTAACGCACTGAAAGAAAAGCCATTTGCTATACCCTTTCCCCACGTTGCCATGTCGGGCTTAATATTAAATTTTGTAATTGATCCAGGAAAATCTGTTCTGAAACCGGTTTGCATTTCATCCAGAATAAAGAGGGCTCCATTCTTATGACATAGATCAATAGCATTACGTAAAAAAACCTCGGGGTGACCGCCAGACGGGCAATTTCCTGAATAGCAAACGTTTTTTTCCGGCTCTGTTATAACACAGGCAATCTGTCCGGGATATTCATCAAACAATTTTTTTAATGAATCAATATCATAAGCAGTAAATGTCACCGACAGATTCTGGATTTCTTCAGGAACACCGTAATTGCAGTTTGTTTTTCCGATAAACCAGTCATCGTATGAATAGAAGGGGTGATTTCCGGGAAATGCAACAATTTTTCTTCCGGTATAAGCCCGGGCCAGTTTAACTGCTGCGGTTGTTAATGTTGATCCGTTCTTGGCGAATTTTATCATATCGTGATTCATCGGAAGCAATTCTAAAAAAGCTTCTGCTGCCTGCAATTCACGGAAAGAAGGCCGCTGAAAATTCACCCCATTATAGATTTCTTCAATTACAGGCTTTATTATTGGCTCAAAAGCGTGACCAAGGCTCACTGATGCCAAGCCCATTCCGCATTCAAGAAATTCATTCCCGTCAATATCCCAAATATGGGAGCCTTTCCCTTTTACTATTGCAGCGGGAGACAAAACGGGGAACTGATCGTCGCCTTTAGAATAGGTATGAGATCCGCCAGGAATCAGATTATGGACACTTTTACGATAAAGGTCAGATTTTCCGAAATTCATAATACTATTAATAATAAATCAATAATATGGTTTTATATAATCAGCATGTTCGATTTGATCCACAATATCCCTTAAATCTGGATTATTATCCAAAAATTCGATTACTTGTTTATATGGTATCGCTTTATCATCACCTCCAAAATGTTTAAATATTTTTCTCAGCAGAATCAAATCCTCTGGATAATCAATAGTTAATCTGTAGTCAGGTCTTTGCAAACCTGGGTCAATCTCAAGAATATTCATTAGAAATTTGTCCTTATTTTCATTTATATAAAGTGTACACAGCTCACTTCTATGCCTGTTTTCACCGGAAACATGCGACTTCTTTAAAGCAGCCAGTTTTATCAACTCGAATGTAACTCCATCAGGTAATTTTGCATATACAGTATAATCGGCATCACTTTTAAAGTGGCTTTCAACAGCATACGGCAGGCCTTCCAGATAAGTCAGAGGGGATTCTGTTGTAACTCTGTATACCGTATCGCCGTTGACCAGATCACATGCTTTAATTAATCTGCCCAGTACATCCTTGTCATCGCCAATCACATATTTAATACCGTTTCGCTGTGCATATTCAATAAATGCCTCATTCCCTTTAGCTTCACTTATTGCCAAAACAATATCACTAATTTCACTTCTCTCTTTAAGGCGATTGACCATATACTCCAAAACGGAATATGAACTGAGAATTTGTAAAGGTTTTCCGTATAACCTGGACGAATTTATTCTGCAAGCCAGTGTTGCGATAATTTTCATACTATTTATTTTCGAGTAAAGAAGGGAGGATTATTTCGTGTTTTTTAATTGCGGAAGTTATTATTTTTCCCACGACATCGGTCTTATCAAAATATGCATTATCGTTGATTTGATAGCCAGTTCGTAGCAGAACCACATCAGCTTCTCTTATTACATGTTTGGCGGGTAAATCACGAGCGGCTAAAACATTCTTTTTCATTCTTAATCTGTAATTATGCTCTCTTTCACCAAGAAAATATCCATTCCCTGTATTGGTAAAACACTCAGTATTCCTGATCAGTTCAACCATTTCAATAAATTCCGCTGGATTAAGAGCTGAAATATAATCTTCGATTTGAAGATGGTCGCGTTCTATAGTAAGATGTTTTTCAACAACTGTTGCGCCAGCCAAAACCGACATGGAAGGTAGAACGATTGCCATTGGGGATTTAGGATCAATATGATCGGCGTAGCCAACAGGAAGGAGAAATTTATTTTTCAGAAATTGTATCTTATCCAACTCAACGTCAAAAAGTTCATTGGGTTCTGCCTGAAACCCTGTTAATAAAGTCACTTTGTCTCTATTCAAGTATTTCAGGGCTTCCTCAATTTCTTCTATTTTACTTCCTCCGGTTGATAAATAAATATCTTTTCCCGTTTTAGACAATTGTTTTAATAACTCAAAGTTTTTTACATCTGTTGAATGAATTTTCAGGCCTTTTATTTTCGTACCAGCAATCCATTCTAAAGTTTTTGTACCGAATATATCAGAAATGAAATCTATTCCGATAGAGTGCGCATAATCAATAAGATCTACCCATATTTGCTCAGCTATTTCAAGGGATTTAAACAGGTGATAGTAAGTATAATTTTCAGTACAAATCTCATCAGCATAAAATATCTGGAATTTTACAGCTGATGCGCCGCATTTTTTAGCGAGTTCTATGAATTTTTTACAAATCCAGGGATTGCCTTCAAAACCCTGAGCTATTTCGGCAATAATATAGGTTTTATTCATTTTCATTTTTGTTTTAAAACTGGGCTCAAATAAGGCTCGAAATCATCTAAGGGAAGATATGTAATCAATTTTTTGGGGATTCCTGAACTATCAACAAACCTAATAATATCTTTTGGGGAAATAAAATAGCTTGGTACACCTAATTGTTCTGCTTCAAAACAAAGCGATGAATTCCATGTTAGGTGGATATCCGATTGCAGTAAACTTTCAACTAGGTTTACACCACTTTCTTCGATAGTCACATTTTTAAGGGAAAAAACAGATTCTAGGTCACTTCTTTCTGCAGTTTCGAGAGGGTGCATTCTGAACACCCAGTTTACATGGCTATATTTATTTATCATTGTAACCAGCTCATTTGCTGGTAAAGGCGTTCCCCATTGCACACTAAATAGCACCCTTGGGGGTAGATTTTTGTTTCTTTGGAAATTATTAAAAGTATGCAAATGCATCCAATTACTGATCTCAATAAGAGAATCTGTATATTTCTTGACATACTCCGCAGCATCATTATCAAAAACATAAAAACCAGAGGGCTTACATAAAGTTTCAAGAGACAGGCTTTTATCATATGCAGGATGATCTTCACCGATGTAACCATGTTGAACATCAAAAACCGGGATCTTTCTGGTATTGCAAATACGCACAAGCGCTAACATTCTTACATTATAGTATTGCGTGACATATACCTTTTTAACAGAACTGCATACCAGATTTCGATATTTGAAAAAGAGGTATCGGTGCCCGAAAAAAACCCTTATAAAGTGATAGTATTTTGCTCTTTTGTTCATCTTCCCCCAGCCCCGGTCACTGTATGCAAGGATTGAGAAATAAATGTTCCATATAAACCTGAAATCTCGGAAATAAAATTTATCAATATAAAACAGTGAAAATAAAAATTCAATTACGGATAATTTTTCTTCGATGAAAAAGCTTGGATATAATTCATTGATACATTTTTTACCGAATGTCAGATTCAAATAAGGCTGTGTTTCAGACTTTATTTTTGAATCCAAAATGGGGTAAACAAATTGGTCATTGTACTTTGTTTTTTTATTTTCCCCGTAAGTCGCATATAAAACTAAAGGGCTTCCCCCAGAAGGGTTGTCGACCGGTTTAATAAATCGCTCAATTAATTTTTTCACAGATACCTACCTGAACAGATTAAAAGTTTTTATCGTTGTAATAAATCGTCATTGCATATCGACAGCCTTTCTCAATAGGCATACCTCTATGAATTCCTTTTGTATCAACCAAAATGACATCCCCTGCTTCTCCTGTCAGTGTAGATAATTTATCATGTCCTATCTTATCAAGAATATCATTTATTTCTTCCGGCGTGAATCTATACTGTGATGTGGAAGTTAATCCGCTTAAATAGATTTTCATCGATTCCCAGAATTTTTGAGAGCCATTAATGAATTGAAATGGTCCGTTCTCTCTTTCAGCGTCGGCTATATAAGCAATAGCCTTGAACTGATTGGAATGGGGGGAATCGCGATGCCAGCCGCCACCAGATCCTAGGTTGTTTTCAACAAACTGTATTTTGTTTACAAGAAGATTATCATAGCCGGTATGTTTTAGAGCTCCCAAATAGGTTCTTTCAATTTTTTTAAGAAAAGGATCGCGAAGAAAAAAATCGAAATTTGAAGTAAGTTCCTGAATTCTGTAAAGCCTTGTATCAGATCCGTTGTAATCGGTCCAATAATTACTCTCACTCTTCTTTTCAATCATAAGGCGATCGGTTTCGTTAACCAGTTCAGTGCATTTTTCCTTAGGGATATATCCTTTTAAAACATGCCAGCCTTTGTCATTAATATCTTTCAGAATCGCAGAAAGCTTCTCATCATCTGTGGACAAAATATTACCTATTTTACCTACTTGTGTAATTGATGAGGAGGCAACTTCTTTGAAAATTTGTGTAATCATGACTACAAAAAATATAAATTATAAAGCAATAAAATTAGAAAAGTATCATCCACAATTAGCAAAAAGTCCATTGGCCCCTCAAAGAGGGTAAATAACCAATATAAGAATACTGCCATTCCTAATAAAGATAGGCGATTTGGCAGACATTTATATATATTATTTATTATTATAATTAAAAAAGAGCTGTATATCAACAATATAATTGTATTAATAGGGGTAGGAAACAAATAAAGAAACCCTCCAAATAATCCTGTGCTGGTACCTTCTCGGTCGGAGGAATATGGTGCTATATTGGCGAAATTTATCTGGGAAACACTAGAATATTTGGGTTTTTCAACTTTAAGAGGAATATTGAGAATACGTGATACTCGGTAAACGAAATTATTAAAAATAGATGTACAGTATTCTATCCGAGTATCTAATTCAATAGTCCCGAAAAAATGATAAAATCCGGTTTTTGTACTTATGTAGTATTGGTTAAATCTTATTAATCCATATTCATATTGAATATTTCCTATATCCTCAGATTCTTTAACATTCATCTTTTCGTATACCTCTGAAAAACTTTGACCTCCTTTTATACTTTGCCCAAAAATTATTGCTAAGGGATAAACAATTGTGACAACAATTGCCACGATCAGTAATGGTTTTATCAAAAAAGTAAAAAAGTTCGTTTTGACTACAAAAATTGCTTTCCTGAAATATTTAGGTATTAACAAAAACAAAGCCCCCAATAAAAATACAATGAATGTATTTGTTCCGTTTGCTGAAAGAAACAGGGAGATAACTATAAAATATCTGAGAAAGTTATACTTTTCAGAAAAGGGGAAGCGGCCGCAGAAAATATAATAAAAAAGGAAAAACTTATTAAAGGAAGGGATAATTGTAAATACAAGCAGGGGGAAGAAGGAGTCAGATTCAGACAGCCCGACATCCAGGTATCTGAAGTTATGCGGCAAAATAAAATAAAAGATCAGACTTAATAAAAAGGATAACATCAAAAGAAAGGGCATACATTTTTTGATAAGCCCTAGTCTGTTTGAAAAAAACTTTTTGTTAGTATATTTTTTTAGTCCTACGTCAAGAAAGAGTAAAGCGCAGAGATAAAAAAGCAAAAATAAGAATAGTGATAAACTTCCTTGTGTTCTTTTATAAATGAGCGTATCATCTATGTAGGAAAAAACATGTGTCTCATATAAAAATCCCGGTATTATGTGTGTCACTATAACGTAAAAGAAGATAAGCCGAAATCCAAAAGATGTATGCTTTAATAATTTAAATAACATATTTATTAAGCTTCTTCCGCAAGGTTGAATTATATAAAGTGTAGCAGACTTACCTACCGAATATCTTTATTTAAATGCTGCACACATTCAACAAGGTTATTTGAATAAGCTCCAAGCCATGGCTTTTGATTGGTATTCTGAACAGGTGATTTTTTGAACAATAGTTTTACGATTCCTGTAAGAAGCCCTAATCCATGTATAAAATGGAAAAGAAAAAAACAGAAAGGAAGCAAAATACAAAAAAAGGGTTCCTTAAACTTTCTTACCTGCTGAATTGCTGACAGGAAAGCCAAAAGAAAATAAAGAGACAATACGGAAAAGAAGAGATACCATAAAAACGGAAAGAGTGACGAGATTATAATACCCATTAAGATAGAGAGGGTAAATATACCGGTAACTGCATGACGCAGGGTAAAGGCGTATGGGGCTAAAGACCACATATATGCGTTATATGGCGCTTCTTTATAAAACTGTTTCTTATAAAAAGCATACAAGCTAGGCTGGTTAAAATACTGTATCTGTATTTGGGGGTTCAGCCATACTTTTCCTCCGATATAACCGATCCGCCTGTTGAACTCGTAATCCTGAGCCCGGATAAGCCTTTCGTCAAAAAAGCCAATTTTATCAAAAATTGTTCTACGGAAAAAACCATAAGGAACAGTATCTGCTTGTTTTTCCGCCATACCGACTCTGAATCCGGAATCACCTACACCGAATTTATGTGTTGTGAGCGCCTGCACAAGCTTTGCAGCATATTTATTTGATCCAGGGAGTGTTATTACTATTCCTCCTACATTATCTGCACTGGTAGCTATACTGGTTTCGTAGCAGAGGGACAGGTAATTTTCAGGATAAACAGAATGCGCGTCCAGTCTTAATATATAATCTCCGGATGAGTGCTGTATCCCGATATTTATAGCATACGCAGCAAACATTTTACTGTTTTCAACTATCTTAATTTTCTTTTGAGGGTTTTCGTTGATCTTTTTTTGAACCTGAACTATTGTATCATCAACTGATTTACCATCTATTACAAAAATTTCGGTATCAATGTGATCAGGTAATTTAAAGGAAAGTACAGAGTCTAAACATTTTCCAATAAACTTACTTTCATTTCTACAGGGTATTATTATCGAAATCAGTGTCATTTTAAAAAATTTTATTCAAAATCCGGGTCCACGTGTGTTTTTATCAGTGATCTTATCTCAGGAACAGTAAGCCATTCCGTATTATCACCCGAATTGTAATAAAATCCATTCTCAAGTTTTCTGGCTCCAAAATGGCTGATAAACTCATTCAAATTCCACCTGGGGAATTGTGGGATTATAGCATAATGGTTGCCAAGATCATATGTAAAAAAAGAATCTGAGCTCGTAATCATTTCCTCATGAATCTTTTCTCCGGGCCTTAATCCGATTATTTCCTGCTTACAATCCGGAGCAATTGCGGTGGCAACATCTGTTACCCGGTATGAGGGGATTTTTGGAACAAATACCTCTCCTCCCCACGCGGTTTCCAGTGCATGTAAAACTATATCAACACCGGCATCTAATGTTATACTAAAGCGGGTCATATTAATATCTGTAATCGGCAAAACACCTTCCTTTCTTTTCTTTATAAAATAAGGTATGACAGACCCATTCGATCCCATCACATTACCGTATCGCACAACCGAAAAAACAATATCACGCCATCCTTTAATATTATTAGCAGCTACAAACAGTTTGTCGGAAGCTAATTTGGTGGCTCCGTATAAATTTACAGGTGCGGCTGCTTTATCGGTAGATAAAGCAACTACTTTTTTAACCTGTGTTTCCAAACAGGCGCGGATAATATTTTCAGCGCCCATAATATTGGTTTTAATACACTCAATAGGGTTATATTCAGCAATATGAACATGTTTCATTGCAGCCGCATGAATTACGTAGTCGATTCCTTGCATTGCCATTTTAACCCTTTCATAATCCCTGACGTCTCCTATGAAGAACCGTACCTGAGGGTATTTATTTTCAGGGTATTCAAAAGCCATTTGAAATTGCTTCTGTTCATCTCTTGAAAAAACAACCAGTCGTTTTACATCAGGAAATTTTGTGAGAATTGTATTGACGAATGTTTTGCCGAAAGAACCAGTACCACCGGTTATTAATATGCTTTTCCCATTCAAGCTCATTGCTTATAAGTTAAATTATTAAATGTTTTATAATCTGGCATGGACAATATCTCTGTCTAAAAAAGCCTTAGTATCAAAAATGACAGACTTTGAATCCCGTTTTATTTTATTAAAATCAATATCTAAAAATTCACTGTGTGAGACAGCAAGAATAATAGCATCGAATAATTTATTTTCCGCAAGCTGGTTTGAAATCTTGATTTTGTATTCTTCCATTACCGCCCCCTGATCCGCATGAGGATCATAAACGTCTACGCTAATTCCAAACTGGATCAGTTCATTATAAATATCGATGACACGCGAGTTTCTCGTATCCGGGCAATTTTCTTTAAAGGTGATGCCTAACAGTAAAATATTAGAGTTTTTAACTTTAATATCATTATTGATCATGATTTTAACCACCTTATTGGCAATAAAAATACCCATTTGGTCATTCACCCTCCTTCCGCTTAATATTACTTGAGGATGATACCCTAAAGAAGCTGCTTTATGCGCCAAATAGTAAGGGTCAACTCCTATACAATGCCCTCCAACTAAACCAGGTTTGTATTTTAAAAAGTTCCATTTTGTTGCTGCTGCTTCAATAACATCGTTCGTATCAATCCCAATTTTATCAAAAATGAGCGATAACTCATTTACAAAAGAAATATTTACATCCCGCTGGGCGTTTTCGATAGCTTTTGATGCCTCTGCAACTTTCAGGCTTGTAGCCTTATGTGTGCCGGCAACAATTATACTGGCATACAAATTGTCGACAAAATCCGCTACTTGAGGCGTAGAACCGGAGGTGACCTTCTTAATTGTGCGTAATGTATTTATTTTATCACCAGGGTTGATTCTTTCAGGAGAATATCCACAAAAAAAATCTTGATTATAAATAAGACCGCTTTTTTTTTCCAGAACGGGGACACAATCCTCCTCTGTACATCCCGGATAAACAGTGCTTTCATATATAACAACGTCCTTTTTTTTTAGATGACGCCCGATCATTGCTGAGGCATTCAAGAGCGGAGCAAGATCAGGTACTTTAAATTTATCGATAGGTGTGGGAACAGTTACTATATAAACATTACAATGATCAAGTTCTTTTTCATCATAAGAAAACAACAGATTTTTTGCAGATTTCAATTCTGCATCAGAGGCTTCTCTTGTTTTATCAATACCTTTAATTAACTCATTTACCCTGGTTACATTAATATCGAAGCCGACCACAGAATATTTCTTTGAAAATTCAAGAGCCAGTGGTAATCCGACATAACCAAGACCAATAATACCTATTTTAATTTTAGTAATGTCCATTTCTATTATGCTTATTTAATTTATTTCATAATATTTTCCCATAACTTTCTGGCGACTAAGAACCCAGCACAAACCAGAAACCCGAAAAAAAATCCTAGCATTAGCGATTGACGCTTACTTGTTTTTTCGATATCTAATGGAATAATAGGTTTATCAATTATCTGAATCAAAGGAGTTTCTTTCCGTAGCGCCACTCTTGCTAACTCAAGATTAACAACCAATTGTGTCAGTATAGCAGTATTCACTTGAACATCCACCTGCCTTTTGGTAGAGGGTGTCCTTTTGATATTAAGAGCAGGATTCAGGTTAAATGTATTATCATTTGCTGCAGCTACACCGCTGATTGCATAATTCAGCTCATTTTTCACTGAATCAACTCTTTTTTCGAGAATGTCTACGTTTATCTTAGCTTTTCTGCTTTTCGTTTGGATATAGAACTCAGAGGCAACATTTGCTAGGCTCTCAACAAGTTCCTTTGAAAAACCCTGATTCAGCGATCTGACTTGTATTGTATAAACTGAGGTTTTTTTATCAGTCTGTGCAACGATTAGGTTATTCTTTTTTATTTTATCAACCAGTTCTCCCAATAAGCTGTCCTGTTGGGTTGAAAATGACTCTCTGATTTTACCTATGGGGAATCGTTTTATTGTATCTATGTAAATTTTATTGGATTGAATATAAAGGTCTGCTAATGTAATGTTTTGAGCAGAAACAGATTCCGCTTTTGTAAGCAAAGCCTGCTCAATCAATCGCCTGCTTTTCATCAGTTCAATTAAATTAGTTCCGTTGAAAACCCCGCTTGATGAAACACCCAGATCGATCCCGAAAGAGCTTGCTAAACCAAGCGCACCGCCAATACCCGATGCCCCTCCTTTATCATCTTCTAAAGTAAACGTCATTACACCCACATATATTTTAGGCTGAAATAATGCATATACTAAGGAAACAGCTGCTGACATGAAAGAAACGATAAGCAGTAATTTCCATTTTTGCTTTAAAAAGAGCAACCAATCAACAATTTTAAGAATGATATCTTTCAGACTAATATCTTCAGTTGGATTTGCAAAATTATTTTCCTGCCTGATTTGAGTTGGCATAATACTTGAATATGATTTATAAACGAAGTAAAGCTATAACGACACCAGCCAAACTTGCGAGTGCGCTGGAAAGTCCAATTATTTCACCGCTTGATAATGTTTTTCGATCATTTTTAGCTGGAATAATAATTTCGGACCCAGGCTGGATTTTTGGGTATTTTACAAAGAAAAGAAAGTGCTTTGTTGCATTTATTTTTCCGTTTGAGTATACCACAAAAAGTTTTTTCTTCCATGCCTTCGAACTATAACCACCGGCAGAAAGCACATAGTCATTAACAGTATACCCAGCCTCAAACGGGATTTGTGTGGGTAAAAACACATTTCCTATAACTCTTACTTCATTATTTTGTTTTGGAAACACGATTTCGTCACCGTCTCTCAGTATCACATCTGCAACTGAGCCGGGAGAAGCCAAAATTTTCCTCATATCCAATGGTATGTATTCAAATTCTTTCTTCGTGTCTTTGATAGTGCTGCTGTCTTTCTGCATTACTTTTTCAAGCGCGGTTTCAATTGCTTTATCAGTGATTTGATTTTCCCGCTGCAGTTTTCTTTTCAGAAAAACGCTTGAAAGACCAGCACCGGGCAGCGCACCACCCGCCCTTAAAAAAATGCTGCTTACCCGCTCAATTATGCTATTCAGAATATATGGACCTGGAAACTGAACTTCTCCAGATACTATTACAGTTTCCGGATCTTTAAATCCGGGTTTCTTTCTGACCGTTACAATATCATTAGGCATCAACCTTAAGTCAGCAAGAGGAGAACTAAGTATATTATTTAAATCAAAACTAATTAGCTGGGAAGTTTTATAATCTGTTGCACTGACTGAATCCCGAATAAGCATTCTTGAAATTTCAACTTTTGATAAAGCTGCCTCAGAAAGCCCCCCAGCTTGCTGAATCAAATCTTTTAAAGAAATATTTTCTATATATTGATATATGCCCGGAATTCTAACTTCTCCCTGAATAATAACTTTAAGTTCGTTTTTTAAATCATTTATTGAATTAATGATCACTTCGTCTTCCCTCATCAGTATTTTATTTTCACTTTCATCACCAGCCATCACCTTTAATACATCAAATGAAATGATTGATTCGGTTAAATCTTTTTGTTTTCTGATTATATATCCTCTTTTTGTATAAGCGTCTTCCCTCAAACCCTGTGCTTTTTCAATCAGGTCTTTCAGGTGTAAGCCCTGGGTGAGAGAATAATCGTTGGGTCTGAAAACCGCACCCTTTATTTTAACCCTGTTGGAAAAACGATTTAAAATTTTTGCAACAACGAAATGATCACCGGACTTTGGAAAATAGGTGGAGAATCTGTCTGCTACAAGGTCCATTATTTGACGTTGCTGGCCATCAACCTGATATATTTTAAGTTCTGCCGTGAATGCTGAATCCGTAAACCCTGAAGCAAATTGAAGGATTTTGTCAAAGTTCTCATTTGGCAGTACTTCGAAAATCCCTTGTCGCTTAACTTGCCCTTCTATCTGCACCCTCATTTTATAAGTCGGGATTCTTATCACATCATTATCTTTTAATCCGATATTATCAGACTGATCTCCGTCTAATAAGTACCGGTACAAATCAATCTTTCGAATAATTGAGCCATTCCTGATCAATTCGATTTCACGAAAACTACCATAAGCAGAAGGCCCGCCAGCAACATAAAGTGCCCCAAAAACAGTAGAAAGAGACGAAAGGTTGTAATTTCCAGGTTTATAACTGCCGATTATATTAACCCTGATAGTTCGTATGTGGCTTAACGATACAGATAGCTTCGATGCCCCTGTTTTAAGATATGGGTACGCACCATTACCCATTGTTCTCTTCAACTTCTCAGTTACGTTTTCAATAGTCAATCCAGCAACACTAATAATTCCGATATTGGGGATACTAATATTTCCTTCCGGTGATACTTTATGAGTGCCCTCGTATTGTTGCACACCATAAACGGAAATTATTATTTCATCATAAGGCCCTAAAATGTAATTCAGAGGAGTGGCAAGATTTAAATTTGGTTCAAAAGTGGCTGCCGCAGAGGTAAATAATTCAGAACCAAAAATCAATGAGTCAATTAAAGGTTTACGCTTACTCTGGTCATGAAACGGAGAGAAATCCAATGAATCCGGGCTGTTGTTTTTTCTTACGTCCGGGAATTTTTTTTTCTCTGTTTGATTTTTACCATCAGTCTTTTCACGAACACCAGATCTTATCTGAAGTAATCTCTGCTTCAGCTTCCCAATTTCGATCGTCGACATTCCTTTTGTTGCGGCAAGTTGCTCAACCTCATCCATGGACAGACCCGATGCATTTATTTGCGTCAGGATTTTTTCGATATCATCATCTGAAAGTTGATCAACTTTTATGCTGGACAAATCTTTGGACCTAATAATATCCTGCCCTTTAACGGCAAAACAACTGAAAAAAATAAAAACCCAAAGAATGAATATTTTCTGGAAAAAAGGATAAATATATTTACAGCTCATAAGCATAAATTATACAGCTTCGCTCTTCTGAATCACAGGACGCAGAGGCCGAAAAAGCAGTAATATTAAGTTTAAACTTTATTTATTTTAAGTTGACAAATTTAAGAATAACGAATAAAGCAAACGCAATATACTATAGAAAAGGTCTCGGTCAAAATACAAATATTGAAAAAATATTAAATATAATATTTTCGAAAGAGTCTGTCTTTTCCTTCAAATTTCAACCGCAGAACCATATACAGCAACACTACAATTACATAAGCAGAAATCGCCTGATGTGCACTTAACAAAAAAAGAAAACTGTTTATCAAAAGCTGGACCAGTGCATAACTCAGTGATACAGCAAGATGTGTCATTTTTTTTTCAAGTACTAGGTATTGAAAAAAATGGGTTGTGTGAGCTTCACCAATATTTTCTTTTCTCAGAATCCGCAAAAAAATTGTTCCAACAGTTTCCAGACCATATACACCTATCAGCAAAATCCATTTTCCATTATCATCAAAAATCATCATTTGTATTACCATGAATGATATAATAAAACCCATTGTAATACTTCCCACATCTCCAGCAAAACAGATTGCTTTTTTTCTAATATTGAAAACCCCAAATGCGATAATTGATGCAATAAGGCAGATGAAAACTTCGGTTCCCGGGAGCCTTGAATATCCTTGTTTACTTAAAAAAAACAGTGTCGCTATTGAAACAAAGGAATAGAGGCCTGTCATCCCATTGATTCCATCCATGAAATTATATGCATTAATAATACCGATAACAAAAATAAAAGCTGGTATCAGCGTCTGGATAGTCATCCGGAACAATCCTCCTGTTTGCCAAAGGAGTAATGCAACAGAAAGCGTTTGCACAAAGATTCGAGCAGATTTCGTTAAAGTGTGTAAATCATCCAGAAAACTGATGCATGTGAGCAAAAAAAGCCCAGTCAAAAAAGCCCGGTAATGGATGTACTCACCACTGAGCAGCATTGCTAAGGCAGTGCATAAAGGAAAGATAAAGCCCGCGCCAGTAATCGTGTTTTTCGAATGCAGGCTTCGCTTAACCGGAGTATCTAAAAAATGAAACTGGGTACTTATCTTGAAATATACCAGTTCAGCTGCAATGGAAAAAAGTATGCCAAAGAGTAACATGAAAAAATAAAAACCTAAACTATTCATACAAACAGGTTTCAAGACTATCCAAAACACTTTCCCGTCCGAACTCTTTTAAAAAATATTCTCTGCCTTTCTGCCCCATTATCAGCTTTACAGATAAATCCAAACTTATAAATTCTAAAATTTTTTCAGCAAGTTGCCCAGCATCGTCTGGTGCAGCAATCACTCCACATCCCGATTGTTCAATAATCGATGCCCCTTCCCCATACAATGAACCAATCACAGGTTTTCCAGAAGCCATATATGATTGCAGTTTTGATGGAATCGTAATCCCATAAATAGGCATCCTACGCAATGAGATTAACAAAGCATCAGCTGCAGAAAAAAAATCAGGCATGGATGCAGGAGGAAAAGAGCCGATAAAATGAAAAACATCGTTAACGCCCATTCTCTGACTAAGCTCAAGACATTTTTGCTTTTCACTTCCATCCCCAAGTATTATCCAGTGCACAGATTTGTTTTTTGCCTTTACAATCGCTGCCGCTGCTATCAATGTCTCGAAACTTTGTGCATGACCTATATTTCCGGCAAAAACTAGATTAAATGAACCAGTGAAATACTTTTTTATATGCTCAGGCGGGCTGTTTTGAGGATGATAAAAAGATTCCGTTGTATTCGGCAAATATCCGATCCGATTTATACCCAATCTTCTACACTTCATTTCATTTTGTATAAACCGGGACTGACATAAAAGCTCGTCTGATAATTTGTAACAGAAATCAGAGCTGACTCTTACTATTTTCTTTAAAACAGGATTCCGCAAACCTATTATTGCCTCTAAAGATTCCGGCCACATATCCTGAACATAGGTTATAAGTTTTGCTTTTGTTTTTATTTTTAAAATATATGCTGGCAAAATTGACGTTACTGGACTTAGCTGATAAAAAAGGATTGCATCAGCAGGTATCTTTTTATAAAATGCTTTAAAGGACCCGAAAATTACAAAAGAAATGTAGTTAAATGCCAACCCGATTTTTGATTTTCTTCTTTGGAAAACGGGTGCCCGGTAAATTCTGATGTTTTCCCATATTTCGAAAGAATTTCCCCAGAATGAATACCCTGAATAGAAAACTCCTTCTGGATAATTTGGTTTGGCTGTAAACACAACAACGTCGTGCCCCCTGTCCTTTAGGCCTTTGGCCAAATCATTAACCCGGAAATTCTCTGGCCAGAAATATTGTGAAACGATTAGTACTTTCATTTTAGATAATTCTCATAGTACTGTTTATTATCCAGGATCCACTGATGCATCTCAATGATCATTTCATTATATTCATTCACGATATTTGGTGTTTTAGTATTAATAAGAGACTTATCGACAGTGTAATTTTCATTTGGCCGGATTGTGATCTCTTTCCGGTTAAAATATTTTTGAAAAGTATTCAGCAATGCGTATTTCGATATCTTTTGGTTATTTGTCAAGTGTATAATTCCTTGCCAGTCACCTTCAATAATAAGTGGCATTTTTTTTGCCAACTCAATTGTTGTTACCCCTGTCCATATTGCGTTGACATAACCATCAATGATACCAGCCTGTTGCATGTACCAATGAAAAAGGCCCACACCGTTGGGCTTGAGTTCCGGTCCTATAAGGGATGTTCTTATGGTTAAATGAGAATCATAGTCAACCTCACCGAGTGCCTTAGATTGAGCATAAGGGCCTATACCATCCTGTTGATCTTTTTCTGAATAATTGCCGGTATTGCCGCTGAAAACACAATCAGTGCTGATATGAATCAATTTAAATCCAAGCTTTTTCGCTTTTCGGGCCAGAAAGTGTGGCAAATAGCTATTAACTAAAATAGCTTTATCTCTCTGCTGCGTTGACGCCTGAATCAGCATACCAATACAGTTTATTATAATATCTGGTTTCTCTGTTTCAAGTACATGTGAAAGCAGGTTAAATTCAGTAATATCAAAAATTGTGTAAGTAGAAATAAAAAAAGTATTGTTTCTCGAGATATCTGTTATATAATAAAAACCAAGAGATTTAAGATGCATATAAATAACATGACCTGCCATTCCCTTTGAGCCAATAATCAGTATTTTTTTTTTCATTTATCCCATATTAATTTGTTCACGATTGATGTATAGCTTTGAATAATTCTTATAACCCGGTCAGATGTATTTACAATGGAATACTCAGTGGCCAGTTGAATTACATTTTTTATGGGGGTTGCCTTTACGATTTCAATGGCCTGCAGAATTTCATTTTTTTTAATACCTCCCAAAACAATAGTGCCAGCATCTACTGCTTCAGGTCTTTCGGTGCTGGTTCTGATGCTGACTGCGTCAAACCGAATCATTGCTGACTCCTCACTGATTGTACCGCTATCAGATAATACAATGAATGATTTCTTTTGAAGTTTTACGTAATCAAAGAAACCAAGCGGTTGTATATTTTTAATAAGGGGGTGAAATGTACAATTCAATTCAAGAATCTTCCGGTTTGTTCTTGGGTGAGTAGAGAAGATAATGCTTATTCCATATTTCTCGGCTACAGCATTAAGTGAATCTACCAATGTCATGAAATTATCTTTTATATCAATATTTTCTTCTCTGTGTGCACTTACAACAATATATTTTCCCTGAGTGAGCCCCAGTCGTTCAAGAATAGGGCTTTCATCAATTTTTGCTGCGTATTTATCAAGCATTTCCTTTAAAGGTGAGCCTATAACAAAAATATGTTCTTTCCTGAGCCCTTCGCTGATCAAATAACGCCGGCTGTGCTCAGTATACGTTAGGTTTATGTCACTTATGTGATCAGAAATTCTTCTGTTGATTTCTTCTGGTACATTCTGATCAAAGCAACGATTACCAGCTTCCATGTGAAAAATGGGTATCTTAAGTCTTTTAGCAGCTATCGTACATAAAACACTATTGGTATCGCCCAGTACAAGAATTGCATCTGGTTTTACTTGGGAAAAAATTTCATAAGACTTACAAATCACATTGCCAATCGTTTCTCCCAGATGTACCCCAACAACATTTAAAAAAAAATCAGGTTTTCGGATACCTAATTCCTCAAAGAAAATATCATAAAGATTATAATCATAATTTTGTCCGGTATGAATCAATATGTGTTCGAAAAGCTGATCACATTTACGGATACACTCTGCTAATCTGATTATTTCCGGTCTGGTTCCTACAATGGTTGCAACTTTTAATTTACTCATATTAAATTATTTTTCTGTACAACTAAAAAATGTTTTTAGTGAACCACACAGGCTTAAATTAAACTTATCAGGTTTTACCAAAATTTTGAATCATGACTTATCATAAAGTTCTGTAAAATCTACTGAATTTGCAGAAGTTCGATCAACTGCTTTATATGGTTCTTTATTTTTAAATACGGGCTTTGGTAAGGACCATGCACCCGTTTAAATATTACCGATGCTATCATGTCTGGATCATAAGGATTGAAAAAAAGTACGTTACCAGCAATATCATGAACATAAGGCAAATCAGCGGCCATTACACCACAGCCATGACAGGTCGCTTCTATCAAGGGAAGCCCAAAACTTTCAGCAACCGATGGAAATATCAGGAACCCGGATTGCCTGTAAAGCGCTTCCAACTGATCTGAATAAACAACCTCATGGTTTATTATTTTTGCACCTTTTCTATTAATTTTTCCAAAAGTATCGATGAGCCTTTCATATCGTTCAGGAATTGTTAAATGCAACTCGGGAAAAAAAAGATATTCAGATGCTAATATTTCCCAGGCTTTAAACAGTGCAAGATGATTTTTATGTTTCACACCGTCAGCTACATAAATGAATTTTAATGGATCATGAACATCCTCTGTTGGTGATAAAGAAGGTTCCCGATAGAAGGGTATTATAAAAATATTTGCTTCTTCAAGCGTTAGTGCTGCAACCGCTTTTTTTCTCATGGAAGGTGTTTGTACCACCCAGAAATATTCTTTCTTGTTTCTATATCTTATATAGGCTTTTTTAAAGAAAAAACGGATTTTTTCCCGGAATGAATATAAATTTTTTTCTCCGAGGGGCGATAAAAGAAGCGTATTCTGCATAAAAATAAACACCCGTTTACCTGCTGGTTTTACCGGTGGCGGTACATTGGCAAAACAAAAAACCGTTGTAACCCCTGTCGGAATGGTACGATAAAAATTTTTTCTGCCAGATTCGGAGGGTGATGCATGCCAATGTTGTATACAGGTTCCGGGTATATTTATTTTTCCTTCTGCCCTTTTATCAAGCAATAGATAAAACAAGATACCCCTTGCTTCCAGTGATTCCAGTAAATAATCCAGAAGTGATTTGCCGCCACTTTCATGTATGTAAACAGCGTCTATTAAAAGCATGCGTAATCAGAAGTTTGTTCTATGGTGGATATATGGGGGAGTAAAAGCTAACAACGGATCATCCACCCGTTGCAATGTAAAAACCCTTCTAAGTTATCAATAAGACGATCTACGGTTATTTATTGTACACGATCTTGTATCGTTATGATTTATTCCCTTGCAAAAACAGAGAGATTGTATTTGCTATGTATTCAAAATGCTTTTCATCCAAACCCGGCCATACACCCAGCCAGAATGCATTTTTCATAATTATATCAGTATTTGTTAATGCACCTGTGGTTCTGAAGCGGATATCCTTGTAAGCAGGTTGCTTTACAAGGTTACCGCCAAAAAAAAGCCGGGTGCCAATTTTATTTTCTTCCAGGAATTGTATAAGCTCATTCCTTTTCACAGGGCTGCCATCACGGATGGTAAGCACAAAGCCAAACCAGCTTGGATCACCGCCGGGTGTAGCCTGCGGAAGGATGAAATGCTCTTCAAACTGCATCATTTTTTTATACAAAACCCTGAAATTCTCTCTTCGCCTGTTAATAAAGTGATCTGCTTTAGCCAATTGACTTAAGCCGATGGCGGCCTGCATATCTGTTACTTTTAAATTGTACCCGATATGTGAATATGTGTATTTATGGTCATAGCCTTCGGGCAGCGCACCAAAGCACTGGCTGAAACGCATGCCACATGTATTGTCGTTTCCCGGATCGCACCAGCAGTCGCGGCCCCAGTCGCGGAAACTTTCCGCAATTTTTTTGAGGGAGGCATTGTTGATCAGGACAGCGCCGCCTTCCCCCATTGTAATATGGTGAGCCGGGTAAAATGATAATGTTGCAAGATCCCCGAAAGATCCTGTTTTGCGCCCGTTATAGGTTGCCCCCAAGGCATCGCAGTTATCTTCAATCAGCCATAAGCCGTATTTTTTTGCAATGTCAGTAACAACGGATAAATTAAACGGGTTGCCCAGTGCATGTGCAAGCACAATAGCCCTTGTTTTTCCCGATATCGCCTGCTCAATATCTTCTGCTTTGATATTATACGTCGGGATATCAACATCTACAAAAACGGGAATACATCCATATTGTATAACCGGGTTAACGGTGGTAGGGAAACCTGCGGCAACTGTAATTACTTCATCCCCTGGTTTCAATCGTTCTTTTTCGAGTTTCGGAGAGGTAAGGCTGGAAAAAGCTAGCAGATTCGCTGATGAGCCTGAGTTTACCAGCAATGAAAAACGGCTTCCTATATACCTGGATAGGGTTTTTTCCATTTCTGCCGCATATCTTCCCGTAGTAAGCCATGTATCAAGCATTGCATCAACCCCGCTTAAAATATCCATCTCGTCCAACACCTTCCCTGTTACGGGAATATAGTCAACACCGGGCCAGATATCCCTGTTAACCTTAGCAGTTATCTGTTGCCTTAGTTCAGCAAAACTGCTGAAGTTTAAATTTTTAAAATCCATCTGATGCTTTTGACTGCATTTCCGAAATATATAATTGTATGCCTGTTTCTATATCTATGGATGGCTCCCATTGAAAGAAATCATGCGGAAGATTTTTAAAAGCTACTGCATGCATAGTATCTTTTTCCCTGTATGGGACACCCCCCCATTCGATATTTAGTTTTTTTTGGAGAAGATTCTCCATGCTGGCAGCCAATTCCCTGGGTGTGGTTCCCCTGCCTGTTCCAAGATGAATTTCAATGGCAGGTTTATTTAACTGGCTGAGCTGTAAAAGCAATGTTTGATAAAAATCAACCACATCAGTAATATGTATAAAATCGAGAACCTGGTTACCCGGGGATAATTTAACCGCTGTGTCAGAGAAAGCCGCATCATAGAGGTGATCGAACAGTTTTTTCTTTTCAGAAACAGCTCCATATACCGAATAAGGAATTACGTGCACCACTTTGAATTTATCCGGCAAACTGAAATAAGAAAGAATATTTCTGAATGCCGTTTTTGTAGCTGCATACAGGTAAGCAGGCAGTAACGTTGAACCTCCCGGGGCATATTCTGCAAACGAACCCGTATTAATAAAACAAGTTAGACCGGTGTTTTTTACTGCATCAACCAGGTGGGTCGCAAATAATATATTTGAATTGATAAGTGGGTCAATGTCTTTTTCATCCGCAGAACTTGCGATGTAGGCTGCAAGATGAATGACAACATCGATTTTATATGCCGCTATCTTTTTTTTCCAGTTTTGATCCGCCGTTTCAATGATTGTAGTAGTTGCCTGAAATTCAGTGGCACTGTTTTTATCCCTTACCAAAAGCAGGATATCATGATTCAGTAAAATCAATTTCCTTACCAGTGGTTTCCCGATAAACCCGCCTGAACCTGTGATCAGAATACGCATTTCAGAAAGGCGATTGAAATTCCGTGAAAGAAATGAATGACTGGTCGCGGTCTGATAGTACCGGGGATGAAACCGGCCATTCAAAACCGAAGCTGTCCCACCTTATCCCGCTGTCGGCCGATGGTTCGTGCACGGAAGTGACCTGGTACAGAACAGTTGCTGATGGGGATAGCGTGAGAAAACCGTGTGCGAATCCTTCGGGAATATACACTGCATTACCAAGGGCTTTCAGGTTTAGTGAAAGAAAGCGCCCGAATGTTTTTGATTTTCTGCGAAGGTCAATGATCACATCCAGTATCTCGCCTTCTGTAACATAAACGAGTTTGCAGTGCGAAAAAGGCGGCAACTGAAAATGCATACCCCTGATCACATCTTTTTTTGAAACAGAATAATAGTTCTCACAAAAACCAGTTGCGAGCCCTTTTGATTCAAAAGAATCTTTATTAAAGATTTTCACAAATATACCTCTTGCATCTGCCGCATTATACCCCTCGATTTCATAGACACCCGTAAACGGTTTTTCATGAAACTTCATGTAATAAATTCATATAATGATGAATAGAATTGATTATAGAATTTTTTCCTTCCCCGGGATCACTGGCCCATGATTTATACCAGCAGATGGTTTGTTCAATCGCTTCCCCTGGTGAAAAAAGAGGCATCCATCCCAACTCAGATTTTGCTTTTTCTATGGATAAATGCAGTAACCCTGCTTCATGTGGCTGGATACCCGGTAGCATGATATTACTTACCATGCTACTTCCCGATCCCCAAACAGCAATCGCTTTTTTGACAACCTGTTCAACAGTAAATTCTTCAACGGCAGCAGGGCCAAAATTGTATGCACCTGAAAATTTCAAAGGCTCCCTGGCCTGCGCAGCAGCAAGGGTTAGGTAGCCACAAAGTGGTTCAAGCACATGTTGCCATGGTCGGATTGCAGTGGGGTTTCTTACCACAACAGGCTTTTCTTTTTGTAAAGAAGAAATAATATCGGGAATGATCCTGTCCTTTGACCAATCCCCCCCACCGATCACATTTCCGGCCCTTGCCACAGATATCGATTTTTGATGAACAGGAAACAGCTCTGCATTAAAAAAAGAGTGCTGATAGGAAGAGATGATAATTTCTGCTGCAGCTTTACTGGCACTGTAAGGATCTTTGTCACCCAGTTTATCATCTTCGGTGTAATAATGACCATTCTCTTCGTTGTGGTATACTTTGTCTGTAGTGATACAGACAACCGTACAGGCTTTTTTAAGATCCTTCAAAGCATCCAGCAGGTTTGCGGTTCCTAGTGTATTTACCGAAAATGTTTCCAGCGGATGCAGGTATGAATACCTGACCAATGGTTGAGCAGCCATGTGAAAAATAAAGTCAGGTTCAAAACTGAGCAGCTCTTTTTTTAGTAAAGCATCGTCTCTTATGTCTGCGATAACCGATTGACAAAGTTTGTCGCCCTCAATAATATGGTACAGGTCAAAGCTGTTTTCCGGGGCCAATGCATATCCTTTTATTTCTGCACCAAGTAAGTGAAGCCATTGGATCAGCCAGCTCCCTTTAAAACCGGTATGACCCGTAATAAATACCTTTTTGCCCTTGAAAATTTTTGTAAACCCTAGTCCCATACTTTCCATGCGGCTTTTTGTGTGTTCCATTCCTGCTCCAGTTCAAATTTATCGCGCAACGTGTCCATTGGTTTCCAATAACGGTTGTGTTTAAAAGCGGTCATTTGGTGCAAGGAGGCGATTGCTTCCATTGGCTCCCTCTCCCAGATGGTTGCATCCTCTTTGATAAAGGAAGTAACTTCTGGCTCACAAACAAAAAAACCGCCATTGATCCATGCACCATCGCCCTTGGGTTTTTCGAGAAATGAAGCCACTTCTCCGGATTCAGTGAGATCCAGCGCGCCAAACCTTCCTGAAGGTTGTACAGCTGTGACCGTACATAATTTCCGGGCTGTTATGTGATGTTCCACCAATTGGTCAATACGTACATCCCCGACACCATCCCCGTAAGTAAGCATAAAAGTTTCGCCCCCTATATGTTGTGCAACTCTTTTGATGCGCCCCCCGGTCATGGTATTCACCCCTGTATCAACAAGTGTGATATTCCAGGGTTCGGTATGGCTGTTATTTACTTTTAAAGAGTTCTGAGCAAGATTAATTGTTACGTCAGACTGGTGCAGTGTATAATTTGCAAAAAATTCTTTTATCAGATACCCTTTGTAACCAAGGCATATAATGAAATCGTTATACCCATAATGGGAATATATTTTCATGATATGCCATATCATCGGCATACCACCTATCTCTACCATTGGCTTTGGCTTTACCAGTGTTTCTTCACTCAGGCGGGTCCCGAGCCCACCCGCAAGTATCACAACTTTCATGTTTTTATTTTTTCGTTATCAGCAGACCCGTTTGTATTTATGGATATAGGGATAACCAATGAATTGCTTTTAGAAGCAGTATATAAAATCCCGTTCAGGCCTTTAATTTCTTTTTGATGAAATACCGTGTATTCCATGCAAGACTTTTCAATAATAGGTAATTATTATACCAAAACCCGTTTCGTTTCACCCTTCCCTGGCTGGGATTTACCGGTTTATGAAAAGGGTTATAAATCTGGTTGATAAATGAAGCCAGCATTTTGAGGCATTGAATAAACCCCAAGTTTTTTTGTGCAAATAGAAATGCATTCCTGTAAACATACCAGGATGTTTGTTTTGAATTCGTTGAGGAGCCTTCTGCGTAATGCATCACAGGCAGGTGGGTTTGTACACATGTATAGCCCGCCCTGGTTACTCTTGTAAAATAGTCATTGTCTTCTCCGTAAATAAAATATTCCTCGTCAAAATAACCAACATCTTTAATCACATTAACCGGTATGGCAAAGAAAAAGAAACCGATCATATCAGTAGCTGCAGCAATTAGTTCCGGGTCGTATTTATTGAATTCAAAATTTTTAAAATGATCTATCCTGTCTTTTAACACTTCATCAAACCCGATCAAGCCATGCCTGGGGTATTTTTTCTTTAACAGATCACATACGCGATGAAAACAGTGAAACAGCGCAGTGTTAAAAGAAATATCGTTGTTAGATAATACGAGATAATCAAATTCGCCGATGGAATTGATATACCTTATCCCGTTATTCAGGTTGCTTGCATACCCTTTTCCCAGAATGGGGTTCACTGTATACCGGTATCCACCGTTTTTAAGATATTCTACAGAACCATCGGTTGATCCATTATCTGTAACAACCAAAGTTATACCCTGTTCCTTGCAGGCGTTTGCCATATCAGGCAAATATGCCGACAGGTAGCGTAACCCATTGTAATTCGTAATCACCAACCCGATCTTATTCATCAGCGTGCCTGGTTTTATCTTTTATCATCAATCTCTCCCAGTTTTGTCTTAAGTAATTTTGCACCGGCATTTCAAATAAACGGTAGCAAAGTATACCCATAACGGAAAGGCCTGTGATATAAGAGAAAAAGAATACAGGGCTGTTAAAGAACAATCGGCCTTTTTCAAAAAAGAGTATTACCAGTATCATTTCAACGGAAATATGGATCATGTACACAGCATACGTCATATTGCCCATTTCGCGGAGAATGGATTTAACGGTGCCCGTTACAGAAGCAAATCCTTTGCTGAAAAACAAAGCAATGATGACTGCCAGCTGGATCTTTATAAAACAGTCAAAACTTCTGATAATATATGCATTGCCAGGCAAAACGGGTGTTTTGTATTTCAGTAATAAGAGGAGAATCGTACCTGACAGAATAACCCCGATGTGGAAATAACGAATACGACCCAGCAAACATATCAGCAAACAGCCTGTGAAAAAGTATAAAAAACATTCATAAAAAGGGCTGAGTATACCAAGGCTATAGAAAATAAAAAATATAAGTGCGAGTAAAAACAGGTTCCGTAAGTTATTTAACATCCCTGTTTTCGAAAAAATATAAAAAACAATATAAATAAATATTTCAGTTGAAACACTCCAGAAAGGTCCATTAAAGGATAGCCCGAATTTCGGGTTCCAGAAATTCACCATAAACAGATTCAATATAAAATGAAGCAGGTCATTGTTATCGTAGATGAATGTTTCGTGAAACCTGCTTTGGTATAGTGTTTGTAAAAAAGCCACACTCAGTAATGTAACAAAATGAACAGGGTATAACCTTGAAAACCGCAAAAAAATAAACTGTTGCAATTTCATTTTCCCTTCACTGATCGTTTGCTGGTAAAAGTGATAAAAAATCATCCCGGAGATCATCCAGAATATCTCAACCGCAAATCCCCCGTATTCATACAAAAGCATAAATACATTTGAAAAAGGCAGGCTTTGTTTATCAGCGTACCCCTTTCCCATAAAAGGGGTGGAGAAATGATAATAATGAAACAGCAGGATACTCAGCGCCAGGAGGCAACGAAGTACATCTAGCCCTGCCAGGTATTTTGCATCTGTTTTCATACTACTTGATCTGGCAGGAAAGGGAGCTTATCTAAAAGGTTCAGCATTTCAGAAACAGCAAGATCAGGTGTAAGGTCGCTGGGTTTCGTGCCCATAAAATGCCGGGCCGGGTCTGAAAGCAGTTGCAGCAGGTTTTTTTTTATAGCCGGAACATCATCAGCCTGGCATACAATATGGCCGTATTTGAGCAGCATTTGTCCAAGTTCTTCATTCTTATAAACCAATCCTAAAACCAGTTTCCCTGTATGCAGGTAATCATAGGTTTTAAAAGGAATGGTGGTAATACTTCTGTCATCGGTATTTTGTATCAGAAGGAGTATATCCGCTTCCATTGCTTTCCGGATCGCGGTTTCCCTGTCAACAAAACCCTGGATATGAAGCACAGGGAAGGGGAAAGATTCGATACGTTCTTTTATATCGGGGTTCATATTCCCATAGATATGCACTTCAATTTTTTCAAGGACAGATTTGTCTTCAATTATCATTTCCCCGATTGCCTTCATCATTGAATCCATATTTCTAGTCTGGTATAGTGAGCCCAGGTAGGTAATACGGATTTTTTTGCCTGTGTAATCAGCGATGGTTGTTGCATCGTTTGTTATTTTATGCGAACCGGGGTAAACAAAATGGATTTTATGAGCGTGGCGCCGGTACTGTCCTCTTGCATACAGCATCGCATTCTTCGTACAATACAGTGTGCAATCGGCATGCTTAATGATTATTTTTTCAAAAAAACGAAGCCCTGCCTGCGAAAGGCGGTTACGGCCAATATCTTTTCCGCTTAATGGGTCCTGGAACTCACAAATGATTTTTTTTCTGAAAATTTTTGCAATAAGGATCCCAGCAAGGTGGGCGCTAGGAGGGCCTCCGGTAGAAAAAATGAATTCTTTATTGCGTATAGACCGGAGTTTGAATGATGCTACCAATGCGGCGATGACCCATGTCCAGCGGCCCTCGCCGGATTTCAGTTTTATTTTTTCAAAAAAAGGGGCCAAAGAGGCCATTATCCGGATGTACCAGCGTGTAATTGCCGGCAATCGGATATGGTATCGTTTAATCATCCCATATTCAAGTTGTGCACCGTAGGGGCTAAGTGCGGGGACCCGGATATGCTCAATTTTTTTTTGTGTATGTTTTTTACAGGATGTAGCGCTGATCAGTGATGCATCATACCCGGCTTTGATAAAGGCAAACATCCTGTCATCCACCCATTCAGCCTGGCATACGCCGGGCATATTTGAATAATAGGAATAAATAAGGATTGATTTTGGATTGAGCATCCTGCTAATTTTTGAAAGCCAGTTTATCGCTGAAGGCTTTTGCCCATTCGGGTGTATTGTCCGGGAATACCGTATCCCATATATCATCCCCTATCGTATAAATCCTGCTTTTGATCTTATCCGGGTAGGCGATCCTGTCAATGATAAAACCTGCATCAATAATAGGGCAGTTCAAATCGCGCAGTTGATAAATAACATTTGCTGCCCCCACACCTGCACCAACAATGCACAGGTCGAATTCCTTTGTAACCGGCTCGATATAATCTTCCATTGAACGTCCAGGCGAAATACTTATAAAATCCACTGACAGCACACCCATTTTTTTCAGGTTTTCTATCAGGGGTCTTGTTCTTGCCGGCTGATCGGAAGATACCACCAGCAGCCTTCGCCCTTTGAATATGGTATACCTGTCGTATCCATTCAATAGCGCATAAACGAAATACATATGGGCATAATTTGCCCGGTTCAGAAATATCCCGTTTTTATTCAGCCATTTCAGGTATTTTTTTTGGGTCTTTATCCTATATGCGCCCCTGTCGGAAAAATATATGCAGTGAACGCCGTTTTCAGCAATCCACTTCATCTGCTTTGCGAATTTCCGCCTGAGCGCGGGCAGCCTCCATTGCTTATACGTTTCATACCCATGCCCGGGCACACCGCTGCTGTAAAAAAGAGATTGAAACATCAATATTCTGTATACCCTGCTGAATATATACCGGATCTTCGGTTTCCATCCCGGAGGGGCGCCCACCACACCGGTAATAAACCCGAACTCGCCATGGCTCGAACGAAAAACCGGGAATTTCCTGTTGTTTTCCAGCGCATCAAAGAAACGTTTCCTGAAATCGGCATACCACTCTTCCACGGTTAAACCTTCGGGTGGGTAAACCACCATCCTATCAACATATTTTTCCTGTTTTTGAAAACCGGGTAAGCTTAGTTTTTGAGGGTTTTCAAAAAGTTTATCGTTATTCATCATCCTGATGTGAATTAGCCCGGGCAGTATTTAGTAAGTTATCTAAAAAAAGAAACCGTGAATCCCATGTTGCAAAGCGGTGTGCACGTTCGAATCCTTTTTTTCGCACTGCAAAAGCCCAATCCCTGTTGTTTTTTACGGCATTGATCATTTGAAGACAGTCTGTAAAATTGCTATAGGTGAGCACTTCTTGCCCAATGCTATAATACTTGGCAATGCCCGGCGAATATTGTGTCAAGTACAATCCCCCGAAAAGAGGCACTTCAAAATCCCTCCCTTTTATGGTTGTCACTGTTTTAGTGTAGCCTGCATTGGCAAAACCAAGCGTAACTGGTGCTTTTTGAATTGCTTCTTTCATCGCTTCATCTGTCAGGTGTCCGTTTGCCCAACCCGATCCATAACAGCGAACCGGAACCCCTTTTTTTTGCAGCCTTTCGATGAAATGCCTTCTCCATCCATATTTTGAGCCGATAAATAACACATAAAATTCATCATACTTAGGAACGGGTAATTCCGGTATCACTGCATTAATAAGCGGCATACTTTCCCAGAAAAAACAAGGGCTATCCCTGCGGTTATACCTTACAATCGTTTCCGGAGACATCGTAAGGTTGATATCTGTGTATTGCGATAACCGGCTGATCCCGAGCGGCTGGCCTTTTACTTTATCTTTAAAATAAAGCAGGTCATCCCAGCAAAAACTGATTAGTAAAGTATTCCGGTGACTGTTGATATATGACAACGTTTTATCGCTGATAAACAGGTCTGCCGTATAAAAAAAAATAATAAAATTCGATACAGGGTCATAAAATTCATCAAACGAACTAACCAGGTCATTATTAAGCCTGTTGTGATAAACCCTCCAGCTCTTTCTATCAGGAAAATAAGATTTCAGATCGGGCCAGGTAAACAATTTGCATTCTCCTCTTTTATTCCACTGCTCAGTAAAATTTTTCTCCCAATTAATGACAGAATACACAAGGAATATTTTTGTACCTGAATTGGGATTGTACCTATATTTCTTTCCCGATAATCTTTTTTGTACAAGGGTTAACTGATTTTTTTTCGCAACTACCAGCCTGCAATACCAAAGCGGCGCCCTAACAAAAAAAGTTTGATAGATTCCTTTCAGGAATGATAACATCAGGAATTAGGTGGTTATTAATCGATGATCAGCTAAAACGCGATTTTAAGCGCAGGAATTTCTTTTCGTAAAACTGGTATGAAACCCATGATACGGTTGCTAAAATCACCATAGCGACCGGAATATTTTGTAAAACCGGTAGCGCCTGCTTTATACCGCTGTTTGTTGCAAAAAGTTGTTGCCATATATATATGCTGTACGAAAGTACTCCTATGCGGATGGTTATTTTTGATTTCAGGAAACCTGCAACCACCGGGGCGTTTACCGAACTGATCAATAAGAGCAGCAGCAAAGCAAACAGGATTGATATGATAACAACTGAAAATTTCCATCCCTGATAATTTATAAAAAATATGGCTGCAAGGATCAACATAAGCCATAGGGAAGTCCTTTTAGCAGAATAATACTTCAGCCTGCGTTTAAAAACAACAAGTGCAGCTACTGCTCCTGTAAGGATACTTTCGTAATGATAAAAAAAATAAGTATGGTCAGTAAGGCTACGGCACAGTGTGATAATAAAAATACCGGATAAAAGTAAACCGAGCAGGTATTTTCTTCCATAGCGAAACAGCCACGGGAAAAAAAGATAGTATTGCTCCTCAACCGATAAAGACCAGTAATGGGCGACTAAACTGCTGTTTCCATGTACATCCGGCGAATTGAGCCTTGCCATACTCGACACAAAAAATGCTGATGTGAGAAAATAGGAAACGGGGATTTGCAAATGGAAAACAAAATTCAGCAGCAGCATACAAAGGATAAACAGGTATGCAACCGGGAGTATCCTTAAAGCACGCCTGATATAAAATTTCCTGATATTAATCGTACCTGTAGCAACTTCCTCTTTCAGGAACAAAGTAGTGATCAAAAAACCACTGATCACAAAAAAGAAAATCACTCCCAACCCGCCGCCGCCGATCAGCCTGTCTGCCGTTTTATTTTTAAAGTAGTATGTATTTAAATGCCCAGCCACAACCACTAAAACAGAAATACAGCGCAGTCCATCCAGGTAGTCGATTTTGCTCCCCGCAACAACAGGAGGAATCATCGTCGGGCTTTCACCAGGCCGGGATTCCATTTTTTTTCGCAAAGCTGTTAAATTCAATATGCTTTTTTTTCATAAAACCATTCAATCGTTTCCATTAGCCCTGTATGCAATGGTGTGAGACCTGACGAATAACCCGGGAGTAACCCTGTTATTTTTTTTACCGATAAACATTTAGAGGTGGCGCCAACATACCTGTCAGTATCAAACTGAATGGCACTGCTGTTGTACCCAACAATTGCGCATATTGTTTCAGCAAAGCGCCGGATTGTGAATTCTTCACCCGACCCGAGATTGAATATATCGTTCTCAGCAATATCACAAATAGCCAGCATTGCACCGATAAAATCGCGTACATGAATCACTTCTCTTTTTTGATAGCCGTCGCCCCATAATACAACTGTTTCACCAAACTCTTTTGCACGGATGATCTTTCGCATAAGGTCAAAAATAAAATGCATCTGCCTGCCATCGGTATGATAGCCCGGTCCATATAAGGTAGAAGGAACAAAGCAAAGCCATGAAAGCCCGTATTGTTTCTGTATTGCCCGGGCACCCTGAAAAAGCATTCGCTTGGTCATGGCATAAGTATACAGGCTCTCGATAGGCTCTCCATCCATGTAATTTTCTTCGGATAAATCTGCACCGGGGGCATAGGCGCAACTTGTACCCATAAATACCAGTTTGGCCTGCGGTTGTGCATGTTGCCACCATTGGAGGAGGCTTGTATTGATCTGCTGGTTAATGATCCATTGTTCACCCGGATGGTATAGACAGAAGTCACCGGCCTGTGTCCATGCAGCAAGATGAAATATCCTGTCAAATTTCTGATCGGAAAATTTTTCAAGAGAACCCTGTTTTGTAAGATCACAGTCTTTTGAACCGGGAGCAATTACCGTATCACCTCGTCGGCGGAGTTCTGCACAAAGTGCGGTTCCCAGGAATCCGTTCCCGCCTGTAACAAATATCGTCATAAAGACTCTTTCGGGTTAACGGGAAAATAAAATTCAATACCTTTTTCAACAAGGTGTCGGTTGTTCAGGAGTATCTCTTTCTTAAAATTCCACGCAAGAACGTAATATATATCCGGTATGTCATTCACTTCATCTTCCATCAGTATCGGGATATGCATGCCGGGTGAATACAATCCTTTGCGCAGTTTATTTTTCTCAAGCAGGCAACTGATCAGGTCTGTACCTGTTTTAAAATAATTCAGCATCGTATTGCCTTTAACAGGCGCACCCATCCCAAATACTTTTTTACCCTCCTGCTTTGCTTTTTCAAGGAAAGCAATGTTCGTTGTTTTCATTTTCCGTATCCTTTCTGCAAAAGCACGATAGGCGCTGATGTCATTACAACGCGATTCTTTTTCTGCAGCCTCCAGTTTTTTTAACCGGTCGCTGCGTTCCCTTTTACCCGGATGCCCTACAAAGGCTACCATTTGCCCGCCGTGCATGGGTGAGAGATACGCATCAAACATTTCAAGATCATATTTACCAAGTAAAACCTGTATCGTTTCAAGTGTATAGTACAGAAGATGCTCATGATAAATCTGGTCGAATGCATCATTTTCCATGATGCTTTTCATATAAAGAAACTGGACCACAAAAACCCCGTCTTCTGCTAACCCATATTTTATGCCACGGGTAACAGAGTGCAGTTCTTCCAGGTGAAAAAAAACACCCGCAGCATTGATCACATCAAAATTTTTTCCGATACGCTGCATCGTTTCCATATTAAAGAAAGCGTTCATCGTAGGAACACCGGACTCCGTTGCAATGCGTGCTGTGGTTATTGATGACTCCACGCCTAAAACCTCCCAACCCAATTGCTGGTAATGTTTTAGCTGTGTACCGTCATTCGACCCGATATCCAGTACCCGGTGTTTTTTATTTTCAGCATTGAACCTTTCTGTTACTTCTTCGGCGATCTTTCTGAAGTTATCAGACAATGATTTGGTTACGCCCGACAAATAGGTATGATCCCCAAACATAATCTCTTTCTTAACCGTATAATCCAGTTGGGAGGTATGGCAATGGTGGCAATACAAAACATGGAGCGGGTAATAGGGTTCTTTACCAACTTCTTCTTTGGTAAGAAAATGGTTACACCAGGGTTGTTCACCTAGGTCTATAACCAGTTCCAGGTTTTCCGATTCACAAACCCTGCATTTCATTTGCTTGTTTTTAGATATTTCCGTATCTGGCATTCCTGAGAATCGTGTATCCTTTGATCAGTTCTGTAATGCCCCTGTCGAGCCCCCATTCCGGAACAAAGCCGGTTGCACCAAGTCTTGCATTCGAAACGATATAGTTTCTTTTATCAGGGTCTTCACCGATCGGCGCTTCAAGATAAACGAAAGAAGGCACCTGCTTTTGAATCGCTTGTGCGAGCTCGATTTTTGATAGATTGGCATTATCAAGCCCCACATTGTAAGGCTTGTTTTTCATTGCTTCAAAATTTTCAATGCCGTGTAAAAAAACACGGGCCACATCCTGTACATGGATATAGTTCCTTTTAAAATGCCCTTCAAAAATCACAACAGCGGAATCATTCATGGCACGGTAAACAAAATCATTCACCAAAAGATCAATCCGCATTCTTGGAGACATCCCGAATACGGTTGCCAGCCGGAAAGTGATGCTGTTACCTCTTTGCAATACTGCTTCCTCTGCTTTCACTTTTGTGATTCCATATAGGGAGAGCGGCCGCAACGGGGATTCTTCCGTGCAGTATTTGCCGTCTTCTCCGATACCATACCCGGAATTGCTCACAGGCATTAAAATCTGTTGTTCTTTGGAAGCCAGTTCGCAGATCATTTCAACGGCATGCTGGTTGATTGACTCTGCTGCCAGCGGATCTTTTTTGCACAAAGGTGCCCCAACCAATGCAGCCAATGGAATAATGATGTCTGATCTGGTGATCAATTGTTTCATTAAGGAGCGATCCCTTGTATCTCCGCGAACAACCTGGAAATTATCGAAACGGCAGGCATCTGACAATGAATTCTGATCATACATAAAATTATCAACCACAGTAACCTGGTGCCCTTTATTTAAAAGCATCGGCACAAGGATGGATCCGATATAACCGGCACCGCCGGTAACCAATATGTTCATATCTGTTTTTTAAGAAGCGTAAATAATGGATGAGCCGGGTGCAGCCATGGTAAATTCTATTTCACTGAAAGAAGACATTGCCTTTCGCAGTACCTGTTTTTTTTCGGGCGGTACAAAAAAGAGAAGGAACCCGCCGCCGCCTGCACCCAGCAGTTTACCGCCCAATGCACCGTTTTCCATTCCCAGGCGGTACATGTTATCTATCTGTTCGTTCGATACACCACTCGACAAAGCTTTTTTTTCAACCCAGGTTTTATGCAGCAAAGCCCCAAACTGTTCAAGGTTGCGGCCATTGGTAAGTAAGCGGTAGGCATCATCCACAATATTGAGCATGGATAAAAGATTTTGTGAAAGGTCATTTATCCGTTTAATCTTATCGCTTTCCACGTTCACAGCTCTGCGTGTAATCCCTGTAAAGAACAGTACAAGCGACGCGGATAATTCCTCCATCGCAGCAGGAGAGATAGCGATCGGTTCTACCTCAATACTGTCATCAGGTTTAAAACTGATCAGGTTCATACCACCAAAAGCAGCGAAGGCTTGATCCTGGCACCCCACTGCTTCCCTGAGTACTTCCCTTTCAATGCGGATCGCTTCTTTTGCCAATTCAAGGGGGCTAAGCCCTTTGCCCTGAAAACGGGTGAGTGCATTCAGCAAGCCTACCGAAAATGAAGAAGAAGAACCCAGGCCGGAAAAAGAAGGCAGATCGGCTGCGATATGTATCTCAACATCTTTTTCAATGCCGCATTCTTTTAATATCTCCCGAAAAGGGGCATGCTGTATTTCATTGATATTGTTTACACATTCCACTTTGCTGTAGGAAATGCGCGTTGTATAATCAAAAAGTTCGGACGGGAAACGAGATACAGTATGATAGATGTATTTGTCTATCGCCGTCCCGATTACTGCCCCTTTGTGTTTCCTGTAAAATTCCGGAAGGTCGGTGCCGCCCCCAAAAAAACTCACACGGAAAGGCGTTCGGCTGATCAGCATATTTTATTATAGGTTTATGCGATATTGGCGGTAAGAAGGTCCGCAAATGAATCGCTTGAATGAAATTTTCTCCAGTTTGCTGCAACACCGGATAGCTGACCGAGTAGATGGCCGTAGTTACGGATACTGTTTTCAACCAGTTGAACGGCTTTCGGAATATTTGTGAAATCTGTATCCAGCATATCCAGGTTTTCTTTTCTAAGTTCTGACGACATCCAGGTGCCGGATGGTACTACGGGTATAACGGAAGCCGCTATCGCTTCAGCAAAGATATTTGAAGTGCCTTCCCTGAATTGCAGGGAAGTGTAAGGGATCAGTATCATATCCATTTTATCGTACAGGGAACGGAATCCCTGTTCATCCAGTTTGGCAAGGGTTTGAATTCGGGGCTGCATCAGCCTGAGTTTTTCAAGTTCCTGCATGGAAAGAAAAGTTGTGCTGAAATCGAGCAGCTCTTCAAAATTAGTAATGCCATGTATCAGGTAACCCGGTTCGTCATCTGTAATTGAAATAAGGATCCGGATAAAAGAATCCAGCCCTTTGTACGCTACGCTTCCCCCGATAAAGCCAATAACCGATACCCTTGTTCGCCCGGTTTTCTTTTTTGCGTATAAGGAATAGTATTCTGTTTCCAATGGGATGGGCCAAACCTGAACAGGGTATGGGATATTTTTACAGTAAGATTGCTGCAACAGGCTGCTGTCAGTATACATACAAACTCTTCCTGTGATGATTTTTTCTGAAAGGATACCGCAAAACCGTCGATGCAGCCATTGTTGCAACCCGGTAAGTATTGAAGAGTTTGATTGGTAGGAAAAACGAAAACACACGACCAGCCTGCATTTTTTATTTGTTCTGGCGATACTTTTAAAAGCATACGCAAGGGCAATGATGCGGTCGTTCAAAATAGTGTCTACCAGGAAAACTGTTTCGGTATCCTCCTGTGTAACCTGTTCCATCATCACTTTCCTGAACTCGCTTTTTGTAAAAAAATTATTTATAAAAATGCGCCATAATACTGTGAGTTTGCCGGCAGATTTATAAACATGGTTGCGGAATACAGGCTGAACGGGTATTTCTGCAGGCCCTTTAAATATTTCATTGGCGAGGATAGAAACCGATAACTTCTTTCGGTTTATTGCTTTTTTTACGGAAATAAGGTACTGGAAAAAATGGTCACTGCTTGCTGAACGGAGTTCGGGTTGCAAAAAACAAAACTTCATACGCGTGATCCCGTCTTTTCTCCTTTACCCAGTAAAACAATTGCAAGAATACCTCCAACCGCAATGGCACTTATCGTGAGAACACAAAATGAAAACAGGAATGAAGGAGTTGAATTAAAATAATAACACGCACCAAGAAAAGCAAATACAGGGCTGCTGATCAATAAACCGTATAAGATGCGACGCAATGGCCATGTTACCGGTAAAACACGAAAACTGAATATTACATTTACGATCAATACAACAAAACCCGCAATGAATAAGCCGGCAATGGTTCCTTCCACCGGTTTGATACTGCCTAAAAAACCCACCCCTACGGGGGCAAGGATAGCGCCTGCAACTGCGGGAATAATGGCCATGCGGTTATCCACTTTTGCCATTCCGAGCTGAAACATCATTCCGCCCGCCGAGCGCATACTTTCAATAAGAGCAGCCCATCCAGTAATTTTTATCGCCATATCCCTGTATTGTTCCCCGAGAAATATCCTCGCAAGAAAAGGCGTCGCAAATGCGATATACGCCCCAACGATCGCCATACCTGGCAGGTAAAGAAATGCATATTTATTCCATGCTTTTACCTGGCCATCTTTTCCCTGGTTTTTTAACTCACCAAAAAAAGTGGGCTCGAGATACTGTGTAACGATTGATTCATACAACATGATGGGCATGGCAGCCAGGGCATACGCCGTTGCAAACAAACCTACTGTTGAAAGCCCCTGTATCTTTTCGAGAATAAAGCGGTAACTCTGTGTCTGCACCCACCACAAACCCGAAGTGAACAGGATAGGCCAAGAAAAAGCAAACACAGCTTTTCTGGTAAAAGATATCCTGTGTTCATATTGCGGGATATTAACTACATCATGTTTTTGTATCCGTTTCCAGATAAAAAAAAATGAAATACTGCCGGCTAAAAAACCTGAGACCTGCCCAAGGCTCCACGACAAATTGGACCTGTTTGATAAAAACCACAAAACAGAAATACCCAGCGAAGACCAAGCCACTAAGTTTGTGATGAAAACATTTTTTTTGCGCTCGCCAAAAAGGTTAAACCCTGTTGTGCAAAATGCATTGACCGGTTGCGCAAAAAGATTCACAAAAACCAGCAGCATTACTGCTGAAATACTAAACCCTTTTACAATATCAACCTGCCACTGTAATATCCCCGATAATACCATGGCAGCAAAAGCCACAACGAATATGTAGGATATATACTCCCTGGTATGCTTAGCCAGGCTCCTCATATCATACCAATCGAGAAAACCTCTCGTGATATAGTGTGTAACCGGGATAACCAATGTCATATTAAAAAGGTTCACCAGGCTGTTCAATTGCGAAATACTTCCCAGTTGATCCGGTTGCAATAAAACTGTGGAAACTTTTACAGTTACCACTCCGGCAAGTGCAATACCGATTCTGCCAAGCAAGATCACAAGCAACGGGAGCCTGGGTTTGATAATGCTATGTATTTTGGGGGCAATACTAACTCTTGCCAAGAAAGAATTGTTTTAAATGTGTGATGATCCTTTCAGCGGCTTTGCCATCACCATATGGGTTATTGATGGATGCCATTTGCCTGTAGGCTGCAGGATCATTCAGTAATTTTTGCGTAGTTGAAATGATTTTTTCCCTGTTGGTGCCTGTTATGATCACAGTTCCTGCTGCAACAGCTTCGGGCCGTTCAGTGGTATCTCTCAGAACAACAACCGGTTTACCAAGTGAGGGGGCCTCTTCCTGGATACCACCGCTATCTGTCATGATCAGGTAAGCACGTTTCATCAGCCAGGTAAATGCCCCGTAAGTAACAGGGGCTATCAAACGTATCTGACTGTCTTCTTTTCCAAAATACCTTTCGGCGGCTTCCTTCACCATTGGGTTTGGGTGAACGGGATATACAATCAATAAATTTTTGTTTTCCTCTGTTATGGTGTGAAGCGCTGAAAATATCTCTTCAAAGCCTTGTCCGAAATTTTCCCTTCGGTGCCCCGTAAACAGGATTATTTTCTTTTCGTCATCTCCAATGATGTGCTTCAATCCCTCTATTTCACCTGAAGATTCATCCACCCGCTCAATGGCATCGAATAGGGCATCCACCACTGTATTCCCGGTTATAAAAACATTTTCTGTAATGCCTTCCCGGTTAAGATTTGATGCGGCAAAATTCGTTGGCGCAAAATGTACATCAGCGATCACCCCGGTCAAATGCCTGTTGATCTCTTCCGGGAAAGGCGATATTTTGTGGTAGGTTCTCAAACCAGCCTCAACATGTCCAACCATGCTTCCATAGTAAAATGCAGCTAGCGATGCAGCAAATGAAGTGGTAGTATCTCCATGCACCAAAACCATATCGGGGCGTGCATCTTCCAGTACAGCCTGCATCTCTTTTATTACAGATGCTGTTAACTGATACAGGCCCTGGTTATCAGCCATTGTACTGAGCTGGTAATCCGTAGTAATCGAAAAAAAATCCAGTACACCGTCTATTAGGTCTGTATGTTGACCGGTATTGCACACGCTGATATGAAAGAACGGCTCTTTCCTGATCCGGCTGATCAAAGGAGCCATCTTTATTGCTTCGGGGCGGGTTCCGATTACAATTAAAATGCGAATTTGATTTTTAGACATGACTTCGTCAATCTCACTCCCACATAGCATTAAAAGTCAAGTATTTAGGAATGAGTTTCCCTTTGACAGGTATATACAAATATAACTTACCAGCAGGTTTTGTAGAAGTTTATTTACAGGGAAATAAATTCGGTGGAAATGATTTTAAGACAAGAGGGGGCTGACATCCTTATAAACATTTCTGATTCCCTCTTCAAGGGAAATAGAAGGTTCCCATCCCATTTTCAACAACCTTGAAGAATCCATTAATTTTCGGGGGGTCCCGTCTGGCTTGGACGGATCTGTCAATATTTCTCCGGCGAAGCCAGTGATCTTTTTTATCAACTGCGCAAGATCAAAAATGCTGATTTCCTTACCGGAACCGATGTTAATAAATCCAGGATTATCGAACTGTTCCATCAGGAAAAAGCAAGCATCTGCCAAATCATCCACATGAAGGAATTCACGTAGCGGGGAGCCGGTTCCCCAAATGGTTATTGATGGAAGATTTTTTGAAGCAGCAGCTACCAATTTTACTAATAAAGCTGGAAGAACATGGGATTTTTCCGGATCATAATTATCATTTGGCCCATAAAGATTGGCAGGCATAGCCGAAATAAAATTACAACCATATTGCGCCCGGTATGCATCGCATAGTTCTATCCCAGCAATTTTTGCGATGGCATAAGGTTGGTTGGTTGGTTCAAGATAACCGGAGAGAAGGTATTCTTCTTTTAATGGTTGTGGTGCCATCTTAGGATAGATACAGGAAGAACCAAGGAAAAGCAGTTTGGTAACACCATGCACATACGACTGATGAATGATATTACTTTCGATCATCAGGTTATCGTAAATAAATTCGGCACGATAGGTATTATTTGCCATAATGCCGCCCACTTTTGCTGCGGCTAGAAAAACATATTCAGGCTTTTCAGCAGAAAAAAAGTGTTCAACTGCTTTTTGATCCCGCAAATCCAGTTCTGCAGAAGTTCTGGTTACGATATTATTAAATCCTTCTTTTTCAAGTTTCCTTACTATTGCGCTTCCTACCATGCCTCTGTGTCCTGCTACATATATTTTTGCATTCTTTTCCATTATATACCCGGATAATTTCTGTAATAATCCAAAACGGATTATTCGTATTCATTTGTAATATCAAAGCCATTTGCTTTTAAGAACTGGCCTTTTTCGAAGAGGCTGATATCACTTTCAACCATTTCCCTGATCATATCATTCAGTGTATGTGTTGGTTTCCAGCCCAATTTTGCAAAAGCCTTTGATGCATCACCTATCAAAAGATCCACTTCAGTTGGCCGGTAATATCTTGAATCTACCCTCAAAACAATTTTACCTTCTGGTAAACTGAATCTCCCTTCGCATTTTTTAACCCGGGCAATTTCATCTGTGCCTGTACCTTCAAAAACAAGTTCGATACCTGCTTCAGCAAAAGACATTTTTACAAAATCACGTATGCGGGTTGTGATACCGGTTGCGAGTACAAAATCATCCGGTTCGGTATGCTGCAATATCCGCCACATCCCTTCCACATAATCCTTTGCATGGCCCCAGTCCCGCTGTGCATCAAGGTTACCGAGGTATAAGGTGTCCTGCAAACCAAGCGCTATTTTAGCGACTGCTCTTGTGATTTTCCGGGTTACAAATGTTTCACCACGTAAAGGCGATTCATGGTTAAAAAGGATCCCATTACTTGCAAACATTCCATACGCCTCGCGGTAGTTAACAGTTATCCAATAAGCATACATCTTTGCCACTGCATAAGGTGACCTGGGATAAAAGGGAGTGGTTTCGTTTTGTGGAACAGCCTGCACCTTTCCATATAATTCAGAGGTGGATGCCTGGTAAATCCTGGTTTTATTTGTCAACCCCAGTAACCTGACAGCTTCCAATACACGGAGTGTTCCCATTGCATCGGCATTAGCCGTGTATTCGGGTGTTTCAAAACTCACTTTTACATGACTCATCGCAGCGAGGTTATATATCTCATCCGGCTGCGTTTCCTGGATGATACGGATCAGGTTCGATGAGTCTGTTAAATCTCCATAATGAAGAAATAAATGCCTGTCCGGGATATGAGGATCTTCGTAAAAACGATCGATCCTCCCTGTATTAAAAAGCGAGCTTCTTCTTTTGATGCCATGAACTTCATACCCCTTTTTTAAAAGCAGTTCAGCGAGATAGGCACCATCCTGACCTGTAATGCCGGTGACGAGAGCTTTTTTCATATTACATATTCGAATGCAAAATAATGTTTTTTGCAGTGCTGCAGGTTTTCTGCATGATCGGGCTAATCAAAACTGTATTCTTTAAACTCGGCCATCAAAAACTGAGGGTCGTATTTTCAATTTTACCTTGCCTGAATAGTGAAGAAATATTTTATATTAATCCTTTATTCGGGACAATACAAAAAGCTCAGTGCAAAATTTATGTGCCGAAAGGTTATGCGTTGATAATACGACAGTCAGCCCGGAGGAATGATTCCGGATTGAACCAAGAATCTGTTCCTGAGAAAGTTCATCCACAGCGCTGGTGCTTTCATCCAGCAACAACAGCCTGGGTTTCCGGTACAAAGCCCTTGCAATACCGATCCGTTGCTTTTGGCCGCCCGACAGTTTCACGCCTTTTTCTCCAACAATTGTATTTAGTCCATCAGGTAGCTTATTTACCCATTGATCAAGGCAGGCAACACGCAGAACATACCACAGCCATGCCTGATCATTAACAAAAGTGCCAGTAAGCAGGATATTCGCCACTATGGTATCATCAAATAAAAAAATATCCTGCGGCACATAACCGATAAACGGAGTTAGCATATCCATCTTACCCGTACAGTCCTTATCACCGATATAGATTTTTCCGGTATCCGGCCGTATCAAACCGGCCAAAATATTGAGCAATGTTGATTTGCCAGATCCACTGGGACCGGAAACACCTGTAATCTCTCCCCGCCGGATCGTTAAAGAAAGATCGGTAAAAACAGGGTGTTCATCATTTTTGTATATAAACGCAATGCTTTCACAACGAATGTCGCCTTCGGGGAAGCTTTGTAAAAAGTCAGTCGTATTTCTTTGTGGCTTTTTTTGTATCCGTTTGTATTCTTCAATAACCAGTTTCGCCGCAGACTCTGTGAAACGAAGTGTTTGCATCGCATTCACTATCCGGTTGGCAGATGGAATAAATCTTACTCCTGCCAAAAGAAAGGCCGTTGAAAGTGGTAAGGTTTTTTCTACAGATTGCCCGGAAAACAGAATCATCGCGCAGAAAGTGATCATCGTAAAAACCATAATCCATTCAAATAACGGGCGTTGAACCTGCGTGAGAAACTGAATATTTTTTTGGGTACGATAAAACACCTTGTTCTGCTCATTGAATTCTTGTAAGGCTTTTTCTTGCATACCATAGAGCCGGATCTCCATCCGTGCAGCCAGGCTCTGAAGGGCAGACTTGTTTCTTTCGCCATCTGAATACTGGCGTTGAAGACCCCATCGTTTTATTTTTTTTCTTGAGACCGCTACAAGTAAAAAGACAACAAAAGCCACGACCGCACATATAAATACCGCACCGGCAGGAGCCGTCCAGAAAACAGCCAGGCATATCCCCAAGGCCACCGCACATTCTGAGCAAAGCAGTATAAAAGATTGTACAAACCCGGAAAAAGAATGTACTTCCCCGATCATATTTTTCAACAGGATACCTGTATTTTCCTGCTTTGTTTCAAGAAAAGGGCGTTGCAGATACTGTTGGTACAGGCTACCGGAAATGAATTGAGCAAGATCCTGGGCAAAAGTTGACTGTTTAAACAACATCCATCCAAGAAAGCCTGTTTTAAAAGTATAAAAGATTAAAAAAAACAACAACCCTTTTAAAGCGGGAGAAGAGCCTGCATTCCGGAGAAACCATTGAACGGGAGCTGATAAAAAACTGTTTGCAGTTTCAGTACCGGTCATGATCCTTACGAGAGGGATCAGCAAACCGATCCCAAAGAATTCTGCAACAACCCCTGCTACCAGCAATAACTGAAGTTGCAAAGCCCGCACCCGGAAATCACGGGGCAGTATTGAAAAAACATCCCTGGCTGTTCTGATATTCATGGCATGGTTTGCCATATCAATATCGTGTAACAAAGCTGCAGGGTTGCTTTACACGCGATCAATCATTCGATATTAGCAAACAAACCGCATGTGCCACCAGCCCTTCCTTGCGCCCCACAAAACCCATTTTTTCGGTTGTTGTGGCTTTGATGGAAACATCTTTGACAGACAGAGAAAGTATTTCTGCGATCACCTCCTGCATCAGCGGAACATAAGGTTTGATCTTGGGGGCTTCAAGACAAAGTGTTGAATCGATATTTGCAATGCGATACCCCTCCTCTTTGATCAGCTCATGGGTTTTTGCAAGCAATATTTTGCTGTCGATATCCTTAAACTCATTGGAAGTATCCGGGAAGTGCACCCCAATATCGCCCAGGCATGCTGCACCCAGTAAAGCATCACAAATGGCATGCAGCAATACGTCTGCATCGCTGTGGCCGAGTGCTCCCATATCATGCGGGATCTTTACGCCGCCGATAAAAAGGTCGCGGCCGGATACTAACTGGTGGAAATCGATTCCGTAGCCTATTCGGAGGTTCATGGTCTTTGGTCTTTGGTCTTTGGTCTTTGGTCTTTGGTCTTTGGTCTTTGGTCTTTGGTCTTTGGTCTTTGGTCTTTGGTCTTTGGTCTTTGGTCTTTGGTTGATCCTTCGGATCAACCTTTACATAAAAAACTAACAACCAAAGACTAACAGCTTGATAACTAATTTCCCTAAATCCTGCTTCTCAAAAAATTGATTCGTTTCTGTAAAATATGTAATTCCTCTATTAAAGAAGTATATTCCTTTTGGTTAATATAATTAATCTGCAAACAGATTTCAATTTGGGTTTCCAATTCGAATGCAGATCCTAGAGATATTTCGAGAACCCGTAAAAATTCGCTGGCTGTTTTTCTGCTGCACCCTTCGGCAATATTTGATGGGATAGATACCGCAGAACGGTTCATCTGGGATGTAATTCCATATTTTTCATGGGAAGGAAAGTTTTCAGTTGTACTGTATATCTTTTTGGCGAAACCCAATGATTGCTGCCATATTTCCAGTTTTCTGAAATCACGCATATCCAAAGTATTTTAAGATATTCCTTCTGTCAAAAAACTAAAGACCAATCGCTAAAGACCAATCGCCAAAATCCAACACATTACTCATTCCCATTCAGGTTAAACACGATCCCGAAACGGAGTGTATTTGACAGCGGGTTTCTGGTTACACCGCTACCGGAAGGAACCAGGTAGGAGAAATTCACCTGTATCTGATCGATCGCAAAACCGGCTCCTACAGAAAAGAATTTACGGTTACCGCGGTTCTTATTCTCATAAAAATAACCGGCCCTTACAAAAAACTGGTCATTATAATTATACTCAGCACCCAGCGATGCCTGGAGAGAAGTTAACTGGTTGGTTCCATCACTGAAAGATTTAAACCAGCTGGATACCACACTGCTTGATCGGTAATCTGCAAGCTTGGCAGAATCCACAGAATAATTTCCTGTTGAAACAGGCGCTGATGGTACCAGCAGTTTATTGATATCAAGTCCGAACGTGACCTTATTGCTCTCATTCATTGCCGTGGTATAAGAAACACCCAGTCCCAGATTTGCAGGAATAAAATCCTTGTTACGCGAATCATTCGTATACCCGATCTTGCTTCCGAGGTTGGACAATACCACACCCCAATTCAACCCCTGTCCGTCTTCTCCCTGCCCATGATAAAACAAAGAAATATCTCCTGCCACTGCATTGCCCGCTTTATATACCACACCGGTTCCCACATCGCCCACCACCAGTCTTGAATTGATATAGCGCAATGCCACACCGATACTCATTTTTTCATTCAATACCCTTGAATAACCCGCATCAATACAAAATTCACTGGGTTTTACGGTGTTGAGGATATTGCCTGAATAATCGGTCAATTGAATATTTCCGAGACTGAAAAAACGAAGCGCAGTGGAAATTGCCTGCTGGTCATCGAGTTTGTGATAAGCCGCCAGGCTGGCAAGATAAACGTCGGTCAGACCAAGGTCTTTAAGCCATGGCGTATAGTTCACCGCAATAGCAGACCGTTTTTTGGCAAACGGAACTTTGGCAAGATTCCAGAATGGCGCATTGGCATCCGGGGAAGTGGCAATGGCAAGATCACCCATACCGCCTGCCCTGGCATCGGGAGATATGCGCAAAAACGGCACAGCCGTAGAAACA
The DNA here is from genome assembly GCA_004028765.1 of Chitinophagaceae bacterium. Lineage (GTDB taxonomy): Bacteria > Bacteroidota > Bacteroidia > Chitinophagales > Chitinophagaceae > Sediminibacterium. The sequence goes on along the minus strand of SAIX01000111.1, from coordinate 21,448 downwards.
ATATTCAGCGAATCGGTTTGCGCATGCAATATCAAAACGGAAAAAAGAGACGCATAAATGGTACTCGAGATTTTCTTTGCGATCGGGTTCATCAAACTGGTTTTGATTTCTGTTACTAAAAACCGAGGGAACGCAGTAGGCGCACCGAACGGCATATCCTGCCTGACCGTTTATTTAAGAACAACAGGGTTACAGCATAGAGCAATTTTTGTCGCCATCCGCTTGCCGGTTAAAAAAAGATTCTCTATACCGGCACACCCAATCATTCAATAAATATGCCCGGAAAACAGGCTAAAGTGAAGTAAACATCAGGCCATTCAGACTGGTTTAGAAAAGCAATAATTGCCGGCTACTCTCATTTGTTACGGCTCCGGCGGTAATGATCACTTTGTAAATATATATACCTTTTTGGAGTTTTGCACCAGCCTGGTTATCCCCATCCCAGGTGATCTGGCAATTGCGGGTGCCTCCGGTATGCAAAACCTGCCGGATCTCTTTTACCAGTGCGCCGGAGATACTATAAATCCGGATGGTTACTGACAGATCCGTATTGGGCTGGTTGTGTTCGATCGAGAACGTGGTCGTATTACTGAAGGGGTTGGGATAGTTGTACACCCTGCCCAATACAGGCCTGCTTTGTTTTACCACTTCAAAATCGAGCGTGGCTTCGCCGGAGTGATTGGCCACGTCCCATGCTTTGATACGGATCGTATGTTTGCCTTCGGATAAAACCGGAAGCTGGTATACCACTTTCCCCCGCTGGTAGCTATTGGTATCCGCCGTATAGTAATCGTTCAGCACGAGTATGTTTTTTTCATTGCCATCGATGATGGCCGTGATATCATGACCGATCCCGTTCCCGGAAGTGCTGATGCCCGATGAATCGGCCAGTTTTACCAGGAGCACTGGGTTTTCATTGGTGATGCCCCCATTGCGGAACTGGTCATCATTGAGGTAGGGATTGATCACCGGGCCGGCATCATCCGCAACCGGCGCGGTTGGCGTTCCGCCTGCATAAAACGATTGGTCCGCTCCCGCCGCATCTTTGCTGCCATTCTGCGCATAGAGGCTGATCCTTGCCCTGCCGGCCTGGTAACTCACGTCTTTGGGCATGATAAAACTGATACTGAATTTTCCGTTCTCTACCGTTACCGTTCCTTTGTATAAGATCCCCCCCTGCTGGTAAAAAGTGGTTACAATACTGGCAGGATCATTTCCGAGTGTTTTTAAGGGTTGTGGTTTATCGTATACGGTTGCCTGCAATACACCATTGAAGCTGTTTTGAAAATTACCGGTTGCATCTGTTACGATACCGGCAAGTGTATATTTCTGCAGAGGCTTCAGTGTGTCATTCCCGCTGATGGGATTGCCGTTCACCGCTGTCAGTTGCAGTTTCCATTCGGGGAAACCGAGGCGCATGGCGGGATCGCCCAGTAATGTAAACTTCCTGTTGTTGAGGATATCGCCCGAACTGAGAGAGGTATAATTTTTTGCCTGCTGCACCGATTCTCCCAAACTGAGATAACGCCCGCCGGCAGCGGGTTGCAGGGCTATCTTCAGATAATTATCGTTGATCACCCGGTTACTGTATGCAAATACAAGTCTTGTAGTGGTGAGCAATGCAATCGCACCATTTGCCGTGCCCATCAATGCCCCCTGTCCCAGCGAGTTTTTGGAAGGATCATCATGAGGCGCAAAATCGCAACTGGCTGTAATAAAAAGCGGCAGTTTATCGGGGTTATTAAAGCGGTTCAGCTCCTGCTGTGTTAATACGGCTTCATCTGCCAAACGTTGATAACTGCCATGGCCGCTGTAATTAAAAAAAAGTGCCCCGTTAAAAATCCGGCTAACGATCGCATCATTCACTGCAGGGTATCTTGCACCCGCACTGCTGCTTACAACCGGGTAGGCATCGAGATAAATTTTTTGCTGGTTGATGACGGGATCCGCAGCCAATGCATCTGCTGAAATCAGTTCCGCATCATCGAGGTGCAGGTTCTGGTCCTGGTCATCGGCAAGGTAAATGGATTGATTGCGCCAATCGCCCAGTGAAGTGCTGGCATGATAGCGGATAATCTTATCCACCATCCCTTTTGCTTCTTCGGGATTCCTGGCAGGGATGCGGCCAATGCCGATATCAATATTGCTCTTAGGGTCATTGGCATTGATATCATCCGTATCATCCAGTAACCCGAAAAAATCATCCGAAGTAAGCGTGGTCAGCGGATCGAGCGAGTTAACGCTTTCATAGCCGGGCACAAGGTTGGTATTGTTCGTCACCCGGTTCCGGTAATCGTAAGAAGCGGACCCCATCAGCAATAAAAATTTCGGTCGGTTGGTATTGCCGCCGCGGTCGTAAAACATTTTTACAAAATCGCGCAGTGCCACCGGATCGGGAACACCACCGGAAAATTCATTGTATACCTGGTCAACCGTAACCACTACCGTCCGGTAACCATCTCTTTGTATATGAAACTGTGCCAGCCTTTGCGCTTCGGATAACAGGCTGGTATGGGTGATGACCAGGAAATCGGCTGTACCGTTTCCATGGAGATCCTGGTTATTTACTTTTCCCGCAGCAAATGGCGTGAGCGGGTTGGTAAAAGCGATATATTCCCTGAGCCTGCCTGCATCATTCCGGAAAACTGTTTGGGCTGCATTGGAAGCCACACTCATTTTCACCGGCTGCAGGGGATCGGTAACTTCCCATACCGCCGGATTGCTTCCTCCGTTTCCTAATGAAAAAGAGGCCACTGCCCCATTGGAAACCGATGGCCAGTCGCGAAAACTTAACTGGTTCGCCCCATTCAATGACAGGTTTTTTCGGCCCTGTAATTCAAACGCGTTCAGCCAGCCCTGTGCACCGGTAATACCCGGCTGAAAACTGATACCAACGCCTCCATTTAATGATGACAATGTAAGATTGAACTGCTTTGTACCGGCAACTGCATAGGCATCCAGGAAATACCCGGAAACAGAAGGAACAGGGATATTCCCTGCCGGCTGTCCGTTCAGCGAGAATGAAAAATTACTCGCTGCCCCCACAGTTCTGCCTGCAATATCCGCCGTGAATGCGACCGTTGCATTGGTTTGCCAACCACTCATATCCACCGGGAAATTCCGGTTCAGGCTGCCACCGAGATTGCCATTGAATTCTTCCCCATACCATTCTTTACCGCTGTTGAGAAGGTTTACCAAGTCATTTTCATAAAAATATCTTTCCGAAAAACTATTCACAGTAACGGTTGCCGCTGCAGCAGGTGCTTGCTGCGCAATGCGTTTTCCTGTTCCGGCAATGGTGAGATAGTAGTAAACAGTATCGGTGTAGCGGTTTTTCTGGTGGTGAAAAGACTGGTTCAGGCTGTCCTTCAGCCAGCGGTGCGGGCCGGGGGCATAAAAAAGAAAATAATCACTCCCGTTAAAGATCCCATCTCCCCCATCCATCATTTCAACAGGGTTTTCCACGAGATCATCGGGGCGCGGAACAGCGTTGTTTTCATCCAGCATAGCGCCGCCATTGCCATAGAGACGGATGGAAGCAGAAGAAAGATTATTGGCTGATATCCCCAGCGAGGCAAGCAGGTAAAGGTCCACTTTATAAACGCCTTCCTGCCGGATGCCGATTTTATACCAGTTACCCGTGGCCAGCACAGAATGCGGGGCATATACCCGTTGGGCCTTTACAGGAACTGAGCCAAACCATGACCCCAGGACCAGCAAAAAAACGACACAAGGTTTGAACATATCCGAAAGATCGTAAAGATAGTCAGGCAGCAGATGTTCCCGTCACAGAATCCTTCTTAAAATTAGGCTTTTGCTAACAGGCAACCGCCTGTAATTGAGGATCGTTTTAAAAGAAAAACTATATATTCGCATCAGCACAAACCATCTCATTTGATTAGATAGCTACATCACAATCAATCTATCGACAATGCAGGTATTGAAATTAACCAGGAATTTTGTATTGCTGCTGGCATTGGCCGGCTCTGTAGCTTCCTGTAGCATGCTCCACAAAAAGAAGGAGAAATCAACCGCCACCGGATGGAATTACAACGATAAGGATCAGGGTAATTTCTCCGTAGCCAAGCCGAAGGATATCAACACTGCTCCCGGCCTGGTATTTGTTCAGGGCGGAACCTTTACCATGGGCGCTACACAAGAGGATGTGATGAGCGATTGGAACAATATTCCCCGCCGCATCACGGTAAACTCTTTCTTTATCGACAAAACCGAAGTTGCGAACGTACACTACCGCGAATACCTTTACTGGCTCGAGAATGTTTTTGGCCAGGCGGGTATGGATTCGGTGGTTGACCAGGCCAAACCTGATACGCTGGTTTGGAGAAGTGAGCTCGCATTCAATGAGCCTTATGTAGAGTATTATTTCCGCCATCCTTCTTACAATTATTACCCCGTTGTAGGTGTTAGCTGGAAACAGGCCACCGATTTTTGTATCTGGCGTACCGACCGTGTAAATGAGCTTGAGCTCATGAAAAAAGGGTACCTCGACAGCCGCAGCCAGGTAAAAAAAGAGATGAACGGTGCAGGCCAGGACAACTTCAACAGCAAGGCCTATATCATGGGTGAGTACCAGGCTACTCCTGGCCGAACGGCCACTTCAAAAAGCAATCCTTTAAAAGATGCCCAGGGAAGGCCCCGTACCCAGGTAAAGTTTGAAGATGGCATCCTATTCGGCGATTACCGCCTGCCAACAGAAGCGGAATGGGAATATGCCGCTTATGGGTATATCAATCAGAACCCGCAGAAAAAGCAGAAAGGCAAAAACCGTGGTGAAGAAGTAGTAGCCAACAAACAGATCTACGCCTGGAAAAATGATGGTTTTGACAACCTGCGTTATACCAAGAAAAGTACTTTCCAGGGGGCATTTCTCGCCAACTTCAAAAGAGGTGCCGGGGATAACATGGGTGTTGCCGGTGGTTTGAACGATAATTCTGCCATCCCTGCCGAAGTGAATTCCTTTATTCCGAACGGTTTTGGCCTGTACAATATGAGCGGAAACGTGAACGAGTGGGTAATGGATGTATACCGCCCTATCACGAATGATGGGAAAGATGATTTCAACCCGTTCCGCGGAAACGAATTCAAGAAAGTGGATATGACAGGTGGTGCGGGTAACCTGCGCGATGATAAAGGCCGCATCAAAATGGTACCTGAATCAGATTCTGCCCTGCGCAGCCGCCGCAATTACCAGAAATCCTATGCCATAAATTATCTCGATGGAGATTCAACCAGCAACGTGTTTTACGGATATGGTGTAACCACATTGATCTCTGATAAGTCGAGAGTGTACAAAGGGGGCAGCTGGAACGATAGGGCCTATTGGCTCAGTCCCGGAACCCGCCGTTACCTGGAAGAAGACCTGAGCACAAACGATCTGGGTTTCCGTTGTGCCATGAACCATTATGGCTCGCCTGAGTCCACATCCAAAAGTTCACAAACAGGGACTTTCTTCCCGCCCAGAAGAAATAAAAGATAATAACGAAAGGGTGTAAGCTCTTTCAGGAAAATATAAGGAAAAGGTAGAATTACAGCAAAAGAGCCATCCCTGAACAAGGGGTGGTTTTTTTATAAACAGGTTTTTCCCGCGAGAGGAAATAAAAGAATGATTAAATAAGTTTGAAAAAAATCGGGATGGTTACAACTGCAGCACTTTACGAATTATTTCAGCAATTCCCTTCTGCACAAACAGATACACGTAAGCTGAAGGAGGGCGACATTTTTTTTGCATTAAAAGGCCCCAATTTTAATGGCAATCTTTTTGCAAAAAAAGCATTGGAAGAGGGAGCTGCCTATGCGGTGGTGGATGAAGACGTGGACCCATCCGATGCTCGTTTATTGCGGGTGGAAGATGTTTTAAGCAGCCTGCAGGCATTGGCGAAATTTCACAGGGAACAATTCGATATCCCCTTTCTTGCCATTACAGGCAGTAACGGGAAAACCACGAGCAAGGAACTGATTTACGCGGTTTTATCATCACACTATACCACATACACTACGCAGGGCAACCTCAATAACCATATCGGTGTTCCGCTTACGTTACTAAGCATAAAAAAAGATGCTCAGATGGCTGTTATCGAAATGGGCGCCAATCACCAGAAAGAAATTGCAGGCTATTGCATATATACTGAACCTACGCATGGCCTCATTACCAACTGCGGCAAAGCCCATCTCGAAGGGTTTGGCGGTGTGGAAGGTGTGCGAAAAGGAAAAGGGGAACTCTACGATTACCTGGCAATCCATAACGGAACCGTATTTGCGTATGCGCATTACGATTACCTCAAACCGATGAGTGCGGCAGTGAAAAATATTATTTGGTATGGCCAAACAGAGGGTGATGTACAGGGTACCATTGTTTCAAGCGACCCTTTTCTCATTGTTAACATTCAAAAAGGGTTTTCTGAACCGCTCAAGATCCGTTCGCAGCTTGTGGGCGATTATAACCTTCCCAACATCCTCGCAGCGGCACAGATCGGAAAATATTTTTCCGTTCCGGAAGAAAAGATCGTTCATGCCATCGAATCATACACACCATCGAACAGCCGTTCACAGATGCTGGAAAAAGATGGCAACCATATCATCCTCGATGCTTATAATGCCAATCCCAGCAGTATGCGGGTAGCGATAGAGAATTTTGCGAGAATGCAGGCAGACCAAAAAGTGCTGATGCTCGGGGGAATGATGGAACTCGGGGGCGACAGTGTTATGGAACACCAGGCGATCATTGACCTTATCAGCCAATACCAATGGCATAAAGTGGTATTGGTGGGTGGCGATTTTTCCAAAACGCATCACCCCTATCTTTTCCTCGACAATTCTTCGAATGCAAGAGAATGGTTCCTGCAGCAGCATTTCGCAGGTTGTTATTTACTCATCAAAGGCTCGCGCAGTATGCAGATGGAAAAGATACTTGGCTGAGTACAACCGCATCGAGTACCTTTGGCATCCAAAAGTTTGACTCATGCCAGAGACAAAAAAACGCTATTATATACCCAGCGTACTCGCCAATAAATGCCCCCGCTGCCGTGAAGGATCCATTTTTACCAAAACGAACGCCTACCGGAAAAAGAGCATCGAAATGCATGAGCATTGCCCCGTTTGCGGGCAGCCTACCGAAATTGAAGTGGGCTTTTACTATGGAACCGGTTATGTAAGTTATGCACTCAGTATTGCTGTAATGGTATCGAGCTTTGTAGCCTGGAAAGTTTTGATCGGCGTAACCTTTTCAATCGATGATAACCGGATATTTTACTGGATGGGGACTGCTACTGTACTATTGTTTGCTTTGCAACCGGTATTGATGCGCCTCTCAAGATCACTTTGGCTCAGCTGGTTTGTAAAGTACGATCCGAAATGGAAAGAGCATCCGCTCAAAGCGCCGGAACGCATTGTACCGGAGCAGATGAATAACTGGTGAGATGATGTGAGTGGTGAATGGTGAGTGGTGAGTATTTAATTCTCAATTCGCCAATTGACCATATCACTATAAAGCAAAGCAATACTGGTAAGTCAGGCAATCAATTTTTCAGAAATTACTACAGCAATAGAAAATCCTTCTCAAAAAGAAGAATTTTCTATTGCCAACTCTTTGACTCACCATTCACCACTGCCCATTCACAAAAAAGGCCCGCATTACTGCAGGCCTTCTATGATCGGTTGCTTTTTGTTTAGAAATTATACTTGATTCCAAACTGTCCCTGCCAGCGTGAATTGATCGGATCCACTGTATAATAGTGGCCATCCAAACCGGTAGGTTTGTTGAAAGTAAAAGTAGGCAGGTAACCAGAGCTTGGTTTTGCAGGAGATACACCGTTGGCATCTTTCGCAAATGTGAGCAGGTTAACTGTATAGTTGTTTACATTGGTCACGAAAGTGATATGCCCCCAATCGTTGTTGATCAGGTTCAGCACGTTAAAGATATCAAGGCTCAGTTGCAGCGTTTGTTTGCTGTTGGTTTTGCTGAGTTTGAATTCGTGCATCAGTTTCAGATCCAGTTCATGGTTCCAGGGAGTGCGTAAGCCATTTCTTTCAGCATATTGGCCCCTGCGGCTGCTTAAATATTTATCATTCCGGATCAGGTTATCGAGATCTGTCCATTGTTGTGCGGCAGTATAACTTCCGTTGTCAATAAGACGGATATCATTCTGGTCTCTTGGGATATAAGGAAGGTTTGCATTCGCAGCATTGCCAAATGGTGCACCACCAGAGTTATATACAACACTGTAAGGGCTCCCTGATTGGCCTGAATAGAAGAACGTAGCAGAAGTAGCGCCTCCGTTTTTCCATACCAGCGTACCACCCAGTGTTGCCACGATGCGGTGACGAAGATCAAAGTTTGAATATGAAAGCTGCGGGTTATTCGCTACTAGGGCAGGGTTCACTTCAAAGTTAGACTGGAAAGAGTTACGGATACCGTTGCTAAGGTCTTTACTCATTCCATAAGTATAAGCTGCACTCCAGTTAATGTTCAGGGCATTCATTCCAACACGCAGGTTATTGGTGGTTTTGCTCAGCTGTGCAGTAATGTTATAACGGTAACCCTGTGTGGTATTGGTAAGCAAGTACACGTTTGAATACTGGCTGTTTAGTTTTCCACCAACATATACAGGCGACTGGGTAGGACCGGTTGTATAATATTCTACCTGGTCTTTGATATTGATCTGCTGGAACTGTACATCATACAGAGTTTTTGTGTAGAGTACATCCAGTGTCAATTTATATCCTTTCCCGAATTTCAGGTCAGCAGCCACATTGGTACGCAGTACACGGGGCAGTTTGAAATTATTATCGATCACATCCACTTCACGGGTAGTGGCAGCGTTGGCGCTGGCAAGTGCGTGTGCGTTGATGGTATCTTTTAAGTACAGCGGGTTGATCGCCAAAGGAACAGATACGTTACCGCCAACTGTATTGGTTGCAGAAGGTCTGAAGTCGATATTGTTATAATATCCGCCACTCAATGTTTCAGCATAACCTAACCACGCAAATGGCATACGGCCGACAAACACACCCAAACCACCGCGGATAACAAGCGACTGGTTAGAATTCACATCCCAGTTAAATCCTACACGGGGAGAAAGGTTTGCCTTTCCAAGCCACTTGTTGTTTAACTGGTTGAAGGGTGTATTGCTGTAAGTAGTAGTTGTTGTATTATTTGCTGCAGTCGCAAAATCTTTGTCAACAGGAATCGCATCACCTAAAGCAGAATAATCAATACGCAATCCGGGCGTAATTTTAAAATTGCTGCTTGCAGAAATCTCATCCTGTGCATACACACTCATCAGGCCCACTTTATACGGACTGGGCGGGTTGTTATAGATCGCATCCCTGTCGTTCGGATATTTCGGATCGGTTGTATAAGCGCCACGGATACGGCTGGGTTTATCAGCCAGGAAATTCGCTACGTTGGAATATTCCCAACGGCCATTCCATGAGTTGATAAAACCATAGGTAAGGTTATAAAACTCATTGTGTGTACCGAAAGTGAATTTATTGATACCGCTGGTAACTGTAAGGTTATCGCTGATCTCAAAAGTTTTTTGCTTCATGTTATAAATCGAAGCTTCACGCCACGTACCTACCCATACTGCACCGCCGCCAATATCCATAAAGGGAGAAAGCACGCCCGGGAAATCCCTGTACTCATGTACATTGATATAACTCAGGTTGAACTGGTTATTTACACTGTTGGAAAGCTTGCTCTTTAATTCAGCAGTTAGGTTCAGGTTATTGGTATGCTGTGTAAAGTCGGTAGAACCAAACTGGAAGTTTGTGGAAGTACGCTCCAGGTTATTACCGATCCCTTTTGTATAAATTGCACGGAGGGTAAGTGTATTCTTCGGATTCAGGTTAAAATCGAGGCGTGCAAAGAGTTTGTCGCTGTTTGTAAAGATCTTGTAAGCGCCAAGATATGAACCTGCGTCGTAGTTATATTTTGTTTTCAACTGGTTGTAGATGCTGGTGGCATCGGCAACAGTTACGGCAGAACCCGGATCGCCGGCATTGTAAAAAGTCGGCTCCTGGCGGCGGGTCTGTTCAAAATTGACAATATAAAAAGCCTTGTTCTTTGCTATTGGTCCGCTGATGGTGGCTCCCCACTGGTAATCGTGAAAATCAGAACCGATCTTTGTTTTCAACCCATCCACACTTTTCCCCATCAAAGCCTGCGAACGGCCATATCCGTAAATAGAGCCATGAACATCATTGCCACCACTCTTGGTAACAGCATTCACACTTCCGCCGGTAAAATTACCCTGCTTTACATCAAAGGGTGCCAGTTGTACCTGTACTTCCTGGATCACATCCAGGCTGTACGGATTGGTTCGTGTACCGGCACCGGCAGCACCGCTTTGTCCGCCTCCACTCACACCTCCGAAAGAGTTGCTGAAACCAATGGCATCGTTGTTAACAGAACCATCAATGGTAAGGTTATTGTAACGGAAGTTTGAACCCGCGAAGGAGTTGTTATTCGATTGTGGTGTTAACCTTGTAAAATCAGAAAGGCTGCGGCCCAATGTAGGCAGTGTTGACAATTGGCGCGTACCGATGGTAGTACCCCCCGGCAATTGTTTTCTGCCCGCTGCAGAAACGGTTACTTCAGTAAGAACTGAAGCCGTGCTGTTCAGTGTAACTTTTACATCGGGGTTATTACCAAGACTAAGGTTTACATCTGTAAACACTTCATCTTTAAATCCGACAAAGGAAATTTTAATGGTATAGGGGCCGCCTGCTTTCAGGTTGGGCACCACAAAAATTCCTTTACTGTTGGTCTGCGCCGTGGTTGTAAAACCGGTTGGCTCGTGTTTGATGGTAATGGTAGCGCCGCTTACAAAAGCACCTTTGGCTTCTTTTACATTCCCACTGAGGGTAGCGGTTGTTTCCTGTGCAAAAAGGTTGCTTGTAAACATCGTTACAGCAAGGAAACCCATCAATAAAATCATTTTCTTAAACATAGCATATGTTTTCATGGGGCAAAGGTGATTTTGCTATGTTACCGAATTGTTACGTGCAGGTTACCTGCATGTTAACAAAGCCATCACAAACCCGGTTTCTACACAGGCATTTCTATATAAATACTTTAATTTCAGGCCTCAATATCTCAACTACTGCAAATGGAAACCCATCTTCACCACAATCCGCACAGCCACCATGGCCATTCACACAAAGAGGAACACCTGACCAGTTCGGAGATACTGACCGATATCGTCATCGGCATGTCTGATGGCCTTACTGTCCCTTTCGCCCTTGCTGCGGGTTTGAGCGGGGCCGTAAAAGATGTTCATCTCATCGTGGTGGCCGGTATAGCTGAGATCGCTGCCGGGTCCATTGCCATGGGACTGGGCGGGTACCTTGCCGGCAAAACCGAACAGGAACATTACAACAGTGAATTGAAAAGAGAATATGATGAGATCGAAAAACTGCCGCAGGTGGAGCGGGAGGAAGTGCGTGTATTTTTTGAAGGATTGGGATTGAGTGAATCTGTTCAGCAGCAGGCAGTGGATGAACTGGTAAAAGACAAACACCGCTGGGCCGATTTTATGATGAAGTATGAACTGGGCCTCGATAAACCCGACCCCAAAAGGGCGAGAAAGAGTGCTTTCAATATCGGGGCTTCTTATGTGGTGGGCGGATTGATCCCGTTAAGTCCCTATTTTTTTGTGAGCGATGGGATCGCCGGTTTAAAAATATCAGTGGTAGTGACCCTTCTCTGCCTGTTTGTATTTGGTTATTTCAAGAGCAGGTTAACCGGCACAAATCCTTTGTTAGGTGCCTTAAAAGTAATGCTGATCGGCGCATTGGCCGCGGGCTGTGCCTTTGGTATTGCCAAGCTGATCGAGGGCTGATAAATAATTAAAGCGATACGGATGAAACTGAACCCCGATGCCATCACCTTAAAAGATATTGCGAAAGCACTGAATCTTTCCGTGGCAACAGTTTCAAAAGCAGTGCGCGACAGTCATGAGATCAGTGATGCCACCAAGCAACTCGTGAACGATTATGCGCGAAGGCACAATTATCGCCCCAACCTGATGGCACAAATGCTGCGGCATAAAAACGGGCGTAGTATCGGCGTGATCATCGGCGCCATCCCCAATAATTTTTTCAGCGAGGTATTGAACGGGATGGAATCCGCCACTTATCAGCGCGATTACCATATCATCATCACACAAAGCCTGGAATCGCTTGCGAGGGAGATGAAGAATGTGGAACATTTATCGTGGAGGGCTGTAGATGGTTTACTTGTTTCGCTTTCAGCCGAGACCAAATCGGTGGAACATTTTAAAAAAGTGCATGAAGCCGGTATCCCGATTGTATTTTATGACCGAGTTACCGATGAGATCAAAACGCACCAGGTGGTGGCGGATAATGCAGGCGGCAGTTATGCAGGCACCATGCACCTGATCAAAAACGGTTACACCAGGATCGCACATATCACCAGTTCCCGCGAGCTTTCGATCACTACAGAACGTTTAAAGGGTTATGAAAAAGCATTGAGGGAACAGGGCATTCCTTTCAATCCGTCCTATATTAAATATTGCAACCATGGCGGGAAAGACCTTCCCGAAATTGAAGAAGCGATAAACGATCTCTTACAAGTAAAACCTCGCCCCGATGCCATCATCACTGCATCCGACAGGATCACCATCGGCGCCATGGCCATTCTCAAAAAAAAGAAAATACGCATCCCTGGTCAGATCGCCATGGTGGGTTACAGCAATTTCAGTGCCCCGGAAATATTTGAACCTGAACTTACCACCATCACACAACCTGCTTATGAAATCGGCAGGGCCGCAGCGGAACTACTGATCAAACTGATTGAATCCAAACGGCCGCCTGCAAAATTTGAAAAGAAAATTTTACCTACCGAATTGCATATCCGCGAATCATCACAAGGGAAAAAGAAAAAATAATTTTTGATTTACACAAAAAGAGCCGGTTAAAATAACCGGCTCTCTCATTTTTAATTTCCTCTTGGCCCCTGCATTGGGTTGCGTAACTGGTAATCAACCGGTGGTTCGGCACCCAGTAAATTCTTTACAAAATAATCCCACCTGCGGCGCATCATATAAGAACTGTATTGCCCGTAACCATGTGCTGCATTCGGAAATACCACGAGGTCGAAACTTTTGTTGGCTTTCTCCAATGCTTCCACCACCAGCAGTGTATTATAAGGCGGCACATTATTATCCATCATTCCTGTTGCCAGCATTAATTTCCCTTTGAGGTTTTTTGCATAATTCTGGTTGGCCTGAGCTTCGTAGTTGCTGTTCTCTACAAGCCCGTTGTAACGCTCACCCCAATCGTCTTCATAATTCCGGTTATCATGGTTACCCGATTCTGAGATACCCACTTTAAAGAAATCAGGGTACCGGAACATGGCGGCAGCTGTTGCAAAGCCGCCACCGGAATGACCCCAGATGCCCACACGGTTGGTATCGATCGGGAATTTCTGCGATAGCTGGCGGATAGCCGCCACCTGGTCGGGCAAAGTATTTTCGGCCATATTGCCATAGTTCATATCGTGGTAGCTTTTGGAGCGGTGCGGGTTACTCGTGCCTTCGATCATCACTACGATAAAACCCAGTTCTGCGAGCGACTGGTTATCACTTCTCGAAGCGGAGAATGCCCAGCTGCTTACACTTCCGCCCTGCGGACCGGGATAGATATAATCGATCACCGGGTATTTTTTTCCGGCTTCCATTTTAGTGGGTGTGAATACAAGGCCATACACATCCGTTTTGCCATCATGCGCTTTTACAGAAACAGGAATGGGTGCTTTCCATCCCGTGGCAACCAACCGCGATACATCCATCCTGTCGATCTCAGTAATCAATTTTCCATTTGCATCGCGCAGCACGGTAACAGGTGGTACATCGGGTTTTGAATACGTATCAATGATATAATTTCCGGAGGGAGAAAAAGAAGCGCTATGGGTTCCTTCACCCGGTGTGAGTTCGGTTAAATTTTTTCCATCAAAGCCGATCTTACAGAGGCGGGAGAAATACGGGTTCTCTGCATCACGGCCTGTTGTGGTGAACCAGATGGTGCGGCTCTTCTCATCGATCTTCACAATACGGCTTACCACCCAGTTACCTTTGGTGACCTGGTTTTTCACTTTACCGGTTGCGGCATCATACAGGTAAAGATGGCCCCAGTCGTCGCGTTCTGAATACCAGATAATTTCATTGGTGGCTGCGAGATAGCGCCAGTTAATGGCATCACGGCCTGATTCGTATTGTGTTCTCACCACTTCTTCAAATACTTCCCGCACTGCTCCCGTAGCTGCATCCGCGATACGGAATTTTTCCTGCTTATGATCGCGTGAAGTAGAAAGAAAAGCGAGCTGTGAACCATCGGCCGTCCAGTCTACATCATCAAATGTTCCGCTGCTCGAAATATCATCGCTCAGTGAAGCACGGTGCGGATCAGCAGGCACCTGCAGCCTGATTACTTTGGGGTGTTCCACTTCAATGATCACGCGATGGATCACCGGGATCACTTTATCCCCGGGCAACGGATATTTCCAGGCACGCAGATTGGGTTTACCCACATTGGTGGTTACAAGATACATATCGCTCACTTCGCGTTGGTCCTGCTGAAATGTGGCGATCTTTTTAGAATCGGGCGACCAGCGCAATACCGGCCTGTCGCTGGTTGACCATCCGGCGTTGTCCGTGGCATAGCCAAAATCCTTTATGCCGTCAGTGGTAAGCTGCACGCTTTGGTTGCTTGCCACATCGCGTACCCAAAGGTTCCAGTCTTTAATGTATGCCGCTTTTTTTCCATCGGGAGAAAGCACTTCGTTCCCGCCACCAAAACCACCTCTTCTCCCGCCAAATCCGCGAACAGGTGCAGCATCGCCGCCCATCGCAGCCACACCCTCATTCACACTAACCTGTGATGAGGAAAGATCGTATTTCCAGCGTTTATTTTCTGCTGTGAATAAAATATATTTACCATCAGCCGAAAAACCGATGCTTTGAAAAGGGAGCTTGGCTGCATCATATTTATTACCGGTAGCAGCGCCAAGTGCTTCTGCCAATTTTGCATGATCAAATGCAGGGGCTTTGGATTTTTTAGCCGGATCAACCAGGATGAATTCATTTTTTTTCTGTGAAGCAGAAAGGAACCAGAAGCGGTCATCAGGTAACCAGTTGGGTCTTGCATTACCGCCATCGATCAGCGGATCGGTATTATAGCCCATGAACTGTTCGGCACGCTCGTAATCTTTGGCACTGAGTACCTGCTGTGCCTTTGTACCGGCTGCCATGGTGATAACAGAAAGTACCAGGAAATATTTTCTCATTTGTTTTGGTTTGAAGCAACCAATTTAAGGCAAAATGAGGGATCGTGATCGCAGAATAGGTGAATGATGCCGCACCGAGGCCAAACGTTTACAAACAGCAACAGGGCGCAGGGCCCTGTTGCTACATTTTTATCATATACTAAAACCCTAAGGCTTGCGCAGGTAAATTTTTCCGTAAGTTGATTTTAACACATAGGAAGGGCCTTTACCCGGCTCGGCCGTAATGGAGGTAAAAAAATCTTTCTGTGTTTTTTCCGTCAGGGTTAGGTCAAGGTTGGTGTAAATCTGTCCGTAGCTCGTAGTAGCCTGCAGTTTTCCCGTTTGCGATTCATTAATGGTGGCATCGATACCGCCGTAGGGCGCAGTAACTGTTACCGGACCACGGAAGTTCACCATTTCAACAATGCCATAAGTAGATTTTACATTGGTAACCATATTGGCCGGCACTTTTATTTCGAGGGTGATTTCCAGGTCAACGCCGTTGGAAGTGATGCGGTGACCTCCTCCGGTTTTTCGTACATAGGCATCATAATCTTCTTTGTTCCGGAAAACCGTTTTCTTACCATCATCAATTACGGTATAGCGGTGAGGCAGGTTCTTCATGTCTTTGATCTGGTTACTGATCACCAGTACGCCATTCTCCACTTTGTCATTCAGTTCAAAGGCATTGTCGTTCTCGCCATCATTGATGCTTACCATGGCAGTAACTGCTACTTCATTTTTATCCCAGGTGCTGATGCGCACAATACGGGGGTAATCAAAATTCAGTTCCAGGGTTTGCCCTGCAGCAGCGGGATAGGTTTTATTTACTTTGGTTTGCGCAGCAGCGAATAACAGGGTGAAGCTGCACAAAACAGATAGCAATGTTTTCATGATCATTGTTTGATGGTGAAAAATCAGTTGCCGCTTTTACGCAGGTATATCTTTTTATAATCTGAGCGCAGCGATATCTCAGTGCCACCCCCATTCATTTTACCCTTTACATTGTTGTTGTTGTAACTCACCATATCAGAGTTTGATGATTTCTCGAGATCGATTTTCAAGTCGGATGCTGCGAGGATCTCACCATATGAAGTTTTCAGGTTCAGGTTGGCTTTGGCAGTAGCAGGGATCGAAACATCCACATGACCGTAAATAGAAACCACTGAAACAGGGCCTTTCAGGTTATCGCTGAATTTCGCATCGATAGAACCATAAATGGCTTTGGCAGTAAGCGGGCCGGTGATATTTTCGAGCTCAACATTATTGTATTGCACAGAGAGTTCCAGTTCTCCTTCCAGGTTTTTAAAACTGGCTTTCCCTGCACTCATTACTTTGCTGTACTCGTAAGAGATCGCCATCCCTTTGGGGACTTTGATCTTTACTTCCCCACCGCGCTGGCTTACCTGGTTCACTTCAATGGCATTGCCTTTTTCAACCACGCTGATGCCGAGACCCGTATTATCTGTAAATCCCGAGCCATTGATGGGACGCAGCCCTTTGGCCCTTTCATCTTCCTCCTTATCTGATTTGGGGCTGCTGAAAATGATTTCTGTGCCGTTGTATCCTTCCACTTTTACGGAAGAGAGGTTGATCACCAGTTTGCCGGTGCTTTTATTGAGTTTGAATTCCTGCGCCGTTACACTGCTGATGGCAGCAAGAATAAAAGATGCGATTACCAGGTACTTTTTCATGGTATGTTTTTTCTGAGGTTTTAAATGATACAGGTTTTGATCCGTCATGCATGAACCGGATACCTGCCTGTTTTGGTTTGTATTATGAACGGAGTGTGAGCATGCCGGAATACGAGTGGTCTTTTACAGCTTCCAGCGTGGTTCCGTCTTTTACAATCCTGTCCAGTTCGTTTATAATAGTTGATTCTTTCATTTTGGTGAGCAGGTCTATCAGCCCGATCTGCACCAAAGGATCTTTTTGTTTTTTGAGGGACTCGATCAGTTTTTTCCGCACATAGGGTTCGCGGTAAAATTTCCCGAGCCCTTCCATTGCAGCCAGCCGCACATTGCTGCTGGGGTCGTTGTTCATGGTATGCACCAGCGCATCCACGATATCTTTCCCGGCCCTGCTGCCTGCCGCCGCCAGCGATGCTGCCTGCAAACGTGCGCTTGGCGATTCCATATCATTCAGTTTGGCAAAGAGCACCTGTTTCCGTTCAGCGATATCGGTTGCTGCGGTAACGTTCATTTTATGCGTTTCGTTTGCTGCAACAGCAACGGCGTTTGATTGCGTATTTTCCTTCGTAACAAGCGGGCTGTTTTCCGGGGCGTTTGTATGCGGAGGTGTTACCGGTTTTGTAACAGCCACATTAAGGTTTGTATTTTCTTTTTCGCGGCTTACCCAGAAAACAGCTGCCCCGGCTAAAAGGATGAGGCAGGCGGCTGCCCATCTTACCATGCGTATCGGTATTACCAGGGCGCCCGGCTTTTTTGCTGATTGTGTTTTCTGTAACCGCTGTTGTATTTTCAGCAACACAGCAGGATCGGGTTCACGTGTATCAAAAGCCTCCCGGTTTTCCTGGATAAAATCGTGTAAATTTTTTTTCATCTCACACCTCCTTCTTTGATCATGGTCAGAATTTTTTGCTTGGCGCGGTGAAACTGTATCCGCACCGTATTATTGGCGATGCCCAGCATTTTCGCAATTTCCACCTGCGGGATATTTTCAAAAAGATGCAGGTGAACGATGATGCGGTAATGTTCAGGTAACTGGTCAATCGCTTTTTTCACTTCTTCCACTTTGAAAGAAAATTCTTTTTCATCCAGCACCTCTTCCTCTTTGTACTGCATCGTTTCAGTTTCGAGTTCCACAAAACGCAGTTTCCTTTTCCGCAATACATCGATCGATTTATTGGTGGCGATCCGTTTTACCCATGCCCTGAACCCTCCCGTATGTTCAAACCCGTGGATGGCCTGGAATGCCGCTACAAAACTGTCCTGCAGGATGTCTTCCGCTTCTGCCGTATGCCCCACCAGCCGGTAAATGGTATTATAAACCTCTTTGGCATACAGGTGGTACAGTTCGGTATAGGCAGCCGTATCTCCCCTTTTACAATTTTCGATCAGCTCCTCATGTTGTATCGTCGTAATTATTTCCAAAAACAGCCTTTTGATACAGGTTGCTATTCTCTAATCGCAGGAACAGCCGGAACGTTACAGGCAGGAAGAAAAAAATTCCCGGTTCCTGACGGGAAGCTATGGAATATTGAATACTGAACAAGGGATGACGAAGTCAGAAGTAATAATAGAACAGATAAACGGAAGAGTAAGGAACGGAGGAAGTCCACTTTTTAAGTATACTTCGCGAAACTTCATGTCTTTGCGGCTTTGCCGTGAAATCGGTGAGGGGTGAGTGGGCAGTGGTGAGTAATAAATCCACTAATAGTGAATGGTGAATGGGCAATGGTGAATATGGGATTACGCCCAACCTCTTTAACACTTTTAACCTTTTTAACTCCTTTAACCATACCCTGCGAAACTTCGCGTCCTCTGCGGCTTTGCGGTGAAATTGGTGAGTGGTGAGTGGGCAGTGGTGAGTAATGAATCCGCTAATCCGTAATCCGCCAATCCGCGAATGGTGAATGGGCAATGGTGAATATGGGATTACACCTGCCCTCTTTAACGCTTATAACCACACTTTGTGAAACTTCGCGTCTTTGCGGGAAATGATTGAGTTGTGAGAATAATCAAATAAACGTCCTCACAAATAAACCAACCAACGATCCGACCAATAAACCTATGAAAAAAAGCCAGTGTAGACACACCGGCAGGATAGGGCCGTACCCTATAAAATCATTGAAACCGGCTGGCAATCGCGGTTTGAATAAAACGACAGGATCGGGATTTTATTTTCTTTCGGTAGAGGAAGATTGGCTGCTATCGGATTATTCAGGATTTTTGCGGAATGAACCTGATCGATACCCATTGCCACCTCTATTCCGAAGAATTCAATGCCGACCGTGATGCGATGATCGCAAGGGCGATGGAGCAGGGAGTCGGCCGCTTTTATCTTCCCGCGATCGACAGCGAAGCCATCCCGGCTATGATGGCTCTCGAATCCGCATACCCCGCCAGTTGTTTTGCAATGATGGGGTTGCATCCCTGTTATGTAAAAGAAAATTACCGGGAAGAACTGGCAATTGCGGAGGAATGGCTGAACAAACGGCCTTTTGTAGCCATTGGCGAAATCGGGCTCGACCTATACTGGGATACAACATTTTTTAGTGAGCAACTCGAAGCTTTTACCCTTCAGATGCAATGGGCACTCGACCGCCGGCTCCCCATCGTGATCCATACACGCAAAGCCATGCCCGAAACAATTAAAGCCGTAAAACCTTTTGCAGCCAAAGGGCTCAGAGGCATTTTTCATTGTTTCAGCGGCAATGCCATCGAAGCAAAGCAGATCACCGAAATGGGGTTTTCCCTGGGTATCGGCGGGGTGGTTACTTATAAAAACAGTGGTGTACCGGAGGCATTGGCCGATATCGATCCTGGCTTTATGGTACTCGAAACAGATGCACCTTATCTCAGCCCCGTGCCTTACCGCGGAAAAAGAAATGAGAGCGCTTACATGCGTCTTATCCTCGCAAGACTGGCAGAGATCAAACAGCTACCCGAAACAGAAATGGCCGAAATAACCACCCGAAACGCACAAAAAATCTTCGGCAACTGATGTCAATGGGCTATTTTTGCCATCCTTTAAAGAAACGGGTAAAAGAGAAGAGGTAAAGAATTGAAAAGGGATAAACCGGTTTCAAAAATACAGAGAGGTGTCCGAGTGGTTGAAGGAGCACGCCTGGAAAGTGTGTATACCGCCAAAGCGGTATCGAGGGTTCGAATCCCTTCCTCTCTGCAAAGCCGGCGTATTCTGCGCCGGCTTTTATGTTTTGTATCTGCTTCCCAGATAAAGAATCCTGCCAAATTCACCCGGCTTGTTACAACAATTTGCCAGGATCTATTCGTCAGTTCATCATAGATCCTTAACAATCAACATTGTTTATATATCCTTTTAAAGTAAAACGGGCAGTCTCACCTGAATCCTTTATATTTGCATTAATTGAGTCGTCTAAGCATACTTAAGACAATCTTATTTTTTACTTCCCGCAGGTAAATTTTATCCTTCTCACTTCTGTTTTACAGCTCAAGTTTTCATTAACTAAAAAAATGTATTTATGAACATTTATGTGTCCAATTTGAGCTTTCACACCAGTGAGGAAGACCTGAAATCTCTTTTTTCCAACTTCGGAGTAGTTACTTCTGTTAAAATCATCCTCGATCGTTTAACGCAAAGGTCGCGCGGGTTTGGATTTGTGGAAATGGCATCATCCGATGAAGGAAATACTGCCATCGGGAAATTACATGGTAAAGAAATTGAAGGCCGTTCTTTATCTGTGTCAGTTGCCCGTGAAAGAGAAGAGCGCAGTACACGCAAAAACTTTAACAATAACGACTATAGCCGTAATTATTGATCAACCCATTTGCCTGCATATCCGCAAAAAAGGACTGCAGGTAATACTTAAATACAGTTTCATTATACAGATAGTGAAACTGTATTTATTGTTTTCAGTTAACAATTAATCATTGAATTTGAAATTTACAGATTTACAACTCGCAGCTCCGATACAGGAGGCCCTGCGGTTACAGGCATACGACAATGCCACCCCAATACAGGAAAAAGTAATCCCTATCATCTTACAGAAAAAAGATGTACTTGCCTGCGCACAAACAGGAACCGGCAAAACAGCAGCATTCCTGTTACCGGTTTTACAAAATTTATATTCAGGAAAAAAAACAGTGACCGGAACCAGGCCTGTTTCTGTACTGGTACTTGCTCCAACCCGTGAACTGGCTATCCAGATCGAAGAAAGTTGTCGCAATTACAGTAAAGGAACCGGTATCCGCTGTCTGGCTGTATTCGGTGGTGTTTCACAACAACAACAGGTTTATTCCCTGAAGGCTGGCGTGGACATTTTGATTGCCACCCCCGGACGGTTACTTGATTTTATTCAGCAACGCATCGTTTCTTTGAATACCGTGAATACAGTGATACTGGATGAAGCAGACAGGATGCTGGATATGGGATTTGTGAAAGATGTGAAAAGAATATTTGCATTACTTCCCAAACAAAGAC
>SAIX01000110.1 GCA_004028765.1 Chitinophagaceae bacterium | reverse complement strand
GATATATACTTCGCACTCAAATTCTTTGATCTCTTTCAGGTGTTCCGCCCTTTTTTCAATCGCTTTGCGGATGATGGCATAAGCCGGGTCTTCCGCACCGCTGGTAACCACCACATCTTTCAGGTTGTATTGCTGCTCGGTCAGGATAAAATCGACCACCTGGTCGTTTTTTCCGAGTTTTATTTTCTTCTCTTCTGAGCGGTGACCGATGTACTGTGCCACCAGTGTATATTCCCCCGTTTCCAGCGAAAGCGAGTAATGCCCCTTGGCGTTGGCGGATGCACCCTGCGTGGTGCCTTTTACCAATATGGAAGAAAACGGAAGCGGGTTGCCCTTATCATCCCGGATGGTGCCCGAAATGGTAGCCGCTTTCAGTGTTCCTAAAAAAGAAAACAACAACAAGAAGGATATTCTCATAGTAACAGGTTACAACGAAATTATACGCTTGGGGCTGTGATTTGTTACCGGGCATGTAAAAATATACGGGTTTAACGAATTCTTAAACACAGTCCCTTGAACCATCGCAATGCCTGCAGCCAGGAAACAACCATGAATGATGAGGCAGTTATTATCCCCCTTGGTTTCCCGGAAAAAGCAATGAGTTCCTTCGCAGGAACTCATTGTGTAAGAAAAGAAACCGAAACGTTATTTACGAAGATAACTGCCCGTTAATGCAGCAAGCCCGCTTACCAATCCGCCCACGATGCCGGTAACCAGTATCAATACGATATACGATCCGCCGAGGGGTAATATCTGTGCCACTTTGGTGGAAAGGATATGATCATTGGGTATATCTTTCAATAATGCCATAACCGCCCATAGCCCGAACAACCCAAGAAAGCCCGATAAAAAAGCTTTGCCGGGTTTCTGGTGTATCGCAACAGAAACAATAAGCGAAGTGATGGCAAAACTCCACCAGGGCAAATTACTGTAAATACCCGCAACAAATGCGAGGAAAGCCGTGAGTACAATTGCTGTGATCTGTTTCATTGCAGGTGTTTAACTGTTGGTGAATGTGATATGCCATTTAATGTGTTCATTCTTCGCAGCAGTTTCTTTTTTCTGCAGGAAGAGGATGCGGTAATATTTACCCGTTGCCCAGTTGTCAACAAACGTATCGTAATACTTACTGCCCGGGTTTCCGCTTTGTCCGCCGGGATAAACGCAATAGGCTTCTATCTCATCTGTCATCTGCACGATCATCCGCCAGCTGGGGCCATGGGTTTCCTTGGTGGCATTGATGATATGTTCGCCTCCGCCGATGGGTAAATGTAAGCGGCTCAGCGCCGGTATTTTTAATAAATGGTTCACACGGGTATCTTTAAATTTCACCCATTCAAACTGGTTCTTCTCCTCCAGTTTCCGCAGTGTGCCCGCGGCTTTGTGAAAAGCAGCCAGCAGGTCATCGGCGATTGTTTCTTTTTTATCAGGTGTATTTATATTATCTGCAAAACGAAAATCGCCATTGCGTAAAAGGCTTTCAAGTAAAGTATAGGCTTCCGGCTTCGGCAGAGGCAGTTTGCTTTTGCTGATCTCATCTCCCCATACTTCTGCTTCGAGGCTGTCCCATACCATTCTGAAAACGGTCGCACCTTTTTCGCTTGCATCATTCCGCAGGTTCCAGTTTTTTAACAGGCCCGCATATTTTTTTTCGTCTGCATTCAATGCTTTCTCATCAAGGTATTTGAGTAGTACCGGGCGGGCCATTTCTGCAAATACGTTGTAATTCTCCATCTGCAGCCGCTGCATATCTTCCGGTGTGATATTACTCATATTCGCAAGCAAGCGGTTAATGATGATGCCCCTGTACAAAGGAAATGCATTGGCAGCCCCGATATAATAGGGATAACTGGAATCCACTGGTTGCTGGTTGGCACTGCTGACAAACCCACGAGCGGGGTTGTGCAGCAAGGGGTTTTCTTCTGTAGGTATCATTCCCTGCCACTGGTAACTGCTGTCGTTTCCGGGTAAAATAAAATCACCCTGCCGGTTCCAGCGCGCAACAAATGCGCCCTGTTGTTTCACTGCGATATCCCCGGTTTTGGAAGCGAAGGCAAAATTCTGCCCCGGGCAACTCCATTTTGAAATGGCGCCGAGGTAATCGTCGTAATTTTTTGCACGGTTTAACTGGTAAAAAGTTTGCAAACCGTTACCGGGGTCATGGGCCGTCCATCGCAATGCAAGGTATTTTCCTTCCGTACTGGCATTCGAGTAGGCTTTGTCGTACATCACAGGACCGAAGACCGTCATGGCAATATCTTCTTCCATATCGGGTTTGCCTTTTATTTTGATCACTTCTTTTCTGTGTTCCGCTCTTTTCCACTCACCGTTATACCGGTATTCCTGCATCGTGGAATCTTTGAATTCGATATTGTAATAATCGATCACGTCTCTTCCTGCATTTGTTACACCCCATGCAATACTGTCGTTAAAACCGATGATCACCGCCGGCGATCCGGGGAAACTGGCACCATAGGTATTATGTGTGGGCGTTTGTATCTGCACTTCATACCATAAAGAGGGCAGGTTTAAACCCAGGTGCGGATCGTTACAAAGGATCGGCCGCTGGCTTTTTGTTTTGGTGCCGGCCACCACCCAGTTATTGCTGCCGTTGTCTTTCTCGGGCGCTTCCGGCAGCATGGCCGTGCTTTTATTCGTTACACCTGATTTATTGAGGTAAAGCGAGTCCACTGTTTTAGGCGCTTTCGGTGTAACCGAAGGATCCATAAACCCGGTTCCCCGGGGAATGATCGGGTCCAGCGAATCCTGCACGTTCGGAAAAAGTGCATTGAAATCATCGTACCCAAAATAATTTTTTGCATTTGTCATTTGCAGATCGGTAACCGAACCACGGCCCGTAAGGTCGTACGACATAAACATGAGGAAGAGGTAGGTCTTCATCGAAGTCCATTCTTCCGGCTGGTAATCGAGCAGTTTGTATTCAAAGGGAAGCTGCTCGGGTTTTAATGATTTGATATATTCATTTACCCCTTCTGCATAAGCATCCACGGCGGTTTTCAGTTCCGGGTTTTTCTCTGCCTGCTGCATGGTTTGTTCTGCGCCATATACCATCCCCAAACGGCGGAACATCCTGTCGATGGGCAATCTCTCTTCTCCCAGTATTTCACTTAACCTTCCCGCGGCCACCCTTGTTTGGAATTCCATCTGCCATAACCGGAATTTTGCATGCAGGTAACCTTGTACATAATAGGCATCGGCATCATTGTCTGCATAAATATGCGGTACGAGGCGTTCATCCATATACACATCGGCTTTGCCACGCATACCCGCCAGTTTCAGTTCGCCATCAAATGAAGCATCTGCCGGTTCTGCATTCTGCCAGAAACCCAGCTGCGGCGAAAGAAAATAACCCAAGCGGGGTGTTTTACTGCCGCCCGCCGGCAACTGTGTGTTCAATACCACTACCAGTCCCGCGGTGCACAAACCGGATACGATAAAGGGGAGAATTCTCATTGCAATCGTTTATACATTGAAAGTACTGATTTTTCATTTTCCGGCTGCAGTGCACTCCCCATCGTCCCTTGCGTCGCACACTTCAGCAGCAGGATCAGGAATGGTTCATGGTTAATAGCGAATAGTTCATAGTGAATAGTTCATGGTTTAATCACTTTTAACTTTTAACTTCTAACTTACCCCAGACTCACCCCCGGCCCCTTTTTAGTTAAAAGTTAAGAGTTAGGAGTGAAGAGTCGCTTTCAATTCTTAACTTTTACATATTTCAGTTTATGGTTTGATCACTTATAACTATTATCTATTAACTTTTAACTCTTCATCCTAACTCCTAACTTTTCCCTCTCCCCCCTACCTTTGCAGTTCATGAAACAGTTTAATGTTCCCAATATTTACCGCAGTCCGCTGATCAGTGCCATTAAGCAATCCCGCAAAGCGGCAGATAAACTGAAAAAGGATTTCAGCCCCACACTCCTCGATCTTGGAAACCTGCAGGTATACCTGGCCCGTCATTTTGGTTTTTGCTACGGGGTGGAGAATGCAATCGAAATCGCTTTTAATACCATCGCAGAAAATCCGGGTAAACGCATTTTCCTGCTCAGCGAAATGATCCATAATCCGCAGGTAAATGCCGATCTTGCAGAAAGAGGTGTTCAGTTTTTGCAGGACACTTACGGGAAACAGCTGATCTCATTTGATTCACTCACCAAAGATGATGTAGTGATCATCCCCGCCTTCGGTACCACGCTTGAAATAGAATCGCTTTTACAGCAGAAAGGTATCCCTGCAGAAAAATACAATACCACCTGCCCTTTTGTTGAAAAAGTATGGAACCGCAGCGAACAGATCGCTGAAAAAGGATACAGTATCGTGGTCCACGGCAAACCCAAACACGAAGAAACCAGGGCCACTTTTTCGCATGCTTCCTCGCATACCCCAACTGTGGTGGTAAATGATATGGCCGAAACCGTTGAGCTCGCAAAATATATCACCGGTGAAAAACCCGCCGAAGATTTTTATACAGAATTCAAAGGCCGTTATTCCGAGGGTTTTGATATCCGCGAACACCTGCAAAAAATCGGAGTGGTAAACCAGACCACCCAGCTGGCAAGCGACACACAAGCGATTTCGGATTATCTCAAATCTGTTTTTATCCGCCACTACCAGCTTACCGCCGATACCATTGCGGATCGTTTTGCAGATACCCGGGATACTTTGTGCTATGCCACCAATGATAACCAGACGGCCGTAACCGGCATGCTTAATACACCTGCCGATATCGCTATCGTGATCGGCGGACATAACAGCAGCAACAGTTCGCACCTTGTTGAACTCTGCGAAAATGAACTCACAACTTTCTTTATCGACAGCGCAGACAGGCTGCTATCTCCCGAAACCATCGAAAACCGTAACTGGCGCAGCAAAGAACTCAGTGTCATCCATCAGTATCTTCCGCAAAAACAGCCCGCGCGCATCCTTATCACCAGCGGTGCAAGCTGCCCGGATGCCGTGGTGGAAAAAGTGATCCGCAAACTGGCAGGCTTTTATGATGCAGAACAAATGCTGGATACCATCATTGAATCGTACCTGAATTAAGGACCCCTGGAGAAAAACTGCTCCATTCTCCTGCTGCGGCAAATCCAAACCCGCAAAAAATTGATTTTTATCATATACAGCAGAAACAGAATCCGGTAAATTGTGTAATGATTCCGGCACATGTCTACCGAACGTTTTAATATCAGCGGCCTCAATAGTGAAGAAGTGATCGCCTCCCGCCAACAGCATGGCGATAACCGTTTGCAGTTTCACAAAAAAAACCCGGTACTCGAAGTCCTTACTGACCTGGCAAAAGAACCCATGGTGGTTTTATTATTGGCAGCATCGGTTTTATATTTTATCAGCGGCGAAAAAGGGGATGGTATTTTTATGGCCTGCTCCATTTTACTCGTGGCTGCGATTTCCTTATACCAGGACAACCGCAGCCGGAATGCCCTTGAAAAACTAAAGGAGTTTTCGCAACCCAACTCAAAAGTGATCCGCAATGGGGAAACCATTTCAGTACCCACAGCCGAACTGGTGATCGGCGATCATATCCTTGTTGAAGAAGGTATGCTGGTTCCTGCGGATGCCCGCATCATACACTCCAATGATTTCTCTGTAAACGAATCCATTTTAACCGGCGAGTCATTGCCCGTTTATAAAGATGCGCTGCACAGCGATCCTTACCTGTACAGCGGCACTTCTGTTTCCGGGGGGCTCGCCGTGGCTGTGGTATCTGCCATCGGCAATCATACAAAACTGGGTGGCATCGGGAAAAGCCTCGCGGATATCGCGGAAGAACCTACCCCGCTTGAAAAACAGATCAGCAGTTTTGTAAAAAAAATGGTGATACTCGGTATCATCGTATTCGCAATCGTTTGGGCGATCAATTTTTACCAATCTGGCCAATGGCTTGGCAGTTTACTGAAAGCGCTTACGCTGGCCATGAGTATCCTGCCCGAAGAGATCCCGGTTGCATTCACCACTTTTATGGCATTGGGCGCCTGGCGTTTGATGAAACTGGGAATCGTGGTGAAACAGATGAAAACTGTTGAAACGCTTGGCAGTGCAACAGTGATCTGTACCGATAAAACCGGGACACTTACTGAAAACAGGATGAGTCTCGCGCGTATTTACGTACCTGAATCAAAAAAAATAATACCGCCTTCCCAATTTGAAGAGAAAGAAGCGGCATCAGTGATACGCACTGCGATGTGGGCCAGTGAACCGATCCCTTTTGACCCGATGGAAATTGCTTTGCATGAAGCATATATGTGCACAAGTAACAAAGATGAACGCCCGCAGTATGGTATCATCCACGAATACCCGCTGGATGGCAAACCGCCAATGATGACCCATATTTTTCAGAACAGCGAGGGCCGGCGCATCATCGCTGCAAAGGGTGCACCGGAAGCGTTATTGTCTTTATCAGGTATCAGCGAAGAAGAAAAAATTGCTGCTGATCATGCTGTGGTGCAACTTGCCACGGAAGGATACCGCATACTCGGTGTTGGAGAAGCATTTACAGAGGGCGACCGATTTCCACGTACGCAACAAGAACTCCGGTTTCGTTTTAGCGGGCTGGTTGCATTTTATGATCCACCTAAAAAAAATATCAGTTCTGTTTTACAAAAATTTTATCGGGCGGGTATCTCAGTAAAAGTGATCACGGGTGATAATGCTGCCACCACCATGGCCATTGCAAAAGAAACAGGTATACAGCAGCCTGAAAAGCAACTGAGCGGGGAGGAACTGATGCAGATGCCCGAAACCGAACTGAACAAAGCAGTTCAGAACAACACCCTTTTCACACGCATGTTCCCCGAAGCAAAACTCCGCATCATCAATGCACTGAAAGCTGATGGTGAAATCGTTGCCATGACGGGCGATGGCGTAAATGATGGCCCTGCCCTCAAAGCCGCACATATCGGAATTGCGATGGGGCGCAAAGGCTCGGAGATCGCCAAACAGGCCGCATCGCTTGTTTTATTGGAAGATGATCTCGCCAGAATGGTGGATGCCATTTCGATGGGACGGAAAATTTATACCAATTTGAAAAAAGCGATCCGTTATATCATTTCTATCCATATCCCGATCATCCTGACAGTATTCCTTCCCCTTGCGCTGGGTTGGATCTACCCGAATATTTTTTCCCCGGTGCATGTGATCTTTCTCGAACTCATTATGGGGCCCACCTGTTCCATCATTTATGAAAATGAGCCGAAGGAAAAAAATACGATGGCCGAAAAACCAAGGCCCTTCAGTTCCACTTTTTTTAACCGGAGAGAACTTACTGTAAGTATTCTACAGGGGCTTGCCATCACAGCGGGCACACTAACCGCTTACCAGTATGCGGTACAGCAACAGGCCGATGAAACCCTAACCCGCTCAATGGTATTTCTTACACTGATCAGCGCGAATATTTTTTTAACACTGGTAAACCGGTCCTTTTATTATTCATTACTCACCACGCTTGGTTATGCCAACCGGCTGGTACCATTGATCATCATCATTACCATCGTGATCACCACCGCACTCATTTTCTTTCCACCATTCGCCAGCTTTTTCGGCTTCAGCAAATTACCTGTTTCCCATGCTGTTTTCGCCATCCTTACAGGTGCGGCATCGGTATTATGGTATGAGCTGGTGAAATGGGGGAAGAGAATTCAGAATTAGGAATTAAGAATGTAGAATTAGGAATGGATACTGGCTTTGTCGGTCTAACGCATTATTCTTAATTCTGAATTCTTAATTCTGAAAGAGCCCTCTACAACGTTTTCGCAGAAATTCCCCGCTGCACTGTACCAATACTGTAACTTAAAGAACTTAAATTCGGCCATACTGAATAATAACTTATTACTGCAAACTTTTAACTATTAACTTTTAACTCCTAACTATTAACTTCTAACTCTTGCATATGAAGTCTCTCTTCTCCTCCCGCCGCGGTTTTATCAAAAATTCCGCCGCAACAGCCACCGGTATGATGTTATTATCATCGCTCCCGAAAAAAAGCATTGCCGGTTTTGTGGCCGAACCGCGTATCCGTTTTTCTGTGATCAATATCAACCATAACCATATCAATGGGATGGTGAACGCCATGATACGCGGAGGCGGGCAACTTGTTTCGGTATATGCCAAAGAGCCTGATCTGCTTGCCGGTTTTACACGTGCATTTCCGCAGGCGAAAGTGGCTAAAAGTCAGCAGGAGATCCTGGAGGATAACAGCATCCAGCTCATACTCAGTTCGGGCATCCCGAATGAACGGGCGCCACTGGGTGTTGAAGTGATGAAACACGGGAAAGACTATCTCGTAGATAAACCCGGCATCACCACACTGGAACAACTGGCCGAAGTGCGCAAGGTGCAGAAAGAAACCAAACGCATTTACTCCATCATGTACAGTGAAAGGTTTGAGAACAAAGCCACCGTGAAAGCAGGTGAATTGGTAAAAGCCGGTGCGATCGGTAAAGTGGTGCAAACCATTGGTATGGGGCCGCACCGAATCAACCCCGCATCCAGGCCTGAATGGTTTTGGGACAAGAAAAAATACGGAGGCATCATTACCGATATCGGCTCGCACCAGTTCGACCAGTTTTTATTTTTCACCGGCTCAACCGAAGCTGAAGTGGTGGCATCACAGATCGGGAATGTGAACCATAAAGACAAGCCGGATTTTGAAGATTTTGGCGATGTGATGCTTCGCGGCAATGGTGGTGCAGGATATATCCGTGTTGACTGGTTTACACCCGATGGACTCAAAAGCTGGGGCGATGGAAAACTTACCATCCTGGGCACAGAAGGTTTTATTGAAGTGCGAAAAAATATTGATATCGACCGTTTCGACAGCGGCAACCATCTTTATCTCGTAAACAACAAAGAAACCAGGCATATCGACTGTAATGCAGAAACGCTGCCCTTCGGTACATTGTTGATTGATGACATTCTGAACCGGACCGAAACTGCGATGACGCAGGCCCATTGCCTGCTCGCCACCGAGCTTGCTTTAAAAGCGCAGAAGAATGCAAAATGGCTGAACCCAACGATATAGAGGAGGAACTGATAAGTACCAGGCACGAAGTTTTAAGTAGGATGGTTAGTATGTTCACCTCTTAAAAAATTATCAGACATCACTGATTATGAAGCCTATTTCAAGTTGATGAACAGAGCCGGTTTATGCCGGCTTTTTTGTTGGAAGGGATTTGTATATTTAGTGCTAACTGTTTCGTCTCTTGCGACATTTCAAACTTCACCAGACAAAGCTTTATGTGGACATTTCCTCGCTCACTAATCTGACTTTTTACTTAGATTCGCCTAAATATCTTAGCAATTGGAGACGCAACATAAAATCATAAATGGCGACAGCCGACAAATGACCGAATTGCCCGATAATTCGGTTCATCTTGCTATTACTTCACCTCCTTATTGGCAACTTAAGGACTATGGGACAGATAATCAAATCGGGTTTCATGATAGTTACGAAAACTACATCAACAACCTGAACTTAGTTTGGAAAGAGTGCTACCGCACTCTTCACAACGGTTGCAGGTTGTGTGTAAATATTGGTGACCAGTTTGCCCGAGCAGTTTATTACGGACGTTATAAAGTCATTCCAATTCGAGAAGAGATTATAAAATTCTGTGAGAACATTGGGTTTGACTATATGGGAGCTATCATTTGGCAAAAAGTTACAACATCTAATACAACTGGTGGAGGTGTTCAAATGGGTTCTTACCCATATCCAAGGAATGGGATTTTGAAATTGGATTATGAATTTATTCTTGTTTTCAAAAAACTGGGTGACGCGCCTAAACCGACAAAAGAACAAAAGGAGCTTTCTAAAATGACTGCCGAAGAATGGAATACATATTTTGCAGGGCATTGGAATTTTGCTGGAGCAAGACAAAATAACCACATCGCAATGTTTCCTGAAGAATTACCCAAACGTTTAATAAAAATGTTCTCTTTTGTAGGCGAAACTGTTCTTGATCCTTTTGTTGGCAGTGGCACTACTGCTTTAGCTGCAAAAAACACTGATAGAAATTCTGTAGGATATGAAATTAATTCAGAATTTATCCCTTTCATTAAAGCCAAATTGGAAGTTCATCAAAAAGATTTACATGGAACTACTTATGAGTTCTTGAAACAACAATCGATTCTAACAAATTTTGATAATGAAATCCTGAATCAACCATATATTTTTAGAGACCCTCATACTCTTGATAAAAAAATTGATGTCAAAAAATTACAGTTCGGAAGCAGAATTGATAAGGATAGTTCAATCCAGCGTGAAGAACTTTATACGGTAAAAGAAGTTATCAGCCCTGAAAAAATTCGTTTGAGCAATGACCTAACCGTAAAACTTATCGGAATTAAAGAAGATCCAATTATCAACGGAAAAGCGACAGCTTTTCTTGTCGACAAAACTAAAGGCAAGAGAGTGTTTCTTAAATACGACAATCTTAAGTATGACAGCGAAAATAACTTGCTTTGTTATCTCTACTTAGAAAACAAAACGTTCATCAATGCGCATTTAATTAAAAATGGATTGGCTCAGGTAGACAACGAAATAGATTTCAAGTACAAGGAAAAATTTAAAACACTTTTACAAGACGCTAATGCCAGAAATTAAAAAGCTCGCCAAGAATTTTGGCTCTAAGGAGTTTCTATTAAACTATACAAACAGATATTGGGGGTTAACTAAAACTACAAAAGTGGGTGAAGTCATGTCATTGATAAGACAATGTCAACCCAACTCTTTTGAAGAATGGGAAACATGGTATTTTGAAAATGCGTTCACAAATACAAAGAAACCTGAAAAGGTCACAAAAGAAACACTAAAAGAATTGGGTGAACGACTTTATTCAAAACTCAAAGAAACAATCATTCCTCAAGTCATTGAAGCAATAAATACTTTGACTTTCGAAGATTGCATTGAATACATTTATCAATTGACTATCTATAGAACCTACGATGGTTATATGACTGAGAAGTCAGTTATATTTGATAATCTTGGAAAGATTTTCAAAGAAGTTATTTTTGAAGAAAGCGACCCACAGCTTGACCATGCAGGTGATATAGATTTTATTGGTAAGGTCGGGAATTTTGCATTCGGGCTACAAATCAAACCTGTCACAGCGAATGCCAATCTCGGCAATTATGATGTATCAGCAAGAATGCAAAATAGTTTCAAAGATTTTCAAGAAAAATATGGCGGGAAAGTTTTTATAGTATATAGCGTTGACGATAAAATCATAAACAAAGATGTTTATGATAAAATTAAGACAGAAATTGAAAGACTGAAAACATTGTGAGATCAATCACATATGGCCAACACTATATTGGCGAAAGATTAGTTTTGTAATTTCTAAATCAACTACTGGATTTCTGAATAGGCTTCAGTAATTTATCATATATAGTCTGAGATCACATTCATTCAAAAATCAATAATAAATTATTGTAAAAATAAACCTATGCCAAACATCATTTCACTAATGCATATATCGCTGGATGGTTTTGTGGCAGGACCAAACGGGGAAATGAACTGGATCAAAGTGGATGAAGAACTTTTTGACCATGTTGGAAAGCGGATCAGCCAAACTGATACCGGGTTATATGGCCGGGTAACTTACCAAATGATGGAAGATTACTGGCCCGCTGCAGGAGAAAAACCCAATGCATCCAAACACGACAAGGAACATTCGGCCTGGTATAACAAAGCATACAAAGTTGTGGTATCCGGTACCATGAAAAACGCTGAGCTTCCAAATACAACCATCATCAGCGACAATATTGCGCAAAGGGTTCAGGAAATAAAACAGCGGCCCGGCAAAGAGATCCTGCTGTTTGGCAGTCCGCGTACCGCGCATGCATTGATCCAGCTGGATTTAATCGATGGCTACTGGTTGTTTGTAAACCCCATTATTCTCGGGCAGGGTATCCCCTTGTTCACAGATATCAAAAACAAAATAAACCTGGACCTGTTAAGTACCCGGCAGTTTGCCAGCGGGGTAACAGAATTAAATTATGCAGTGAACCGGCCATAAAATACTGCTTTACTTTTATCCCATTCTTAAAAGAACACTATGAACCGAATCACCATCCACGCCACCATTCATGCCAATGCAGAAAAAGTATGGGATACCTATACCCTTCCCCAACATATCACCAACTGGAATTTTGCATCCGACGACTGGCATTGCCCTTCGGCTGAAAACGAACCGGTAACGGGCGGTAAAATGAAATGGCGGATGGAAGCCAAAGACGGCAGTTTTGGTTTTGATCTCGAAGCCGTTTACAATGAAGTGATCCCGAAAAAAAAGATCGCCTATACCATGCCAGATGGAAGAAAAGTGGATGTGGTGTTTGAACAGCAGGCCGATCATACAGAAGTTACCATCACGTTTGACCCTGAAAACATGCACCCCGCCGATTTTCAGAAAGCCGGCTGGCAGGCCATCCTCAATAATTTTAAAAAATATGCAGAGTCAGTAACTGTTTCCTGATCACAACAACTGAACTGCCCACCTTATTAAATATTTTTTTTGATACTCACTTTACATATCGTTTCCAGTCTCGATGGCTTTATCGCTAAAAAAGACAACAGTATTTCCTGGTTCGACACACCTGATTATTACGAACAGGGTATTGAACAAACAAATACCGAAGCATTCCTGCAAACGATCGACTGTTATATCATGGGGGCAAAAACCTATGAGCATGCGTTGGCGCTTTCCGGATCCTATGGATGGGCTTACGGAGAAACACCTGTGTTGGTATTGAGTAACCGTAAACTGCCCGTTAGCAAATCCAGCGTAACAATATTGGCTGGCGACCTGCAAACAATATTGAATGACCATATCAAACCGAAGTATCAAAATGTATGGCTCGTTGGCGGCGCCACGCTGGCCAGGGATTTTTTACAACAGAAACTGGTGGATGAAATCAGGCTGTCTGTTTTACCGATTCTTCTTGGTAAGGGTTTGCCATTATTCAGCCACAGCACCGGAACAGAGCAGCAATTGCACCTGAAAAATATTACCGCGTATAAAACCGGGATGGCAGAGTTATGGTATGAAGTAAAAAAAGCGGCCATTGAATGAGCCTCCTGGTCTTACGAGATGGCAAGAGCGGTTTGCGATTGTAAAAAAATAGCCGGAACTTAGAACTGTACCATTTGCTCACTTTATGCAACCCGATGTACAAGCCTATCACAAAGCATTGCAGGCCGATGACAAAATTATCTGCGATGCCCTGCACAACCTGATCTGTGAATCATTACCCAAAGCCGAAAACAAAGTATGGCATAGCCACCCTGTATGGTTTATTGATGGAAACCCTATCGTGGGATATCATAAACTCAAGAATTGTGTACGCCTGCTTTTCTGGAGCGGCCAGTCGTTTGATGAGCCCGGCCTGATCCCCGAAGGGAAATTCAAGGCAGCCGAAGCGCGTTACACTTCCGCGGAACAGATCCATACAAAAGACCTCAAACGCTGGCTTAAAAAATCAGCAGCCATACAATGGGATTATAAGAACATCGTAAAACGGAAAGGAAAACTGGAGCGGTTAAAATAATTTAGTAAAAGCAAACTGTTGTATTGTAAACTGTCTTAAATGGAAACTTATCTTGCTATCCCCGCCATACCTGCAAAAAACAGGAAAGTATTTCGAAGCTGGCTCGAAAAAAACCATGCGAAGGCAGAAAAGATCTGGCTGATCATTTATAAAAAAGATTCAGGTACTCCCAGCATTACTTATAAAGAGGCAGTGGAAGAGGCACTTTGCTTTGGCTGGATAGACAGCAAGCCCAATAAAAGGGATGATGACAGTTATTACCAGTTTTTTGCCAGACGCAAACCCAAAAGTGTGTGGAGCGCCGTAAACAAAAAGAAAGTGGAGGAATTGATCAAAAGCGGGAAGATGGCGCCGGCCGGGCTCGCAGCAATTGAAACAGCCCGAAAAAATGGTTCATGGACCAGCATTGATGCCGTGGAAGCTTTTGAAATGCCAGAGGATTTTGCAAAAGCCCTCACAAAAAATAAAAAGGCAAAAACTTTTTTTGATGCGTTCCCGCCCAGTTCAAAAAAAATCATCCTTGGCTGGATCGCATCTGCAAAGCAGGAAGAAACGCGCAAAAAGAGGATCACCGAGTCCGTTACACTTGCCGCACAGAATATCCGGGCCAATCACTACCGCCAGCCAAAAAAATAAACTTCTTCAGCATCTCCAATACGATAACGGGAGATCTGTCATGTCCCTCTTCCCAAAATCCATTACTTTGCAAAAAACAACCCGGTGGAGCAGGCATGAAAAAAATTATTTCTATAATAACGATTTCTGTATTTATCAGCTGGTCCTGTAAAAACCCGGAGCCCAAACTGGTAAGCGAACATGATACCATGCTTACCTGCTCGGATAAACTGCCTTCCCGTTTCAGCAGCGGGGCAAAAACAGACAGCCTCATAAATACACAGAATGCTTCGCATGAAGGGATGGTAAGGATCCCAGGCGGATCATTTACCATGGGCTCCACCGATGCAGACGGCCGGAAAGATGAATACCCGGCACATACGGTGGAACTGAAATCATTCTGGATGGATAAAACGGAAGTAACCAATGCCCAGTTCCGCAAATTTGTGGAAGCCACTGGCTATGTCACCACTGCAGAAAAACCGGTTGATTGGGAAGAAATGAAAAAACAATTGCCGCCGGGTACACCCAAACCACCGGATGAAGAATTACAACCCGCCTCACTTGTATTTCATAAAACGGCAACCGATAACCTCAATGATTATTCCCAGTGGTGGAGCTGGGTAAAGGGCGCCAGCTGGAAACACCCGAAAGGCCCTGGTTCCGATATCAATGGCAAAGACAACGAACCTGTGATACATATCAGTTGGTATGATGCCATGGCCTATTGCAAATGGGCACACAAACGTTTACCTTCAGAAGCCGAATGGGAATATGCAGCAAGAGGCGGTTTGAAAGACCTGCCTTATCCATGGGGAAAAGAAGAGATACAGAACGGTAAACCAAAAGCCAATACCTGGCAGGGAAAATTCCCTTCGGTAAATACATCCTGGGACCGTTTTGAAGGCCTTGCTCCTGTAATGTCGTTCGCACCCAATGGATATGGTTTGTATGATATGGCAGGCAATGTATGGGAATGGTGCGCCGACTGGTACCGGTCTGATACCTATCCGAAAAATGCAATAAAAAATCCGGCAGGGCCTTCCAGTTCTTATGACCCGGAAGAACCCAGTATTCCGAAAAAAGTAATACGCGGCGGCTCTTTTCTCTGCAATGCTGTGTATTGTCGCGGTTACCGCGTAACATCGCGTATGAAATCATCACCCGACAGCGGGCTTGAACATACGGGGTTCAGGTGTGTAGCGGATGAGTGAATGCAGAATTAAGAATTAGGAGTTAGGAATTGGAGTGAGCTTTTTTGTAAATGAGATTGAGGAGTGAAGTTTACTTACCTCCTTATCACCTGTATATTTCTGCCATATGAAAAAAAATTGTCTGCTGATCTTTAGCGCTTGTTTATGGTTCATATCCGCATCAGCGCAGGATATCCCAACACTTGCCAATCGTTTTATCGCAACGCTTACACCCGAACAAAAACTGAATACCGTTTTTCCCTTTGATAACGGCGAGCGTTTGAATTTTCATTTTGTGCCCATTGAAAGAAAAGGCATCACATTCAATGAAATGAATGAAACCCAGAGAAAGTCAGCACTGGCTTTGCTAAGATCCTGTGTGAGCGATGCCGCTTACCGGAAAATAGAAACCATCCGTTCGCTGGAAACCCTATTAAAAGAAATTGAAAAAAGACCGGACAACGACCATTACCGCGATACCGGCAACCATCATTTTTCCATATTCGGTATCCCTTCGGCTGAAACAGTCTGGGGCTGGCGTTTTGAAGGCCATCATATGTCGTTTAATTTTTCATTCGATAAAACCAAGATGGTCAGCGGCGCACCTTCTTTTCTCGGGAGTAATCCCGCTGTGGTTTTAGAAGGCCCGGGCAAAGGACTGGAAGTGCTCGCTGATGAAACCGGGGAAGCGGCGGCTTTGCTGAAAATGTTGACTACTGCGCAACGCGCTAAAGCGATTACATCGAAAGAAGCACCAAAAGATATCCTGAGTTTTGATAAGCACCGCTATGATCCGGGCAGCCCGAAAGGGATCGCATATGCTGAACTCGATCCAAAGGAACAACAACAGCTTTTAAAGCTGATCAAACTGTATGTGAACCGTTTTACAAAATTATTTGCGGAAGATATGTTTACTGAGATCAGTGAAGCGGGGCTCAGCAAATTGTATTTCGCATGGGAAGGTGATACCGAACCGGGTATTGGTCACCCACATTATTACTGTATCCAGGGGCCAACGCTACTGATCGAATACGACAATACACAGAATAACGCAAACCATGTACATTCGGTGCTCCGCGACCTGCTGCACGATTTTGGCGGCGATCTGTTACTGGAACATTATCAAAAAGAACACAAGCAACCCTGATATGAAAAGAATTGTTACCGTTTGCTGCGCCCTTATTTTTTGCATTACCCTGATCGCACAGGATAAACCTGCTTATATTTTATATGATGCAAAAGGAAAGAAAATAAAATTTGAAAAAATGATCCGCCAGCTGGCGGGAAAAGATATTGTTTTCTTTGGTGAATTTCACAATAACCCGATCGCTCACTGGCTGCAGTTAGAAGTTACTACGGCATTAAAAGAAAAGCGGGACCTGGTACTCGGCGCAGAAATGTTTGAACAGGATAACCAGGATGCGCTTGACCTCTACCTGCAGGGAAAGATCAAAGCCAAAGGACTTGATTCGATGGCACGTTTATGGAAAAACTATCCGACGGATTATGCACCGCTGGTGAATTTTGCAAAAGACAACCACCTTAGTTTTGCGGCAACCAATATCCCCAGAAGGTACGCATCGATGGTGGCCAAAGGCGGATTTGCTGCACTCGATACCATCAGTACAAAAGAAAAATCATGGATGGCTCCCCTTCCCATCGCATATGATCCCGAATTACCCGGCTATAAAAAAATGCTTGAAATGATGGGAGGCCATAGCGGCGAAAACCTGCCCAAAGCGCAGGCTATTAAAGATGCCACGATGGCTTATTTTATCCTGAAATATTTTAAGAAGGGTTCTTTATTCATCCACTACAATGGTTCTTATCATTCGGATAATTATGAAGGCATCGGCTGGTATATCCGTAAAGCAAAACCTGAATTAAAACAGGCCACGATCACCACGGTTTCCCAGAAAGAACTCGGCAGTTTGTTGGCAGAAAATATTGGTAAAGCAGATTATATTATCTGCGTTGCAGAAAATATGACCACTACCTATTGATCCATTTGCCAGCTTAGTACATTTGTTTTAACTTACTGATAATTATCCATTCACCGGTATGTTGCGAAAACCCGTTGTATACCTGCTTTTCTCTGTTTGCCTCTGCGGCAGGGTATCGGCGCAGAATGCAGCGGTGGATAATTATACGCAACAGCTTTTCTTCAATGTATTCCGCGAGAAACCGGATACGGCCATCAGTTCTTTTTTACGGTATTATGTGCCCTCGCTGTACAATAAAAAACAACAACCCAATAGTGGCTCTGGCGGAACAAATTACCAGTATGAGATCCATACTTTCCTGTTTCAGAAACATCCGTATTTCAAAATGAATTTCAGCGTAGGCAAACTGGAATTCCATTGCCAGCGTTTCCCGGATGAGCGCGGGGTACAGGTGTACAACGTAAAATTATGGTTCGAGTTTGATACACAGATGGAAGCCGAAATGGCTTATAATAAACTGATCGAAATGATGCTGCCGGTAAGTACCGCGAAAAATTTCAGCAGCGCAAACGGATACATGAAGGCAGAGTTCACAGACAGCAGGGGACAGAAAGGATTTAACCAGATACAATTCAGGCTCATGGCCGACAACCTCGATAAAGGCAAATTCAAAATACTTTTCGAGAACGAAAACGGGCTGCAGTAAATCAATGCATTTTTTCTTTCGCCCATTTTAACGCGATGGCGAGCTGCTCCTCCCTTGTAAGATTGGAATTGTCGAGATCCACTGCATCATCGGCCCTACGCAGCGGGCTGAATTCGCGGTTACTGTCGATATAATCGCGCATTTCGAGGTTGGTCTTTATTTCTTCAAGCGTGATGTTTGGATTCTTTGCATACAATTCCTTGAATCTTCTTTCCACACGTATCGCCGGATCGGCCGTTACAAATATTTTTAATTCTGCATTGGGGAATACGGTAGTGCCGATATCCCTTCCATCCATCACGATCCCTTTCTTCTCTCCCATTTTCTGCTGCTGGGCAACCGCAAACTCCCTTACTTCCTTCAGCGCCGCCACTTCACTTACATGTTCGCTTACCAGCATATCCCTGATCAATGCTTCTACATTTTCATCATTCAGGTACATATCACTTTGCCCGGTTATTTCGTTGTACTGAAATTCCAGGTTGATCTCAGAAAGCGCTTTGTTTACCGCTGTTACCTGGTTCCAGTCAATATGCTGCCGCAGAAAATACAAGGTAATTGCCCGGTACATAGCCCCGCTGTCGATAAATACATAATTAAGTTCATTTGCCAACTGCCTGGCCAATGTACTTTTTCCGCAGGAGGAATAACCATCAAGTGTGATAATGATTTTTTTCATTCTTTGATACAGGCCCATGCCAACGGCAAAGTTGCAGCAAATATTCCGCCATTCAAAACAAAAGGCCGATGCTGCTGCACCGGCCCGTATGTATAATTGCCTGCTTGCGGATGATCAGGAAGGCAGTACAACGGTATCGATCACATGGATCACACCATTGCTTTGGTAAACATTTTTAATCGTAACGGTTGATACGCCGCCTTTTTCATCTGTCAATACCAGTTTATTGCCTTTCATGCTGGCTTTCAGGGTACCGCCTGATACCGTTTTCAGTTCTGCCACACCATTGCCTTCCTTTATTTTTTCGGCGATGGCTTTTGCATCCAGTTTTCCGGCCACTACATGGTAAGTAAGAATTTTTGTAAGGGTGGCTTTGTTCTCAGGTTTTACCAGCATTTCAACTGTGCCCTGTGGCAGCTTATCAAAAGCCGCATTGGTGGGAGCAAATACGGTGAAAGGTCCGGCACTCTGCAGGGTTTCCACCAATCCTGCTGCTTTTACTGCGGCAACCAGTGTGGTATGGTCTTTCGAATTCACTGCATTCTCAACAATGTTTTTCGTAGCATACATGGGTGCACCACCTACTTCAACGGGTTTTTGTGCATTTGCGGCATTCAATACGAAAGCCGATAACAGGAAGAACATGATTTTTTTCATAGTCTTAATTTTTTCAGGTTTGTTTACTGATTACATACGGCAACCGGAAAAAATTGGATTTACGGGCTATAAAAAATTGCTGTTTATGGCCTTTATAGTGCTCACCCGGTTCAAAAAGCCCTGTTCCTGTGTTTCTGCATTAAATGGGTGCAGGCTGTTTTCAGCACAGTGCTCATGTAGCCGGATATTCCGTCGATAATTTATTTACCAATGAAGGCGGCTTGTCTTAAAAAGCAGGAAAAAAATCACAATCC
>SAIX01000109.1 GCA_004028765.1 Chitinophagaceae bacterium | reverse complement strand
CTATGGCTGGTTCTTGGTCTTGTATGGCTTATTGCCATTGAGATAGCAAAAGTATATTTCATTATGCCCTTCCCGGGCAGTCAGCAGAACGATACACTTCAACTGGCTTATTTTATTCACAGGAATATCTGGTGGTTGCGGATCCTTGGGTTACTGCTGATCGCGGGTCCCGGTTTTCACCCCCTCTCAAAAGGAAAGACCTGGCAAAAAACATTACTGGTGATTACTCTCTGTTTGTATGCTTTTATCTTTTACCTCTTTAATTACCGGTTCCTCGCGGATAAAATTTTTAAACAATCCCAACATCATTTTTTTATATCCGCACAGAATGATACAACCGATCAGGCAAAACTTGTGATTGGTGTGGTGATAGGTAACCAGGCAAAAGCCTATCCTGTTCAGTGGATAGGATATCACCACCAGGTAAGGGATACATTGAACGGGCAACCTGTACTGGTAACATATTGCACCGTTTGCCGTACCGGAAGGGTATACGATCCAACAATAAACGGTAAGGCTGAGCAGTTCCGCCTGGTAGGTATGGATCATTTTAATGCCATGTTTGAAGATGCATCTACAAAGAGCTGGTGGCAGCAGGCCACAGGTACATCCGTTGCCGGTGAGTTAAAGGGAAAACAGCTTACCGAAATACCTTCTGTGCAAATGCGTCTGGGAGAATGGAAAAACAAGTACCCGCAATCATTGATCTTACAACCGGATACAGTGTATAACAGGCAGTACGCCGAATTAAAGAATTACGACGACGGGACTGTGAAAAGTAAACTAGAAAAAAGAGATTCAGCTTCATGGGCATTTAAATCATGGGTGATCGGTATCCGGCAAAAAGACAAAAGCCGGGCTTATGACTGGAACCAGCTCTGCACGCAGAAATTATTAATGGATTCACTGAATGGAGTTCCGCTGTTACTTACATTATCGGATGATGGTAAGACCTTTTACGCATGTAACAGGAAAATTGATCACCAGGTACTGCAGTTCAGAATGTCTGAAGAGGGCGGAATGATCGAAGACATACAAACACATTCTAAATGGAAACGAAGCGGGTATTGTATGGAAGGCCCTCTTTCCGGTAAACAACTTGCTTCTGTGCAGGCATACCAGGAATTCTGGCATTCATGGAAGCAGTTTCATCCCAACACCGATAAATATTGATGACCTTAATGAAAAAAATATTCTCCTTCACGCTTGCGGTTTTATTCGCAGTTGTGGCTTTTGCCCAAAAAGATTCGCTTGTTTCAAAAGTATATACCTGGAACAGCAGTAAGCTTGGTCCGCGCAGGCCTATATATGTTGAAAAAATGATTTTTACAGGAACAGGCGGCAAACTTTCTCCGCATGTGATGAAAGGCATCCTTTTATTTGATGGAAGAAGATTCAGCACGGCAGCTAATCCGGATGCACCGGAAAAATTTTACATCGTGAAGAAAGGCCCTGTTGAAGTACAGTTGCTTGGAAAAACTTATATCATCGATCGCGGTTCGGTGATCCTTGTATTGCCTGGTGATTCATTAACAATTACCAATAAAAGCGGCAGCGATGCAGAATTGTATGAAATGAGTTACCGTTCCATCGCAA
Organism: Chitinophagaceae bacterium; assembly: GCA_004028765.1. Classification (GTDB taxonomy): domain Bacteria; phylum Bacteroidota; class Bacteroidia; order Chitinophagales; family Chitinophagaceae; genus Sediminibacterium. The sequence goes on along the minus strand of SAIX01000109.1, from coordinate 65,497 downwards.
AGCCGGATCCCGAAAGGGGGAAAAAAGCGGGCACTTCATTTGTAATGAATTGGGATGATATGGTGTTTAAGCCACACGATAAAGGTGGCGTGCGCCAGCTGTTCGACCGGCAAACCCATATGCTCAACCGTTTTGATATCCATGTAACCCAACTCAATGTTGGTTTTAAAAGCCATGATCTCCATACTCATGCCAATGAAGAAATTATATTGATGCTTGAAGGAAACGCAGAAATGCAGATCAGTACCGATCACCAGAAAGCCAACCCTGGTGATGTGGTGTTACTGAATTCGATGGTACTGCATAACCTTACCAATATCGGAACCGTTCCCTGTTTATATTTCGCGATACAGTGGAATTAAGGTGTAAAAACAAGAATCTTCCCGTACAAATACGCTATGCTGTTTTTATGGATGCCAGTATCTTTCCTGCACAAATCAATGCATGCTGGTAAAAACATTTGGAAGCGCTGTATACGGTGTGGAAGCCATTACCATTGCGGTGGAAGTGAATGTTAGCAACGGGCAGGGATACCATATTGTTGGACTGCCCGATAATGCGGTGCGCGAAAGCCTGCAGCGAACAGAGAGCGCTATTAAGACCAACGATTTTTTTATGCCCCGTACAAGGCTGGTGGTGAACCTGGCGCCCGCTGATATCCGCAAAACAGGATCCGCTTTTGATCTGCCCATCGCGATGGGGATACTCGGTGCAAGTGAACAATTGCCGGAACCGGAAAGGCTGAAAGATTATGTGATCATGGGAGAACTGGGTCTTGACGGAACCATACAACCCATTAAAGGCGCATTACCCATCGCCATACAGGCGAGAAAAGAAGGATTCAAAGGTTTGATTGTTCCGCTGGCCAATGCGCGGGAAGCAGGCATGGTGAACCAGTTGGATGTATATGGTGTGGAGCATTTGAGGGATGTGGTTCTTTTTTTTCAAGAGCCCGAATCATTACAGCCCGTTGTGGTTCATACAAGAGAAGAATTTTTCAGCAACCAATATGATTTTGATATTGATTTCAATGAAGTGAAAGGGCAGGAGAATATCAAACGTGCGATGGAGATTGCTGCTGCCGGCGGACACAATGTGATATTGATCGGCCCACCCGGTGCAGGAAAAACCATGCTTGCCAAACGCTTGCCAACCATTTTGCCGCCACTCAGTTTGCAGGAAGCGCTTGAAACAACCAAGATCCACAGTGTGGCAGGTAAACTTCCGGAGAACAGTGCGTTGATCAGTAAACGGCCTTTTCGTTCACCGCATCATACCATATCAGATGTGGCACTTGTTGGTGGAGGAGGAACACCACAACCCGGTGAAATATCACTGGCACACAACGGTGTTTTATTTTTAGATGAACTCCCGGAATTCAAAAGAACCGTACTGGAAGTGATGCGCCAGCCGATGGAGGAAAGAAAGGTAAGCATCTCCCGCGCAAAAATGGCGCTTGATTTTCCGGCGAACTTTATGCTGATCGCATCCATGAACCCATGCGCCTGCGGATTTTATAATCACCCCGATAAAGAATGTACCTGTCCACCCGGCGCTGTTCAGAAATACCTCAATAAAGTTTCCGGCCCGCTGCTCGACAGGATCGACCTGCATGTGGAAGTAACACCGGTTTCCTATAATGAACTCAGCAGTCAGCAGGTTACAGAAGATTCTGCCACGATCCGTGAAAGGGTGATCAGGGCAAGGGAATTACAGGGGCGGCGATATGAAAACCAGTTGGGCGTATACAGCAACGCACAAATCGGCAGCAAGCTGCTCAGGGAAATCTGTGTGATCAATACAATCGGGGAAAACCTGTTAAAGAAAGCGATGGAACGGTTGAACCTGAGTGCAAGGGCTTATGACAGGATCTTAAAAGTGAGCCGCACAATTGCAGACCTTGCGCAAAGTGAGGAGATAAAACCGGAACACCTGGCTGAAGCGATACAATACCGCTCGCTCGACAGGGAAGGATGGGCGGGGTAACGTATATCGGATAATGAATAGCGAATGATGAAGTCAAAGGATTTTAGCCGGAAGGATATCAGCAAAGCAATTAAAATGCATGCCGCTCTGTAAAGCTACCGTTGTTGGTCAGGCGACCAACAACGGCACAGAGAGTATATCAGCGAATCAATAAAATAGCGTTACGGCTCGGTAACTTTTATAAGTCCCCAGCCTATGTTAGTCGATTCCAGCCCTTGTTGGTCATGGTCTAACAGATATATAGTTACCTCAGGCGACCAACAACGGTGCAAAATTCAGTGCTACGGCTCGGTAACTTTTACAAATTCTGCTTTGTTATTTACTACTTTAAATTCCCAGGTTCTCCGGAAGGTACAGCCGGAAGGGCAGTCGCCCGAGCCATAGGAAAAACGGATCCTCGCACTATCATTGTTTCGTATAAGAAAAATATTACTGCCATCCCCAACGCAACTATTGATTTCTACAGAACGGATGGATGGGATTTTTTGAAATTGTTTTTTAGCAGGCTGTAAATTATAGAACCGGGGTGTACGAAGGCTCAGAAAGGGAAATCCAGGATAACCATATGCCGAATCAACCTTATCAAACTGGTAGGTGTTTAAAATTTTATCAAGGTCGGTATTCCCGGTAGGAATAATAAGCGAAGCTAATTTTTGGATTTCAGGCGCATTCGGATTTACACCAAGTACAACCCATTTGGAGAGCGTACAGAAATAGGTATGAATTTTCCGGATCGTAAAAACGGTATCCCGCTGCGGCGATTGGCTTGCATACACTGCCTGTATGATCCGGAGTATTTTATTGGTTTCAGTACTGTCAAGTACCGGATCATTATAATTTTTATGCGTACTGTCGCTGTAAATTTCCCTTACATAAAGTTCTAAAACATCGTTCGTATAATTGTTCAGGATAAAAGTGTCGATCCTGTTTTCATTGCCCGTTATATCGGGGGATGATTTGGTACAGCCACACCAGCCCAGCAGGATGCCAATGAGAAAAATAACAAGAGTTGCTTTCATTGAGAATGGAATGTTTATGAACCGGGTTGAGATCAAGGTAACCTATTGCACAATCTTATACGACTTTTACAGTGGGGGTGTGCTGTAGCTTGTCTTATAAAGGTAACAAGGATCAGCCCTTTTTACAAAAAAATAATACCAATGGAGATTTGCGTAGCAGGATTGCTATTCTTCCAATAAATCCGGTCTCCTTTCTTTTGTCCTGGTCAGCGATTGTTCATGCCGCCAGTCTTCCACTTTTTTAGGATCGCCCTGTGTAAGGATATCGGGAACTTTATCACCACGAAAATCCGCAGGCCTTGTATAAACAGGCGGGGCCAGCAGATTATCCTGGAAAGAATCAAACAATGCAGAAGTTTCATCACTCAGTACACCAGGTATCAGTCTGCCGATCGCATCCACCACCACTGCTGCAGCAAGCTCGCCGCCGCTGAGTACATAATCACCAATGGATATCTCTCGTGTAACATACCGCTGCCGTATCCTTTCATCAATGCCTTTGTAATGGCCGCAGATGATCAGCAGGTTTTCTTTCAGGGATAGCTGGTTAGCGGCTTTCTGGTTAAAGCGTTCACCATCGGGGGTCATGTAAATGATCTCATCATATTTTCCTTCCTGCTGCAATTCATCAATCGCATTCGCGAGGGGCTCGGGCATCAATACCATACCGGCGCCACCACCAAAAGGATAGTCATCCACCTGCATGTGTTTGTTGATGGCCCATTTGCGAAGATTATGAACCCTCACGGTAAGCAGGCCCTTATCATGCGCACGCTTCAGGATGCTGTGGCTGAAAGGGCTTGTTAACAGGTCGGGAACAACGGTGAGAATATCGATCTTCATCCTGCAAACATACTAATCTGTTGGCAGCTCTTATTCGAAAACGAAAGTGGAAGTTTGCCGTTTCCGGAAAGTGCTGGGTTGCCCGTTCAAAATGGCGGGCGACCATTTCGGGGCTGTTTTTAATATGCGGTTGATTTCATTGCGCACTGCCTGGCTGCATTGACCATCAATGATGATTGAACCGATACTCCCATCGGTCAGTATAAGGAAGGAGTACGTCACTTTCTGTGTTTTGCCAAAACGTTCAAAATCTTTGGCTGTCATCTGTGCGGCGATACTGCGGTTATTGAAAGACGAATCGAGGTATTTGTTCCAGGCAGTATCACCGCCGGGAAACCTTGCCGGTATTGTATTCTGCGAAAAAGAAGCATGAACGCTTAACAGGGCAAACAATAACAGGATATATCTTCTCCACTTTTGCATAGTCTGTATCAGATATTCATAAAATCTTCAAGGTCGCGTCTTTCCCTTTTGGTAGGGCGGCCAATTTTACTGAGGCGTTTACCTGTATGAAAAGCAGCTGCTTCAAATTTTAACCGGTCCAGTTCTTCAACGGGTGTGAGATCGAGATAGTATTTAACAGCTTCTGAATATTGAACACGGTTATGCAGCAATCCGGTAACTTTTATCACCCATTTGCGGCTCTCTGTTTTTACTTCATATTCATCACCAAGGGCAACAATACGGGAGGCTTTGATTGAAACACCGCTCAGTTTTACTTTTCCTTTATCAATGGCATCTCCTGCCTGGCTCCTTGTTTTAAACAAACGGATGGCCCAGAGATATTTATCGATGCGTAGTTTTTCTTTCGCGTCAGACATGCCGGGTATGTTTTGAATAGTTGATGGATAATCTAAGGCGGTAACCGCCGCCGGAACAGGTCACACGATCATCCTGTCAATCGCACAAATATTTATTTCCCTGCCTCTGAAAAATACTGGTGGAAATAAGGTATCGTTTCAATGCCTTTATAAAAATTATAAAGATCATATTTTTCATTCGGGCTGTGCAGGTTATCACTGTCGAGACCAAAACCCATAAATACGATCTTTAATCCCAACTCTTTTTCAAACAAAGCGCAGATAGGGATACTGCCGCCGCCCCTCACAGGGATGGGCTCTTTACCAAAAGTAGTAGCGATGGCTTTTGCAGCCGCTTGATAAGCCGATGAATCGATCGGTGTCATATAAGGCTCACCGCCATGATGCTCTTCTGCTTTTACAGTGACACCTGCAGGTGCAATACTTTTAAAATAGTCCAGGATTTTTTCCGTGATTTTTTTGGAAGACTGGTTGGGCACGAGCCTGCACGAGATTTTTGCAAATGCTTTTGATGGCAATACTGTTTTGGCACCTTCACCTGTATAGCCGCCCCATATTCCGTTTACCTCGAGTGTGGGGCGTATACCGGTGCGTTCGTTGGTGCTGTATCCTTTTTCACCCCACAATTCTGTAACGCCAAGATCAGATTTATATTCCGCTTCGCTGAAAGGAGCCTGTGCCATTTTCGCTCTTTCTTCTGCACTGCAATCCAGTACATCATCATAAAAACCGGGTATGGTGATATGGTTGTTTGTATCGTGGCAGCCAGCGATCATTTTTGCGAGCATGGTGATGGGGTTTGCCACTGCACCACCATACACACCGCTGTGCAGGTCGCGGCTGGGGCCGGTTACTTCCACTTCAATATAACTTAATCCGCGAACGCCGATATCGATGGATGGGTTCTCCATACTCAACATGGCTGTATCACTGATGAGGATCACATCTGCTTTGAGCAATTCCTTATGTTCTTTTACAAATGTTGCGAGGTTGGGGCTGCCCACTTCTTCCTCTCCTTCAATAATAAATTTGATATTGCCAGGCATCGATCCTGTTTTCACCATGGTTTCCATGGCTTTTACATGCATATAAAACTGGCCTTTGTCATCGGCAGAACCGCGTGCATAAATTCTTCCGTCTTTTATCACGGGTTCAAAAGGCCCGCTATGCCAGAGTTCCAGCGGGTCTGCAGGTTGCACATCATAATGGCCATATACCAGTACAGTGGGTTTTGCCGGATCGATGATCTTTTCTCCATATACAACCGGGTGCCCGGCTGTAGGATATACCGTTACGGTGTCTGCACCTGCTTCGATGAGGCGCTGCTTTACGGCTTCCGCACAGCGGATCATATCTTCTTTGTGTTCACTTCTTGCGCTTACACTGGGGATGCGTAAAAGCTCCAGCAATTCTTCCAAAAATCTTTCTTTGTGTTGTTCCTGGTATTCTTTCCAAGCCTGCATGTGTATTGTTTTATCGGGTAAAGGTAAGCAGGAAATCGTCAATCAGCGTTAGGCTGGTGAGTGGTAAGTATCTCAAAATTTTTACTCACCATTCACCATTCACCACTCACCTGTGCTGCCTCATGCCTGGTGTTTCCTGTTCGAAACAATATTCTCCATCGTCCATTCCAGTTTTTCTTTCATGGGCTGCTCTCTTTTATCGCAATCGGTTTTGGTGCAGATACTACAGCTGAACGGCAGGCAACCATCGGTATGAACAAATAATTCGATACTGTTACCGAAGCGGTTTTTGATCAGGTCGGCCAATTGATCGATTTCCCGGTGGGCCTCATGTACATTGAGGTACCAGGGTACGGTAAGATGACAATCCACATGCAATAAAGCGCCATACTTGATCACGCGCAGGTTATGCAGATCAATCCAGTTTACCCGGCGGTTCTCATTCAATACCTTGATAAAGGCTTTGAGTAATTGCATGTCTGCTTCGTCCATAATACCTGCAAGGGAAGAACGGATGATGCGGTAGCCGTTATAGATCACAAATACACTCATGCCCAGTGCGATCAGCTTATCCAGCCAGTATAATTTTGTGAATATGATGAGCACGATGCCCGCAATGATACCGATGGTAGAGTAGGTATCTGTCTGTAAATGTTTACCGCTTGCCTGCAATGCGAGCGATTTGTTTTTTTTACCGATCCGGATACAGAGCATACCGGCAGCAAAATTTACGATGGCGGTAATACCTACCAGCCATAAACCGGTGTCAAGTTGCTGTAAAGGGCTTTGCTGAACAAGGTTCAGCACAGTTTCATAAATGATCATGATACCCGCAGCTACGATTAATCCACCTTCAATAGCCGCAGATACAAACTCCGCTTTACCATGACCATAAGGATGATCAGCATCGCGGGGTTTGGCTGCCACATACAAACTATACAAACCGATAAAACCTGCGAGTACATTCACCACGCTTTCCAGTGCATCCGTTAATATGGCAAGCGAATGGGTGAATTGATAAGCAACAATCTTTGCCAAGAACAGCAATACACCCAGGATCGTGATCCATAACTGTACACGGTAATTTTGTTTTGCTGGTTCCAAACTGTTTTTTTGCGAAAGAAAAAGAGTTGCTTCTTTATAATCAGATCAGCTCAATGGTATAATGGATCGGGCAATGTTTTGCGAGCATGGCAGATACCCCGCAATACTTCTCCTGCGACAATGATACGGCCCTTTCTATCTTATCAAGGTCTTCCGGTTTCGCATCAATCCGGTATACCATATTGATATGTGTAAAAACTTTCGGGTGTTCAGTGGTTTGCTCTGCTTCTGCTTCTATTTCAAATTTGCTGAAGGGTACGCGCATTTTTTTCAGCATCTCCACCACATCCATACCGCTGCAACCGCTTAATGCACCCAACACCATTTTTTTTGGATTCATTCCGCTGCCGAGTCCGCCACCTTCCACACTTGTGTCAATCCTTACTGTATGCCCTGTATCAGCGGTTGCATCAAAAGCCAGGGCGTCAACCCAATTCGTGATCGTTTTCATAGTTCAAATAAAAAGTCAAAATGCAAAAGTCAAAATCTTCACTTCGCTTTTGCAGTTCGGATATGTTATGCCTGCTCAAAACGTTTTTGTACAAAATCCCAGTTCACTACATTCCACCAGTTATTGATATAATCGGGGCGTTTGTTCTGGTATTTGAGATAATAAGCGTGTTCCCAAACATCCAGTCCCAATAAAGGCATTCCTTTTAAATCGCTTACATCCATCAGCGGATTGTCCTGGTTGGGGGTAGAACCTGTCACCAGTTTTTTATCGGTGGTAACAACGAGCCATGCCCAGCCACTGCCAAAACGGTTTTTACCTGCATCCGAAAACTGCGTTTTAAATGCCTCGAAAGAACCAAAACTCTGATCAATCGCTGCAGCGAGTTTGCCTTCGGGTTTTGTGGCAGTTCCGGGTTTCATGCATTGCCAGAACAGTTCATGGTTATAATGGCCGCCTCCGTTATTACGCATCTTGGCAGAATATTTTGATGCATTGCGCAGCACATCTTCGAGCTTCGCATTGTTGATGTCCACTTTTTCAGCAGCGCATGCATCTGCAAGGTTTTTGGCATAGGTGGCAGCGTGTTTGCTGTAATGGATTTCCATTGTCATGGCATCGATCACAGGTTCGAGCCCTTTGTAATCGTAAGGCAAAGGCTGTTGCGAAAATGCATTGCCTGCCGTTAATGGCATGGCTTTTACAAGCGAAGGGATACCGGTGATACCGATACCTGCAGCCAGTCCGGTGGTTTTAATAAATGCGCGGCGGCTTTTGTTGTACGTTGCCATAAAAAAGGATTTAGGATGATTTTTTTGAGGATTTAAAAGTAACCAAAAATCCGCGCAACTTTTTAAAGGAGCGGTAATAGAATTCCTGGTTAAACAATTGGGAATCGCGCATGGCTTTGTATGTAAGGAATGCACCGATCGGTAACAGCACAAGTGTGGATAGCCACATACCCCCTAAAGGACTGGCCTGCTCAGATTTGACAAATTTCTCACCGAAAGTGTTGAAGAGGTGAAAGGTTACAAAGAAAATGATCGCGAATACGAGCGGCGTACCGAGCCCCCCCTTGCGGATGATAGAGCCAAGCGGCGCACCGATCAGGAACAAAACCAGGCAGGCTGCGGATAAGGTAAATTTCCTGTGCCATTCAATTTCATGCAGGCGGAGCGATTTGATCTTTTCCACCTGGTCGGATGCCAGCACACCGATATTGGATTTGGCACTTTGTAACTGGCTGATGGCCGCATCGGTTACCTGTTGCCGCATCGAATCTGCAATAATATCATCCAGTTTTTTTAATTTCCGGATGGGCACGGTATCATTCATCACCCAGCCGGTATCCATGTATTTGGTGAAACGGAGATAAGGCGTTACTTCCCGCTGGGATCTTTTAAAATAGAAACTGTCGAGATGCGTGAGTGAATCGATCGCGCCGTTTAACTGGCGCAGACTTAACATCTTGGGATCATAAAAAGAACTGTCGCCCGATTTATTCAGTTGAAAACTGCGCAGGTCAAATACTTTTTTATATTCTTTAAACCCCATCCGGGTAAACTCTGTATTGGTGGTGTTGCGTGCCCCTTTTTCCTCGAAGCGCCAGCCATTCTGTAAAATGAACTCGAGAAATTTTTTGTCTTTGGTGATCCGCATCACACCGTTCTGCGCCATCAAAAGGTTATCCTGCAAACCAGGTTTCTTTTCAAAAATGACTACGTTGTGGATGATGCTGTCGTTTTTTTCTTTCTTCCCCAGTTTGATCACATAACCTTCGATCTTATCATAAAAAATACCCTCCTTGATATCGAATGCAGGTTTGGAAACGATGATATCATATTTGAGCGAAGAGAGCTTGAGCTGAACAACAGGGTTGATATTATTGGCGAATAAGAAAGCGAAACCACTGATTACAATGGCAGTGATGGTAAGTGGCCGCATAAAACGAAGCAGGGGGATACCCGCTGCTTTAATGGCAACGAGTTCAAAGGTTTCACCGAGGTTGCCGAAAGTCATGATCGATGAAAACAGCAAGGCCAGCGGTAAAGCCATGGGCACACCGAATAAGGTTACCAGCCCCACGAGTTTCAGCAATGTCACGATATCAAGCCCTTTCCCAACGATGTCATCGATATACAGCCAGAAAAACTGCATGGTGAGTACAAAGAGTGAAATAAACAGTGCAGCAAAAAAAGGACCGATAAAAGAGCGCAGAATCAGTATGTCCAGTTTTTTTATCACTTGTCCTTCTTAATATTGTTGGTATGAGCCCTGCAAAAGTAACGCTTTCACCAAAGGAACTGGAACTGGTAACCGATGCCTCTTTTATTTTAACAAAGAATGCGGTGATCGATAAAGTGTATGCTTTGTTCGGGGTACTCAGCGAATCGTATAAGGAAATATATGCGCCGCTTGAAAAACAAACCGGTTTCCCTTCTGCGGGCTCGCCCAAGATCGCGAGGGGCGAACAATACCTTGGCCTTCCCTGGGTAATGCTGGATCAGCCGAGACTTTTTACGAAAGACGATTGTTTTGCCATCCGAAGTTTTTTCTGGTGGGGAAATTTTTGCAGTATCACCCTGCTGTTATCAGGTTTTTCACAGAAGGCGATGGCGCCGGCCTTGGAAAGATATTTTTCGGCAAATGAAAACAGGCAAAACTGGTACCTCGGTATCGCGGCAGACCCCTGGCAACATCATTTTGAAGAAAACAATTATCAATTGTTATCTGGCTTGAGCAATATGGCTTTTACTGATCTGCCTTATATAAAACTGGCACGCAAAATACCGCTGCAACAATGGGAACAGTTGCCGCATTTTTTTGAAACCGCTTTCCGGGAAATCGTTGTGATGCTGCGGGCCTGATCAGGCACCCAAACGGTGAAAAAGATCTTTCACCTGGTATTCCCATAAACGGCTCTGGTCTTTCACTTCATTCTTTTCGGCAAAGTCCTTAATCACCAGGATGGTCTGATTGGATATCTCTGTTTTTTCGATCCGGAATTCGAAATATTCGTTTTTCTCGCTGTGCAGCCAGCGGAAGCGTATGAATTTGTCTTCTTCTTTTTCAATCAGGTCAGCTTTATCCGGGCTTCCCCCGTTCCAGGAAAAACTGTATGTGTTTTCCCACTCATCCACTTTATCCGCGAACCATTCCTGCAAACCCGCCGGCGTGGCAAGAAATTCGTACAAAATCGTTGGAGAACATCTGACCGGGAACTCCAGCGTAAATAATTGCTTCTTACTCATTACGATCTCTTTAACCTACTTTCTTCCGTAGGCTTGCAATAATATTAAATTATCCTACGCTTCCAAATGTTTTTTTGGCAACGCAGATTCAATCTTCGGGCCTATGGGGTACCAGCTGAAAAATTCATGTTTAAACACCTGTTTATCAGTTCTTTGTAAAAAACATTTTTTTTGACTTGATTCAGAAAATCCTTAAATTGCTATGTAGCGGTTTTTGAGGCGTAGTATTTTATCCGGATGATCCGGCAAACCCCGTTTAGCAACCACAACCTTATACATTCAAAACTGTGTATTATGAGTATGCGCCAGCTCAAAATAACCAAATCCATTACCAACCGCGAATCGCAGAGCCTTGAAAAATATTTGCAGGAAATCGGCAAGGTTGATCTGATCACTCCCGAAGAAGAAGTACAATTGGCTATGCGTATCCGCCAAGGCGATCAGCGGGCACTCGACCGGTTGGTGAAAGCCAATCTCAGGTTTGTGGTTTCTGTGGCAAAACAATACCAGAACCAGGGGCTCACCCTTCCCGATCTTATCAATGAAGGAAACCTCGGGTTGATCAAGGCAGCGCTTCGTTTTGATGAAACAAGGGGTTTTAAATTTATTTCATATGCTGTGTGGTGGATACGGCAAAGTATCCTGCAATCACTCGCCGAACAAAGCCGTATCGTTCGCCTGCCATTAAATAAAGTGGGCCTGACCAACCGCATCAGCAAGGCATACCAGCAACTGGAACAGGAATTTGAGCGTGAACCAACGCCGGAAGAACTCGCCACTTTACTGGAGATCGGTGTTGAAGAAATCAATTCCACCATGAGTGTGGGTTTCAGGCATGTAAGCATGGATACCCCGCTGGCAGATGGGGAAGATGGCACTTTGCTGGACCTGATGGAAAATCCGAATGCGGAAAAAACGGATGAAAAACTGGAGCACTACGAATCGCTCAGGACTGAAATCGAAAGGAGCCTGCGCACACTTACCGAAAGGCAGAAAGATGTGCTCTGTTATTTCTTTGGCATTGGGGTGGATCATCCTTTAAGTCTTGAAGACATCGGTGAACGTTTTCACCTTACGAGAGAAAGGGTCCGCCAGATCAAAGACAAAGCCATCACCAAACTGCGCAGCACCAACCGGAGCAAACATCTGCGGTTTTACCTGGGGTAAAATCATTCAAAATTGTATGTCGCTTTGTTCTGAACCGTTTCAATCATGATCATCGGTACAGTAACCAATGATTCGCACCTAATGACCCAATACCAGGAATAAGGACCGGGTTCTTCTCAGATGCATTTATCCTTTTATATCATTTATGAAAGGCTGGTTATAGAACCGTTTACCGGTTGCTTTATACAGCGCATTTGCCAATGCAGCAAAAACCGGCGGGAAAGGAGGCTCGCCCAGGCCCGTTGGGTTGATCGTATTTTTTACAAAATGAACTTCGATCTTTTTAGGCGCTTCTCTGTGCCTGATGATCCTGTATTGGTTCAGGTTTTTTTGAACCGGTACCCCTTTATCAAAACGCATCCCGCCAAACAGGGCATTACCGATCCCATCTATCACAGCGCCTTCCACCATATTCTTTGCACCTTCGGGATTTACAACAAGACCGCAATCCATTGCAGATACAACACGCTCCACCACCGGCTGCCCGTTTTTAACAGTTACATCCACAACATGGGCGGCGTATGAATTATGACAAAAATAGGCGGCAACTCCTCTGCGGGCGATTTTACTATTTGTTTTTGACCATTGTGATTTTTCTTTTACCAGTTCCAGTACACCGATATACCTGTCTGCATCATATTCATTGTTCTTTCCAACAGGATTGGCTTTTGCTTTTTTCAACAATTCAATTCTGTAATCAATAGGGTCTTTGCCAGCAATTTCGGCCAGTTCATCGAGGAAGCTCTGTTCGGCAGAGGCTATGAAGTTGGAACCGGGTGCCCGGAAAGCCCCAACGGTAATATTGGAAGGGGTTTCCCAGCCTTCGGCGAGATAATTTTCAAATACACCTGCGGGGAAACGGTTTTCATGTACCGATCCTTCGGGGATACCTCCTCCTTTGATATGCAGTGCGGTTACATTGTTTTTTTCATCCAGGGCCGCTTTATAAGTTACCATATACATGGGGCGGTACACACCATTTGTCATATCATCCTCCCTTGTGTAGATCAGTTTAACCGGGGCTTTCATCTTCTTTGAAATATGACCCGCTTCAATAATGTAGTGCCCATAAGCCCTTCTGCCAAAACCGCCGCCCATCCTGGTAAGTGTCATTTCAATTTTGTCTGCCGGTATCCCGAGGTTGGCGATGATGTTCTGCTTCATCAGTTCAGGGATCTGGATGGGTGCGGCAAAAAAGGCTTTCTCGTCGGTAATATGTGCGAAGCAACTGATCGGCTCCATCGGGTTATGTGATAAGAATGGCGCCGAATACGTTCTTTCTATTATTTTTTTCGCGCTTTTAAATGCAGCTTCCGGATCACCGTCTTTTCTTAATACTTTCGCCGGTTTTTTCTGCATTTCTTTCATTTTCAGGATATGGTCATCCGAGCTTTCCAATCCTGCAGGCACCAACTCTTCCTTGATTCCTCCCCATCCCATTACGGTTTCTTTGTATTCAGGGGTTAATTCCCACTGGGCAACTACTTTTTTTCTTGCATTCATTACTTCCCAGGTAGAATTGCCCACTACAGCTACCAATTTATTAAAGGCCCTGGTATCAAATGCTGCTCTTTGGTAGCCGTTCTTATATACCTCGATATCAAACACGGCTTTAATACCGGGCATTTTTAATGCCTCTGTAGCATCAAATGACCGTAAAGTCATGCCGAAGGCAGGAGGATGTATCACCATTGCGATCAGCATGCCTTCGTGTTTGTAGTCGATCGTAAATAAAGAATCTCCGGTAACAATATTTTTGCCAACCTTGTTTTTTTGCGGGGTGCCGATCAGTGAAAATTCTTCTGCTTTTTTAAGTGTTACTTTTTCAGGTTGCGGAAGCCTGGATGCGGCAGAAGCGAGCTGACCATAGGTTGCAGTTTTAGTTCCTGAACTATGCACAACCATTCCTTTTGATGCCTTCAATTCAGACACGGGCACATTCCATTCATTTGCGGCGGCCTGCAGCAACATCATTCTTGCGGTGGCACCAGCCGTTCGTAACGGCGTCCATGTCATGGCCATTGCCATACTTCCTCCTGTAAACTGGCTTTTAAAACGTGGTGTATCATAATCGGCCTGCTGCACGATTACTTTTTCCCAATCCACTTCCAGCTCTTCGGCAATCATCATCGGAAGAGATGTCATCACATTTGTACCGAATTCGGGATTGGGGCAAAACAATTTGATCTGGTTATCCGGCCTGATCTCAATAAATCCGGTAATTTTTACCCAGTCTTCAGCAGCGCCTGTTTCCGCCAATACTTTGCCAGGCACGAGGTTAGCCAGCCAGCTGAAACCGATCATCATCCCCCCGCCCGAGAGAGAAGAGATCTTCAGAAATGAACGCCTGCTATAATTATTCTGTAGGTTTTCCATTGGTAAAATTTATTTGGTTGCTGATTTTGCTGCCTGGTGAATGGCGGCTTTTATCCTGGTATATGTTCCGCAACGGCAGAGATTTCCTGTCATGGCAGTTTCAATTTCTTCATCCGTTGGAGCGGGTTTGCTTTTTAATAACGAAATGGCCGACATGATCTGGCCCGTTTGGCAATAGCCGCACTGTGCAACATCCAATTCCAGCCATGCTTTCTGAACTGGGTGTAATTTGCCGTCTTCCGGAACAATTCCTTCTATCGTAGTAATTTCCATGGCACCTATCGCAGAAACCGGTAACAGGCAAGACCTTGTAGCCTGGCCATTTAGATGAACGGTGCAGGCGCCACAGGCACCAACGCCACATCCGAATTTGGTGCCGATTAAGTTCAGGTGATCGCGCAAAACCCATAACAGGGGTGTATTGGGATCGACCGTCACCTCGTATTTTTTACCATTGATTTTTAAATTCATTGCTGCCATAATTGACTTTTTAATACGCTTTGAAGAAGGCTTTTAAAATTAAATCATTTTTTATGTCACAAACATCTAAAGAGGATAAAGTGCAAATTGTTCAGGAAATACTTGCAGAAAACCGTAGAAGTCTTCTACTTAACCGCTTTTCCCGGCTTCACTCTATATTTGCAGTCCTTTAGGGAAAGCCCTGCTTTTCCCATTATTGTGACCAGAAATTTGTGACTTATGTTCAATTCACTCAGTGAGAAACTCGAATCGGCGTTTAAGAACCTCAAAGGGCAGGCGCGCATCAATGACCTTAACATTGCCAATACAGTAAAAGATATCCGCCGTGCATTGATCGATGCCGATGTGAATTTCAAGATCGCCAAAGAATTCACCGATAAGGTAAAAGACAAAGCCCTCGGTGAAAAAGTGATCAATGCGATCAGCCCGGGGCAATTGATGGTAAAGATCGTACAGGATGAACTGGCAGAACTGATGGGTGGCACAGAAGCCCAGTTCCATATAACCGGCAACCCTGCAGTGATACTGGTGGCGGGTTTACAGGGTAGCGGTAAAACCACTTTCACCGGTAAACTGGCCAATTACCTGAAAACAAAAAAAGCCAAATCGGTACTGGTGGTCGCAGCGGATATTTATCGGCCTGCGGCGATAGACCAGTTAACCGTGCTGGCGGAGCAGGTGGGCGTGGATATTTACAGCGAACGCGAAAACAAAAATGCAGTTGCCATTGCACAGAATGCGATCAAAGAAGCGAAGGCAAAAAATAAAAATGTAGTGATCATCGATACAGCAGGCCGTTTGGCCATCGATGAGGCAATGATGACCGAAGTGGCAGATATTAAGTCAGCTGTTAATCCTGCAGAGATATTATTCGTGGTGGATTCAATGACAGGGCAGGATGCAGTGAATACAGCCAAAGCCTTTAACGACCGGCTGGATTTTACAGGTGTGGTACTCACCAAACTCGATGGCGATACAAGGGGTGGTGCGGCATTGTCGATCAAATACACGGTTCAGAAGCCGATCAAATTTGTAAGCAGCGGTGAGAAGATGGATACACTCGATGTGTTCTATCCCGACCGTATGGCGCAGCGGATACTGGGCATGGGAGATATTACCAGTCTCGTAGAAAAAGCACAGGCACAGTATGATGAAGCCGAAGCAAAGCGTCTCGAGAAAAAGATCCGCAAGAACCAGTTCGATTTCCAGGATTTTCTTGACCAGTTACAACAGATCAAAAAAATGGGTAACCTGAAAGACCTGATGGGAATGATACCGGGAGTGGGCAAAGCCATTAAAGATGTGGATATAAAAGATGATGCATTTAAAGGAATAGAAGCGATCATCAGTTCGATGACGCCATATGAAAGGGCAAACCCGGATTCCATCAATCCTTCCCGCAAACAACGCATTGCCAAAGGCGCCGGAAAAGATATGAATGAAGTGAATGCATTCATGAAACAGTTCGACCAGATGAAACAGATGATGAAGATGATGAACAATATGCCGATGGGTGGAAAGTTCCCGGGGATGCGGAGATAGGGATTTTGAACAACAGAATATCGAACAAGGAATAAAGAATGTTAAAGTAAACAGGAGAACAGAAAAGGTGAATGGGCAGTGGTGAGTACGCAATTTTTAATTTATAAATCATAGTTATCGATAACCAATGAGTCCCCTCCTCGGGAGGAGGGGATGTATCGGCGAAGCCGATACCGGGGTGGTGTATAGGAGCATATTCAAGAAAGAAGAGAAGAATGGATTCGCAGTACAGATTTTAATCTGCAAATCCGTAATCCATCCATTCACTAATTCGCTGGTTTACAGGTAAAAAATGCCCAAATACCGATTCTACTTTGGAAAAACCGGGGTTTCGCTTTACATTTGTCGCCCGGTTAGTCTTAGCCGGATTAAACCAAATTGTTTAACGCCTTTAAATGTCTATTTAACATGGCAGTAAAAATGAGATTGCAGCGTCACGGCAGCAAAAAACGTCCTTTCTACTTTATTGTAGTGGCCGATGCCCGCGCACCAAGAGATGGTAAGTTTATCCAGAAAGTTGGAACTTACAACCCGCTTACAGTACCCGCAACCATTCAGCTTGATCGTCAGAAAGCGCTGGAATGGCTGAACAAAGGTGCCCAGCCCACCGATACTGTACGCCGAATCCTCTCTTTCAAGGGAGTATTGTACCTGAAACACCTGCTGAGAGGTGTTGGTTTGGGATTGTTTGACCACGCTGTTGCCATGACCAAATTCCAGGCCTGGCACGAAGAGCACGAAGCCAACATTACCCGTCGTTCTGATGAGCACAGGAAAAAACAGAGGGCCCGTAAAGCTTATGTTCCGGTTGTAAAAAAAGTGGAAGCTAAGCAGGAGGAATCTTCTGAAGGTGCTGCGGAAGCACCCGCCGAAGCGTAATCAGTCCGATTACACAATATTCCAGTAAAGCCCGAACATGTTCGGGCTTTACTATTATTAAAAAGCTGGTAAAAATTCCGGGCCTTGAAATTTATTTTTGAATAGAAGCGCATGAAAGAATATATCCATATCGGCCGTATGGTTGCGGCGTTTGGTTTGCAGGGCGAACTGATCCTGAAACATGCGCTCGGAAAAAAAACGGCTTTGAAAGATATCGAAGCCCTGTTTATCGAAGAACATAAAGGATCTTATCTCCCTTATTTTGTGGAGCAGTCCAAAGCAAAGGATACAGAAGAAACCTATGTAAAACTAGAAGGCGTAAATACCCGGGAAACCGCCGCCCGCCTCAGCAGCAAAAATGTATGGCTGCTGGAAGATGATTTCAGGAAACTGGCCGGTAAAACAGCGCCGATCTCATTACTGGGTTTTGAATTAATCACGGACGAGGAAGAGCACCTCGGCCCTATTGAAGAAGTGATTGAACAGCCGCACCAGGTTCTTCTACGGATCACGCTGGATGGAAAAGAAGCATTAATACCGCTGCACGAAGAAACACTTGATAAGATCGATCACAAAGGAAAAAAAGTGTATGTTATTCTTCCTGATGGGTTGCTTGATATTTACCGGTAAGCCGGGATATTTTTTTGCGTGTTACTAAAACTTTATTGCGGATTGACGGATTTGCGGATTATCGGATCGATGAATTATGCAGGAACAATCCGCAATCCGTTAATTCGCTAATCCATTATTACCGGGCAACCTGCAGACTTTTCAGCCCGAACTTTCCTATCGGGAATCCTGCCACGCCAGCCTGTGTGAGTGTACGCTCGGCCTGCAGGATATGCCGGTGGTTATGTGCGATGAGAAAGAGGAATACATCGCCCAGCTTCAGCCGGATAAATTTTGCGATTGAAATAGGTACACGAATTTTACCCAAATCAACCTCTCTCGCTTTTTGCAGGAGTGCCAACAATTTTTCCTGCTGGTCGATAAAAGCAGCGATCACTTCAAAACTGTCAGCATCAACTTGTGGGATATGCCCTTTCATGGCCGACATTTTTTTGGCAGGCATACCGTCTTCACCGGGCAGCATCATTTCTGTAAAATAATTCCCGAGCCATCCGGAGTGAAATATTGCTGCTTTTGTTGAATGGCGACCTGCGGTTTCAATTGCTTTTTCGATGGCGGGGAGGTAGTATTCACCATAACTGTTCAGGTGCAGCAGGCATTGTGCAGCGCTCCATTTATCAGGTGCCGGTTTGTACGAGAACTGTTGCGAAGCGATCATCTGCCAACGGCTAATGGCAATGTGGAGGTATTGTTCGGTTTGTTCGCTGAGGAAACCAATGAGTTGTTGTGAATGATATTGTGGCATAATTCTATTTTATTCCTGCCGCCGAAAATAAAGGCCCCTGCCGGTTTTGCCTCTCACATAAAAGGGTGATTTATACAAGGCACCAACGATAAATCTTTGCTAACTTTCATGGGATGAACGGACAGCAGCGTTATATTGCCCATTTTGACCTTGACTCTTTTTTTGTGAGTGTGGAGATGCTGAACGACCCGTCGCTGCGCGGGAAAGCCGTGATTGTTGGCGGCTCGCGCGACAGGGGCGTGGTTACCACCTGCAGTTATGAGGCACGCAAATTTGGTGTGCACAGTGCCATGCCGATGAAAACGGCAATGAAGCTTTGCCCGCATGCGATTTTGGTTCGGGGTACCAGGGGTGAGTACAGCCGCTATTCGCGTTGGGTTACGGATATCATTGCGGCCAAAGCGCCTTTGTTTGAAAAAGCATCGATCGATGAATTTTATATTGACCTTACGGGGATGGATAAATATTTTGATCCCTATCAATGGACGATCGACCTGCGGGAAGAGATCATCCGCGAAACACAATTGCCAATCTCATTTGGCCTTGCAAGCAATAAAATGGTGGCCAAGATCGCAACGGACGAGGCCAAGCCCAATGGCTATTTATTTGTAAGGCCGGGTATGGAAAAAGCTTTCCTGGCCCCTTTGCCGGTAAATAAATTTTCGGGGGTGGGAGAACACCTGTACCAGAAACTCTTATCCATGGGCATTAAAACCATCCGCGACCTTAGTGAAACACCTGTGGAACTGCTCGAAAAACAGATCGGGAAATACGGTGTGGATCTCTGGCAGAAATCGCAGGGGATCCATCACAGCGAAGTGCATGCTTATCATGAAGCCAAATCCATTTCAACAGAAAATACCTTTGAAGAAAATACCAGTGATGAAAAATTCCTGCTGAGCGAACTGGTGCGCATGACGGAAAAAATTGCTTACGAATTGCGACAGGATGAAAAGCTGGCAGGTTGTATTGCCGTAAAAATACGTTACCCGGATTTTGAAACCACTTCCCGGCAAACCACGATCGATTATACGATGCGGGATGATGAACTGATACCGGTTGCCATCGACCTGTTTCACAAACTATACCGGAAAGGCAAACCTGTTCGCCTGCTCGGGGTGCGGTTGAGCGAACTTACCAACCATGCCATTCAGGGAAGCCTTTTTGATGATGCAGCAAAAAAGAACAAACTGTATAAAGCCATCGATGATGTGAAAAATACATTCGGGAAAGCGGCTGTAAAAAAAGCGAGAACAGTTACTTTTCGGAAAGACAGTTCCTGAAAACTTACAGTTATTTGTTTCCGGATTGCGAAACAAATAAATAGTCTATAAAATTAATAGGAAAATAAAGAAACCATTATATTTGACACTCAAAATCTTTTACCATGAGTTTACGTTTAGGGGATATCGCTCCCAACTTCAAGGCACAAACCACTGCCGGCGAAATTGATTTTTATGAATATTTAGGAGACGGATGGGGTGTATTGTTCTCTCACCCTGCCGATTATACACCGGTATGTACCACCGAACTGGGTAAAACCGCGGCCTTGCAATCAGAGTTTGCCAAACGGAATGTAAAAGTGCTTGCACTTAGTGTTGATCCGCTGGATAAGCACCTGGGCTGGGTAAATGATATCAACGAAACACAGCAGGTAAGTGTTGGTTTCCCCATTGTGGCCGATGAAGACAAAAGCATTGCGAATGCTTATGGAATGATCCACCCGAATGCTTCGGAAACATTTACGGTTCGTTCTTTATTTGTGATTGGCCCGGATAAAAAAGTAAAACTGATGATCACCTATCCCGCTTCCACGGGCCGCAACTTTGTAGAGGTTTTACGGGTGATCGATTCACTGCAGTTAACCGCAGGATTCAGTGTAGCCACACCTGCCGACTGGAAAGAAGGAGAAGATGTGATCGTGGTACCGGCAGTGAGTACGGAAGATGCGATCAAAAAATTCCCGAAAGGGGTAAAAGTGGTGAAGCCTTACCTGCGTTATACCCCGCAACCCAATAAATAAGCAATCGTATTTTTTGGTTTTTTGAGAGGCCCCGGGTTACCGGGGCTTTTTGTTTGCGCTACCCGATAATTTTGGTCGTCTTTTTTTTCGAGAAAAAGCGGTGCAATTCCTGCCGCCATGAAAATATGCAGCTGAAGAGCTTGCGAGGCAACGAAGATGCCATGTAAAACAGCGGCCGGTATTAAAAGACAGATAACTCAGGCAAGTTCTTTATCTTTCTGAAAATTATCTGTTCATGCGAAAAATCTTTTTTTCACTGCTGGCAGTATGTTGCATATCTGCAGCGCCCGCACAAAAAACCATCCTGCATTGCGGTCAGCTGATCGATGTAAAAAATTTACAGGTATTGAAAGAAATGTCGGTGATCATTGAAAACAATAAGATCACTGATGTGCAGAAAGGATATGCTGCGGGTACAGCTGCAGATAAGATCATCAACCTGAAAAGTCAGACAGCGATGCCCGGCCTCATTGATATGCATGTGCACCTCGAAAGTGAAACCAATCCCAATAATTACCTGAACGGGTTTACCTGGAATACGACTGATTTTGCTTTTCAGTCGGTGGTGTTTGCAGAAAAAACTTTGATGGCCGGTTTTACTTCTGTGCGCGACCTGGGTGGTACAGGTGCAAATATTTCTCTTCGTAATGCGATCAATAAAGACTGGGTAAAGGGCCCGCGTGTATACACTGCAGGAAAAGCCATTGCAACAACCGGCGGACATGCAGACCCCACGAATAATTACCGAAAAGACCTGATGGGCGATCCCGGCCCGAAAGAAGGTGTGGTAAATGGTGTGGATGATTGTGCCAAAGCGGTAAGGCAGCGTTATAAGGAAGGGTCGGACCTGATCAAGATCACCGCAACGGGTGGTGTATTGAGCATGGCAAAAGATGGCAGCGGGGCGCAGTTCACACTCGAAGAAGTAAAAGCGATCGTTGCCACTGCCAGGGATTATGGTTTTAAAGTTGCGGCGCATGCACATGGCGCGGAAGGGATGAAACGTGCCGTACTCGGTGGCGTGAATTCGATTGAACATGGCACGTATATGAGCGAGGAAGTGATGGAGCTGATGAAAGAAAGGGGCACTTACCTGGTGCCAACAATTATCGCCGGGAAATCATCTGCTGATTCCGCAAAAAAGCCCGGTTATTATCCCGAGATCGTCCGCGCAAAAGCATTGGTGGTGGGCAATTATATACAGGCCACTTTTGCGAAAGCCTATAAAGCCGGTGTGAAAATTGCATTTGGCACCGATGCAGGCGTATATGCGCACGGTAAAAACTGGATGGAATTTATTTATATGACCGAAGCCGGTATGCCCATACTCGAAGCCATACGCGCTGCTACGCTGAGTGCATCCGATCTTTTGGGGGATGACAGGATCGGCCTGATTGAAAAAGATAAACTGGCCGATATCATTGCAGTGGATGGTGATCCTGTGAAAGATGTGAATGCAATGGGAAGGGTGAAGTTTGTGATGAAGAACGGAACCGTGTACAAGCAATGAAATACGAACAGGCGAAATCATTTATTTGCGTAACTGCTGTAATACGGCTTTCAAATCTTTTGGTAAAGGTGCTTCGAGCTGATAGGTTTCCTCATTGAGTGAAAAAACCAGTTTCTCCGAATGCAGTGCCAGCCTGGAAAGAATAGGTCTTTCTTCTTCTGCGGATTTTGATAATTTAAAATTTCTTTTCAGCGCTGATAAGAAAACGGGTTTGCCTTCCCCGTAAACTGCATCACAAACAATCGGGTGCCCGATATGATGCATATGCACCCGGATCTGGTGTGTGCGGCCCGTATGGATGCGGAACCGTACCCATGAAAAAAGACGGAACCCTTCGAGCACTTCATAATCGGTTAGTGAAGGTTTGCCTTTCGCATGCGTCATCATCCGGTTCTCTTTTCCGGGATGCTGCGCAATCGGTGCATCAATACTTCCGGAGGGGGTGAACATATTTCCGTATACCAGGCCCACATAATATTTTTCCATATCGCGCCCTTCGAACAACTGCGACAATGCTTTGTGTGCTTCTTCTGTTTTCGCGAAAAGGATGAGTCCGCTGGTATCTTTATCGAGGCGGTGAACGGTATAAATTTCCCCGTATTTCTGTTTGAGGATATCTTTCAGTGATATTTCCTGCCCCGCCCTGTCGGGGATACTTAATAAGCCCGAAGGTTTATTCACGGCAACGAATGCATCATTCTCAAAAATAATTTCAGGGCGCATGGTATCGGGTTACTATAATCCTGTGAGGTTATTCGGTTGAAGAATCGGGCAGAAAAATTTATTTCTGTTTTCTCACGAACGACTGGTTCATGAATTTGAGCAGGCGCACTTCTTTTTCCTGCAGGAAACGCCATCTGCCCCTTTCCACATTTTTCTTGGTAAGGTTCGCGAACATTACGCGGTCGAGGCCTTTTACGTCATATCCCAGGTGCTCGAATATGCGTCGAACGATGCGGTTGCGGCCGCTGTGGATCTCCACACCCACCACCGATTTATTTTTCGGATCAGCATATCCCGCCGCATCGGCTTTCACAAAACCATCTTCCAGTGTAACGCCTTCCAGGATGGCATCGAGGTCTTTTTTGGCTACGGGTTTGTCAAGGGTTACTTCGTATATTTTTTTGATCTCGAATGATGGGTGCGTGAGTTTTTGTGCCAGTTCCCCATCATTGGTAAGCAGCAATACGCCGGTTGTATTTCTGTCGAGGCGGCCAACAGGGTACACCCTTTCGGTTGTTGCCTGCTTGATAAGGTCGAGAACGGTTTTCCTTCCTTGCGGATCGTTGGCGGTGGTGATATAATCCTTGGGTTTATTCAGTAAAATGTACACTGAATTTTTTTGCAGGAATACCTGCTTGCCTTTTACGGTTACTTTATCGCGGCCGTTTAC
The DNA here is from genome assembly GCA_004028765.1 of Chitinophagaceae bacterium. Taxonomy (GTDB): domain Bacteria; phylum Bacteroidota; class Bacteroidia; order Chitinophagales; family Chitinophagaceae; genus Sediminibacterium. The sequence goes on along the minus strand of SAIX01000109.1, from coordinate 41,814 downwards.
TTTATAGCCGGGTTCAAATACTTTATCACCGTTTACGGTAACCAATCCCTGCTTCACCATTTCAGCTGCTTCCCTGCGTGCACAAACGCCGGCATGGGCGATGAATTTATTCAAGGGCATCTGGCCAAGAGAGTCTGGAGTTGGGAGTTTGGAGTGAGGAGTGGATTCCTGTTTAACACCGGACCTGCTATGCGTGCCCTCTTTTTTTCGCGTATCAGAAAATGGTTTACGGTTTTCGCCGGTTGATTTTTGCGGGGCGGCTCCCTTCTTTTTGTTCCTTGTATCCTGTTTGGTGAAACCCTGCTTTTTTGTTTTGGGTTCTTCCTCACGCACAATGCCGCGCATCTTGTCGAGCTTGCGCTGTCTCATTTCTTCTCCCGCCGCGCGGGCTTCCTGCTTTACTCGTTTTTTTTCCTGGCGGAACGCTTCTTTGATGGCGCTGCCCTTTTTCTGGTTCGCGAACTTCGCGAAATTGTCGGTGCGTTTGGTCATGTGTAGTAATTTACTGTTTTACAACAGGAGTACAAAGATAGGATAAGAATAACGAATGCCACCCACCGAAATGGGGCTGCTTCATGATTCGTTATTCATTTAATCGGTATTCGGTATTTGTTACTTGGTTTTATTCGCCAACTGGCCGCAGGCTGCATCAATGTCTTTTCCGCGGCTGCGGCGGAGGCGGGCATTTACTTTATTGGCTTCGAGGATACCCATAAAACGCTGGATACCTTCTTCCGTTGGTTTATTAAAAAGAAATGCATCGATGGGGTTGTATTCGATGATATTAATGAGATCGGCCGGTACCTGGCGGTAAATGCGGGTAAGGTCCTGTGCATCTTTTTCCGAATCGTTCAGGTCGCGGAAAAGGATATATTCCAGTGTGATCTCATTACCGGTTTGCTTGTAAAAATAATTCAGCGCCTCAATCAGTACCTTAATGTTATTGCTTTCATTGATGGGCATGATCTGGTTCCGTTTCTCATCGGTTGGCGCATGCAATGAGAGGGCGAGTTTGAAACGAACCTGGTCATCCCCCAGTTTTTTGATCTGCTTGGCAACGCCTGCAGTGGATACGGTGATGCGTTTGGGGCTCATAAACAAACCATCTTCTGCGCTGATGCGTTCAATGGCTTTGAGCACATTGCTGTAATTCATCAACGGTTCACCCATGCCCATAAAAACAATATTGCTCAGTTTTTTCTGGTAAGTGTTTTCGCTCTGCTGGTTAATGAGTACCACCTGGTCATAAATTTCATCATAGGTAAGGTTGCGTTTGCGGTCCATATACCCGGTGGCGCAGAATTTACAACTGAGGCTGCAACCGATCTGCGAGGATACGCAGGCGGTTTTTCTTTCATCGGTGGGGATCAGCACGCCTTCCACAAGGTGATTATCAAAAGTTTTGAAACGGCTTTTGATCGTACCGTCGGCACTGAACTGGGTGGCATCCACGCGCAAAGCGGGCAAACTGAAATCAGCAGATAATTTCTGGCGCAGTTCTTTGCTGAGGTTGGTCATCGCATCAAAATCATGTGCCTGTTTCTGCCAGATCCATTCATATACCTGGCGGGCACGGAATTTCTTATCGCCGATTGATAAAAAATATGCTTCAAGATCGGAAACTGTCTGGTGCCGTATGTTCGGTGCTGCCTCATTCATGCCGCAAAGATACCATCTATCCTGCGGAAGGCAATTATTGTGGCACAAACTCTATCTTGCGCCAGCAAACCGAAAAATATTTCCATGCAAACCTGTTATATCATTGATGCTGTTCGTACACCCATTGGACGTTATGGAGGCAGATTAAGTTCTATCCGTCCGGACGATCTTCTCGCACATACCATCACCGCATTGCTCAGCCGGAATGAACAGGTGGATCCCTCTGCTATTGAAGATGTGATTGCAGGCGCTGCCAACCAGGCGGGAGAGGATAACCGCAATGTGGCAAGGATGGCTGCTTTGCTTGCAGGCCTCCCGGTAAGTGTTGCGGGCAATACAGTAAACCGTTTGTGTGCAAGCGGATTGCAGGCTGTAATGGATGCAGCCAGGGCAATTCAATGTGGTGAAGGAATGTTGTATGTGGCCTGTGGTGTGGAGAGCATGACACGCGCCCCCTTTGTAACAGCCAAAAGTGAAGGTGCTTTCAGCCGGAAAATAGAAACGTTCGATACTACGATCGGGTGGCGCTTTACCAATAAAAAACTGGCAGAAATGTATCATCCGTACAGTATGGGTGAAACAGCCGAGAATGTGGCACGCGAATGGAACATCAGCCGGGAGGAACAGGACCGTTTTGCACTGGCCTCGCAGGAAAAATATGCTGCAGCGCGGGAAGCAGGCAAATGGGAGCAGGAGATCACCGCGATCGAAATGATCAACGACAGGCTTATCACCTGGTTCAATGAAGATGAACATCCGAGGCAAACCTCACTGGAAAAACTAGCCACACTAAAACCGGCATTTGCAAAAGACGGGACAGTGACTGCAGGCAATTCGTCCGGAATCAATGATGGTGCGGCAGCCATGTTACTGGCAAGTGAAGAAGCCGTAAAACAGTTTAACCTGCAGCCAATGGCCCGGGTGGTGAGCATGGCCGTTGCGGGTGTGGATCCGGCGATCATGGGAATGGGCCCGGTACCTGCATCTTCCAAAGCATTGAAACGAGCAGGCATCACAAGCCATGCGCTTGACCTGGTGGAACTGAATGAAGCCTTTGCTTCTCAAAGCCTGGCTTGTATAAAAGAACTGGAACTGGACCCGGCAAAAGTGAATGTGAATGGCGGATCGATTGCGATTGGTCACCCGTTGGGCTGCAGTGGTGTCCGCATTTCCACCACATTACTGCACGAAATGAACCGCCGGAATTCAAAATACGGCCTTGCCACAATGTGTGTAGGGGTAGGGCAGGGTGCTGCAGTGGTATACGAGGGAATTTCCTGATACGGTACAAATGAAAGGCAGCAGGATAAGCAATTTTTAATCGGTGAGTTTTATCCGTATTCATAAATAATGCTATTTTTCCTGTATAAACCCTGGTGTATGAAAAAAATAATGCTCCTCTCATTTTTTGTGATCGGTATGGTATTCGCAGCGCAGGCTGCACAGGTGAGCGATAGTACCCTGCAGCAATATGTTGGGCGATATAAATTCCCGGAGGGCAGTGTGGTGCCGGACGTTACCGTTGCTTTGGATAATGGTGCGTTGACAATGACTTCCACCGCCGGCAGCTCCAACCTGGAAAAAAAAGAGGAAGACCTTTATATCATTGTTCAGTTCCAGGGAACGGCTAAGTTTAACCGCAATGCGGATAAAAAAATTATCGGTGTAAGTATTGATGCCATGGGTTACCAGCTCGAAGGAACCAAAGAAGCATCCGAAGCACTGGCTGTTTTGAAATGCAAAATGTACCGGTTGTATCCGGCAGGATCCCCACAGGTAAAATAGTTTATTGATTGCTTGCCTTCACAAAAAGCCGGGATCGCATCCTGGCTTTTTTATTGATAATAAGTTGCATCGAGATAAAACAACCCGTCTTCTTTTTTCCAGTACCAGAATTTTCCCTTGAAAACACAATAATCACCTTTTGCAGAAGATTTTTTCATCGAATCAGGAATGAAGAGAACCCGGGGTGGCACCATTTTAAAACGATAAATAAGATTTTGCCGCTGCACAGGTGTATAAGCTCTCGCGATCGATAACAGATCAACCCGGTTTGCAATTTCGGGTGGCAGTTTTTCTTTGGGTGTAAGAATGCTGCCTGATTCGCTGATCACAATCAATGGGCTGTTCCATGCGGCGGTGGCAGTTTCCTTTTTACTGCCTTCATTCCGTGTATGCAGTTTGCGGCTACAGGAAACAAGCAGTATCAGCAAACAACAACTTATGGTCATGGCAGCGTTTTTCATGGCATGGTTTTATGCATCCATGAAAAAACTATGCCAACTGTGAAATAAGGATCAGCTGGAAAAAGAAAATTGGCTCAATGCTTCCTGTGCAAGTGTCTGCTGTTCACCTGTGGCGAGATGTTTAACCGTGCAGGTACCCTTCGCCAGTTCTTCGCTGCCGAGGATCACCACATACGGTATCTGTTTTTTCTCTGCGTATTTGAATTGTTTGTCGAACTTACTGTTCTCGTGGTATAGCTCCGAAGCAATGCCTTTGCTTCGCAATTGCTGCATCAATGAATATGCTTTGCGGCTTTCGGCATCGCCAAGATTAAAGAACAATACTTTGGTACCGGCTTCAACCGCTGCAGGAAATAACTGCAGTTCTTCCATCACATCATAGATCCTGTCAACCCCGAAGCTGATCCCCACACCCGGAACATTGGGCACACCAAATAAACCGGTAAGGTCATCGTACCTGCCGCCACCACCGATACTTCCCATCTGTACATTTTTTGCTTTCACTTCAAAGATGATGCCTGTGTAATAGTTGAGTCCGCGGGCAAGGGTGAAATCGATGGTGAGTGGTGAGTGGTGCGTGGTGCGTGAATAGGTTAGCAGGTATTCGATTTCTTCGATGCCATTTAACCCGGGTTCATTTGTACCGATGAGTTGTTTGAGTGAAGTTAGTTTTTCTTCGTTGCTGCCATCAATCAAAAGATATTTTTCAATCGTTTCTATCTGTGAAGATTGCAATCCCCTGGTAACAAGTTCTTCCTTTACTTTTTCAATGCCGATCTTATCCAGTTTATCAATAGCAACGGTGATGTCAACCATTTTATCTGCACCACCGCAGATCTCTGCCAATGCTGCCAGTATTTTCCGGCTGTTGATCCTGATCTCCACATCAATACCCAGTTGCTGAAAAACGGTTGCATAGATATTTGCAAGTTCCACTTCATTCAGCAGTGATTTGCTTCCTACCACATCGGCATCACATTGGTAAAACTCGCGGTAACGGCCTTTCTGCGGCCTGTCGGCACGCCACACCGGCTGCATCTGGTAGCGTTTAAAAGGCATAGCCAGTTGTCCGTGGTTCATGGCCACATATCTGGCAAAGGGAATGGTGAGATCGTAACGCAATGCGCGTTCAGTAATACCTTTTGTATTTTTTCCAGATAATATTTTTTCAAAATCTTCTTTTGCCTGTTCTCTTTTTGCGGGATTATCGAGGCCGTTGTTCAGAATTTTAAAGATCAGCTTATCCCCTTCCTCGCCGTATTTGCCCATCAGCGTATCGAGGTTTTCCATAGCCGGCGTTTCGAGCGGCTGAAAGCCATACAGCTCAAACACAGAACGGATGGTATGAAAAATATAATTCCTCTTTTGCACCACAGCCGCGCTGAAGTCTCTTGTGCCTTGGGGTAAACCGGGTTTGCTCATTAGCGTTGGTTCAAAATTCAAAAGTAAAAATTCAAAAGTAAAAATTCATGGCCGATCAATGCTTGCCGAATGCCTCAATGATTTTATCACAGGCTTTATCGAGCAAGGCAAAAACTGCATGATAGCCATCTTCTGTTCCATACCAGGGATCGGGCACTTCGCGGTTTTCGCCGGGATACAGGAAGTTCAGGATGAGATCGGTTTTTTCCGGACGGAACGCTTTGCCCGAGATCCGTTTTACTTCAGAAAGATTTTCTTCATCCATTACAATGATCCTGTCGAACCGCTCCATATCCTCTTTCACAAATCTCCGGCATCGTTGTTTGCTGATATCGATTCCATTCTGCTTCGCCACTTTCTGCGATAACCTGTGTGGTGCTTCACCGATATGGTAACCATTGGTTCCTGCACTGTCGACCTCCCAGTTCAGGGAAGCCCTGGCTGCTTTCGCCTGTAAAATACCTTCTGCAAGCGGGCTGCGGCAGATATTTCCCAAACATACCATCAGGATCTTCATCGCCGCAAAGATAGGGTGGTGCGGGTAACGGTTATTTGCGTGAAGAACCTGTTAATTTGGCTAACGTTCATTAGTTGTGTTATGGAAAGGTTAGGAAACCCGCATCTTACCGGTATTGACCGGTAAAATCCTGCAAATTGTCGGTCATAAATAGTGTACCTGAATAAAATTATTACCTAAATTGCCCATCCCGGTTTTATGGAAAGTAACATGGAGAACGGTTTCAGGTCGCGCGAGCGGAAAAGTTACCGCGTAATGCGCATGGCCTACGATTTTACGATAGCGATTTTGCTGCTGGGTATGTCGGTGATCATGCTTTTTGCGGATAAACTCGGCATTGAACAACTGGCGGGTAAAGACAACGAGTTTTTCAGGTATTTTTTCGGGGGTCTTTGTTTATTGTATGGAGGTTTTCGTGCGTACCGGGGCTTTCAACGTGATTAGAAAGATGATGAAAAAGAGAGCGATATATGTGGGAATGGGATTTCTGTGTTTGTTCTTTACCTATTGCAGTGGTACCGGGAAAAAAGCGGACGACAGGGACACACCCGTAAAAGGGAATATCCATATCAGCGTGGATGAAAGCTTTCAACCTGTGATCCAGGAACAACTGCTGGTACATCATTCTTCTTTTCCCAATACCACGATCCGTGTATCCTATCAGTCGGAAGCAGCCTGTTTCAGGGATCTGCAATCCGACAGTACCCGGCTGATCATCGTTGCCAAAGGGTTAACAGATGAGCAGTCAAAGATCTTTGAGCAGAGCCTCGGCTACAAACCGCAATATGGGATACTGGCCTATGATGCCGTAGTGGTGGTGGTGAACCGGCAGGCGAAAGACAGTGTGTTCACCATAGCACAACTGAAAGATATCCTGACCGGTAAAAACCCGGTAACGGCCGTAATGGATGGAAAGAACGCTACCAGTACCGTGCGATACCTGCAGGACAGTGTGGCGAGGGGTGCAGCTTTCGGGAAGAATGTTGTGGCAGCCGACGGAAGTGAGAAAGTGCTGGAAACCGTATCCGAAAACCCGAATGTGATCGGATTTGTCGGGTTGAGTTGGGTGGCCGACAGTTACGACCCCAAACAGGTGGCCCGGATGAAAAAAATAAGGACGGCATTGATTGAGTGTGTGAAATGCGAGGAGAAAGATGTGTTCGCCAAACCATCGCAGGCTTCCTTATCTTACGGGGAGTATCCGCTGGCACGGCCCTTGTATTATGTATTGAAAGAAAATGCCGCTGGCCTTGGAACCGGGTTCATGAATTTTATGAGCCTGGAACGGGGACAACTGATATTCCGGAGATCGTTTCTCGTACCAGCAAAAATGGGTTTTAACAACAGGCTCGGGAAGATCAAGGAAGAATAAAACGCGTTAGACATCCTAATTATAAAAAACGAACAATGAAGAAGACCGTTTCTCTGATGGTAACAGCAATGCTTGCTGCACAGTGTTTGATGGCGCAGATTTCTGCGGGTATCAAATTCCTGAATTATGAAAAGAACAAGAGTGCAAAAGAAGCATTACAGAAAGTGTATGATGCCAACCCGAAAGATCCGCAGGCGATTTTCTGGTTAGGACAGGCGCTGCTGGCAACGGATGGCGGCGATCCCACCAAGGAACAGGTACAGGCAGCAAAAGCGCTGTACCAGAAGGGGCTGCAGGAAGTGGGCAGCGATGCATGGTTGCTGGTGGGTATGGGCCATATCGGTATCCTGGAAAAAGAAGACATGAATGCCGTGAAGCAGAAATTTGAACAGGCCATCACTTCCACAACTGAAACAAAAGGAAAAAACAAAGGCAAACCCAGTGCCGATATCCTGAATGCGATCGGCCGCGTGAATGCAGAAGTGAGCAGCAACCTGGGCGACCATGCCTATGCAGTGGATAAACTGAAACAGGCGGCAACGATCGATCTCACCAACCCTGATATCCTGATCAACCTTGGGATCAACTACCTGAAAATGGGCGGCGAAAATGGTGGGGAAGCGGTAAAAGCCTACCAGGAAGCATTGAACCGCGACCCAAAAAATGCAAAAGCATTTTACCGGATCGGTAAAATTTACCAGAGCCAGAATAACAAAGATCTTTTCGAAGATAATTTTACGAAATGTATAGCTGCAGATCCCGCTTATCCGCCGGTATATTATAACTACTATGAGTATTACTCAACAAGGGATGTAAACAAAGCAAAGGAATACCTTGATAAATACATTGCCAATGCGGATAAAGACCCGATTCTGGACCTGGTAATGGCCGATTATCTTTTCCGCTCCGGAAATTATACAGAATCGCTGAACAAAGTAAAAGCACTGGATGCGGCAGTGGGCATGCAGGTGTTGCCCAAACTGAATATTCTGTATGCATTGAACTACGACAGGGTGGGAGATTCGGTTCAATCCAAAAATTATCTTGCCAAGTATTTTGAAAGTATGCCTGCTGAAAAAACAGTTCCGGGCGATTATGACCTGCTCGCTACAGTGTATTCAAAGTTCCCGGGAAGCGAAAATGATGCGGAGAAATATCTTCAGCGCGCCATAGGTTCAGATACTTCCAAACAGAATAAGATTAAGTATGCCAACCAGCTGGCTGATATTTTTGCAAAGGCGAAGAAATTCGGCAAACAGGTGGAATGGATGCAGAAAGTGATAACACTGAAGGGCGGAACCATGGGTGAGGCAGACTACTACCGCCTTACCAATGCAGCTTTTTCAGCAAAGGATTATGGACAAACTTTAGAACTTGCCAAAAAATACATGCAGGCATTCCCGGATAAGCCACAGCCTTATTCGTTTTTCAAAAGGGCTTCGCTGGCTGCAGATCCGGATACAACCGGGGCGGCTGCTAAAAACCTGATGTACCTGGATTCCATTTATACAACCATTGATAAGGAAAAATATAAAATAGACATTTTCCGTAACCTCTATTATATCCTGCTTTCTACCACCAAAGAGATGGTCTCAATTAAAAATGACCCTGATTTCAAAATAACCAGTGATGGTAAAAAAACAGCCAAGGTAGACGAATACCTGGGTGTTGCACAAAAAGTGGTGGGTATATTGGATCAGATGATGGCTTTATACCCCGATCCGGCTGATGATAATAACAAGTATGCCGCACCGATTAAAGCAGATATTCTGAAAAGAATAGAATATTACTCAAATCCCCCTGTTCAGGGTAAAAAAGGAACGGGCGGAGCCGCAACCTCCGGTAAAGGCAAATAAAAAAATACCTGAAAAAACTCCCCGGGAACGGGGAGTTTTTCATTTATATCCGCCACAAGTGTATTTTTGCACCCAATTAAAAGTATCACATGAGCTGGCTTAACCTGTTAGCAGACGCGAGTGCATCCAATTCAGCAGCCAATTATTTTCCAATCGGGGTTCAACTGATTTTCGCGGCGGGTTTTGTAGCCACTATGATCGGTGTTTCTGCCTGGCTGGGTCCCAAACGCAAAACCAGCGATAAACTGGAAACTTTTGCCAGCGGTATCGAAACACATGGCAATGCCCGCCAGCCAATGGCCATCAAGTATTTCCTGGTGGCGATCCTGTTTGTTTTATTTGATGTGGAAGTGATCTTCTTCTATCCCTACGCGGTGAACTTCCGCGACCTGGGCTGGAGCGGATTTGGTGCAGTACTGATGTTCACCGCGTTTTTTCTTGTTGGCTTTATATATATCATCAAGAAAGGAGCTTTGAACTGGGAAGATTGATATCGTAAAGATGAAAACCCGTGCATAAACAACCGCGGCCGAACTTAAACCCCCGCCCGTTGTTAAATCCAGGTAGCATCTTTAATCCTTAATTCATAATTATTAATTCTTAATTCTGATATGCGTCCGGTACGGTTTAATATTCACCCGAAAGAGGGTATGATACAGGAGGCGGTGGCAACCGTGGAAGCGCCCCAGGGTTACCCGGGCGAAGGTTTTTTTACTACCCGGTTAAGTGATGTGGTGGGGCTGGCCCGCAAAAATTCGATGTGGCCCCTGCCTTTTGCGACATCCTGCTGTGGTATCGAATTTATGGCCACCATGGGCTCGCATTATGATCTTTCCCGTTTTGGTTCCGAAAGGGTGGGCTTTTCACCCCGCCAATGCGACTTACTGATGGTGATGGGAACCATCGCAAAAAAAATGGGCCCCGTTTTACGCCAGGTTTACCTGCAGATGGCCGAGCCACGCTGGGTGATTGCCGTTGGTGCCTGTGCATCCAGCGGCGGTGTGTTCGACAGCTACAGCGTGTTACAGGGCATCGACCAGGTAATACCCGTGGATGTATACGTGCCCGGCTGTCCGCCCAGGCCCGAAGCCATCCTCGATGGTTTTATGAAAGTACAGGAACTGGTTGGGCAGGAAAGTATCCGAAGAAGAAACAGTGAGCAGTACAAAGCACTGATGAACAGTTATGGCATAGAATAGTACCGCAGTTAAGAAACCGGCAGTTGATTTTTATCATCAAATGTAACCAACCCCGTTCGGGGGAATGAATATGGCGCTAAGCAACGAACGCATACAACAAAAACTGACTGAAAAATTCGGAGAAGCAGTTTATGGTTTTGAAGAACCCTATGGCCTGCTCAGTTTTGAAACAGCCAAAGAAAACAACCTGAAAGTAATGCAGTTCCTATATGATGATGCGGAACTGGGTTTTCACTTCCTGACCGATCTCTGCGCGGTGAACTATCCCGATCAGCCCGGTCGTGAACTGGCGGTGGTGTATCACCTGCATAACCTTTCTGAAAATATCCGTTTGCGGATGAAAGTGTTCACGGGTATTCAAACGCCGGATGTTTACACAGCCACCAGTTTGTTCAGCAGCGCTAACTGGATGGAAAGGGAAACCTATGATTTTTTCGGGGTGAATTTTGTGGGCCACCCCAACCTGAAACGTATACTGAATGTGGATGAGATGGATTATTTCCCGCTGCGGAAAGAATATCCGCTGGAAGACCAGACAAGGATCGATAAAGATGATGAGATGTTTGGAAGAGGGTAGAGTAAATACCGGACAGCAGAACTGAGGAACTGGAAACTGAAGAAGGAAAAACGATTATTGAATGGATGAATGATCGGATTGGCGGATGAAAAAGGATATAAAAAAAGATGAGGAGATCGGTAACCTGCGAATACAAAACTAACAGGCAAAACGAAGTTGATTAAAGATATATAGCTGATACGATAATGACAGAACAGCACCACCATATTAAATTACCAGAAGGCTCGATTGAGAAGCAGACGACCACGCTGAACATGGGCCCTACGCACCCTGCCACGCATGGCGTATTCCAGAACATTATGGAACTGGATGGCGAGCGCGTGGTTTCGGCAGATTCCACTGTGGGCTATATTCACCGTGCATTTGAGAAGATTGCTGAACGAAGGCCTTTGTACCAGATCACCCCGTTAACAGACAGGCTGAATTACTGCAGCAGCCCCATCAACAATATGGGCTGGCACCATACCTGCGAAAAACTGCTGGGTGTGCAAACACCGAAAAGGGTGGATTACCTGCGCATCATTATTATGGAGCTGGCCCGCATCGCCGATCACCTCATCTGTAATTCGATTGTAGGTGTGGATACCGGCGCGTATACCGGATTCCTGTATGTGATGCAGTACCGTGAATTAATTTATGAAATATATGAAGAAGTATGTGGGTCCCGCCTTACTACTAATATTGGGCGTATTGGCGGCTTTGAAAGGAATTTCACAGATACAGCATTTAAGAAAATCGAAAAATTCCTGACGGAATATCCCAAAGTGCTGAAAGAGTTTGAAAACCTCTTTGCACGCAACCGCATTTTCATGGAGCGCACCATGGGCACCGGCGGCATCAGTGCGGAGCGTGCATTGAATTATGGCTTTACTGGCCCCAACCTGCGCGCAGCAGGCGTGGATTATGACGTGCGCATACATGCGCCTTACAGCAGCTACCAGGATTTTGATTTTACGATCCCCGTAGGAAAAACCGGCGATAATTACGACCGCTTCCTCGTACGCAATGAAGAAATGTGGCAGAGCCTCAGCCTGATCCAGCAGGCATACCATAAAATCCAGGACATGAAAGGAACCGAAGCAGATGTGTACCATGCGGATGTTCCGGAATATTATCTCCCGAAGAAAGAAGATGTGTACACCAAAATGGAAGCGCTGATCTGGCATTTCAAGATCATCATGGGAGAAGTGGATATGCCGAAAGGAGAAGTATACCATTCCGTGGAAGGCGGTAACGGGGAGTTGGGTTTCTACCTGATCAGCGACGGGGGCAGGGCGCCTTTCCGCCTGCATTTCCGCAGGCCCTGTTTTATTTATTACCAGGCCTATCCCGAACTGGTAAAAGGCGGCATGCTGAGCGATGCAATTGTTACGATGAGCAGTTTGAACCTGATCGCAGGAGAGATGGACGCATAAGAAATTAAAAATGCAAAAGTCAAAAATTAAAAATGGGTTTTGACTTTTGCATTTTGACTCTTGAATTTTGAACAGTATGGTGAAGTTTAACGAAACACAACAGGCCGAGTTTAACCGGTTGGTGGCACGTTACCCGGAAGGGAAACAAAAAAGTGCGCTCTTGCCGGTACTGCACCTGGCGCAGGATTCATTTGGCGGATGGTTAAGCAACGAAACAATGGACTATGTAGCTGAACTGCTGAACATCACGCCGATAGAAGTATATGAAGTGGCTACTTTTTACAGCATGTACAACCTGAAACCGGTTGGAAAATACATGTTTGAAGTTTGCCAGACAGGCCCCTGCATGTTACGCGGCAGCGATGATATTGTGGCTTATATCAAAGAGAAGCTGGGCATCAAACCCGGCGAAACCACTGCAGACGGGTTGTTTACACTGAAAACGGTGGAATGCCTCGGTGCCTGTGGCTATGCGCCGATGATGCAGTTAGGGAAGCATTATCGCGAGCACCTGACAAAAGATAAAGTGGATTCGATCATAGACGAGTGCAGAAAAAACGCAGCAGCAAATAACTAAACAATGCAAACCAGGACCCAACTGATCTATAATGATATTTGCGTTTTAGGGGTACTGGGATGTATGATCAACAGATGGGGACAGGATATGATGAGATTCTGGATGATTTTGTTTGTTTACCTTCTGGTCAAACAGTTTATCGCACACAGAGAGAATTATAAAGTGAATAACCGGTTATTCTAAATCTAAATGCGTCATCAGCCGATCCGCTGATCCGCTAATTGGTACTATGGGTGTAAAATTATTATTAGAGAAAGCACATGTAGAAGGTATCCGATATTTTGATACCTACCGCCGCGAAGGCGGTTACCGCAGTGTGGAGAAAGCATTGAAAACAATGAGCCCCGAAGCCATTGTGGAAGAAGTGAAGAAAAGCGGACTGCGGGGCCGTGGCGGTGCAGGTTTCCCTGCGGGTATGAAATGGAGTTTTATTGCCAAGCCGGAAGGAGTGCCGCGTCACCTCGTTTGCAATGCAGATGAAAGTGAGCCGGGTACTTTTAAAGACCGTTACCTGATGGAATTTATCCCGCACTTGCTGATCGAAGGATTGATCGTTTCATCCTTTGCATTGGGCAGTAACGCTACCTATATCTATATCCGCGGGGAATATGCCTGGATCGTTGATATCCTGGAACAGGCCATTACCGAAGCAAAAAACAATGGCTTTCTTGGCAAAAATATTTTAGGCAGTGGGTTTGATTGCGAGATCTATGTACAACGCGGCGCCGGTGCCTATATCTGCGGAGAAGAAACCGCGCTTATCGAATCACTCGAAGGCAAACGCGGTAACCCGCGTATCAAACCTCCATTCCCGGCGATACAGGGTGTATGGCAGCGGCCAACCGTAGTGAACAATGTGGAAACCCTCGCAGCTGTAGTTCCGATCATCAATATGGGTGGTGAAGAATATGCAAAGATCGGTGTGGGCAAATCAACAGGAACCAAACTGATTTCTGCCTGCGGTAATATCAATAAACCGGGTGTGTATGAAATTGACATGACCATTTCGGTGGAAGAATTTATTTACAGCGATGAATACTGCGGAGGTATCGCCAATGGCAAAAAACTGAAAGCCTGTATACCGGGTGGTTCATCAGTGCCCATTCTCCCCGCCAATCTTTTATTAAAGACTGCCAAAGGGGAAACCCGTTACATGAACTATGAGAGTTTGAGCGATGGTGGTTTTGCCACAGGCTCCATGATGGGTTCGGGTGGTTTTATTGTGTTTGATGAAGACCAGTGTATTGTTAAAAACACTTATACCCTCGCACGTTTTTACCGCCACGAAAGTTGCGGACAATGTTCCCCCTGCCGTGAAGGAACAGGATGGATGGAAAAATTATTATACAGGCTTGATAAGGGAGAAGGTAAGTTGAGTGATATCGACCTGTTATGGGATATACAGCGAAAAATTGAAGGGAATACGATTTGTCCTTTAGGTGACGCCGCTGCCTGGCCGGTTGCTGCAGCCATCCGTCATTTCAGGGATGAATTTGAATGGCATGTAACAAACGCGAAAGAGGCACAGGAAAGAAATTACGGTTTGGCACATTATGCAGACCCGATTCATGTGCCGGTAGCGGGGTAGGCAGAAATTCAAAAGTTTAAATTCAAAAGTCAAAAAATGAATGATGAATTTGACAGTTTTGAATTGAGCGAAGAAGGGAAACCATATAACATCAGGCACCGGGCTTATTTTTTTGCGAAGGATGTGATCGGTTTTATCGGGAACAGTAAGGTTGAGAAAGTATATAGTTCTTTATTTGATCAGTTGATAAGAAGTGCAACTTCCATTGGAGCGAATCTTGTTGAAGGAAAAGCAGGAAGTTCAAAAAAAGACTGGATAAATTTCCTGGCAATCGCGCTTAAATCAGCCAATGAAACGAAATACTGGCTTTGTCTCATCAGGGATACACAGGATATTTCGAAAGATAAAATGCATGAATTGATTCAAGAAGCTGATGAACTTTCAAAAATCATCGCTTCGATCATTGTGAAGGCAAAGTAGTGTTTTGAATTTTGACTTTTTAATTTTGAATTTTGACTTATGTCGGATACTCCATTATTCAAAGTAACCATCGATAATATCACGGTCGAAGTACCCGCTGGTACCACGATCCTGAATGCGGCGCGTAAGATCGGCGGCGATGTAGCGCCCCCGGCAATGTGCTATTATAGCAAACTGCAGGGCAGCGGCGGTAAATGCCGTACCTGCCTGGTGGAAGTGAGCAAGGGCTCTGAAAAAGATCCGCGCCCCATGCCCAAACTCGTGGCTTCCTGCCGCACCACGGTGATGGATGGCATGGAAGTAAAAAATATTACCAGTCCCAAAGTGCTCGATGCACGTGCGGGCGTTGTTGAATTTTTATTGTTGAATCACCCGCTCGATTGCCCCATTTGCGACCAGGCCGGTGAATGCCACCTGCAGGATCTGAGCTATGAGCATGGCGCGGAAGGTACCCGTTATGAATTCCAGCGGAGAACCTTTAAGAAACATGATCTCGGCCCTTATATCCAGTTGCACATGACGCGTTGTATTCTTTGTTACCGTTGTGTGTTCACGGCCGATCAGCTTACACAGAAAAGGGAACATGGGGTGCTCGACCGTGGCGACCATGCAGAGATCGCAACACATATTGAGAAAAGTCTGGAGAATGATTTTATCGGTAACGTGATCGATGTTTGCCCGGTAGGTGCGCTGACTGATAAAACTTTCCGTTTCAAAAACCGTGTATGGTTTTTAAAACCGATGGATGCACACCGCGATTGCCCCAACTGCTGTGGCAAAGTAACACTCTGGAACCGCGGGGATGAAGTGTTCCGCGTAACCGCGAGAAAAGATGAATGGGGCGAAGTGGAAAATACCGAAGATGGTAAAACCGCCTGGATCTGTAATACCTGCCGCTTTGAGAAAAAGAAAACCAGCGATTGGGTGATTGAAGGGCCAAGACTGATCAGCCGCCAGTCTGTGATTTCTCAGGGGCATTATGCTGGAAAGATCGGCACTACAAAACCGCATGAAACTTTTTCGGCAGTGCATGCAGGGCGAAGCCCCAAACTGCTGATGGATATTCATAGTGTGAGTGAAGTGAATAAACCCGAAGTACACCTGAGCCTCATAGAAGGCCCGGCGCATTCAACCGATTTTAATACGAAGAAAGATTAACAGCGATACAATGACATTACTTTCTATTGACTGGATTTTGCTCATCGAAAAACTGGTGCTGATCGCGATCATCGTATTCGCGAGCCTCGGTATTGCATTGTATACCACTTTTGCGGAAAGAAAGGTTGCGGCTGTTTTACAGGACAGGCCCGGACCCAACCGCGCAGGCCCCTTTGGATTGTTTCAGCCATTTGCAGATGGGTTGAAGTTGATCATGAAAGAAGAGATCATCCCGAATACAGCGAATAAATTCCTGTTCATTCTCGGTCCCGGTTTGGCCATGACAGCCGCATTAATGACCTGCGCCGTAATACCCTGGAGCAGCCATGTGGAACTGTTCGACAGGACCATTGACCTGCAGGTGGCGGACATTAATATTGGCATCCTCTACATTTTTGGTGTGGTAAGTCTGGGTGTTTATGGCATCATGATCGGTGGCTGGGCATCGAACAATAAATTTTCACTGATGGCTGCTTTGCGCGGCGCATCGCAGGCGATCAGTTATGAACTGGCGATGGGTATGGCATTGATCGCGGTACTGATGTTATCGGGCTCACTGAGTTTGCGTACGATCGTTGACCAGCAGATGGAAGCGGGAAGGTTGTGGAATATTGCTTACCAGCCATTGGGCTTCCTGATCTTTTTTATCTGTGCGATGGCAGAATGTAACCGTACACCTTTCGATCTTCCGGAAGCAGAGAATGAACTCAACTTTGGTTACCACCAGGAATATTCATCGATGAAACTGGGTTTTTATCTTTTTGCCGAATACGTGAATATGATCATGAGCAGTGCTGTAATGGCTTCCCTGTATTTTGGCGGATTTGATATCCCGTTTGTAGATGAGCAGCATCTTGTGGCAACAAATGTATTGTCGCAGAATGTGGTGGCATTACTGGGTGTATTGATGTTGCTGGTGAAGATCGCAATATTCATCTTTGTATTTATGTGGATCCGCTGGACGATACCGCGTTTCCGGTATGACCAGCTGATGAACCTGGGATGGAAAAAACTGATACCGCTGGCATTGGTGAATATGCTGATAACCGGCGCAGTGATTTTGTGGCTGGGGAAATAGGGAGTGGTGAATGGTGAGTTGTGCGTGGTATTGCATTCAAAAATTACTCACCACTCACCACTCACAATTCACCGGTTGCTGAAGCCCTTGCTGCAGTACAAGTGAGTGACACAAGGGACGATGAGGAGCGTGGTGGAGCTGAAAAACTAAAAACTAAAAACAGTTAACCGGTGATGCCGGTGAACAAGAATAAAAACATGCAAGCATTAACCAACCGAGCGAAAGAAGTGAACAGGAAGCCCATGAGTTTTATGGAGAGCCTGTACCTGCCTGCTATTTTTAAAGGGATGGCCATTACGTTCAGCCATATTTTTAAAAAGCAGCCAACCATACAATACCCGGAACAGAAACGGCCTTTCAGCCCGGTGTTCCGCGGATTGCATGTATTGAACCGTGATGAAGAAGGGCGTGAAAAATGCACGGCCTGCGGATTGTGTGCAGTGGCCTGCCCGGCAGAAGCCATTACCATGGAAGCAGCAGAACGTTTGCCCGGCGAAGAAAACAAATACCGCGAAGAAAAATATGCAGCCAAATATGAGATCAATATGCTGCGCTGTATTTTTTGCGGTTTGTGTGAAGAAGCCTGCCCGAAAGATGCCATTTATTTAAGTGAAACATTTGCGCCGGCTAACTTTACACGCAAAGGATTTATTTATGGGAAACCCGATTTGCTGATACCGGATCCGAAAACCGACCCGGAAGGATATGAAAAAGCAAAAGGCAGGAACGAACCAACAACAGCTGATAATTAAGAAAATTCTTCATTCTTAATTATCAATTTTTAATTACGAATATGGGTACGATACAGATATTATTTTACTTCCTGAGTGCGCTGGCCATTTTCAGCGCCATCATGGTACTGTTGAGCCGCAACCCGGTACATAGTGTATTGTGGCTGATCGCGGTGTTCTTCGCGATATCCGGGCATTATGTTTTGCTGAACGCACAGTTTCTCGCCATAGTAAACCTGATTGTATATGCAGGGGCCATTATGGTGTTATTTCTTTTTGTGATCATGCTGATGAACCTGAACGCAGAAACAGAGCCGCGCAAACATATCTGGATGAAACTGGCAGGCGTGGTATCGGGCGGTTGTTTGCTGATGATGCTGATATCGCTGGTTCGCCAGGCTGTGGAAATGGGTGGTAAAAAAGCGATGATGGCCGAAGGAAACATCGGGCTGATCAAAAACCTGGGGCATGCACTGTTCAGCGATTATGTAGTGCCGTTTGAAATTACGAGTGTATTGTTCCTGAGTGCGATGGTGGGTGCGGTGGTGATCGGTAAAAAATAAAACAGTCCTGCTGCGGAAACTTACCGCGGCTGGAGAAACATAATTTTTAAAAGATGCGTTCGCCGCAGGCGTTCGCAGCAAGTGTAAAAAAATGCCGATACAGTATTATATTTTTCTTTGCCTGACGCTGTTTTGCATCGGGATCGTAGGGGTGCTTACCAGGCGCAATGCCATTATCGTATTTATGTGCATTGAACTGATGTTAAATGCAGTGAACCTTTTGCTGGTGGCTTTTTCAAAGATGCACCATGCGGCTTCGGTTGGTAACAACCCGGCAACCACTGCGGGAATTGAAGGGCAGCTCTTTGTATTCTTTATTATGGTTGTGGCCGCAGCGGAAGTAAGTGTGGGGCTCGCCATCATTGTAATGATGTACCGTAACACGCATTCGGTGGATATTAACTTTTTGAACAGGTTGAAAAATTAAAATGCCGGATGCATAATACTGAATGCTTGACAAGGGTTAAGTTTTGAGTATTAAATCCCGGGCAGTAAGTAAAATAAGGTATGAGCAAATTAGTTTACTTGGTTCCATTGTTTCCCCTGCTGGGTTTCCTGGTGAACGGGCTGGGCAGGAAGTCGCTCTCGAAACCGCTGATCGGGATGATCGGCAGTGGTTCGGTGCTGGCTTCTTTTATCGTAAGTGTATTGGTATTTTTCGACGTGAAAGCCAATGGCGGCACCGTGGTAACCCTGTTTGATTTTATCAAAGCCGATGGTTTTACCATCCCGTTTGCATTCCAGGCCGATCAGCTTTCTGCCTTGTTTTTACTGATCATCACCGGTATCGGCTTCCTTATACACCTGTATTCCAGTGCGTACATGCACGAGGAAACCGAAGAACATTTCGGGCGCTTCTTTGCCTATCTCAATCTCTTTGTTTTCTCCATGCTCTTACTGGTACTGGGCGCCAATTATGTCATCATGTTTATCGGCTGGGAAGGGGTTGGGCTTTGTTCTTACCTCTTGATCGGCTTCTGGTTTAAGAACAATGATTACAATTATGCCGCAAGAAAAGCTTTTGTGATGAACCGTATCGGCGATCTTGGTTTCCTGCTGGCGGTGTTCTGGTTATTGCTGAAACTGGGTACGGTAAATTATGGAGATGTTTTTGCAAATGTTTCCAGGCTCAGTTCTTTCGATATTACTGCCATCACAATGTTGTTATTTGTAGGAGCGATGGGTAAGAGTGCGCAGATCCCGTTATACACATGGCTGCCCGATGCAATGGCAGGCCCCACACCGGTTTCTGCACTGATCCATGCCGCAACAATGGTTACTGCAGGTATCTATATGATCTCACGCAGCAATATCCTTTATACGCTTGCCCCAGCCACACAAACACTGGTTGCCGTGATTGGACTGGCAACGGCCATATTCGCTGCAACAATTGCCTTAAAACAGAATGATATCAAAAAAGTACTGGCTTACTCAACCGTTAGCCAGTTGGGATATATGTTCCTTGGTCTTGGCGTTGGTGCCTACACAGGTGCAGTGTTTCATGTGATGACGCATGCATTTTTCAAAGCGCTTTTATTCCTTGGTGCCGGTTCCGTGATCCATGCCATGCACCATGAACAGGATATCCGTAAAATGGGCGGATTGAAAAAATATATGCCAGTAACGCACCTTACATTCCTGCTGGCTTGTTTGGCGATAGCGGGTATCCCGCCTTTCTCGGGTTTCTTTTCTAAAGATGAGATCCTTACAGCCACTTTTGCAAAGAACCCGGTATATTATTTTGCGGGTGTGGCAGGGGCGTTGATGACGGCTTTCTATATGTTCCGTTTGTATACGCTCACATTCCTCGGTAAATTCCGCGGAACCCATGAGCAGGAACACCACCTGCATGAAAGCCCCTGGCAAATGACTTTCCCTCTCATCGTTCTTGCTGTATTATCAGTAGCAGGCGGATGGATCGGGATACCCGAAGTATTTGCAGCAAATGCACATAGCCTTGAACATTTTCTTTCACCCATCTTCGCCGATTCGGCAAAACTCGGGGAAGCGCATCATCTCGAAGCTTCACAGGAATACCTGATGATGGGTGTATCCACTTTATTGATCGCGGGTATTATCTTCTTTGCGGTAACACATTTCAAAAAAGACGGGGTTGTTACAGGCGCAGAAGAAACCGGCATCGGCAAAGTGCTGGAAAACAAATGGTATATCGATGAACTGTATGATGCCGTTATTGTAAAACCCCTGAATGCTTTTGCGGGCTTCTGTAAATCAGTGATCGAAAAAAGCGGTATCGATGGCCTGGTAAATGGCGTGGGCAAACTGGTGGGATATGGTTCGCGCCAGATGCGCTTGCTGCAAAGCGGGCAGGTAGGTAATTATATACTGATCATGGTACTGGCGATGGTGGTGTTTTTCCTGGTATGGTTCAATGATGCCACGATTTACCAGTTCTTCAATAAAATATTTTAAAGGCATTGCGATAAAGTAAATCTATGATCTCTGTTTCCCTCATATTGATTCCCGTACTGACTGGTATCCTGCTTTTCTTTTCAAAAAAAGCGGCTGCGGCCAGAACAGGGGCATTGCTTGCTGCCATCGCTACACTGGTTGCAGCAGTGGCCGGCATCTTTTTTCTTTCACCGGCTGATTTGTCGTTTGATGCCAACTGGTTACCTGAATTCGGGAGCCGTTTCCGGTTTTCTGCTGACGGTATGGGGAAGATGCTGGTATTGCTCACAGCTATTTCCTTTCCGGTGATACTGGTCGCAGTCCGCAAAAATGAATACCGCAATCCCGGAAGTTTTTATGGGTTACTGTTATTGTCGGAAGCCGGGTTGCTTGGGGTTTTCCTGGCAACAGATGCTTTGTTGTTTTATTTTTTCTGGGAACTGGCGCTGATCCCCGTTTATTTTCTTTGCTCTGCCTGGGGTGGCGAAAAAAGGATCGCGGTTACCTTCAAATTTTTTGTGTACACATTCCTGGGTTCGCTGTTAATGCTGGTGGGGATTCTTTACCTCTATTTCAATAACCCGCAACATAGTTTTTCACTGCAGTCGTTTTATGAATTAAAACTTTCCACTGCACAACAGGGCTTTGTTTTCTGGTTATTCTTTATCGCTTTCGCGATCAAAATGCCTGTATTTCCTTTTCATACCTGGCAGCCCGATGCGTACGAGCAATCGCCTACTGCTGTTACGATGGTAATGAGCGGTATCATGGTGAAGATGGGCATCTTCGCGGTGGTAAGATGGCTCTTGCCCATTTTTCCCGCCGCCGCTGCAAGCAATGCGAACATCATCATTATCCTTTCGGTAACGGGTATGTTGTATGCATCGCTGATCGCGATCAGGCAGGATGATATTAAGAGACTGATCGCCTATTCTTCTATTGCACATATCGGTTTGATGTGTGCTGCCATTTTCGCCGCCAATAAAACAGGTTTACAGGGGGTGATGATCCAGATGTTTAACCACGGTGTAAATGTGATCGGGTTATGGGTCGTGGCCGATGCCATTGAACAGCAGTTGGGCACCCGTAAGTTCAGTGAACTGGGTGGCCTTGCACAGAAAGCACCGGTACTGGCAATCTTATTCGTGGTAATGTCGTTCGCGAATATCGCCCTTCCGCTTACCAACGCATTCATCGGTGAGTTCCTTATGTTCAACGGCCTCTTTCATTATAATATCCTGATCACTGCTGTAGCGGGAGTAAGCGTGATACTGGCAGCCGTGTATACCCTGCTGATGGTGCAGAAAGTATTGTACGGTAATACCAGCAGCGTTACTGAAAATGCGAGCGAGACCGGGGGTAATATCAAATGGGTGTTGGTGGTTTTGGTGATCATTGTAATTGCGCTGGGTGTGTACCCGCAACCGGTGATCGATCTTACAAATGATACTGTAAGCGCGGTATTGGGAAAATAGTTTGAAACAATCAGCCCTTTCAAAGGGCGTAAGATAAGTGTTATGAATGCGATCATAGTTTCTGCTTTACTGGGTGTGGTAATGATGTTCACAGGCATCATCAGCCAGAAAAAATCTGTACACACAGCAGTGGCTTCTGTTGGGCTGTTGCTTTTATTGCTGGCCAACCTGCTGAACCATTACGGCCTTTTCGTGATACATGTGGATACACGCGGCATGTTCAATTTTGAACAGTTCGGTATGTATTTTAACAGCATCGCCATTTTTGCCACGCTGGTATATGTGCTGCTCAGCGGTAAAACAATTGAACATACCGGTGTGAGTACCGCCGATTTTTATGCATTGATATTTTTTGTGCTTTGCGGCGTTTCTATCCTTTCTGGATTCAATGGACTGCTGATGTTGTTCCTCGGTATCGAGATCATGACGATCCCTCTGTATATCCTTACCGGCGCCGATAAGCGCAATCTTAAAAGCAATGAAGCCTCACTGAAATATTTCCTGATGGGTTCTTTCTCCACCGGTATCATGCTGATGGGCATCACACTGATCTATGGCGCAACAGGAACTTTTACCATGGGCGAGAGTAACGTGATCGGTTCAGGCGGACTGATTCCCAAAACTTCTTTTCTGGAGATCGCAGGGGCAATCCTCATTTTTGTTTCAATGTGTTTCAAAGTATCTGCCGCACCTTTTCATTTCTGGACCCCGGATGTATATGATGGCGCCCCCGGCGTGTTTACTTCTTTTATGGCAACGATTGTGAAAGCAGCAGGCTTTATCGCTTTTGTCCGCCTCTATGAAAACAACACAGCCATGCTGGGCCCTACCTGGCGTATCCTGCTCTCTTTCGTGATCATCAGCACACTGCTCATAGGTAATATCACGGCGGTATTCCAGCAGAGTGTAAAGCGTATGCTCGCTTATTCATCCATTGCTCAGGCGGGTTTCATGCTGTTTGCATTGTACAGCGCAAACGACCTTGCCAAAGAAGGGATATTGCTTTACTCGGTTGCATACAGCCTTGCTACGATCGGCATTTTTGCCATTCTTATCAAAATGAAGGATTATACTTTTGATGGGTTCAATGGCCTGGCAAAATCGCAGCCCCTGCTCGCATTCGCAATGGCAGTATGTTTGTTATCACTTGCCGGTATCCCGCTTACTGCTGGCTTCTTTGCCAAATACTATATGCTTGCATCCGTTGTAAAAACAGGGGGTTCATTATGGCTTGTGGTAATAGCGGTTTTGTTCGCCGCAGTAAGTGCATATTATTATTTCAGGGTGATACAGGCCATGTATTTCAAAGATGGGGAGGCCGAACTGATGGAACTGACCCCTGCCTTTAAAACCGGGATGCTGGCGCTCGCCGTACTCATTATCCTGGTAGGTATTTTCCCAACCATCGTGCTTAACTTCTTCTATTTTTAACCGTTCCTCACAAAATACCTGCTCCCCGGTGGAAAAGAGGGAATCTGCTCTATCTTTATAGCAGAACATTACCCGCATTTCTATCGCATGACGACCCTCGATTCTCTTTCATTGGCCTGGCGCACGGTTCGCAGCAATAAACTGCGCACAGGTATCACAGTCGCCATCATTGCCTTCGGGATCATGGCATTGATCGGCATCATCACTGCTATTGAAGCGATGAACCAGAGCCTGAAAGAAAGTTTTTCCTCCATGGGCGCCAATGCTTTCAGTATCCGTTTTAAAGAATCGCGTGTGCGGTTTGGCGGGGGTAGGAACGGTGATGTCACCAAAACACGCCGCGGACTGAAAGAAAAAAAATCAAACCTCGGAAAACCCATCCGGAAGGAAGAGGCAGAATTCTTTAAAGCCAACTATAATTTTCCCGGGGCATTGGTGAGTATTTACCGGAGAGGTCCGGGTAACCAGGAAATACATTATGAAGAAAAAAAAACCAACCCGCAAATCACGGTATGGGGTGGGGATGAAAACTATTTGCTCGTAAATGGCTATACCATTGATGTGGGCCGTAACCTCAACAGTCTCGACGTGCAAAGCGGCCGCAATGTTTGTTTAATGGGAAGTAATGTGGCGGCGAAGCTGTTTGGCGACAGACCGGAAAAATGTATTGATAAAATTATCCGTATCGGCAATATCCCTTACCGGGTAATTGGTTTGTTGAAAAGCAAAGGCTCCAGCGCCATGATGCGCCAGGACGATATGCTCCTTACCTCTTATACCAATGTGCGCAATTTTCAGAATGCAAGCTCCTCGTATCTCGTAGGTGTAATGGTGGGAAACGTGAATGAACTGGATGTGGCAGGTGATGAAGCTACGTCCGTGTTCCGCGCCGTACGCAAACTTGAACCAACGGAAGAGATCAATTTCGTAATCGAGCGAAGCGATAAATTCGCTGAACTGTTTATCGGTTTCCTGAGCAGCATCACAGGCTCGGCAGGTGCGATAGGTTTGATCACATTGATCGGCGCGGCCATCGGTCTCATGAATATCATGCTCGTAGCGGTAAATGAACGTACCAAAGAAGTGGGGCTCATCAAAGCGATCGGCGGCAAAAGCCGTAATGTGCGTCAGCAGTTTTTATTCGAAAGTATGATCATCAGTTTGCTGGGCGCATTATTCGGTATCATTCTCGGCGTGCTGGTCGGGAATCTTTTCTCGATCGTTCTGAAAACAGGTTTTGTGGTTCCATGGATGTGGGTTATCATAGGTATTGTTATCTGCTCTGTAGTAGGCCTTGCAGCCGGTATTTATCCTGCCATGAAAGCAGCCCGCCTGAACCCCATCGTGGCGTTGCGGTATGAATGATTTTTCGTCCGGATCAAACAAGGCCATATCGAAAATTGCAGCGCATCATAACCTGGCAATAAAACTTTCTGGATTTGGAACAGTACGAAAAAATCTATCTGTACAGAAGAGTTGTGAAGGCAAAACTTTACATCGATAACCACTTTGCTGATAACTTAGACCTCAATAATATTTCAGAGCAGGCTCATTTTTCAAAATTCCATTTTATAAGGATTTTCAAATCTGTTTACAGGCTTACCCCTAAAAACTACCTGATCAAGGTACGCATTGAAAATGCAAAAAAACTGCTTGCAGAGGGGCATACCGTGTTACAATCTGGGTGTATGGTTGGCCTGGAAAGCCCTACCTCTTTTGCAGGGATGTTTAAAAAAATTACCGGGCTTACTCCTTCCAGCTATCAAAAACTGGAAAATGAAAGGAGAACGAAAATGCTGCAAAACCCTTTGCTTTTTGTTCCGAATTGTTTTGCTGAAAACCAGGGCTGGACAAAATAGCAATTTCGAAGAGGTTATATCAGGTCCCCGGCTTCATATTTACAAAAAAAAGTATGATAACGAAAATTACGCACACCTGTATTTATGTGCTGAACCAGAAAAGCGCTTACGATTTTTATGTAAACAAACTTGGCTTCCATGTTCATACAGACGCGCCGATGGGAGAGGGGGTAAGATGGTTAACGGTTACACCGCCCGAGCAACCCGAACTGGAAATCACACTTTTCCTGGTGGCGGAGGGACAGATGTTCGATAAAGAAACTGTTCAGACAATGACTTCGCTTATCAGGAAAGGCACTTTTGGTGCGGCCGTATTTACCTGTAAAAACCTGGCAGCTACTTATGAAGAATTAACCGCAAAAGGAGTTGTTTTCAAAAAACCTCCAACAAAGGAGTTCTACGGGTATGAAGCATTATTTGTTGACGATTCGGGTAATTGGTTTTCTCTTACCGAAGTAAATGAGTAATCCATGAAATCGATATTTGAACCAGGTGTAAGAGCTGAAATTATCAGAAGGATCGATTCGCTCACAGCAGGCCATAAACCTGCCTGGGGACAAATGACTGTATCACAAATGGTACGTCACTGCGCGATTTGTGAAGATTATTATTACGGTAATATCAGAATCAGGCGATCATTGCTGGGCCGTATTTTCGGTAGTAAAGCGATCAGGGAAATTTTAAAAGATGAAAATTCCACCATCAGTAAAAATGCACCTACTTCGGGGCACTTCATTGTAAAGGAAACGATCAATGACCTGGAAAATGAGAAAACGAAATGGAAATCCCTGATTGAAAGATATGGCCAGTTTTATTCAGAAGAATTCACACACTGGTTTTTCGGCAAATTAACAAAGGAACAGTTAGGTCAGTTTATTTACAAACATTGCGACCATCATTTAAGGCAATTCGGGGCCTGACGAAATAAGGAATGTGCTATCGAAACAGCAGTAGAAGGTAGTTGTTGTAGATACGTGAATCGTTAATAGCAAAAAATATACAAAAAATAAAACAATTGTACCAACGCACCACTACCCACTCACCAATCAGGATCCCCGCTTAAAGAACAGCTTCAGTTTATCATTGATATAATACTTGATATCTTCTTCGGTTTTATTTTTCCGCAACCATTCTGCCGTGGGCCGGTATTGCTGCATGAACTGCTGTAACACTTCATCTTTTAAACCGCTGTATTCCGTAACAAGGCTGGAAGGGAAACGGTAATTGATATACATTTCTTTTTCATTCGCTTCAAAAAAAGCAAAAGCTTTCCGTTTGTTTTTTTCATGTTTTGAAAAACGGTCAATATTCAATGCGATCCCCGCACCGGAGTTGGCCTGTGATATAGCAGGTATCGTGTAGCTTACGATATCATGTAAAAAATCCTTTCTCCGTTCAATGCTGTCTAACTGGTAACGGCTCATCCCTTTTGCATACACCGTAACATTACCCAGGTTATGCGCCAGTGGCGAGAGGTACAGTGTAAGAGTGTCCTGCTGCAGGTGCTGGTTATTGTAATAGATGGTATCAAAATGGTATCCTACTGCTGCAAAAGAAAGCAACTCATCTTCCGAAACTTCTATCCGGAATATCCCTTTTGTGCTGGTCATAACGGTTTTCTTACTCGATAAATTGGTAACGCTTCCAAACACGATGGGCTCATGCGTGGCACTGTCGAGCAGCCGTCCCCATCGGGCATTGTTTTTCTGCGCCTGTAAAAAACTGAGCGGTAAAATCATCAGAACAACCAGCAGAAATTTCATACACGATCTTTCTGCAAAAATACAGCAAGCGTTTTTGGATTGCTGCGATAAAAAAGGCCCTGCCAGCTGGCAGGGCCTTTTTAACAGGTCTTTATCAGGCAAAGAATTATTTAGGATCCAATGCTTTTTTGATTTTATCAGCGAGATCCTGTAAGTGAATCTTGCTCATACGGTCTGTAGCAGTTGCAGCAGCAGCAGAAATCTGCGAACGCAACTGGGTTAACTGCGCACGGGCAATGCTGTATACATCGCTGCGGCTGTTAAGGCCTGAAGCATACGGGTTGGTACGCCCGCCACCGCCGCCAAAAATAATGGTAACGGCGCCGCTGTTATTTGTTTTGGGGTTGATCAGGTCATCCAGTTTGTCTACATAACTCTTCTGCAGCATCCTCCGGTAGTTATCAATCGGCTTGTTTGATTTCAGTTCGCTGAAGAGGTCGTTCTGCAAATCGTTGATCATATCAAGTGCACTGTAGGCTTTATCTGCACCAAAACGTTCCACACAATACTGCATACGGTTCATCCTGTCGGCAGAAAGCACACCACTCAATGCAGCTTCCTGCGCAGAAGCAAGCGGGTCACTGGTTCCGGGTGCATTGATCTTGTTCCAGATCTTTTTATCGATCAGCCATGTGGGTGTGCGGAATACCTGGCGGTTCAGGAAATCGAGGGCACTTTTCTGCATGGTTTTAGGAGTTACCTCGTATACGGGCTCGTCCTGGTCAACTGTTTTGAATGTTTCATATACACCGCCAATGTTACGTGTAACATGGCCGATATACCTGCGCCACTGACCCAGCAATTGCCCGTACATTTCCTCTATATTATCATTCAGGTCGCCTTCCTCTTTGGTCCACTCAGGAAGTTTCACCAGGATACGCTGCAGGTTTTTGATACCATAATCGCTCGCAACAACTGCGTTGTCACTGAGGTCTTCGCTCTGGCTGCGCGGATCGCTCTGGTTGCCACCTTCATAAGTTCCGAACCAATGGCGCGGATTTTCTTTCAGCGCTTCGGTGATCATCTTGCTGCTGTTCTTTTTCTGCTCTTCTTCATTGGCACCCGGGATATATCCGTAACCCCAGCGCATGGCCCATTTATCGTAATCGCCGATACGGGGATAGAGGCCTTCTTTGCTGATATTATCTTCCGGCTGCGCCACATAGTTAAAACGTGCATAGTCCATGATAGAACCGGTATGGCCATTGGCTTCCACCCAGGCTTTGTCACGGAGTTTTTCAACAGGTGTTTTACTGCTGTTGCCCATGTTGTGACGCAGGCCGAGCGTATGCCCCACTTCGTGTGAGGATACAAAACGGATCAGGTCGCCCATCAGTTCATCATCAAATTTCATTTTACGCGCCCTTGGGTCAACGGCAGCGGTTTGTATCATATACCAGTCGTGTACCAGCTTCATTACATTGTGGTACCAGCCGATATGGCTTTCAAGGATCTCGCCACTGCGTGGATCGTGTACATTGGGGCCATAAGCATTCTCTGTACTTGATGCGAAATAACGGATCACTGAATAACGGGCATCTTCCATACTCATGGTCGTATCGTTCTCAGGCCATTCTTTCGCCATGATGGCGTTTTTGAAACCGGCTTTCTCGAAAGCTTTCTGCCAGTCGTTCACACCAAGGATCAGGTGTTTGCGCCATTGTTTGGGTGTAGCTGGATCGATGTAGTAAACGATAGGCTTCTTGGGTTCCACCAGTTCACCTCTTTTCCATTTTTCCACATCTTCATCCTTGGGCTCAAGCCTCCAGCGAACAGCAAATTCTTTTGCTTCCACTTTCTGCTGGTCGTCGCTGAACAGGGTATAATCTTCAGTGAAGAAACCCACGCGCTTATCAGCGATCCGCGGCTGCATCGGTGTTTTAGGTAACAGCAGCAAGGAAGTGTTCATTTCGAGTGTTACAGCTCCTGCAGCCGTGGCTGCCGGGATATTGGCACCGCCGCCACCGGGCGTAGGCGCAGCACCAAAACCACCTGCACCACCTGCATTGGCTGTAAAGGTTTTCACTGAACGTACTTCAATGTTGATGGGGTATGCGGCGATCTTCTGGATATAAGACCTGTCGGCAGCGATCGGTCCGAGGCTTAAACTGCGTTTTGCGCCGCTGTTCAGGCTCACCACCTGGTTATCTCCCTTAAAGAAATCGGTCACTTCGATCACGGTACCCGTACTGTCTTTTGAAAAGGCAGCGATGGGGAACGCGGCTGTGATTGCATTCAGGTTTGAGTTGCTGACCGCTTTATAGATCTCATCTTTCGGATCGGCAGCATTTACCAGTGTTACCACGCGGAGGAAAATGTTGTTGCTCGGCCCTTTTTCAAACAAGAGTGATTGCTGGTTGGCGATCTCTCCGCCGTAAGCACCGCGTCCGCCGCTGTTTGCGGGAACTTTAATATAACGGGTTACAGCCAGTATCTCGCGGCCAAGCATGGCATCGGGTATCTCGAAATAATACCTGTCGTCCACCTTATGTACGGTGAACATCCCTTTTTTCGACACGGCTTTATCAGTGATCACTTCGCGGTAAGGACGGGGGGCGGTCCTGGCAGCACCTGCATTTCCGGCCGCTCCGAAATTGGCGCCGAAACCTGCCCTGCCTCCGCCACCGGCTGGGGCGGTTGTGTCTCTTTGCTGGGCAGTAGCCATTGTTCCGGCCAGAAGCGCAGCAAGTAACAGTTGTTGTTTCATAAGCAGTATAATTGTTTAGAATGAGCTTTAAAGATAAGGCTCTAGGCCAATTTGCCTGCATTTTGTAAAAGGGTATGTATGAATGGTGAAGAGGGGTTTTTTACCGGTGAAAAGTTAAAAGCCGTCACAGGGAATACCCTATCTTGGCAGCCCTTAAAAATCGCTGAAAAGCCTGAATGGAAAGGCAAAAACTAAATTGGCGGCTTTGTATTAATTTTTTAATTTGTACTCCCCAAATTTTACTTTTTGCAATAATGTTTTGCTAATTCAAAACATTTTTCAGTAGAATTGCGGGACAAACATTTTTCAATCAACTGTAATTTTTCAAAAACCAAAAATCAATTGAATCATGGCTGAGACAAAACCAACTGCAGGTGCTGCTGCAAAGAGCCCATCTTCTGCACAACCCAAGAGGAGCAGTAATTCTATTTCATGGCTGGCGCCATTGTTGTGTATCATCATCGGTTATTGTATCTGGCGCTTTGTGTTGGGTGCTGCGAGTAACTTTACTACCCCTGATCCAAGCGGTGGTTTTTGGCCCCAGCATAAAGGACCCAAAGGTACTTTGACAAAAATGTACGAAGGTGGTATCATCGTTCCGATCCTGATCGGTTGTTTCCTTACTGTACTCACTTTCGTGATCGAGCGTTTGATGACTGTCAGCAAAGCTGCCGGTACCGGAAGCATTGCGGAATTTGTCCGCACTGTTCAGTTCCACCTCGCCAACAAAGAAGTGGACAAAGCGATCGCAGCCTGCGATAAGCAAAAAGGTTCAGTAGGTAATGTAATGAAAGCCGGACTGAAAAAATACAAGGAAATGATCACCAATACAGAACTGGTGACCGAGCAGAAAGTGCTGAACATCCAGAAAGAAGTGGAAGAAGCCACTGCCCTGGAACTGCCTATGCTTGAGAAAAACCTCGTGTTCCTCTCTACCATCGCTTCGGTGGCCACCCTGTTGGGTCTGCTGGGTACGGTAATGGGTATGATCAAATCATTCTCTGCCCTCGGTGATGAAGGTGGTGGTGATGCTGCCCGCGAACTCTCAAAAGGTATCTCTGAGGCCCTGTTCAATACCGCACTCGGTATCGGTACATCGGCTATCTCGATCATCATGTATAACGTGTTCACTACCCGTATCGATGGTATCACTTTCGGTATCGACGAATCAGGTTTCACTTTAACACAAAGCTTTGCTGCCAACTATAAATAACCCCGGGTTATTTATGGAATCGACAAAGATTTGAATCATAACTGTGAAACTTTAAAAACAAAACAATGGGTAGAGCCAAATTACCTAGGAAAAGTACAAGCATCGACATGACGGCGATGTGCGACGTGGCCTTTCTGTTGTTGTCATTCTTTATCTTAACAACGAAGTTCAAGCCTTCTGAGGCGGTCGCTGTTACGATCCCTAAATCCGTGGCTGCCAAAGTGGCCCCCACCAAGGATATCGTGCAGGTAATAATTGACAAAGACGGAAAAGTATTCCTTGAAATGGATGATGAAGAAATCAAGGAAAACGTAGCTATCGCACTGAACGGCTCCAAGAACCTGGGACTGGATGTAAAAGCATTCAAAAAAACACCCTTCTTTGGTGCACCGTTTGCTGCACTGAAAGCATTTATCGCCCTTCCGGAAGACCAACGTAAAGGAAACCTGTTGCCCGGTATACCTGTAAAAGACACTTCTAACAATGAACTGACAGAGTGGATGACACAGGTACGCGCTGCCTATGCAGCAACCAGCAAAAAGCCAAACCTTCTCCTCAAAGGGGATAACCTGGCCAAGTTTCCTGCTTTTAAAAGCGTGGTAACCGCTTTCAAAAAGAACGAATTCCTGAAGTTCCAGATGGTGACCTCTCCGGAAGGCGTTCCGGTAGGTACCGACCTGTGGAAGAAAGCGCAGGCAGGCGAGAAACGCGAGGAGTAAACCAATTGATAACGAAACTAAATTCTACCGACCATGGCAGAAATGGATACTTCGGGCGGTGGTGGCCATAAAAAAGGCCCCGGGGTCAAGAAAGGGAAGAAACTCTCTACCCGTGTTGACCTTACGCCCATGGTGGACCTGGGCTTCCTGCTCATCACCTTCTTCATTTTTACCACAACCATGAGCCAGGCTACAGCTATGAAGCTGATCCTGCCCAAGGATGCGGATAATGAAAAAGACCAGAACAAGGCGAAGCAGTCAGGCGTAATCACCATCCTCCTCGGAAGAGATAACAATGTTTTCTATTACGAAGGGGAACTGGATAACACGGCATCCAATTTCAAGTCGTCCAACTTCCACGACATACGCCAGGTGCTCATCGATAAAAAGAGCCGCGTGAAGGATATCAAGGATTTTGTTGTGATCCTGAAACCTTCCGAGGAATGCACCTATCGCAATGTGGTGGACATACTGGATGAAATGACGATCAATGTGTGCACGCGTTATGCATTGGTGGACATCACCGATATCGAAACCCAACTGGTGAAGAAATCCGAGGATATGGCAGCAGCAACCGCTACCAAATAATTATGGAATTTTTCACCTGAAGCATCTTAATTACAAAAGAGTTATATCATGGAGATAAACAAAATTTTATCCGCTGATATTCTTGACATTCTTTTTGACGGCAGGAACAAGGACTATGGTGCTTACGACCTCCGCAAAACCTATAACAAGCGTATCAAAATAGCCATCGGGGGTATGGTGGCTGTCTGTCTGCTTTGCCTGATCGGTGCGTTGGTGGCCAACTCCTCGAAAAAAGGACAGGCCGCAATCGTAGTGGCAGATATGTCGCTCGAGAATGTGAAGAAGGAGGACAAAAAACCCGAACCCCCACCACCGCCTCCGCCTCCGAAACAGGAACCACCCAAAGTGGAGATCACTAAATTCACCCCTCCGAAAATTGTGAAGGATGAAGAAGTGAAGCCTGATGAAGAGATCAAGGAAGTGGAAAAACTGGAAGACACCAAGATCGGTACCATCAACCAGGAAGGTGCGAAAGACGAAGGTATCGTTGCACCGCCCGTTGAAAAAGGAACCGGTGTGGTGGAAGCCCCGAAAGTGGAAGAAGATTATGATAAGGTGTTCACCGTAGTGCAGATCCCCGCTGAATTTAATGGCGGTATCGCTGCATGGAGCAAATACCTTGAGCGTAATCTCAACAGGGACCTTCCTGTTGAAAACGGTGCGCCTCCCGGAAAATACACGGTGATCGTATCTTTCATCGTTTCGAAAGACGGCAGCATCAGTGAAGTACAGGCTGAGAACGATCCTGGCTACGGTACCAAAAACGAAGCCGTGCGTGTTATACAGAAAGGCCCTAAATGGAAACCTGCTGTACAGAATGGACGTAATGTGATCTACCGTCACAAACAAAGCATCACTTTCGTAGTATCAGAAGAATAATATTCTTCGAGATAATTTTAAAAAACTCCCGCCGAAAGCGGGAGTTTTTTTTGTGAGTGGTGAATGGGCAATGGTGAGATTTTTAATGAATATTTTTTATTCACCATTGCCCATTCACCACTCACCTTTAACAGTTCTGCCTGTGGATTCACCAAAACACAGCATCATAGTAGAAACTTACTACTATGGAAACGAAAAACATTCTCACTGCTGAATTCCTCGACATTTTATTTGATGGAAAAAACAAATCGTATGGCGCATATGAACTGCGCAAAAATTACGACCGCCGCATCGGTTATGCCATCACGGGAACTTTTGTACTCTGTTTGCTTTTTGTGGGCTCCTCTCTTCTCGCGAATGCGCGGAAAAAATCAACTGCCATGGAATTGGCCACCACCGTTGAATTACAGAATTTTAAAAAAGAAGAAATAAAGCAGGAGTTACCAAAGCCAGAAGAAAAAAAACCATTGCCCAAACTGGAAACGATTAATGACACTCCGCCTTTGATCGTTGAAGATGATAAAGTAAAGCCAGAAGATGAATTAAAACCCGTTGAAGATATGCTGAATACACACCTCGATAATTTCAGGCAGGAGGGTGATAAAGGAGAGGATATGATTGCTCCACCGGTTGAAAAAGCCACAGGTGTTGCAGAAGCTCCTGTAAAAAAGAATGATATCGATGAAATATTTATAGATGTGCAGCAACAGGCAGTGTTTCCCGGCGGACAAGCCGCATGGAATAAATTTCTGCAGCGCAACCTGAACCAGGATATCCCGGTTGAAAATGGTGCACCGCCTGCGAGATATACCGTTACGGTTTCCTTTATCGTGGATAAAAACGGTTTTGTAAGCGATGTACGCGCCGAAAACGATCCTGGCTATGGTATCGCCGCAGAAGCTGTTCGCGTAATCCAGAAAGGCCCTAAATGGAACCCTGCTGTGCAAAACGGTAGAAATGTAATGTACCGCCAGAAACAAAACATCACTTTCCAGGTAATGGAGCAATAGATTTTTTTATGATGTAAAAGCGCAATGCAACAGCCGGTTGCCGGGTTACCGGTTGTTGCATTATTTAGGACTGGCATCTTCAGTACAAAGGAGTTATAAGGGTTAAAGGGGTTAAAAAGTTTACTGTAAAATATTCACCATTCACCACTGCCCATTCACAATTCTGCATTCACGAATCAACGGATCGGCGAATGATAGAATTCACCACTCACCACTGCCCATTCACCATTCCCCCCTTTGTTCTAATTTTGCGCAAAACAAAATATGCATACACCACTCAGCGGATGGGATGATACAATCGTGGCATTGGCTACGCCTCCGGGTATCGGCGCCATTGGTGTGATACGGGTAAGCGGCCCGCAAAGTTTTCCCGTTCTCAATGCATTGTTCCCTTCCAAAAATCTCCTGCAGCAGGCTTCACATACTATACAGGTGGGGTATCTTGTTAATGAAGGCATGCAGCTTGATGAAGTGGTGCTCTCTCTATTCAAAGGCCCTCGTTCTTATACCGGCGAAGACGTGATCGAGATCAGTTGTCACGGTTCGCCTTTTATCATTGAAAATATTATTCAGGTATTGCTTTCCAGAGGCCTGCGCATGGCAAAGCCCGGCGAGTTTACCCAACGTGCTTTCCTGAATGGTAAGCTGGATCTTGCACAGGCCGAAGCCGTGGCCGATCTTATCGCGAGCAATACAGAAGCCAGCCGCAAAACCGCTTTGCACAGTATGCGTGGCGGGTTTTCTTCCGACCTGTCTGTTTTACGAGAGCAACTCATCCGCTTCTCAGCATTGATCGAACTCGAACTCGATTTCTCACAGGAAGATGTGGCGTTTGCCGACAGAAAAGAATTCAAAGACCTCATTGTCCAGCTACGCACTGCCACCGGCAAACTGCTCAGTTCTTTCCAATTGGGTAATGTGATCCGCAACGGGGTGCAGGTGGCCATCATCGGTAAACCCAATGCGGGGAAATCCACTTTGCTGAATACCTTGCTGAATGAGAACCGCGCCATCGTTAGTGATATTGCCGGTACCACGCGCGATACCATTGAAGAAGTGCTCAACATTAACGGTATCCTTTTCCGCCTGATTGATACGGCAGGTATCCGCGAACACACACAGGATACAATCGAAAGTATCGGAGTGGAAAAAAGTCTCGCCAAAATGCGCGAAGCCAATTTAGTGGTATACCTGTTTGATGTGAACCAAACCACGGCGGATGATCTCCATGCAGTTATATCGGCATTTCAAAAAGAAAATATCCGCTACCTGCTCATCGGGAACAAATCGGAGAAGAGCAGTGATGCGGAACAGAATGCATTCTCTGCGGTGGATAATGTGATCTTTATTTCTGCGAAAGACCACCTGAATATCGATGCATTAAAAAATGCATTAGTAAAAACTGCCACGAGCGGAGAAGTGGTGATGGAATCCACCATCGTAACCAATGCCCGCCATTTTGAAGCCCTGCAAAAACTGGATCGCTCATTGGAAGAAGTGCAGCAGGGCCTCGAGAACAATATCCCCGGTGACCTGCTCGCGCTTGATATCCGCCAATGCCTGCATTATCTCGGTACCATTACCGGGCAGATCACAAATGAAGACCAGCTGGATTTTATTTTTTCGAAGTTTTGTATCGGGAAATAACATCCTCCACCAATTTCGCTGCGCCTCTTACCCTTCTCACGGCAGGGAACATGATGGAGTAAGTATGCATAATGGCCAATACTTTTCTATTTTGCATTTAAAATTTAGCGGTAAGTCAAATCAAAAATTTATATGACAGGCATCGAAAATTTATTTTTTATCGGGGCTGTCCCGGGTTACTCGGAGCAAGTATCGCATCTTGTTTCTATGCTCAATTTTGTGAGACATGGTACCATTTCGGCAGTTGAAAAGTTAACCGTACAGGAGCTTGAATACCTTCCTCACAAAAACAGTAATTCGATCGGCTCGTTGCTATTACATATTGCCGCTGCTGAAATCGGTTATCAGGCGGCAACTTTTTATAACCGCCAGGTAAACACAGAAGAAAAAAATGCGTGGGGGAATTACTTTTCATTAGACAGTAAATCAAACCAGGAAATAAAAGGTCACCCGATCCATTATTATCTGGAAAAACTTGAACAGGTAAGGCAAATAACACTTACCGAACTTTCCATCCGTGACGATGCATGGTTATTAGACGAATCAAGATTCGGTGAAAACAAAAAGATCAATAACTATTTTAAATGGTTTCATGTTTTGACCCATGAGGTCAATCACAGGGGGCAGATACGAACGCTGATAAGAGAAGCGAAGTTGGACTTGAATTCGATGTGACCCACAGCTGGAATATACTTTTTCATTCAACCTACCGGTATTGCTGGTTACTTTCGGCATATTCTCAAAGCAGTAAAAAAATAATATCGCTGATCTGTATCTTATTAGGTAAAAAGACATGCGCAAAAAGGAGTAAATGCTTTGCTGATGCAGGCTGATCAAGCCTAAACAATACCTCAGGCAAGGAATATCCGTTTTGCAGATACAGATCCCGATAACTGCTGACAGTTGTAATGTAAGCACTGTTCGACCGCAGAAAAATATGGCTGCTTCACTTCTGCGATCAAAGAAACCGATGAAAGCACCCCGGATAGATGTAAAAAAATCAAAACCCCCAACCGGGCCGTGGATGCGACCCTGCTGGAGGCTCTGGATACCTGCCGGAATATGACCTGGAAAATGGCCTGGCCAGTACGGTAAACTGGTGCGGGCGGATGATTTTAGGAATCCGCTTTGTCGTATTTGCTTTCGATCTCATAATTGCCAAGGGGATCGGCCTTCAGCGTGACCAGTTTTTTCTGGCCCTCGATGATGATATGGTATTCGACATTGCTTTCGCTTGATTTTTCCACTACACTGTGGATCTTATAATCAGGATATCCTTTTTTGATCTTATTTATGATCAGTGGCGAGAGATTGTCTTCGCCATAATATTTGATCGAATACACAACATTTCCATCGTCATCGTACACTACGCGGTAGCTGATATCTTTCCGGTTAAAGTATACGAGATAGCCATTTTTCTGTTCGGTCCAGGAAATGGCTTTGGCATCGGGATAGGATTTTGAGAAAATTTTGAGAACTTCTTCGTTCACATTGGCGGAAAAGCCTGCTGCACATACTATGATCAGGCAGGCAGTGAGCATCATCTTTTTCATAATCGGACTGTTTAATGGTTTGAAAGAATAGGCTAAACTATCCTGAAACCTCCCTGAGCGATAGCCAAAATACATTGGTGGTGCTGCCGATCGTGCACATCTTTCAGCAGAATGATGCCCTTTCTGCTGAAGCGTGAAATGCACCTACCGGAAGCATGAAAAAAGCGTTTTTCGCCATGCCAGAAGTTGCAAGGCAAGAGGCCAATTTTTTGTTAATTGGGAAAGCCGGTTTTCCGGAAGGCAGTTTTGGGCGATCAGGGGCCTGCCTTTCAATTTCAGCTCTATTTTGATCGAATTCATTCTAAGGAGTAGCATAAATTATTATCATTCAATCTATTAACAGAAACCCGGGTATAAAACGGAGTAGTTTGTCGTAATAAGACGACAAGAAACGACAGTTTTTCTATTAAAAACTGCTTAAACTGTAGGATTATCACTACAAATAGTTAATATTGTTAAAGGTTTTAACCAATTCTGTAGTGAAATGGTGACTTTGGACATATAAAGGGGCAGGTCTTTTCAACGATTTTATAACCGTGTTAACACGGTTTCTGTGTAGTAAGATTCTTTATCTGCAAATCTGTGAATCCCTTTACTGGTGCGGCTTTCAGCGATTGGTTGATTTTCCGGGAAGAAAAATTCTATTGATTTTTCCCTTGAAAATCAAAACGGTTTGTCTCAAAATCATTAAGATAAAATCTGCTTTTATGAGAAAAGCTTTACCGAAACTCTTGTTAGTGGTTTCATCTGCTTTGATCTTGATCAATGCCTTTTCCGGCAGCAATCATGCATCTTTCTTTCACCTGGCCGACAAGGCTTTGAATCAAAAGATGAAATCTGATGCAACGCATCAGGTAATCAAATCAGATGCAGAATTCCTGATACAAAAAGCGCAGACTGCTGATATTTCAGTTCAGGCTGATAACCGGGAAAAAATTTCAATAGCTGAAGTAAAGGCCGACCTTTCGGTTCCTGTTTTCGCAGGACCAGTTTTTAGCAACTGCCCGTCTGCTATTACGGTATCTAGTGATCCTTCTTATTGCGGTCAGGTTGTGAATTATACAGCGCCCACTGCAACGGTCGCCGGGGTTACGTTTTCTTCAACAGAGTATTATACAACAAGTGTTGTAAAAAGTTTTGCAGTTCCGGCGAATGTTACTTCTGTAACATTTAAAGCAATCGGTGGGCCGGGTGGAACGAGGGGTGCTAATCTGGGTGGTAAAGGCGCTTCAATGCAAGGCGATTTTGCTGTTACGCCTGGTGAAACAATCTATTATATCATAGGGCAAAGGGGTGCTCCCGGCGGTGCAACTACCAATGGCGGTGGCGGTGGTGGCGCTACGTGGATAAGCAGGGATGCAAGTTTTTCTGACAAAACGAAATTATTATTGGTGGCCGGCGGTGGCGGTGGCGCTTCTTTTACCACTACGGGTTCTACTGTGGCAGATGCGAATATTACGCTTGATGCAAACGACGGAGCTTATTTTAGTTCAGGGGCCTCGCTTGGTTATTCATCAGGTGATGGAGGAAAGCTGACAAATTTTTCACTAGGTGGTAAAAGAGGTACTGGTGGAGGTGCAGCCGGAACTCCCAATACCGGCGGAACAGGCGGCGCTGGCGGG
Organism: Chitinophagaceae bacterium; assembly: GCA_004028765.1. Taxonomy (GTDB): domain Bacteria; phylum Bacteroidota; class Bacteroidia; order Chitinophagales; family Chitinophagaceae; genus Sediminibacterium. Next base: position 2,558 of record SAIX01000109.1, on the reverse strand, counting down.
GCTGCATTTTCTGCTAATGGTGATGACGCGATTTCTACCGTGGGTACTGCTTTAACCAGCCCTCAAACCACAACCGGTACCGGTGGCATAAGCCCCGCAAATGCAATTGCATCCGGAAATATGACCCCGACCACCTATTCATATGCTTTTTCCGGCGGTTTCGGCGGAGGGGGTAGTGGTGTGAATGCTGGCGGTGGCGGTGGCGGATACAATGGCGGTGGTGGTGGCTCACGCGGGAATATAACTGCCGGCGGAACTACATCTGGCTGCTATGGTGGTGGAGGTGGTTCTTATAACGGCGGCACTAACCAGGTGAATGCAAAGGGTGGTTCTACTTCTGGTACCCAAGCTACCAATCAGGGCTCCGTAACTATTACTTATACAACTACTCCAACCGTAACGGTAACGCAAACTGCAGGTTTGCCATCAGGATCTGTTTTCCCGGTTGGAACTACAACAAATACATTCAAGGCGGTAGACAGTGATGGGAATGTTGCATTCTGTTCATTTATGTAACCGTTACTTCTAACTTAGCTGCTCCGACCGTTTCCGGACAGGCAAGTATCAATAGTGGGGGAACTGCTACCCTGACGGCCAGTTCCTCTGTTTCAAATCCTGTTTATAATTGGTATACTGTTGCAAGTGGTGGGACCCCTTTTTATACCGGTGCGATTTTTACAACCCCTGTGCTTACCTCTACCACAACTTATTATGTTGATGTAACAGGAACAAATTGTACTTCACCGAGAACGCCTGTTACAGTTACTGTTTCTGCAAACCTGGTTCCGGCAACTGCTTTGAACTTTGATGGGGTTGACGATAAGGTTACTGTAAACAATAATACATTAGGGAATTTCGGCACAGGTGATTTTACTGTTGAAATGAGCGTTCGCACAAGTTTGAGCAACAGTGTCGAATATCTTGCAAGCAAAAGAAATGTGTGTGGATATGATAATTTCTTCTCACTGCAGCTAGTGAATGGGATACTGAATATGGAAATGGCTGAAAATACGGGAGGAACCAATTATGTAGCGTTGATCGGTCATACTTTTATCAGTGATGGAAACTGGCACCATGTGGCACTTACCCGCCAGTCTGGCAATGTAAATATTTATGTAGATGGTGTACTGGAAGCAACCAGTAATGCTACTATCGCTAATATCAATAACAATAACAATCTTGAATTTGGATCAAGCGTATGTAATGGCACTGACCAGAACCAAAGTGTGAAATTTAAAGGTGATATGGATGAGATCCGTATCTGGAGTCGTGCGCTTTGTACTGCGGAACTGGATCATTACAGGCATTGTGAACTTACCCTGCCACAAACAGGCTTACAGGCGTATTACAAACTTAATGCCGGTTATATCAACGCAAATAATGCCGGTATTAATACTGCAGTTGATGCATCGGGTAATGGCAATGATGCAACACTGAGTAATACTTTTGCCTTAAACGGAACTACTTCCAACTGGGTTGCAGGAACGGTTAGCGGAACTTGTTCAGCTTATGTTACCGCACCGCAACCTATCACAGGAACCACTACTGTTTGTGTTGGCAGCACCACCCAGCTTTCCAATATACATACGGGTGGTACATGGTCGGTAGATAATACAGCAATTGCAACTATTGATGCATCCGGACTGGTAACAGGTATTAGTGGGGGAACTGCTACTGTAACCTATACAGATCTTTGCGGGGGTGTATCAACAACTTCAATAACTGTTACTGCCAAAACTGTTCCAACGTTTACACTGGTAGCACCTGTTTGTGCAGGCACAACTTTATCTGCATTACCAACTACTTCAAACAATGGTATCACTGGAACATGGTCGCCTGCCATCAATAATACGGCAACGACTACGTATACATTTACACCAAATGCCGGTCAGTGTGCAACTACTGCCAGCATGACCATTAAAGTATATGCTTCACCGAATGCACCAACCGGTACGGCAGCATCAGCCTGCTCGCCCAATGGGGTTAATTTAACAGCGACTGCCAGCGGCGGTGGAACCGTTCGCTGGTTTGATGCGTCAACAGGTGGAACTCAGCTTGCTGTTGGCAATACACTGAATACAAATGTCAGTGGAACTTTCTATGCTGAAACGGTAAGCCTCGATGGTTGTGTATCAGCAACAAGAACAGCAGTAACTGCTACGATCTATCCCCAGGCTGTGATCAGCGGTACACCATCAGCGATGTGTATTGGTGGTTCAGTTCAGTTAAGCGGTACTGGTGTAGGTGCATCAAGCAATGCATGGGTATCATCCAACCCTGCAGTGGCAACGGTAGATAATACAGGTAAAGTAACTGCCACAAGTGCAGGTAATGTAACGATCACTTATACAACGAATGGCGGATGTACCGCTACTACCAACATATTTGTAAGCGGCAACCCTGGTGTGGGTATCCTTGCAAACGGTTCTACGACAATCTGTACAGGAAGCTCTGTAACACTGAATTCAAATTCTGAAGATGGGTTGACTTACAGCTGGGCTCCCGGCGGATCAACTACCTCATCTATCACTGTTAACTCGGCAGGTACTTACACTTTA
>SAIX01000108.1 GCA_004028765.1 Chitinophagaceae bacterium | reverse complement strand
CCGATGGCCCCTGCCCCACCCTGGACATACAGTTTTTTTTCAACGAGGTTGTTCCATATTTTATCGATCGCGTTCAGCAGGCTGTCGTCACCTGTTAAAGCAGCCACATCCGCCATTGCAGAATAGAGGTAGCCGGCACGCACCGAATGGCCTTCGGCTTCTGTCTGCAGTTTTACGGGTTTATCGTCCTGCCAGTAAGCGCCGTTTTTCCAGGGGTCTTTGCTTTTGGGATCATAACCGTTATACCTTCCTCTCGCTTCAATAAAAAATTTTGCAGTAGCGAGGTATTCCTTTTTCTGTGTTATCCGATAAAGTTTTACAAGGCCCATTTCAACTACTTCATGACCGGGTGCCACCGATTTTTTCCCGGGGCCAAATACAGCGCAAACGAGATCCGCATTTTTCACTGCAATATCGAGCAGGGATCTTTTTTTTGTGACCATAAAATGTGCAACTGCTGCTTCATACAAATGCCCTGCATTGTACAATTCGTGGCTCAGTTCCCTTTCTTTTTCCCAGCGTTCCTTTCCCGACCAGGAATGTACTGCGGTTGGGTCAATGGTTCTCGCTGTGTATAAATAACCATCGGGTTCCTGTGCATTGCGGATGATCGTGATCAGTGAATCGATATACCGTTCCATTTTGGGATCGGGATACAGTGCAAGTGAATAAGAAGCCCCTTCAATGGTTTTATAGATATCCGTATCATCAAAGGGATATTTCGTGCAAAATTTACCCTGGTGTTCTGCGGCCATTACAAAATTCTTTACGCGGCCCGTATTCTCACACCGCTCGAATGAAGCAGGTATGGTAACATCCCTGTTCACTTTTATCCGCGGCAGCCAGAAATTATCCGACAATGATACCTGTGTAAAAGGGACCGCCTGAATCGAATAATCTTTTTGCTGTGCAAACAGTGTTGCACTGGTAAGCGATGAGAGTATCAGGAAACAGCGCTTCATGGCATCGATTTATTTCACTGAGAACCGGTAAACGGTTTTTGACTCGTAGGTTTCTCCCGGTTTCAGCAAGGTATTGGGAAAGGAAGGTTGGTTGGGGCCATCGGGGAAATGCTGTGTTTCCATGCAGAATGCGGCATGCTGCACATATGTTTTTCCGTTTTTACCATGCAAAGTTCCATCGAGGAAATTACCGGTATAAAACTGAAGACCCGGCTCGGTAGTGAACACTTCCATCAAACGGCCGGATGTTTTATCATAAGCGCTGGCAATTTTTTCAAGATCATTTCCCTTGCGGTTCAATACCCAGTTATGATCGTATCCGCCTTTTACTGCGGCAATGTCTTTCCCGATCGCTTTTGCCGATGTAAAATCCATCGGCGTGCCCTTCACATCGGGCAGTTTACCGGTCGGGATCAATAAACTATCCACCTCGGTAAATTTATCCGCTGCGATCATCACTTCCTGTGCAAGAATGGTGCTGTCGTTACCGCCGGAGAGATTAAAATAGCAATGATTGGTAAGATTCACCGGTGTGGTTTTATCTGTGGTGGCTTTGTAATGGATCTGCAGTTCGTTGGCCGATGTAAGCGTATAGGTTACTTGCACAGAAAGATTGCCGGGGAAGCCCTGGTCGCCATCCGGGCTTGTATAGGTGAGTCTGATACTGCTGTCGCCCATTTCTTTTGCGGCTTTCCAAACCACTTTATCCAGTCCGCGCAAACCACCATGCAAAGTGTTGCCGTGATCATTCAGTGTAAGCTGGTATTGTTTCCCATCAATAGTGAATTGTCCTTTGCCGATGCGGTTCCCATATCTTCCCACGAGGCAGCCGAAATAGGGATTGCCTTTCTGCAGGTATCCGCTTAATGAATCAAATCCCAAAACCACATCTCCCATTTGATTGTTTTTATCTGGCGTAAGGATATTGGTAACCGTACCGCCATAATTCAGGATACTTACCTGCATGCCCGATGGGTTTGTGATGGTGTATTGTGTAATGGCATCACTTCCCAATACCCCAAATGATTTTTCTGTGATCGTGAATTTCATACCGGAAACCTCATTGGTTTTATTACTGTTACACGCGGCGGTGAACAGAACAGTTGCAAGCAGTAATAAGTTTACCTGTTTTTTCATATCGTTTTATTTTTAGCATTCATAAGGATTGGCCATAATAACTATCGGGTCCGTGTTTTCTTTCAAAATGTTTTTTGATCAGTGCGTCTTTCAAACGTGGCGCACCGGGGTTGATCTGTTCTGTAAGCCATGCCATTTTCGCCACCTGTTCCAGCACCGCGCTGTTGTACACTGCTTTTTCTGCCGTTTTTCCCCAGGTAAAGGGTGCATGGCTGCCCACCAGTATCATCTCCACTTCTTCGTACGACAGTTTTCTTTCTTTAAAACAGTTGAGTATCTGTATACCCGTTTCATATTCGTAATTGCCCTGTATCATCACATCGCTCATCGGCGATGCACAGGGAATATCAACCGTATTGTGATCGGCATGTGTGGTGCCATAAATGGGAATGTCCCTTTGTGCCTGGGCCCATGCAGTTGCGTAAGTGGAATGTGTATGAACAATGCTGTTGATACCTGTCCAGTGTTTGTAAAGAACTGCATGCGTTAAGGTATCAGAAGAAGGGCGCAGATCACCCTCTGCTTTTTTCCCGTCAAAATCAACGATCACCATTTTTTTGGGCGACAGTTCATTGTAAGGAACGCCGCTGGGTTTGATGGCAAATACACCGAGGCTTCTGTCGGCCACACTTACATTGCCGAAAGTAAACAGCACGAGCCCAAGCTTGGGCAATTGCATATTTGCCTCATACGCTTCCTGCCTGATATGGCTGTATTTCATTTACGCTAAAGGGGTTTATGATCGGGTAAGATGCTGTTCAATTAAGCCTCCCAGCAAGTTATAATTTTGAAACCGTTTTTCATATACCGCTGCGCGGGATGGTACAGGATAGTAGGTTTTGTCGAAACCCTGCCCCATTGCCTGCATCGCATCTTCCACTTTCGGATAAATGCCTGCAGCCGTTGCGGCAAACATGGCTGCACCGAGCGCACAGGTTTGCTCGCTTTTGTGGATGCGGATCGGCATATTCATTACATCGGCCATCATCTGCATGATAAAGGGTGATTTTTTGGCAACGCCACCCAGACCGATCAATCCTTTTACGGGTATGCCTTCTTCCCGGAAACGCTCCACTATTTTCCGCGCACCGAAACAGGTGGCTTCTGCCAAAGCCCTGAACATGCGGGGTGCATCTGTTGCGAGGTTCAGTCCGGTGAATGCCCCCTTCAATAACTGATTCGCATCGGGTGTGCGCCGGCCATTGAGCCAGTCGATCGCCAGTTCTTCTTTTCCAGTTAAAGGCAATACTTCTGCTGCTTTGCTGAGTTGGGATAATATGTTTGATGCCATTTCATCCCTGAGTTTTTCTTTTGTGGCTTCATCGATCAGTTCCGATTGCTGCAGCATATTTTCCACCGGCCACAGCAAGAGATTGCGCAACCATGCATAGGCATCGCCAAAGGCAGACTGTCCCGCTTCCATCCCGATCATTCCCGGGATAATGGAACCAGGCACTTGCCCGCAGATCCCTTTTACTAAAATCCCTTTTACTTCTTCTGCAGGGGCCACCAGCATATCACAGGTAGATGTGCCCATTACTTTACTGAGGTGATAAGGTTCTATCTGCCCGCCAACCGCACCCATGTGGCAATCAAATGCGCCCACACCCAATACCACATCAGTTGACAATCCTAATTTTTTTGCCCACTCTTCTGATAAGTTTCCTGCTGCTTCCGCCGATGTAAAGGTTTCTGTAAACAGGCGGGAAGTAAATCCTTTCAGCAATGGATCCCAGGAAGCAAAAAAATCATCGGGGGGCAAACCGTTAAATGCATCGGCCCATAAACTTTTGTGCCCGGCACTGCACACACTTCTTTTCATTTCATGCACATCATTTCCCCCGGATAAGAGAAACGGGATCCAGTCGCAATGTTCTACCCAGGAATAAATGTTTTCACGAACAGCCGCATCTTCGCGGAGCACGTGCAGCAGTTTTGCCCAGAACCATTCTGAAGAATAAATGCCGCCTACAAACTGCAGGTAATTGGTCTCAAATTTTTCAGCATGTGTATTTAACTCTGCGGCTTCTGTAACTGCAGTATGGTCTTTCCACAACACGAACATCGCATTGGGGTTGTTTTCAAAACCGGGCAACAGTGCCAATGGTATTCCGGCTTTGTTAACCGCAACGGGGGTGGAACCTGTGGTATCCACCGAAATCGCTTTTACCTGCGATGCAACAGGTGCACCTGCCTGCTGTAAACAATCTTTGATCGTATGGGTAAGGCCTTCTATATAATCCAGGGGATGTTGCCGGAAGCGGTTTTGCGAAGCATCGCAGAAAGCACCTTTTTTCCAGCGGGGGTAATAAAATACAGAGCTGGCCAGTTCATTCCCGTTCACAGCATTTACAAGCAATGCGCGGACAGAGTCTGTACCAAAATCCAACCCGATCACATAGGCTTGCTGCATAGTTATTGAAATAAGGTTGATAGTTGCGGATCCCGGTAATCCTTGATAAAACAGCTGATATTGCTGTATTGTGCAAATTCATTCTGTTCGTGCATGGTTGTGATCACCACACATTCCATTCCTGCATTTTGCGCAGCTTCCACTCCTTTGGGTGCATCTTCAAATACAATACAATCCGAATACCGGATGCCCAGCCTGTCTGCACATTCAAGATAGGTTTCCGGATGAGGTTTACTGAGGCTTACCTGCTCTGCAGATACGATAGCCGGGAAATAGTGCCGTATGTTAAGACCATCCAATACAAAATCAATATTGAACTGTATCGCTGCTGAGCCGATGGCCATTTTTACACCCAGGTCGTCAGCATGTTTTAAAAAAGCGTCAAGCCCATGGATCAGTTTCAGCATTGGCCGGAAGGCAGCCTGGTATGCTTTTTCTTTTTCAATGCTCATACTGTCTTTTTCATCTTCGGTGAAGCGGCCCGGGAAAATGCGTTCGAGCAATTCGCCGTTCTTACCATAACACTGTTCTTTTACTTCTTCCATGGTAAGTTCAGCGCCAAGATCGTTCAGTATGCTGTGCCATGCTTTGATATGAAAAACCATATCATCGATCATCGTTCCGTTCAGGTCGAATAAAAATGCTTTCTTCAAAATATTTCCCTGCTGTTTTAAACAGGTAACGGATGACGCAAACCACCAACCATTACCGGATGTTGTTCTGTCAAATTAAATAAACCTGTTTATAAGGTTCTCGAGGTATTCCTGTTTTCCGCTGGCAACAGCCGGCTCACCATTGGCCAGGGCGAAATTGCGGAGGTCTTCGAGTAAGAGCTTGCCGTTTTCAAAATCTTTGCCTGCGCCGCTGTCGAATGAAGCATAACGGTTTTTACGGATCGATCGATAATCGGAATGCTGCAACACATTGTCTGCAACGATCAATGCCCTGGCAAACACATCCATCCCCCCGATATGTGCATAAAAGAGATCAGCAGGATCAGTTGAATTACGCCTGCGTTTTGCATCGAAGTTGATACCGCCGCCTGCGAAGCCGCCTGCTTCGAGAATCACGAGCATGGTTTCGGCAAGTTCATTGATATTGTTCGGGAACTGATCGGTATCCCAGCCGTTCTGGTAATCGCCGCGATTGGCATCCATGCTCCCAAGCATACCGGCATCTGCAGCTACCTGCAGTTCATGCTGGAAGGTATGCCCGGCGAGTGTGGCGTGGTTCACTTCAATGTTCAGTTTAAAATCATTCAGCAAATCGTACTGACGTAAAAAACCGATCACGGTTTCACTGTCATAATCGTACTGGTG
>SAIX01000107.1 GCA_004028765.1 Chitinophagaceae bacterium | reverse complement strand
CTTCTTTAATATCTAACGTGTTGTGCGATCAGAATAGCAACCGTGTTGCTGTTCGTAATTCATTATCGCTCCAAGGCCGCTGGGCCGTGTCCCTGTTCCGGTGCTACTTTGGCCGCTATCAAAATCTGCTTCGCATGATTTTGATTGACAACGCTTCGCTCGCCACCGCAGCCAAAGAGGCACCTCTACAGGGACTGAATCAAAATTTATTATCACCTTATCTAAATTTTAGATCCGAATAAGGGCCTCTTTGTTATAATAGCCAACTCAATAACACAACACCTTAATATTTATCCATCACAGCCGTAAGAAATTTTTCCACGCCTTTCCGGATATTGGCCACGGGGGCCTGGTGCGCATTTACGAGCACAGAGAAAATAAGTTGTTTGCCTTTTTTGGTAATGAGATACCCGCTTAGCGCGATATGGTTACTGAGGCTGCCGGTTTTGGCATAGATACGGCCCGCATAATTTTTATAATAACTGCTGATGGTGCCCGTACCGCCTGTTTCGAGGATATGGGTGATGCGGTTCCAGCCAAATTCGTTTTTCATTTTTGAGAGGATGGTCACAAAATCTTCGGGAGAGAAAAGATTATAACGGCTCAGGCCGCTGCCATCCACCCATTTCGGTTTTTGCGGAAGATCAGCCAGGTCGGTTTTCAGCAGGGTATCGATGATACGCGCCGTATTCATGTAACCGAGTTTATCATTACTCACCATCAGCAGGCATTGTTCCGCATAAAAATTATCGCTCCGGTGCATCATGATCTTTAACAAAGAATCCGTGGGTTGCGAATACACATTCACCACATCCGGTAAACGGTCGAGTTTGAAATGCGCCAGTTCAACTTTTGTTTTCAGCGTATCAGCCAATAACTGTTCAAGAAGGTTCTTTTCATTGGTAAAAAAAGGAATATCGGTATCAGAAAATTTTGAAGAAGAGGCCCGCGTAAAAAACTGGTTGGTGCCGAACATCCGCCTTACACTGAAAGTATTGCCAGTTTGTTTTGCATCGAGGTTTTTCTGAAAAAAAGATGGGCTTACCTGTAAACCGTTTTTATTGGAAAAATGAACCACATTCCCATACACAGGCATCATACTTCTTTCGGCCATATAATCGCTGTTATAATCATCCCAGGCCCAGCCGGCGCCCAGCGCATTGTCGCGCCAGTTTTCATCGGTCAACAATATCCGTTTCTGCTTTTTTAAAAAATCATAAGCGGGTTGTTTTGTAAAATCAGGATGCAGAAAACTGGGATCGCCATTGGCTTCCACTTCAATGGTGCCATTGCCTTTATCTACATAACGCAATGCCAGCAAACTATCTCCAAGATATTTCATCGCTGCATAACAGGAAAAAAGTTTGGTATTACTGGCAGGAACAAAATATTTATCCGACTGATAATTATACAGGTATTTCCCTTCTGCAGGATCATATAAACTGATCCCAATATGCGCAGAGGCAAAATCTTTTTGGGATAAAATATCCTGCTTTGCCTCTTTTGAAAGTTTACGTTCGAGGCTGCAGGAACTGAAGAGCAGGATAGCCGAAATAAAAAACAGGTTTCTCATGTATATAGCGATAAGAAGGGCCAAGTTACTCCATCCATCCATTCGCCGATACTGCTTCGGGGTAATTTCTGTAAATTAACGCCTCTAAAAACTGACTGAGATATGAAAATCAAACACCCCCATTATTTCCTGGTAACAGGTTTGCTCGCAGGCAGCATGGCCTGGGCCGGTAGTGGCAATCCGCTTCCCAAAGACCAGATCAAGTACATTAATAAGTCGAACATGGACTTAAATGTAAAACCCGGTAACAATTTTTATCAATATGCAAACGGCAATTGGGTAAAGACCAATCCAGTGCCTGCTTCTAAAACGCGCTGGGGCAGTTTTGATGAATTGCGGGAAGAAAGCAGTAAACGTTTACAAACCCTCCTGGAAACTGCAGCTAAGAGCAAAAACCCTGATCGTAAAACACAGATCATCGGTGCATTTTATGCAAGTGGTATGGACAGTTCGGCGATAGAAGCAAAGGGTTATCAACCCATCAAAGCCGACCTGGAAAAGATCAACCAGATCAGCAACGGCGCGGATGTACTTAACATGATTGCTTACATGCGTGTGAATGGTGCAGGCGGCGCTTTGTTCGGAACAGGTGTTGGACCCGACCGGAAAAATGTGATGAAATACATTCCGAATATCAGCCAGGGGGGCACCAGCCTGCCCGACAGGGATTATTATTTAAACAATGATCCTCGCAGCACTGCTATCAGGAACGCTTATAAAAATTATCTCAAAAAAATGTTCGGTTTGATTGGCCAGGATGCGACTGCTGCTTCCACCAGTGCTGATGCCGTTTTAAAAATAGAAACCGAACTGGCGCGCGCCCAGATGAGCCGTATCCAGATGCGCGATCCCAACAGTACCTATCACAAATTCGCGATTGCTGAACTGAATGCCACCACCCCTCATATCAACTGGGGCGAAGTGCTCGTGAATTCAAAGATCATGGGTGCCGACAGTGTACTTGCAGGCAATCCTTCTTTCCTGAAAAAAGTGGATGAGATGCTGGGCACGGTTTCACCTGCTGAATGGAAGGCTTACCTGAGCTGGCACCTCGTACGTGCTGCTGCGCCTTACCTGAGTGATGCATTTGTAAAAGCCGATTTTGAATTCAACAGTGCATTAAGCGGGCAGAAAGTACAAACACCCCGCTGGCAAAGGATGAGCAACCTCATCGATCGCATGCTGGGCGATATGGTAGGTGAGCTGTATGTTGCCAAATATTTCAAGCCCGAGGCGAAAGAATATATGGTGAAGATGGTGAACAACCTACAAAGCACTTTTGCAGAACGCATCAAACGCCTCGACTGGATGAGCGCCGAAACAAAAGCAAAAGCGCTGGAGAAACTGAATGCCATTGCCAAAAAAATTGCCTACCCGGATAAATGGAAAAGCTATGAAGGGGTTACTGCAAGCAAAGATGATTTCTTCGGAAACGTACGCCGCGCAAGCATCTGGGCCTATAACAACAACGTTAACCGCATGGGCAAACCGGTTGACCGGAAAGAGATGGGCATGACGCCCCCCACCATCAATGCATCCTATAATCCCTCGAGCAATGATATTACCTTCCCGGCAGGCATATTGCAATTCCCCTTCTTTGATTTTGGTGCCGATGATGCCGTTAACTATGGCGGCATTGCTGCCGTGATCGGGCATGAGATGACGCATGGTTTTGATGACCAGGGACGGCAGTTTGATGCAGTGGGGAACCTGCGCGATTGGTGGACAAAAGAAGATGCAGACAAATTCAAAGCAAAAGCAGATGAAGTGGTGGCGCAATACAATGGCTTTACCATACTCGATACGGTGCATGTACAGGGAAAACTGACATTAGGAGAGAACCTTGCCGACCTGGGAGGACTGAGCATGGCGTATGAAGCGTTTACCAAAACTGCACAATACAAACAGGGTAAAAAAATTGATGGTTTCACACCGCAACAGCGTTTTTTCCTGAGCTGGGCGCAAATATGGAGGAACAATACATTACCTGAAACTGCGCAGAACCTGATCAAAACCGATCCGCATTCGCCCGGTGAATACAGGGCCAACGGACCCGTTACCAATATTGATGCATGGTATGAAGCATTCAATATTAAAGAAGGTGATAAATTATATAAACCCAAAGAACAGAGAACCCGGATCTGGTAATCACTTCAGTAGTACAACACAAATCATAAAAAACGCAGTTCGATTCATGAACTGCGTTTTTTATTGATCCTGTTTACAGAAAACAAGCTATTATCTTTCTGCAGCCCTTAACCATCTTTCGGGGATATCGTTGCGGCTGGCTGTTAAGTAATCCTGGTAACTGCAGGCGGCATATTTGCCATCGAATAACTGCATCCACCAGCGGCCGGTACGTTTGCTGCGGAGAAAAACAGTTTCCACTTCACCAAAGGCAATCGTGAATTCATCAAAATCGCCACGGTTATCCAGCGATGCTTCCTGCTTGCCGCGGCTGATGCCATCCATTAGGTACCAGAGCATGTGTGAAACCTGTTTGGCTGTGAGGTGATGCTGATCCAGTTCCGGGTGGTATCCATAAATACCGATGCTGTTGCAGTGACTGCTCATACCTGCATACTGCATCAGCGTGCAGGCTTCTTCGCCGGTAAACCCATTGGGCGTGATATGATTGGCAGGTGCATGGGCATATTGTATGGCCGCAATGTCGAAGCTGAACATATCGCAATTCCGGATAGGTGGCTCCATCTCTTCCATCGTTTCTTTTACCCTGCCCACCCGGTAACAATCAAATCCGAGTTTATCAATTGTTTCGAGCATCTGGGGATGCATAAAATAACTCTGGAAACCGATATGTGTATAATGTTTTAAGTGATTGGGCATACCTGTGAACATTTCCACAAGGAAATTATCAGCAGGCAGCACACTATCCATATCGAGATCGATCCTGGCATCCACACAAACAGCATCGATGATCCTGTCCATCATACCATACGCATTGTATTGTGCGAGCGTGGCATCATGCGATCCGCCGATGATCACTACTTTTTTGCCCTGTACCATCAGTTCGTTCACCACCGTACGCAAAGCGGCATAACTGTCGTTCAGCGTGGCGCCGCATTTTACATTGCCCAGGTCGGCAACCATTACTTCTTTGTGCCAGTGAAATAATCGATAAAATTCAGCCCGTATCGCATCCGGTGAACCTGTGGTTGTGTACTGCATACCAGCCCCTCGCATTTCGCCGCACCCAACTAAAACCATATCGGCATCGCTGATATCCGGAAATGCCTCATCATACAGGGAAATATGTTTACCAAGTTGTGTGTCTTTGAATCCTTCATCACCCGAAAGTTGTGCGATATTAACCGGCTCCAGAAAATCGATCAGCGTTTGTAGCGACATGTCAGCAGTATTTGCAAACATGAAACGAAACCAGCGGGTTTTTATTGTCTTTTAAAAGGATTTTTGAGAGAGAAGAACTATGCGTTGGCTGAAGGGAGTAAAAAATAGAAGCGGCTGCCTTTACCTGCTTCACTGTGCACACCGATGCGGCCGTTCATGGCTTCAATAAATTCTTTGCAGATAGAGAGGCCGAGACCATTCCCGGTTTTTTCAGTGCCCGGCACCTGGTAAAATCTTTCAAATACACGGCTGATATGTTCCTGGCTGATCCCCATCCCTTCATCGGCCACTTCAAACAAAACCTGTGCTTCTGTTTTGTGGAGGTGGATATGGATTTCTTTTCCAGCTCCAGAAAATTTCACTGCATTGGTCAGAAAATTAATGAGCACCCAGGTGATTTTTTCCGTATCGCCTTTTACCATTAACAGGTCATCTTCTGCCGGGAAGCGGATCAGTATATTTTTCTGTGCAGCCATTACCGATACTGATTCAATCGCTTTTAATACAGGTTTTTTCGCATCAATTTCTGCAATATTCAGTTGTATCTTACCGCTTTCCACCTGCGAAATATCAAGCAGTTCACTCAATATCTTCAATAACCGCTGATTATCTTCCTTAAGGTTTTTTACGAGTTGCTTTTGTTCTTCATTCAGCGAACCCGTTCTTTCATTTTCAAGAAGTTTCAGGCTGAAATCAGAAGAAGCCAGAGGTGTTTTCAATTCGTGCGAAATGGTGGCAATAAAATGTGTTTTGGCCACGTCCAGTTCCTTGAAAGGGGTAATGTTTTTCAGCACAATAATGGTTCCGAGATTGCCTTCGCTGTTGCTGATCCCGGCAATCTCTTTGCTGTAAAACTGTTCCCTGTTTTCCTGCACCACTTTAAAAGGCTGGTTACTTTTTTCCGTGAGCAGAAAATCAAAGAGGTCGTTTCTTTTCCGGATCTCAGCTACTTTCTTCCCCACCACGTCTGTTTCGCTTACCCCGAGCAAACGCAATGCAGGCGCATTTGCAAACAAAACACGGTTATCCGCATCAATGCCGATACTGGCATCTTTTAAAGAACCGATCACCGTTTCGGCTCGCTGTTTTTCAAATAATATCCTGGCGATATTGCTGTGTTCATACTTGTCGAGTTCTTCGGCCATGTGGTTAAAAGCCGTGGCCATATCGCCAAACTCATCTGTCCTGTCGAGGCGGATGCGTTCTTCATAATTTTTCGCGGCGATGGCTTTGATGCCCTCCGTAAGTTTACTGATGGGGTTTGCGATATAACCGGGGAAATTAAAAATAAACGTAAAGCCAAGTAATACACAAAGTGTAAGCAGCATACTAATGATGGACCTTGCATTTTCCGCACTTTTTTTGGCTGCCTGGTTTTTGGCGATGATAGCCGAAAGGTTCAGCTCCATGATGCGGTGGATATCCTGGCGCATCGCTGCAACCAGTGTGGCAGAATCAGGATGTGTTTTATACACACCAAAACGCCGCCGCAATGAAGCCGTGAGCGGGCCTTCACCCGGTTCGGTTATATTTTTTTCCTGCTGTGAAAGATTTCTCTCAAAAAAAGCGATCCCGTCCGAACTGTCGAGCGCCTGTAACATATTCCGGGTGTACTCAATTGTCTCGTAATTGTCTTTGAGGATATCCTGTTGTTCAGATGTGGTTTTATGCAGAAAAAAAAGACCGGTACCACCCATCAGTAATAACAGTGCGAAAAGAAAAACCACACCCAGGGCAATTTTTGATTTTAGCGTAAGCGGCATCAGGAAAGAATAATTAAATCTATATCATTTACCGAAAGGCTTTTTAATAATTTATTGAACACGCCGGTGCGGATGATCACCTGTAATAAATTGAGGTGTGGTTTGCCGATGCATACGGTAGTGATCGATTTTTCGGAACAAACCTGCAGGATCGCTTCTGCCACATTGGATTGTTTCAACCGTATCACTTCTGCACCTGCCTGCGTGGCCAGTTTAAAATTATTGATCAGGTGGCGTTGTGCCGCAAGCGAAATACGATCGGCGCTTTCCCTTGGGGTTTGCACATACAGTACAAACCATTCACTGTTGTAATAAGAAGAAAGCCTTGCAGTTTTCCGGATGATCTGCTGTGCTTTTTCATGGTTGCTAGAAATACAGGCCAGGAATTTCTCGTGCCGCAACTGCTGGTCGCGTATTACTTCATGGTCCACTTTTCTTTCCACCTGCCCGGCTACTTCTTTTAAAGCCAGTTCGCGCAACTGCAATATTTTTTCGGGCCTGAAAAAATTCTGGAGTGCCTGCTGCACTTTGCTGCTGTCGTATATCTTTCCTTCCTTTAACCTTGTGATAAGTTCATCGGCTGTAAGGTCGATATTCACCACTTCATCGGCCGATTGGAGAATTTTATCCGGCACCCTTTCACTCACTTCCACGCCCGTGATCTGTTTTACCTCCTCATTAATACTTTCAATATGCTGTATGTTTACTGCAGTGATCACATCAATTCCTGCATCCAGTATTTCAAGTACGTCCTGCCATCTTTTTTCATTGCGGCTGCCGGGAATATTGCTGTGCGCTAGTTCGTCTACAATCACCACAGCCGGATGCAGCAAAAGGATTGCCTGGAGGTCAAGTTCTTCCAGGCGCTTGCCTTTATAAAAAACTTCTTTCCGGGGAATAAAGGGAAGGCCATCGGTTAATGCATGCGTTTCTTTCCGGTTATGCGTTTCGATATAACCGATTTTAAGGTTTATACCGGAAGCGAGGAGGCTATGCGCTTCCTGCAGCATACGATAGGTCTTACCCACACCGGCGCTCATACCCACATATACTTTCAGCTTCCCTTTGCGGGGAGCTGCGATACGTTCGAGCCAGTTTTCTGCCGATTGGTTATCCATAGCTGCTACCAGTTAATCATCAATGCGGTTGTAAAAACGGTATTCTGATTGGTAAGACTGTTATCTCTTTTTTGAAAGACAGCATCTTTCCCCGATAAATATCTTATTTCTGTTCTCCACAAAACATGCTTGCCGATTGCATGGTCGTAATTGAGGCTTAGGCCGGATGTGCGAAACCCGTTCGGGGTGGTTTTGGCAATCAATACGCCGTTCCTGTCGTCATAATATTCAAACCTGGCTGCGATGGCCGATTGATCATTCACAGCATAACGGGCAATCACAACAGGGCTGTACCAGGTGTTGTAACCGCTGCTGTTTTTCGACTGCTTTTGTATCCCGATATCAAAACCTGTTGTAACAGAAAATGTTTTTGACAATTGAAATACACCATAAAAATTATGGAACCAGCGCATCCGTGCTATACTGTCGGGCAGATCGTTGCCGATAAAACTGCTAGAGTTCAATGTGATATTTTCAACGGGTTTCCAGGTAAGCTGCGTACCGAAAGAAATACTGCTGTTGCCGTCCGGCTTCTGGATATGCTGCCAGCCATTCAGCAGTAAAAAGGCGAGATACCATTTACCACCCGTTGATGTATGACTGATGCGGATACCGGTTTCATAGTAAGGGCTGTTATCCGCAAGTATACTCCTGCTCAGTGTGGGGCAGTCTTTACCAACAGCCGATTCAAAACCAATATGTGATGGAAGCACACCGGCATCCAGCCACCATTCCCGTTTGGCCGATAAACGGATACCGATATTGGCTTCATAGATATTTTTCAGCAACCCCGGTTCGGCTGCATAGTTTGCATTCATATAAGTGCCCGCACCCAATGCCAGATTTGCCCGAACAGCCTTTGAAGTATAAGATGCTTTCACAAAAGCGAGGTTAAGGGTTAGTTCATTGTTGCGGTTATGGCTGTATAAAAAAGAGGGCCTGCTATTGTTCAACGGGTTGTTTGCATCGTATTGTGCATACAATTCACCATAGCCGGAAAACTGCCACAAATGGGAAGCAGAATCCTGTGCATGTAACAAATGCATATTTATCAGCAATGCCAGTAAAATTCCTTTCTTCATTTCGATTTGATTTGATCCAATGCCAGGTTTAACAACAACACATTTACTTTTTCAATACCATTCAGCACAGAGCTGTTTGTATTTGACCGTATCAACGACTCCAGTTTTGCAGCATCTATATTCCTTGCTTTTGCAATACGTGGAACCTGCACCAATGCCGCAGCAGCAGAAATATCGGGATCCAATCCACTGCCACTGGCCGTTACCAGTTCCGAAGGAATATCTTTCTTTTCAATACCCGGATTATGCACCAGAAAACTATTGATTCTTGCCGATACTGTTTTCAGGTAATCCGGATCTGATGGCCCTTTATTGCTTCCGGCAGAAGATGCCGCATTATAACCCGCCGCCGAAGGTCTTCCCTGGAAATAGTTATCAGATGTGAAGGATTGCCCTTCGCGTGCATAGCCAACTGTTTTGCCATTGCGCTGAATGGTTTCCCCTTCTCCTTTTGCGGGGGCAAGCTTTGCAATACCCAGTACAAACAATGGATAAGCCACACAAAACAAAACAATGCATACAAGCGTAAGACGGATAGCAGGGAATAATTCTTCTTTCATATAAATAATTTTAAAACCAGATGGATACAAAAAGATCAATGAGTTTGATACCGATGAATGGAACAACCACGCCACCCAAACCATAGATCAACAGGTTACGCCGTAGCAAGGCACTTGCACCGATTGGCTTGTAGGCAACGCCGCGCAAAGCAAGTGGTATCAGGAGTGGTATGATGATCGCGTTAAAAATAACCGCGGATAATATCGCGCTTTCGGGGCTGTGCAGCCGCATGATGTTCATGCTTTGCAATGCTGGTATGGATGCAATAAACAAAGCCGGAACAATCGCAAAATATTTTGCCACATCATTGGCGATGGAAAAAGTGGTGAGCGTTCCTCTCGTCATCAACAACTGTTTACCGATCTCTACAATTTCGATCAGTTTGGTTGGGTCATTATCGAGGTCCACCATATTGCCGGCTTCTTTGGCAGCGGCTGTTCCGCTGTTCATCGCCACACCCACATCCGCCTGTGCCAATGCGGGTGCATCATTGGTACCATCACCCATCATCGCCACCAGTTTACCACCCTGTTGCTCTTTGCGGATATAATTCATTTTGTCTTCCGGTTTCGCTTCTGCGATAAAATCATCCACGCCTGCTTTTTCCGCAATGTATTTTGCTGTAAGCGGGTTATCTCCCGTCACCATTACCGTTTTCACACCCATTTTGCGAAGGCGTTCAAAACGTTCGGATATACCGGGTTTGATGATATCCTGTAATTCAATTACGCCCATTACAATTTCATTTTCACTCACCACGAGTGGTGTACCGCCATTGGATGAAATTTTCTTTACCTGCGCAACGATTTCATCGGGAAAACTATGTCCTGCTTTCTGTACAAGGTTACGGATCGCATCATAAGCGCCCTTGCGGATTCGGGTTGTTCCGAAATTGATGCCTGAGCTCCTTGTTTCTGCCGTGAATTTGATAAACTCCGGTTTATCCACGCCATAAACAGAAGGATCCACAGCAGCGAGCTCAAGAATGGATTTGCCTTCGGGTGTATCATCCGATATCGAACTCAGTACCGCAGCCCGGATAAAATCATCTTTGCCCACACCGGATGCCGGGTAAAACTGTGTGGCCTTCCTGTTCCCGATGGTAATGGTGCCGGTTTTATCGAGCAGCAAAGTATCGAGGTCCCCGGCTGTTTCCACCGCTTTCCCGCTTTTGGTGATCACATTGGCCCGCAGCGCCCTGTCCATACCCGCAATACCAATCGCACTTAATAAACCGCCGATAGTAGTAGGGATCAGGCAAACAAATAATGAAATAAATGCAGCAATGGTAATCGGTGTATTGGCATAATCCCCAAATGGTTTCAATGTTACACAAACGATAATAAAGATCAGCGTGAACCCCGCGAGTAAAATGGTAAGTGCAATTTCGTTCGGTGTTTTCTGGCGTGATGCCCCTTCCACCAGTGCGATCATTTTATCAAGAAAACTTTCGCCTGGTTCTGCGGTAACACGAACCTTGATGCTGTCAGACAATACTTTGGTTCCACCCGTTACCGAACTTTTGTCTCCCCCCGCTTCGCGGATAACAGGGGCTGATTCGCCTGTGATGGCGCTTTCGTCGATCGTGGCAATGCCTTTGATGATCTCCCCATCCATGGGAATGATATCACCCGCTTCGCAAAGAAAGATATCACCTTTGCGTAATTGGGACGAGGGAACGATCTTGATTTCATTTGTAAAAATCTCGCCTACGGATTGTATCCATTTGGCGGGTGTTTCTTCTCTTGTTTTGCGGAGGCTTTCAGCCTGTGCCTTTCCCCTGGCTTCGGCAATGGCTTCAGCGAAATTGGCGAAGAGTATGGTCAGAAAAAGGATCCCTGTAACGATACAGTTATACAATAAACTGCCCTGGCTCTTTTCACCCAGGTAAATCCATACGCAAACACAGAGCATGATGGCCGTGCCGATTTCTACGGTGAACATGACCGGGTTACGGAAAAGGATCCGGGGGTTTAGTTTTACAAAAGATTGCTTGAATGCTTCTTTTACGAGCGGTCCTGTAAACAAAGCGTTTGATGAGTTTGACATATTGATCAGGTTACAGCATTAATGAATGATTCCGAAATATTCTGCCAGCGGGCCCAGTGCCAGTGCAGGGAAAAAAGACAAGGCAGCCACGATAAAGATCACGGCGAATGTCATGATACCAAATGTGGCCGTATCGGTACGCAGGGTGCCTGCTGTTTCGGGGACCTGTTTTTTATTGGCGAGTATACCTGCGATGGCCACAGGGCCAATGATGGGCAGGAAGCGGCCGAGTAACATAACAACACCGCAACTGATATTCCACCAGGGCGTATTATCACCCAATCCCTCAAAACCACTGCCGTTATTGGCAGAAGAGGAAGTATACTCGTACAGCATTTCACTGAAACCATGGTTACCGCTGTTATTCAGCCAGCCGGCATATTCCTGCGGGTGATGCGCATACAGGTAAGAGGAAAGCGCTGTTCCGGCAAGTATCAGCAACGGGTGCAGCAATGCAATAATAGAAGCGATCTTCATTTCTTTTGCCTCTATTTTTTTACCGAGAAATTCCGGTGTGCGGCCCACCATCAATCCGCTGATAAAAACAGCAATGATG
The DNA here is from genome assembly GCA_004028765.1 of Chitinophagaceae bacterium. Classification (GTDB taxonomy): domain Bacteria; phylum Bacteroidota; class Bacteroidia; order Chitinophagales; family Chitinophagaceae; genus Sediminibacterium. The sequence continues at coordinate 136,122 of SAIX01000107.1, read as the reverse complement.
ATAAATACATAAAAGTTTAAGAAGCCAACACCTACGCCGCCCCAGAAAGCATTGATCATCATGCCAAGCATGGCGAACATTCCGCTAAGGGGTGTAAGACTATCATGCATCGCATTCACACTTCCATTAGAGGTACAGGTAGTGGTGATGGCCCAGAAAGCGGAAGCGGCCGAACCAAAGCGGACTTCTTTTCCTTCCATACTTCCCAATGGCTGGGCAATGCCCAGTGATCGGATCGCAGGGTTGCCATTCATCTCCTGCTGTATGGTGGGTATCAGTAACAAAAGTACCCCTATGGTCATCACACCAAAAATCATCCAGGCCAGTTTTCTTCTTTTCAGCATATAGCCGAGAGCGAAAATCATGGCAACAGGGATCAGGAAGATGGCACTGTTCTCAAAAGCGTTTGTAATGGCATCGGGGTTTTCAAGCGGGTGGGCCGAATTGGCACCAAAAAAACCGCCGCCGTTGGTTCCCAGTTGTTTGATAGCGATCATCGCAGCAGATGGCCCGCGTGATACATGTAAGGTATCGCCCTGTAATGAAATAAACTGGTCTTTCCCCTGGAAAGTCATCGGCACACCCCTGAATAACAGGATCACCGATAAAACAATTGAAAGCGGCAGCAGTACCCGTGTACAGCTTCTTACAAAATAGAAATAAAAATTGCCGAGTTGCGTGCCTTGTTTTTCTTTCATGGCTTTAAACACCACAGCACATACTGCCATGCCTGCACCGGCGCTGATGAACTGAAACAGCACCAGTACGAGCTGACCGAGATAAGAAACCCCGCTTTCACCCGAGTAATGCTGGAGATTGGTATTCGAGATAAAACTGATGGAAGTATTAAATGCGAGATCGGCAGACATCGATGGGTTCTGATCCGGGTTCAGTGGCAGCCATCCCATATTCATCAATACAAACATGGAAAAAAGAAACCACACGAGATTGATCGTAAGTAAAGCGCGAAGGTGTTGCTGCCAGCGCATGGGTGTGTTGGGATTTACACCTGCCAAAAAGTAGAGCAGCCTGTCGAGGGGTTGCAGTATTTTATCAGTCCACACCGATTCACCATTATATAGTTTCCCGATATAACGGCCCAGGGGTATCGCGAAAAGAATGGTACCAATCAAAACGAGCAGCGGGCCCGTGATTTCTGAATACATAGCCATGATTTAAAATTTTTCCGGTTTTACCAATACGTAACAGAGATAAGCGAATACGAGTATGGCAACGATGAAAAGGATGAGCATATACTGGTTTTAGATGTTTTCAAAAAAACGGATGGCCCTGAAAAAAAGCCAGAACCCGGCAATGGCAGCAGATAATAAGAGGTAGAGCATATTTTGGTTTACAGGTATCAGCCAAACGGGGTGCCCCGTTTTATTTTTCAGGGGCCGGTCCGCCAAAACCCTTTCTGGGTAAGCGTTTGCCAATATTTTCATTTTCCCGGCCCGGTTATATACAATAAAAAACCCTTCCGGTTTGGAAGGGCAGATTCTCATTTTGATAGGGTTCAGAGTTTATATTCCTCGATTTTCCGATAAAGGGTGGCGATGCCGATATCGAGTAAGCGGGCAGCTTCGGCTTTGTTTCCGCTGGTGTAACGGAGTATTTTCTGGATATGTTTTTTCTCGGCCACTGCCAGACTAAGATCGTTCCCGTCCGTATCAGTGCCGGTATTGCGCATTTCGGCGGGCAGGTCAGCGGGGGTGAGTTCTGTACCGGCTGTCAATATCACGGCGCGCTCTATACAGTTTTTTAATTCACGGATATTCCCTTTCCAGTTGTGCTGTGTAAGCAGATCAGTAAACTCTTTACTCATCCCTTTTACTGAGCCGTTTACTTTAGAAGAGAACTGTTTGAGGAAAAACTGGGCCAGGAGTAAAATGTCTTTTTTTCTTTCCCGTAAGGGCGGAAGGGAAATAATAAAAGTATTCAGCCGGTAATACAGGTCTTCCCTGAAACGGCCTTCTTTTGTTTCAAGGGTAAGGTCTTTATTGGTGGCACCAACGATACGGACATTTACAGTTGTGGTTTGTGTACTGCCCACACGGATAAAGCTATGGTTTTCGAGTACGCGTAAAAGTTTTGTTTGCAGTTCCATCGGCATATCGCCGATCTCATCCAGGAAAAGCGTGCCGCCATCGGCTTCTTCCACCAGTCCGCGTTTATCTTTTATCGCCCCGGTAAAAGCCCCGGCTGTATGCCCGAACAATTCGCTCTCGAGTAATTCGCTGCTGAGCGCGCTGCAGTTGATGGCCATAAAAGGTTTGCGGGATCGCAGGCTGTGCTGGTGAATCGCTTGCGCAAACACTTCTTTCCCGGTTCCGGTTTCGCCCTGTAACAATACTGAAGCATCGGTTACAGCTACTTTACGCGCTATATCGATGCAGGCCTGTATCTCTTTCGACTGGCCGATCACGGCATCAAAACCATATTTTTTCTGTACCCTTTCTTCCAGTTGTGTCAGCCTTTTATACAGGGCCGATTTTTCAAGTGCACGGTGCAGCAACGGCAGGATCCTGTCGTTATCATCGCCTTTGGTGATATAATCAAAAGCGCCGTTTTTTATTGCCTGCACCCCATCAGCAATATTACCGTAAGCGGTTAACAGGATCACTTCTACCTGCGGAAAACGCTTTTTCAGTTCTGTAACAAATTCAACCCCGTTGCCATCAGGCAGCTTTACATCGCAAAGCACCACATCCACATTTGTTTTTTGCAGAAGCCTTAACCCTGTTTGCAGTGTGCCTGCCTGTAAAACTTCGAAGTTTTCGAGTGTGATGATCCGCGACAGCAGTGAGCGTAATTTTTCTTCATCATCAATGATCAGGACGGTGGGCATCGGGCGCGATTAAAGAATAAAGGTAATGGCTACTGCTAAAATCCTGAAATGATCCGGAATACCACACCGTATTTTTGCACCGGAGCAGAAGAATCCAACGACCATGTGATAATTTCTTCCTTAGTCTTTCTGACTTTGCCGTACAAGAATCAGTCTGTATACTTGTATCCAACGCCCCTTACAGAATGGAAATAGCGCGGGTTACGCGAATCTTCTTCAAAATATTTCCGGAAACTGAGAATAAAATTATCGATGGTGCGTGTGGTGGGGTATACATTGTAGCCCCAAACAACCTGTAAAATTTTTTCGCGGGTCACCACTTCTCCTTTGTTCTCGATCAGCAGCTTCAGCAGTTGTGCTTCTTTTTTACTGAGTTCTACCTGTTGCCCGTTCCAGGTGATGGCGTCCTGTGCTTTGAAATCGACGCGGTTCTCGCCAAAACTGTATGTATCGCCGATATTTTCTTTCACCTGCATCCGTTTGCTTTTTTCAAGCAGTTTTTCCACGCGGAGCAGCAGCTCTTCCAGGTTAAAGGGCTTTGTGAGATAATCATCAGCGCCTTTCTTCAAACCAAGTACACGGTCTGCACCTGAATTTTTCGCGCTCAGCATCAGGATCGGGACTTCATTATTGTTTACCCGAACGGTTTCTGCAATACTGATACCATCCACTTCCGGCAACATCACGTCGAGGATGATCAGGTCAAAATATTCATGATTGATTTTTGCCAGTGCCTCGTTACCCGTATAGGCAGAAGATACTTCATAGCCTTCCATCTCCAGGTTCATCCGCAAGGCTTCATGAAGATTTTCTTCGTCATCCACCAGTAATATGGTTGCACGGGGTTGGCTCATCCTTTTTCAAATCTTACAGTAAAACTACTGCCAGTGGGCATATTATCTGTCACAGAAATGTATGCTTTATGGCTTTCGGCGATCTTACGGCAAAGGTAAAGACCGAGCCCCGTACCTTTTGTTTTACGCGTATTTTCATCACCACCCCGGTAAAATTTCTGGAAAATGCGCTGCTTTTCTGCCGGGGAAACGCCCTGCCCTTCATCGCTCACCGTAAATACAATCGCATTGCCTTCTTCAAAAAGTGAAACCGTAATGGCCGATTCTTTGGGGGAATATTTCCGTGCATTATCGATCAGGTTGTTCACGAGCATTTGTAATAACAGCGATTCGCCATTGAGGTATATGCCTTCTTCCACGAGTTCAATCAGGGGTTTCTGCGGAAAGCGGTTTTGAAAATCATCGATACAGCCCTGTACAAGATCCGTGAAATTGAGTTCTTCCTTGTTTGTGTGATAATTCCCTGCATCCAGTTGCGAAGCAAGCAGGATATTATTGCACAGGGTATTGAGGCGATTGGCTTCCTGCAGGGTGTTGTTGATGAGTTTCTGTTGCTTCTCTTCATCGAGTTTCCGCTTGCGCAGTGTTTCCAGATTCAGTTGGGTAACGGCGATGGGTGTTTTTAATTCATGTGTAACAGCCATCATAAAATTCTGCTGTTGCTGTGCCATACGGATCTGCCGGCGTGTGGCGCGGTACACAAATACTGCTCCTACTAAAATCAATGCAAGAAAAGTAGAGCCTTCCCCGATGTATTGTGCTGTTTTTCTTTTCCGTGATTCTTCTATAACCGATTTTTTTTCCGCGTAGCGGGGGTCAGACATTGTGAGTTCACTGATACGGATATCACTGATGGTTTTATTTTGTTTATCAAGTGCAATAAACCACCAGAACAAAGCGGCAACCATATACAGCAGCAAAACCCAGTAAACGATTGATACGAGTGCAAGGTTCTGGGGTATCCGTTTCATGGCTTTATTTTTTCGACACGGATGCCGGCACTGAGGATTTTCTGCAAAGGCTCTTCCCGCATGATCTGCTGAAGTGTGAATGTATAATTGCCTTTTTTAAGTTTTACGGGCATCCGGGTGATCTTTGCGCGGTGATCGTATACATCATCCATTCCTGTGCCAAGCCACCCTTTTTTATTGTCGGCCAGCTGCACATTGACCAGTTGTGTTTTTATGGTATCCCCCGGTGATTGCGTACCGATACTGAGCCAGATATTATTGAAGTGATATGCATCCTCATGACGCAGCACCACAAAAATATTATAAAGAGACGCGGTATCTTCTATTGCAAACTGAAATGAAGACTTATCACTGCCCTTCCATTCGTGTGTGGGGAAAGAGACGGTTTTTTCGTACACATCAAGTGTGTTACAGGCATAGATGCCCGCGGCAACGAACAGGAACAAAACAAACTTTTTCAATTAACCGGATTTGTACAAAGATAGAAAATGCGGAAGGTTTCTGAGTTAAAGCACATTCAATATCTGTTCTTTGGCTTTTTCAAGCTCATCTTTCATCAGTATCACCGATTTCTGGATCGCGGAATCATAGGCTTTTGAACCTGTGGTATTGATCTCCCTGCCAAATTCCTGGAGGATAAATGAAAGTTTTTTACCCTTGCTGATCTCTTTCTCAGCCAGTACCAACCTGAAATAATCGCAATGGTTTTTTAAACGAACCTGTTCTTCGCTGATGTCGATCTTTTCGATATAATAAATCAGTTCCTGCTCCAGCCGGTTGGCATCATAATTTTCTTTCCCTACATGTTCTTCCATCACTTTTACCAGCCCTTCCCGGATCTTGATCCGGCGTTGCGGTTCCATTGCCGCAATATCAGCCTGGTTTTTTTCAATATTGGCGATACGCAGCAGCAGGTCCGCCTCTATCGATTTACCCTCATCCATCCGGTGTGCGTTCAGATCGGCGATCGCTTCCTTTAAAACTGTTTCAAAAAATTTCCATTCATCATCCGTCAGCATTTCTGTTGAGGGAGTGATCACATCCGGCAATTTCAATATGGTACTGAGTATGTCACCTGTTTCCAGTTTCAGTTCATCTGCCAGGCGTGCCACCGGTTCAAAATAAGCTTTGGCAAGATCGGTGTTGATGGATACAGGTTTACCTGCACCATTGTGTTTGATGGTGATGGTACATTCCACGCTGCCGCGCTGCAAACCTTCGTTCAGGATATTACGCACTTCAAATTCATAGGGCTTCAGTAAAGCGGGTAAACTGAGGCGGAGGTCGAACTGTTTGCCGTTCAGTGAGCGAACTTCAGCGAGATAGGTTTTATCACCCAGCGTCTGCTCCGACCTGCCGTAACCCGTCATGGAATATAACATAGCGCTTGCGTTATTTGGTAAATGTACAGGAACGTGCCGACAATCCGGAAAAAGATAAAACGTTGCATCTTCCCGTTACTGAATGCCGGGATATGATTGATAGATCAGAAATCGATGCCCACCCATTTGCGCTTGCTCTTCTCGTATTTTTCGAAATTGAACTTGTACAGTTTACCGGGGCGGTGCGGTACATCCTGTTCCATTTCATCGATATCGATCAGCAGGTCCATCGAAGCGAATTTCTTTCTGAAATTGCGCCTATCGAGCGAAATACCCAAAATCGCTTCATACAGGTTCTGCAATTCACGCAAGGAAAATTTATCAGGCAGCAGGTTAAAACCGAGCGGGTGTTCCTGTATCCTTTTCTGGAGCCAGGCATAACAGGTATCCACGATCTCCTTATGGTCAAAAGCCATTTCTTTTAAGGATGAAACCGAATGCCAGTGAAGATCATTGTCGTGGATCTTGAGTTCATGGTGATTGATATTGAGCAACGAACAATAGGCTACCGTAATAACCCTTCCGCCGGGGTGCCGTGCCGGGTGACCAAACGTGTGCACCTGTTCCAGGTATACATCATTCATCCCCGTACGTTCTTTTAAAACGCGGTAAGCGGCGTCATCGAGTTCTTCATTGTCTTTTACGATATCTCCCAGCAGGGATAAGCGCCCGCTGAACACTTCGAGATCGCTTTTGATCAGCAATACTTTTAATTTGTTCTCTTCAAATCCAAAGATTGCACAGTCTACCGTAAGCGGAACAGTCGGGTAGGATGTAACCAATGAAAGGGCATCTTTTACGAGATGGGGTTCATGAACAGCAGGTGCAGCATTTTTTCGGGTCATGGCAGTTACAATAACAATCTTTGCTTACGCGTCGGGGGCAACAAGATACAAAGTTTCTTTTTTTGGCCTGCAAAATCCAGCCGGGTTTCTTCGCACTGCTTACCTTTAACTTCAATCTTACAATAACATGTACAGCGCCGAACAAGCCCGCAAATGGCAGGAACTTTCCAATCACTTTCTTGCAGAAAGCCCTGAAACTGTGAATGAACCGGATCTGCTCTTACTTCGCCAGGCTCTTCGTTTTCATGAGCACCGTTACTATGTTCTGAATGACCCGCTGGTTTCTGATTTCGAATACGACCAGTTATACAAGCTGCTCGAACGAACAGAACAGTCGCACCCGGAATGGATCAGTGCCGACTCGCCCACACAGCGTGTTGGCAGCAGTTTGAATGAAGGGTTTGTTACCGTGCAGCACCTCGTACCCATGCTCAGCCTTGATAACAGTTATAATGCCGATGACCTCACCGATTTCGACAGGAAGGCACGCGAACTGAGCGGGCTTGATACCATCGAATATTGTATAGAGCCAAAATTTGACGGTGCCAGTATCTCACTGATTTATGAGAACGACCAGCTGGTCCGTGCCACTACACGCGGCGATGGTGTGGAAGGAGAAGATGTTACCAATAATATCAAACAGATCCGGTCGATTCCCTTGTCGGCGGAATTCTCAAGATATGGTATCCAGCAGGCCGAGATCCGCGGTGAAGTGATCATGAGCAAACAGTCTTTCGAAAAATACAACCGTATGCTTACCGGGCAGGGATTGTCGCCGCTTGCCAACCCGCGTAATGCCGCATCGGGAAGTTTGCGGATGAAGGACCCGAAAGATGTTGCGGAAAGAAGCCTCGATGCTTTTTTATATCATATCAGTTATGTGACCCGCGATACAAACCGGCATCCATCGGAACAGGAAACCGATCCGCTTGCCACGCATGCAGGTTCACTTGAATTGTTGTGGGAGCTGGGCTTCCGGTCACCGCAAAAAGAAAAAAAAGTAGTGAAGGGCATTGCACCTGTAATTGACTATTGTATCGATTTTGAAGCCGGCCGGGATAACCTTCCTTATGAAATTGATGGGATGGTGGTAAAAGTGAACAATATCGCCTTGCAGGAACAATTGGGCATGACCTCTCACCACCCACGCTGGGCCATTGCATTCAAATTCAAAGCGAGGCAGGCCACTACAAAATTGCGGGCTGTGGAATTCCAGGTGGGAAGAACCGGTGCGGTTACACCCGTGGCAAAACTGGATCCGGTTTACCTGGGCGGAGTAACCGTTTCTAGTATTTCTGTACACAATGAAGATTATATAAAAGAGAAAGACCTCAAAATCGGTGATACGGTCCTGATTGAAAGAGCGGGTGATGTGATCCCGCAGATCGTAAAATCATTACCCGAATTGAGAGATGGTTCAGAACAAACGATCCAGTTTCCCAAACAATGCCCTGTTTGCAACAGCGAATTATTCAAGGAAGAAACCGAAGCAGTATGGCGTTGCATCAATATCGAATGCGAAGCACAGGTGGTGGAAAAAATGATCCATTTCGTAAGCAAGGATGCAATGGATATCAAAAGTTTCGGCGAAGCGAATGTGCGGAAATTTTATGAACTCGGTCTGCTGAAAGATATCCCGGGTATTTACCGGCTCGATTATGAAGCGATCGGCAAACTGGAAGGCTTTGGTAAAAAAAGCCTCGATAACCTGAAAGCCGCAATTGAAGCTTCCAAACAACAACCCCTCAACCGGCTCATTTATGCATTGGGTATCCGGTATGTGGGCGAAACCACGGCCAAAACACTCGCCAATGCCGTAGAAACCATTTTTGATTTTACCACGAAAACAGAAGAAGAACTTTTGCAACTGGAAGATGTAGGTATCAAAGTGGCGAAAAGCATCCACCGGTTTTTTTATAACGAACAGAACCTTGAAATGCTGCACCAGCTTGAGCAGATGGGCCTGCAATGCAGGAACGAGAAAAAAGAAAACCAAGGGGGCGGTTCTTTACAGGGGCAAACTTTTCTGTTTACCGGAACCCTGACCAAATTAAAAAGAAGCGAAGCCGAAGCCCTGGCTGAACAAAACGGCGGACAGATCGTTAGTGGGGTAAGCAGCAAACTGAATTACCTCGTGGTAGGGGAAGATGCAGGGAGCAAGCTCGAAAAAGCAAAGAAGATCAATACGGTCAAGATTATTACCGAAGAAGAATTTCTTTCATTAATCGGGCAATAAAATTTTACCGCTCAAGCCAATAACACATACAATCATGTTACAAATATCCACGTTCAAATTTCTGAAAGACCTTACAAAAAACAATCACCGCGACTGGTTCGAAAAAAACCGCAAACAATATGAAGCCGCCAAAGCAGATGTGGCGGCGCTGGTGGATGCAGTGATCAAAAGCTTCGGGAAAAAAGATGAAACGATTTTACACCTTACTGCCAAAGACTGTATGTTCCGCATTAACCGCGATGTTCGATTCAGTAAAAACAAAGACCCTTATAAAACCAATATGGGCGCCTATCTCTGCAGTGGCGGAAAAAAATCGCCATTGGCTGGTTATTACCTTCATATTGAACCCGGTGGTTGTTTTATGGGAGGCGGATCGTATATGGGCGAGCCCGATACACTCAAAAAGATCCGCCAGGAAATTGATTACAACTGGGAGGAGTTCCATAAAATCGTAAGCGGTAAAAAATTCAGGTCGGTTTATGGAGAATTAGAAAGAGGCGAAGGCATGGCATTGAGCCGCGAACCGAAAGGCTATGAGAAAGACAATCCCGCTATTGAATATATCAAACTGAAAAGCTGGGTGGGAACGGCGCATCTCTCCGATGCCGACCTCACATCCAAAGATGCCGTAAAAAAGATAACGGCTGCATTTGAAACATTGCAGCCGTTGGTTATGTTTTTGAACAGGGGGATTGCAGAGGGGTGATCGTCAATCGTCAATCGTCAATTGTCAATTGTCAATTGTCAATTGTCAAGAAGATTGAAAATGACACACTGGATCAGGTTTAATGATTGCAATTATTTTTAAACCAACCTTCAGAAAAGGGATGTTCACACAACCCTTCATAATTGACGATTAACGATTGTCGGTGCTTACAGCAACCCCCTCCCCATCAGGTACTCCGCAATCTGCACAGCATTCGTAGCCGCACCCTTGCGCAGGTTATCGCTTACGATCCACATGTTCAAAGTATTGGGTTGTGTTTCATCGCGGCGCAAACGGCCAACAAATACTTCATCTTTTTCATGTGCCCACAATGGCATCGGGTATAAAGCTTCTGAAGGTTCATCCTGCACGATCACACCGGGTGCGTTGCGCAAGATTTCTTTTACTTCTGCCAGGTCAAAATCATTGGCAAATTCCACGTTCACGCTTTCGCTGTGTCCGCCCACTACCGGGATACGAACGGTGGTAGCCGTAACACGGATCGAATCATCCTGCATGATCTTACAGGTTTCTTTCACCATTTTCATTTCCTCCTTGGTATAGCCATTGTCGAGGAACACATCGATCTGCGGAATTACGTTCAGATCGATCTGGTATTTATAGGCCATCTCTCCTTCTGCCCCTTTTCTTTCATTAAAGAGCTGGTCAACGGCTTTTTTACCGGTTCCGGTAACGCTTTGGTAAGTGCTTACCACTACGCGTTTGATCTGGTATTTTTTATGCAGCGGCTGCAATGCCACCACCATCTGTATGGTTGAGCAGTTCGGGTTGGCAATGATGCGGTCTTCTTTTGTAAGCACTTCCGCATTTACTTCAGGCACCACGAGTTTTTTGGCGGGGTCCATACGCCATGCGGAAGAGTTATCGATAACCGTGATACCCGCTTCTGCAAATTTGGGCGCCCACTCAAGCGAAGTACTTCCACCCGCAGAAAAAATAGCCACGGCAGGTTTGGCAGCAATCCCATCGGTCATGCTTACCACTTTGTATTTTTTGCCTTTGAATTCAACTTCTTTACCAACCGATTTTTCGGAAGCTACCGGAACAATTTCGGTAACAGGAAAATTACGTTCGGCTAATACCTGCAACATTTTGGTGCCTACCAGGCCAGTGGCACCTACTACGGCTACTTTCATTTTTTTGGGTTTATGGTTTGTTTTTTTATGGTTTTGTCTGATGAATTCTAAAAAGAAAAAGCCCTCCGTTTCGGGAAGGCTTTCAGTATTATGGTATACACACAAACGTAAAGCACTTCCCGTCAGAGAGGTTTCTTGCTACGTTTTGTATGTTTCATTGTCATCATTGCGGTGCGAAAATATTACCTGTGTGCAGTTTCACCAAAACTATTTTTCATCCGCGCTAACGGGAGTTAGTGTTTACGCGGTTTTCAGCGATCATACCAGTGAGATATCAAAGTTTACCAGTTGCACAAAGTCAGACAGCCTGCCATCGATATCTGCTTTGCTGATGGCACGCAAACGCTCTGTTCCGAAACGCTCCACACAGAAAGAAGCCATGGCGCTTCCCACGATAATCGCGGTTTTCATATTCTCAAAAGAGATATCACCCGTTTTGGCAATATGGCCGATAAAGCCGCCCGCGAAAGTATCACCGGCGCCGGTGGGGTCAAACACTTCTTCCAATGGCAGCGCAGGTGCGAAGAAAACTTTGTCTTCGTGGAACAGCAGTGCCCCGTGTTCCCCTTTTTTAATGATCAGGTATCTGGGGCCCATTTTCATAATGGTGGAAGCCGCACGAACGAGCGAATAATCGCCGCTGAGTTGTCTTGCCTCGCTGTCATTCACCATCAAAACATCCACCATTGAAATGGTTTTACGGAGATCATCCATCATCGTCTCCATCCAGAAATTCATTGTATCCATTACAATGAGTTTCGGGCGTTTATTCAGTTGGCTGATCACGCTTGATTGTACCGATGGCAGTAAATTTCCCAGCATCAGGAATTCGCAGTCCTGGTAACTTTCCGGAACCACGGGTTCAAAATTGGCAAGTACATTCAGTTGGGTATCGAGCGTGTCCCGCGTATTCATATCCATGTGGTAACGGCCGCTCCAGAAAAATGTCTTTTCGTCTTTTTTGATCTGGACGCCTTCCAGGCTTACTCTTCGATTGGCGAGGGCATCCAGTTCAGATTGGGGAAAATCGCCACCAACTACCGAAATCTGTTTTACAGGCGTAAAGTTGGAAGCACACCAGGCGATATACGTTCCGGCTCCACCTACGATTTTATCACTTTTCCCGAAAGGGGTTTCAATCGCATCAAAGGCCATTGAACCGACAACAACTAAAGACATACGTTACAATTTGTTTTCGGGGGGCGAAGTTACAGCATACCGGGCTAAGTGCCGGGATTGCAGGGGCTTATTTTGGGGATTGCGGATTTACGGATAACGGATTTGCGGATTATGAATAAACGGATTGCGACAGAAGATGATATATCCGATAATCCGCCAATTCGCTAATCCGTGATCCTTAAAACTAACAAAAATCAAATTTTCGCTAAATATCTTTGCTAACATCCGTTAGCGATATTACCTTCGCGTTATGGCAAGAATCAAAACAGAAAAAAATATCTCCCGCAAAGATGTGATCGTAACCAAAGCTGCGGCCCTGTTTCGTGAAAAAGGGTTTAAAGCCGCCAGCATGCGCGACCTGGCCGAAGCCGTTGGTGTGGAAGCTGCCAGCCTGTATAACCATATCAAATCAAAAACCGAACTGCTGCATGAGCTTTGTTTCAGCGTGGCCAATCGTTTTTTGCATAAGATCGATGAAATAGAAGCCGAGCCCATCAGTTCAATCGCAAAAGTGGAAAAACTGCTGCGTTTCCATATCAATGAAATGATCATGCACTATGAAGAAGTGTATGTAAGCGACCGTGAATGGAAACACCTTGCCGACCCTTATCTTTCCAATTTCCAGAACCAGCGCCGCATTTACCGCAAGCGTTTTGCAGCGATCATCGAAAAAGGGATCCAGAACAAAGAGATCAAAAAAATTGATGCCCCTACTGCTGTGCTGATCATGCTGCACGCAATCAGTGGTATTGAAAGCTGGCACCGTTCAACACAAAAAATCAGTGCCGCCGAACTGGAAGAAAATATGATCACCATTTTAGTAGGTGGTTTGGTGAACCACTGACCGGCATCTACCGCGAACTGCTAAACAGTCCTATTTATTGACGATTGACGAATTAACGATTCTCCCCGAATGTCACTTCATTTTCATTCACTCGAAGTAGCCGATATAAGAAAAGAAACCGGCGATTGCGTTTCCATCGCATTTCATATTCCTGAAGAACTGGATACGGTGTTCCGTTACAAACAGGGGCAGTATATCACCATCCGTACCCATATCAACGGAGAAGAGGTAAGACGTTCCTATTCTGTTTGCAGCAGCCCGCTCGACAATGAACTGCGTGTAGCCGTAAAAAAAGTGGCCAATGGTGTATTCTCCAGTTTTGCCAATGATACATTGAAAAAAGGAGACCGGCTGGAATTGCTTCCGCCGCTGGGAAAATTTTTTACCGAACTGGATCCAGCCAACCGGAAACAATATGTGGGTTTTGCAGCAGGGAGTGGTATCACCCCTTTGCTGTCGATCATCAAAACAACCTTACGCACCGAACCGCAAAGCAGTTTTACACTGGTATATGGTAACCGCCACCGGCATGCCATTATTTTCAGGGAAGAACTGGAAGCGCTGAAGAATACCTATATGAACCGCTTCCGTTTGATCCATATCCTTTCGCGGGAAAGAACAGATGCCGCTATTCACCACGGCAGGATCGATGCTGAAAAATGCGGGCTGCTCTGTGAAAAAGCAATTGATGCACAGAACACAGATGCTTTTTTTATTTGCGGGCCGGAAAGCATGATCTTCTCTGTAAAAGAAACCCTGCTTTCATTGGGTGTGGAAGACAAAAAAATCCATTTTGAATTATTTACTTCTCCCGGCGCAAAACAAAATGCTACCACAGATACCGGATCATCAACCGAAAAAGGAGCCGTCAGTAAAATCAGTTTAAAACTGGACGGCGTAGCGGTTGACTTTGACCTTGCTTATGCCGGCCAATCCATCCTGGATGCGGCATTACAGAATGGCGCTGACCTGCCCTATGCCTGTAAAGGCGGTGTATGCTGTACCTGCCGCGCCAAATTACTCGAGGGCGAAGTAAGCATGGATGTGAATTACGGCCTGGAACCCGACGAAATAGAACAGGGTTTTATCCTCACCTGCCAGTCGCACCCGAGGACTGAAAAAGTGGTGGTGGATTTTGATGTGAAATAAATCCCCTAACAGGATATCCTTTTTTGAGCTGGCCGAACACTAACAGGCTCCATGAATTTTATAGATTATTTATACTAACATGTGTTAGCACAACGATTCTTTTCCTATTTTTGCTTCCTAAATTTTACCGGATGGAGAAAGATTTTTCAGAAATATTCCAGTCGAAGATCGACGAGGAATTAAAAATTGAGCCAAAAGACTGGATGCCGGAGAAATACCGGCAAACATTGATCCGCCAGATCAGTCAGCACGCCCACAGCGAAATCGTTGGCATGCTGCCCGAAGGCAACTGGATCTCGCGCGCACCGAGCCTGCGGCGGAAAGCTATCCTGCTCGCCAAAGTACAGGATGAAGCCGGGCATGGTTTATACCTCTACTCTGCCGCCGAAACCCTTGGCATCACCAGAGACGAGATGTATGAACAGTTGCACAGCGGCAAGGCTAAATATTCTTCTATATTCAATTATCCAACCCTTAGCTGGGCCGATATCGGTGCCATTGGCTGGCTGGTAGATGGAGCAGCAATCATGAACCAGGTACCCCTTTGCAGGTCGAGCTATGGGCCATACGCAAGGGCCATGGTACGCATCTGTAAAGAAGAAAGTTTTCATCAACGCCAGGGATTTGAAATATTACTGACACTGAGTAAAGGCACGGAAGCACAAAAGCGGATGGCCCAGGATGCCATCAACCGCTGGTGGTGGCCCAGCGTAATGATGTTTGGCCCGAAAGACGATGAAAGCCCCAATACCATTCAAAGCATGCAATGGAAGATCAAACGTTTTACCAATGATGAACTGCGGCAGAAATTTATTGATGTATGTGCCGAACAGGTAAAAGTGCTGGGACTTGCATTACCCGATCCCGACCTGAAATGGAACGAAGAAAGAAAGCACTACGATTTTGGGAAGATCAACTGGGAAGAATTCTGGCAGGTGGTTCAGGGCAATGGTCCATGCAATAAACAAAGACTGGAAGCAAGAAAAAAAGCATGGGAAGAAGGCGCCTGGGTACGCGAAGCGGCTGTTGCCTATGCGGAAAAAAGAAAACAGAAAGAATCCTTGCACGCAGCGTGATGAGAACTGGTTGACTGGTTTATTGGTTGAATAGTTTATTAGTAAAATGACAACCGTCAAAGTACGCAAATAAACCAGTTAACGAATAAACCAATCAACCAGTAAACAAATAAACTACTAAACAAATAAACCAACGCATGTCAAATACCGAATGGCCCCTCTGGGAAGTTTTTATCCGCAGCAAACAGGGGCTCGATCATAAACATGCCGGGAGCCTGCATGCAGCCGATGCGCAGATGGCCATCGAGAATGCAAGGGATGTATATACCCGGCGGATGGAGGGTGTAAGTATCTGGGTGGTGGAAAGTAAATACATCCATGCAAGCAATCCCACAGAAGCGGGCGAGTTGTACGATCCTGCCAACGACAAAGCCTACCGCCATCCTACTTTTTACAACCTGCCTGATGAAGTAAAACACATGTAACGGCAAACCGGGTTAACCATGACAAAACAATACCTGATCGATTATACCCTGCAGCTTGCCGATAATGCGCTGATACTGGCGCAGCGCAACAGTGAATGGTGCGGCCATGGACCTGTACTGGAACAGGATATCGCCATCTCAAATATTTCGCTGGACCTGATCGGGCAGGCTCGGAATTTTTACCAGTATGCAGCAACACTGATCGGTGGAAATGCAACGGAAGACTCGCTCGCTTATCTCCGCGATGCGATCGATTTTAAAAACAACCTCATCTCCGAAATCCTCAATGGCGACTGGGCGCAAACCGTATTAAGGCAATTCCTCGTAAGCACTTACCAGTTTTACCTGTACGATGCATTACAAAAATCACCTGATCAGCAATTGGCTGCTATCGCTGAGAAAGCATTAAAAGAAGTTACCTACCATGTACGCTGGAGCAGTGAGTGGGTGATACGGCTGGGCGATGGAACCAGCGAAAGCAAACAGCGTATCGAAAAGGCGCTCGAAGAAATATGGCCTTATACCGGCGAATTATTTATCCCCGTGCAACATGAAACCGATGCTGTTACCGCAGGCATAGGAGTGGATCCAAAAATGATCGAAGAAAACTGGAAACAAAAAGTATCAACCGTATTTTCGGAAGCTACCCTCACACTGCCACCCCAAAATATTTGGATGCATACGGGGGGCAAAAACGGCATACATACCGAATACCTGGGGTATATCCTTGCAGAAATGCAGTTTATGCAAAGGGCATACCCTAGCGCAGAATGGTAATGCAGATACATCATAATCACCATTGGATGGTACAGGGAAAAAAAAGTGGACAAATTATTGCAGCATCAGATGCTGAGAAAAAGGTCCTTGAGATCCTGGCAACAGTGCCCGATCCGGAAGTGCCTGTTTTATCTGTACTTGATCTCGGTGTGGTCCGCAATATCTCTGTTCTGGAAACAGGCAGTGAAAAAACCATAACAAAAGACGGCGAACCGGCAACTGATGAAATACGGATCACCTATACCCCGACTTACACAGGCTGCCCCGCAATGGATGTAATGAAAACACAGATGCGGATCGCATTGCTTGAAAAAGGTTATACGAATGTGCAGTTTGAACAGGTGCTCTCACCTGCCTGGACAACCGATTGGATGACAGAAGCAGGTAAACAAAAACTAAAAGCCTATGGCATTGCACCACCGCAATACAAACAGGCTGTATGCACACCCGATGCCTTTCAGCAGGAAGAAGCCATTCAATGCCCGCGCTGTAATTCCTATCACACAAAACTGGTTTCTCAATTCGGAAGTACAGCCTGTAAAGCTTTGTACCAGTGCGTAGATTGCAGGGAACCGTTTGATTATTTTAAGTGTCATTAATGCGTATAAATACGCTAAGTTAAAATTGTTAAAAAGGGTAAATTGGTTGAAAGATTCAGCCATGAAAGAAGCGGTATCCGGTTTTGAAACATTGGAAGTATGGAGACAGGCAAGGGTATTTCGAAACATGGTTATCGTTCTTTGCAGGCAGCTTCCACAAGAGGAGAAATACAGATTAATCGACCAGGTAAAACGTGCATCGAGATCTGTAACTGCAAATATCGCCGAGGGGTATGGAAGATTTCATTACCTCGATAATATACGATTCTGCAGAGATGCCCGTGGCTCTTTAAACGAAACCCTTGACCACTTAACGGTAGCTTTGGATGAAAATTATATTACACCAGAATCGCTGCAGGCAATGCGCTTTCAATTCGAGAAAGTTCTCAGACTTCTGAATGGTTATATTGCTTATCTGAAAACACAAAAAACAAACTCCCAATAACCAACCGCCTTTACTAATTTAACCTCTTTAACTATTTTAACCCTTTTAACCTTTTTTATTCCACCCATGCCCTCCATTCTCTTCCATATCGAAAACAATATCGCCACAATCACCCTCAACCGCCCCGATAAACTCAATTCATTCAACCGTGAAATGGCTTTATTGCTGCAGCAAAAGCTGGACGAGTGCGCTTCTCTCGCAGAAGTTCGGTGTGTCTACATTACCGGATCAGGAAAAGGTTTTTGTGCAGGACAGGATCTCGCCGAAGTGGTGGACCCCAATGGACCTGGCATGCAGCGCATACTGAGTGAACACTATAACCCCATCATCACCCGTTTGCGTAATATGCCAAAACCCGTTATTGCTGCCGTTAATGGGGTAGCGGCCGGTGCAGGTGCAAACATCGCCTTGGCCTGTGATATCGTGGTGGCAACTGCCTCTGCCTCTTTTATCCAGGCATTCTCAAAGATCGGTTTGATACCGGATAGCGGCGGAACTTTTCATTTACCCCGGCTGATCGGTTTCCAGCGTGCAAGTGCTTTGATGATGATGGGCGATAAAGTATCCGCTACAGAAGCTTTGCAAATGGGTATGCTCTATAAAATATTTGAAGATGCACATTTTGCTGCGGAAAGCAAAAAGATCGCTGCAACACTGGCTGCTATGCCTACAAAGGCATTGGCCTATATCAAACATGCGCTTAACCGGTCTATCAACCATTCACTGGAAGAACAATTATTACTGGAAGACGAATACCAGCAGAAAGCCGCTGCCACAAGGGATTTTAAAGAAGGCGTCGAGGCATTTCTTGAAAAACGTTCGCCGCATTTTAAAGGAGAATGATATGAAAGAAGAAGATCTGTTTGCCAAAAAAGTGGTTGAACACATGATGGAGAGCGACCGCTTTTCACAATGGCTCGGTATTAACATACTGGAGATAGCAGAAGGTTATGCAAAGATACAGATGCAGGTACGCGACGAAATGGTGAACGGTTTTGGCATAGCACATGGTGGCATTGCTTTTTCTCTGGCCGACAGTGCCTTCGCATTTGCCTGTAATAACCGGAACAATCTTTCCGTTGCACTCGACACTTCGATCAATTTTACCAAAGCGGTAAATACCGGCGATATACTAACCGCTGAAGCAAAAGAACAGCACAATGGCAGGAGCACCGGTTTGTACCTCATCACGATCACCAACCAGCGGAATGAAACTGTTGCGCATTTTAAAGGCACCTGTTTCCGTACAGGCAAAACCCTTGTATAAAATAAGTATTGATGATCTACGCATTCAAAGAATATATTCCTGTTATCCACGAAACAGCGTTCGTGCATCCGCAGGCTGCTGTAACAGGTAATGTGGTTATCGGGAAAAATGTTTATATCGGCCCGGGCGCTGCCATCCGCGGCGATTGGGGCGGTATCGTTATCGAAGATGGCTGTAATGTGCAGGAGAACTGCACCATCCACATGTTTCCCGGTATAACGGTTTTATTAAAAGAAGGAGCACATATCGGTCACGGTGCAGTGATACACGGCGCGCAGATCGGAAAAAATTGCCTGGTAGGAATGAACAGCGTGATCATGGACAATGTGGTACTCGGCGATGAATGTATTGTGGGCGCGCTCAGCTTTATCAAAGCAGGTGAAGTATTTGAGAACAGGGGCCTGATCGTTGGCAACCCCGCAAAAAAAATAAAAGAAGTAAGTGATGAAATGATCCGCTGGAAAACAGAAGGCACCAAACTTTACCAGCAACTACCCGAAGAAATGCGTACATACTGGAAAGAAACAGAACCGTTAAGAGAAATACAAACAGGCCTGCCATCTCAAACAAAAAACTATCACACCTGGCACAACGCAGGGTCAAAAAACAGCTGATAACATTGTTGTACCTTTGTCCTTAATTCGATTACACGGTGTCAGATAAAAATAACTTCATCGATTATATCCGCATCTTCGCCCGCAGCGGGCACGGGGGCGCCGGTTCCACACATTTCATGCGTAACAAACTTACCGCAATGGGCGGACCCGATGGCGGCGACGGCGGCCGCGGCGGTCATATCATCCTGCGGGGCAACAGCAATCTCTGGACCTTACTGCACCTCCGTTATTTTAAAAATGTGCTTGCAGAAAATGGTGAGAACGGCAGTAAAAACAATTGCAAAGGCCGCGACGGGAAAGATATCATCATTGAAGTTCCCCTGGGCACTATCGCAAGAGATGAAGAAACAGAAGAAATAGAAGCAGAGATACTCGAAGACGGCCAGGAAATTATCTGGCTCCAGGGCGGAAGAGGTGGTTTGGGCAACAGTCATTTTGCAACACCTACTAACCAGGCACCCGAACATTCGCAACCCGGTGAGCCCGGTGTGGAAGGATGGAAAAATATTGAACTGAAAGTATTGGCCGATGTTGGGCTGGTAGGTTTTCCCAATGCAGGCAAATCAACACTGCTCTCCGTGATCACCGCCGCCAAACCCAAGATCGCGAATTATGCATTCACCACACTGGTGCCGCAATTAGGGATGGTGGCGTATCGCGACAATAAATCTTTCTGCATCGCAGATCTTCCCGGCATCATCGAAGGCGCCGCCGACGGAAAAGGTTTGGGCCATCGTTTCTTACGACATATCGAACGGAATTCCGTATTGCTTTTTCTCATTCCCGCCGACAGTACCGATCACAAAAAAGAATTTGAAATACTCCGCAACGAACTGGAGCAGTACAATCCGGAATTGCTGCAGAAAGATTTTATCATCGCCATCAGCAAAAGCGATATGCTCGATGATGAATTAAAAGAAGCCATCCGGAAAGAATTGCCCGAAAGCATTCCGCATATATTTATTTCTTCAGTGATCAACAAAGGGTTGATGGAATTAAAAGACCTGCTCTGGAATGCATTGAATAAACCGGTTGCATAAAACATCCTGGTTATTTTTTTCCCGGCTGTTTATTTTCATGGCAACAATTGTTGCGTCGCACACTTGTACAATATCTTTTCATGGCAGCTTTTCGAATGGTGATCGTAACAGGATAAATCAATCCGGATAAAACACATCCTACACCTCATTTTAAAAACAAACGTTTGTTCATCAAACCGGTAACATCGTGTTAACAGTACGCAAAGGGTTACCTTTTTATCTTTGCAGTATTAATTGGTATACCAAAGGGTTTGATGTACATCCCGGCAGCCTGTATCCAGGCGCCACGCCATTCAGGCAGCCCGTGTAAACCTTCTGATTGCTTTTAACCATGTAAAATTCTTTTGTGAGCCAAGGGGCAATTGTATGCCCATGTGTATCGCTATTCATTAACTAAAACAGAAAAAGTACAATTATGAAAACAACATCCATTACAACCATTGCAAAAAGGTTTTTTGCCGGAAGTTTACTCGCTGCTGCGCTGTTTCTTTCCGTACATGCAAATGCCGCTGCTGGTACCGCTGTATCTGCTGATAACAAAGTAGAAGTGAAATATACCGGTGTTGATAAATTCAACCAGTTATCTTTCAACGTAAAATACAGCAACCCCAACGGTAATGCTTTTTACCTCACCGTTCTCGATGAAAACGGAGAAGCTTTGTACAAAGGCGTTTATTCAGACAAGCAATTTGACAAAACCTTCAAACTGCCTAAATCTGAAGTAAGCAAACTCACTTTCGTGATCGACGGTGGTAAAGAAGCTTTCAAACAAAAATTTGATGTAAGCATCAAAACCGAAGTGGTGGAAGATGTAGTGGTTAGCAAAAGCTAATTACCATCCCGCACATTTTAAAAGGGCCATTCTTTAAAGAGTGGCCCCTTTTTTTGCAGAAGAAAAAGCAGTATTGACGATTCATGATTGATGATTCGAGGAGAAAAAGGCTCACCACTGACAACTCACCACTCACACTCACCCATTCCGCTGCTCTGGTCGCTTCAACATTCAATATTCCATTGTTCCTCTCGCACAAAACAAAAAGCCACCCTGCTATTCACAGGATGGCTCTGTTATTTCAAACGGTTTTTATTATCCTACCGCTTCACTTTGAAGGCTCTTGGATGCTTTTTTCCTCTCCTCTTCGTTCAGGATCACTTTGCGCATACGGATATTCTTCGGTGTTACTTCGATACATTCATCGTGCTGGATATACTCCATACATTCCTCAAGTGTAAACAAAAGTTTGGGTGTAATGCGGACTGCATCATCACTTCCGCTGGCGCGGTGGTTGGTGAGTTTCTTCATCTCCACAGCGTTTACATTCAGGTCGCCGGGTTTGATATGTTCTGCGATGATCTGCCCAACATACACTTCTTCTCCCGGGTCCACAAAGAAACTTCCGCGGTCCTGCAACTTATCAATCGAATAAGCCGTAGTGGTTCCCTGGAATTTAGAAATTAATACCCCGTTATTTCTTCCCGGGATCGGGCCTTTCCAGGGTTTATAATCAATAAAGCGGTGCGCCATCACAGCTTCACCTGCCGTATTCGTCAACATCTGCGAACGCAAACCGATCAGTCCGCGTGAAGGGATCTCAAATTCGAGGTGCTGCATTTCTCCCTTGCTTTCCATCACCTGCATCTCTCCTTTTTTCTGTGTAACAAGATCGATCACTTTACCGCTGTATTCAGCCGGCACATCCACTACCAGGTTTTCGTATGGTTCACATTTTTTTCCGTTGATCGTTTTCACCAGCACCTGCGGGTTACCCACAGTAAGCTCATATCCTTCGCGGCGCATGGTTTCAACAAGGATACCCAAATGCAGGATCCCTCTTCCATACACCAGGAAGCTATCCGCACTGTCGGTATCTTCCACACGCAGTGCCAGGTTCTTTTCGGTTTCCTTCATCAAACGGTCACGCAGGTGGCGGGATGTAACAAATTTCCCATCCTTACCAAAAAACGGTGAGTTGTTAATGCTGAAGGTCATGCTCATCGTTGGCTCATCCACGCTGATCACGGGTAATGCTTCCGGGTTTTCTGCATCGGCAATGGTATCGCCGATATTAAAATCTTCCAACCCAACAACCGCACAAAGATCGCCTGCCACCACTTCGGTAACGCGGCGTTTGCCCATGCCTTCAAATACATACAGTTCTTTTACCCGGTTGCGTTTAATACTGCCATCAGCCTGCACCAATGCGATCGACTGGTTTTCTTTGATGGTGCCGCGTGTAACTTTTCCCACGGCAATACGGCCAAGGAAAGAAGAATAATCCAGTGAAGTGATCTGCATCTGCAGCGTTCCTTCGTTTGCCTGTGGTGGTGGTACATGTTTGAGAATACCATCCATCAAAGGAAGGATATTATCGGTGGGGGTAAGACTGTCGTTAAACCAGCCATTCTTTCCGCTGCCATAATAAGTGGGGAAATTCAGTTGCTCTTCCGTAGCATCAAGGTTAAAGAAAAGTTCGAATACCGCATCATGCACTTCATCCGGGCGGCAGTTGGGTTTATCCACTTTGTTGATCACCACAATCGGGTGCAGGTTCAGTTGTAAAGCTTTCTGTAATACAAAACGGGTTTGCGGCATCGGGCCTTCAAAAGCATCCACCAGCAAAATCACCCCATCGGCCATTTTCAGTACACGTTCCACTTCACCCCCGAAATCACTGTGGCCGGGTGTATCAATCACATTAATCTTAACATCATTGTAGGTTACCGCAGCGTTCTTACTGAAGATGGTGATGCCACGTTCTCTTTCGAGATCGTTACTGTCCATGATGAGTTCTCCGGTATCCTGGTTTTCCCGAAACACTTTGGTGGTTTGCAGGATCCTGTCAACCAGCGTGGTCTTACCATGGTCAACGTGTGCAATAATGGCTATATTTCTGATTTCCATGTTCAATTTTAAGGCTGCAAAGGTACGGGTTTACGCCCGGAGGGCAAAGCCTTGCCGGAAACTTAACAGAAAGCACAAAATGAAAGCTAATGGATTGATAGCCAGCGAATGAAAACAATGACGGGGATCAGTACGATCAGTTTACACCCGCAGGTAGATCTTTTTCTTATCCATCCAGTACCCCACCGACCAGCAAAGCAGCATATACGCAACCGCAAAAAACAGGGAACCCCAGTAATCGCCGGCATGGCTGAAAATAGTACGGTATATCCAGTTAAACAGGTTCGTGTCACCGATATTGATCATGTAAAAAACAGTTACCAGTAATTCTGACAGCAGGTAAACCGCCAGCGGGTTTTTGCCCACTGTTTCAAAAAACCAGGCATATTTTGTTTTCTGCTGCATATCCACCAGGTAGATCACAGCGCCGAGTATCATGCAATCCAGCCCTACTGTATGCAACACGAAGGAACTTGTCCATAATTTTTTATTGATCGGGAAAATAAAATTCCAGAAATAAGCGATCACTACAAGCAGAAAGCCTGCTAATACGAGTTTGGTAAGGCCTTCGTATGTTTTCCCTTTTTCCTGTACAAATTTTCCAACCAGGTAACCAGCCACAACATTTACGATGGCAGGAAGCGTACTCAATAAACCTTCGGGGTCAAAAGCAACGCCTTCACCATGGTACAAATGGTTTTCACCCATCAACCACAGATCCAGTTTGAGACCAGCATTGCCTAAAAGGCTTAAGGGTTCCGCAGGATCGCCAAACCAGAAACACAAGATCCAATACAACAAAAGAAATACGATACTGAGAAACACCACCGTCCTTGTTTTCAGGAAATATACCATCATCGAAGCAAAACAGTAACAAAGCGCGATACGCTGCAATACACCCAATATCCTGGTATGCGAGATCGGGGAAAGTACCCAATGACCATTTTCCTGCGTGAAAAAAGGGAACCAATACATCAGGTAGCCCAATAAAAAAATGAGCAGGGTTCTTTTGAATATTTTACCCAGCACATTTGCTGTTGATTGATCCGCCCATTTGCGCATCACAAAACTCATGGCATTACCTACAGCGAAAAGAAATGACGGGAACACGAGATCAGTGGGTGTAAACCCATGCCACTGGGCATGATGCAGGGGTGCAAATGTAACCGAACCATCTCCCGGTGTGTTTACGATGATCATGAGGCAGATCGTGAGTCCGCGGAAAACATCCAGTGCAGGAAAACGTTGGGATGATTGTTGCATGGCAGCTTTTTGAAGGAAACAATATACGTTTTTTATCCTGCTGTTTACATCAGCGGCAGACAGATACCGGAATTAATTCTGTAGATTTAAAAGAAAAAAGGGTATGCGTTTCCTGAAAATTCTTTTTGCGGTATTGCTTACACTGTTCATTGTTTATTTATTGGGGCCGCATCCGGCTTCGCCCGAATATTCGTTGTCGCTACCGGTACTGCCTTCGTCGGGTTCTGCGTTAGACAGTTTTGTAAAAGAACAGGAATCGAAACACAAACTGAAACCGGATAATGAAGCCCGTATCGTATGGGCTGATACGGCACATACCCCTACCGAATATGCCATCGTTTACCTGCATGGTTTCAGCGCCAGCCAGGAAGAAGGCAACCCTGTGCACCGCAATATCGCGAGGCAGTTCGGGGCTAATTTATACCTCGCAAGACTTGATGCACATGGTGTTGACACAACCGACGCTTTATACAGCTTAACGGCAACCGGTTTATGGGAAACCGCGAAACAGGCATATGCGATCGGCAAAAAAATCGGGAAAAAAGTCATCCTGATGGGAACATCCACCGGTGGTACACTGGCCTTACAATTGGCAGCAGCTTATCCGGATATTGCGGGACTGGTTCTTTATTCACCCAATGTTGCCATTAAAGACCCGAATGCATGGTTATTGAATGATCCCTGGGGTTTACAGATCGCGAGAATTGTAAAAAAATCAAAATACAATATCATACAGAATAAACCCCCGGAATATGGCAAATACTGGAACCAGCAATACCGCCTCGAAGCAGTTGTGCAGTTAGAAGAACTGGTTGAAACCACCATGCGCAGCAGTACTTTCGAAAAAATAAAACAACCGGTGCTTACGCTGTATTATTATAAAGATGAACAAAACCAGGACCCCGTGGTAAAAGTTTCAGCCATCAAAGATATGATGGCATCACTGGGTACACCGGTTGAACAGGAGCGGATGGTGGCCATTCCCAATGCAGGCAACCATGTACTGGCTTCGCCGATACAATCGAAAGATATCCTGAGTGTGGAAAAAGAAACCGCTTTGTTCCTGAAAGAAGTGATGCATATAAAACCGGTACTGGAGCAGCGGCAGGAGGAATAGAAGGTTTATTGGTTGGTTTATAGGTTTATTGGTTTACTCGTTTGTTGGTATTGTATGATTGTTTTTAAAAATTATTGCCAGAGTCTTATTTGTAAGAGACTAAATAACTATTAAACCAAAAACAAATAAACCAAGAAACAAGCAACACAATAAACTAAGCGACTATTCAACCAAGAAACCAATAACCCAATAAACCAGGAACTTGTAACTTTCCTATCTTCACCCCCACTCAAACAAAACGATTGCCTATGCCCCGCAGCAAGATAGCCGGTATCGGTAAATTCATTCCTGCCAACCGGGTAACCAACCAAGACCTTACCAAATACATGGATACTTCTGATGAATGGATACAGGAAAGAACCGGTATCCTCGAAAGGCATTATGCACATCGAACGGAAGAAACCACCACCACTATGGGCGTGGAAGCGGCAAAGATCGCGATAGAAAGGGCCGGCATTACCCCGCAGGATATTGACTTTATTGTATTCGCTACTTTATCGCCCGATTATTATTTTCCGGGATGCGGGGTTTTGCTGCAACGCGCCATGCAGATGAAAGAAGTGGGTGCATTGGATGTACGTAACCAGTGCAGTGGTTTTTTGTACGCGATTAGTGTTGCCGATCAGTTTATACGCAGCGGAATGTATAAAAACATATTGGTGGTGGGTAGCGAAAAACATTCCTTTGGACTCGACTTCAGCACAAGGGGCAGAAATATTTCAGTGATATTCGGAGACGGGGCCGGTGCGGTGGTTTTGCAACCCACTGAAAAGGAAAACCAGGGCATCCTGAGTACGCATTTACACAGTGATGGGGCATCTGCTGAAATACTCGCGATGTACAATCCCGGCACCCATGCCAACCACTGGGGTGCACAGAACTATGCGGATTTTGATGAAGCCGAGATCGGTGAAATGTTTATGAGCCATACCATGATCGATAACGCACAGAACTTTCCTTTTATGGATGGGCAATCGGTCTTTAAAAAAGCGGTGGTAAAATTCCCGGAAGTGATCATGGAAGCGTTGCAGGCCAATGGATACCAGGCTACCGATATCAACCTGCTGATACCGCACCAGGCCAATTTACGCATCAGCCAGTTTGTGCAGCAAAAATTAAAACTAAGGGATGAGCAGGTGTACAACAATATTCAACATTACGGTAACACCACCGCAGCTTCTGTTCCCATAGCTTTGTGCGAAGCCTGGGAAAAAGGCAAAGTAAAAGAAGGCGGCCTGGTTTGCCTTGCAGCATTCGGGAGTGGCTTTACCTGGGCCAGTGCATTGCTGAAATGGTAGAGCACAAAGATTGCTATTGATTTTTCAACCGGGATACAAAGACAAACGTGATGAGCGAAAGAAAAATTATTTACCTGATCAACCCTATATCCGGTACATCTAAAAAAGAGGGCGTCAGGAAACTGATCGAAAGAGAAACGGCGGCACAGGGTATCGCTTTCAGTATTGAACATACCAATGTTAAAGGCGATTACGACTGGCTACGCGACAGGATACAGCGTGAAAAAATCACAGATATTGTTATGGTAGGAGGTGATGGTACGGTGAACCAGGTAACCGGATCGCTGTATGAAGAACCTGTAAACTTCGGCATCATTCCGGTTGGTTCGGGCAATGGTTTGGCAAGAGCGGCCGGTATCCCCATGAAGCCACAGCAATCGCTGGCGTTGATCTTTACCGGCAATGCAAAAAAAACAGATGCGTTTACGATCAACAACCAGTATTCCTGTATGTTAAGTGGGGTGGGGTTTGATGCACAGGTGGCACATCAGTTTGCCACGAAAGCTTCAAGAGGTTTGATCACGTATACACAGCAAAGCATCGTCAATTATTTTAAAGCGCATCCTTACCAGTTCGAGATCATCCTCGATAATTTTTCTTTTTTCAGCGATGCTTTTTTTATCAGTATCGCCAACAGCAACCAGTTCGGTAATAATTTCACGATTGCACCGGAAGCCAGTTTGAATGATGGTTTGCTCGATATCGTGGTCGTGCAGAAAATGCACAAAGCCCGTTTACCCTTTGCCGTTCTGCAGCAGGTACGCGGTAATAACAAACTGCAGCAGCTGGTGGAGGATATGACGCAGAAAAATATTCTCTATTTTCAAACGCCCTCGCTCACCATACGAAACCTGAAGCATGCCCCCTTGCATGTGGATGGCGAACCCAGGGAAACCGCGGAAGAATTTGAGGTGAAGATCCTGAAAGACTGTTTCACGCTGATACAGCCCTGAAAAAACTACTGTATCAGTTTTTCGAAATGAATAAGTTTACCGTCGACTGTAAACCCTTCCACTTTAAGATAATATTTCCGGGCTGACCCATTACCTGCAAACCGAAATGTAAAAGAAGGGGTTGCACGATCAAAAAAGACATCGGGATTCCAGTACAAAACGGGTTTTGTTTGATCGTTTTTTCCAGCTGGGTCAAATGCGGTAAAGGGTTCGAATCCCCGAAACCTAAATGCAGAAGTAAACCCTGGCTGAGCTACCGTTTTATTAACCAGCGCATCATCAAGTTTCCTTGTATAGATAGCAAGGATGCCGGCAAGACCGATACCTGGCAGCTGGCCATTACCCGGTGGAAAATATTTTACAAGCGCCACATCCACCAGGGGCACACCCGCAATATCATCGATGGTGGTTTCATGTTCATTCAGGTACACCCTGATTTTTGCCAATCCGCCCGTCATGGTGTACCCGCGTGTAGTGGATAATTCATAATTGTTCGCACCTTTTCTTCCTATCATCAATCCATTGATCCTACCCATCAGGTAATCGAAGATATTACCTGCATTGTGTGTGGGTGGATCGTTAACAAGATCCACAATTTTGGAAGCAATGTTATTACTGAATATACCAGTAGCGTATTTTTCATTCACCAGGTCAACTGGCCTCCCGATTTTTTTTGTCACAACCACTTCTTTAAGTGTGCTTGTCCCAAAATTTTTAACTGTATCTGTTGCTATTTTTTTTACAGGAAAATTTTTTTGCAAAGCTGTAGCACGTTCTGCCAGCCTGAACAACAAGGGTGATGCAAAAGTTTTATCAGTTACTACCTTTTGTTGTGTCGAATCGAAGATGATCAACAAGTCATTTTTTTCCTGTCCATCAACCTCATAAGACAATTTTGTTTCCCCTTCATAAACAATGTGGTCCAGTTGAAATATCCCGCCCGGTTTGATAGTTGTTTCGGCGATATCGGTACCAACTGGTTGATTATACAGGATAAATTTTATCGTGCCCTTTTGGATTGGTTTTCCTGTTTTCTTATCCAGTATCTTCCCTGAAACATGCAGATACCCGCTATCGGGTTCATTGGTTTCAGGAGACTGGTTTTGCAGAAATGACTGTATCCGTTTTCGGGTAAATGGATCAGTTCCTGCAAGCAGGTTCATCCTGGTTGTGATATTTACAGTTGGGATCAAAGAAAAATCAGGCTCCCTTTCCATTTGTACGCCGGGCAGAAGCAATGCCGGGATAATTCCTCCATCATCAACAATAATATCTTTTTCCGCATCGATCACCGAAACCGAACAATTTGCCGCTGTGGTATCTTTGAACTGCAGTGTAAATACATTTTGCAATGTATCTCCGGTATGCAGGCTATCCATAGTAAGTTCTACAGAGGGAAAAGAACCGTTGGCATTTACAAAAACTGAGCGATAACCCAGTAACTCGTTTTTACCCTTCAAAACAGCTATATCCATCACAGCAGCTGGTAATTCGTCAGTGGGAATATTGGCGGAGAAAACAGTTTTATTGTCAGGTATTTTTTTCTCGAATATCAAAATGCCATCCATGATCCCAATCACGCGTAAGCTGTCGGCGGTTTGCAGGGATCTGGGTTTATAAACTGTAAACATTATCGATTTGCCATTGTCTGCACAATCAATCGAAACAGCTTGATCTGAAAATGCAGGTAACGGAATGTCTGCATTGCCAACAGCAGTCCCCCCATCAGTTATTTTGTATATACCTGTATCGTTCGGCTGGAATACAAAATTTCCAATACCTTTCCAAACAGGTTCAATCACTGCTATAGGTTCATTATTTCCAGATACAACCCGGTAATGTTTCAACGGTTTTGTTGTGCCTGGGTCTATTTTATAAAACACCGTATTGGGAACCCCGCGAATCAAACCCACTGAGCCAGGATAAAATTCAATCGCGGTTGCAGTATCTCTTGTTTCATTGCTTTTCCCATGTTCCGCTGATCCTGCTGATGGGCTATACAAATACAAAGGCCTATAAACAGCCCCTGAAGGTTCTTGCTTATTGTTTCGTACAAGCCATGCCCGCAGGTAATAAGCACCACCTGGTAAACTGTCGGGTATGGTAACAGCGCCGTAAGCAATACCCTTCCCTACAATGTATTTATGTACCGGGAGCACCGTTTTTTCCTTTGCCACGAGATCCATTTCCATCACGGTTGCTATATCATCGGGACTGAACCTGGAATAGATATAAGCTTTGAAAAAAATGGTTTCACCGGATCGGTAAGTATTCCTGTCTGTGTGGATATATATTTTTTCTGGGTTGTTTGTTTGAGCAGATAACTGAGACGATACAATAACCTTAAAAAGGAGGGATACCAAAAGGAGATATTTTTTCGCACTGGAAAAATTCATAAAGAAATATACACCCTTGATCTGAGAATTACCGCCTTAATTCACCAAGGCGGCGGAATTCTTTTTGATTGATACTATCATTGAGTGCTGCAGAAACATCTCTTTTTTCAGCAGCTGTTAAACGAAAACTGAGGCTCGCAGCCGCATCTTTATTTACCGGAACATATTGAAAAGTAACCCTGTAAAAATCCATTCCATACGAGCCCGACAAATATTGCAGCTGATCGTGCTGGTAATAGTCCTGCAGTTTAAACCAGTTATTCTGTAAAACAAGAAATGGTTGGGTAAGCATGCTCACGAGACTGTTTCCTTCGAGCGGTTTTTCCCAATCGCCGAGACTCCTGTCGCGGATCTGTATCAGTACCACTTTACTTGTATTCTGTTTCAGCCAGTCTTTGAACACGTCCAAAAAACGCAGGCAGGTTTCCTGGCCAAAATTATCGCGCAGCCCTGCATCCATCACATCGATAATGGGTGTGGTGGGCAGCCATACACTTGGCAGAACATAAGGAAATGTGGCGTTCATCCGCAAAGCGGAAAGTACACTGATGTTTGTTGCATTTTGTTTTTCGAAAAGGGATACGAAATCGATGGCATCGGGATCCATATAGGTAAGCCGCGCGGTATCGATCTGTGGCCGCATCAGAAACCTTGCAGGATGCGTGCCGATAATCATTTTCCTTCCATCACGGTTGATCACTGAATTGAAAAACATGACGGGGATATCAGCATTTGCTTCAGCTGCAGCATACGCACCGAGGGTTTTATTCAAAACACCCTGTGTGTTTTCATCCAGTTTTTTTTCGAACGCATATCCCCTGTCTTTCGCGTATTGCTGTCCCTGGTAATCAAATTTCTGTACCGGCCCGATCAAATCGCGCGAAACAAAAGAGGAGAACAAGGGGTTGAGAAGGTCTTTCGAAATATTATCAACATACGCAGTACTGCGGATATTTTTCAATTCTCCTTTTTCTTTCCGGTAGTATAATTCCCTGAAATAAGCCGCACCGAGCATGCCACCAGAAGCGCCATTCACCATAAAAGTGCTTCGCATCAGTTCCCCGTTCAGCAGGCTGTCGAGCCTTTGCAGGGTATTCATCGTAAACACTGCACTGCGTGTTCCGCCACCACTGGTGTTGATGATATACAATACTGGTTTTTCAGCATGCTGTTTTGCCTTCCATTTATTCAACAGTGAGAGGAAATAAGTTTTGTCTTTTTCGATATTCTCGGCAGAAGCCATTGCATTGATATGCTCCTTTGTGTAAGCCGGCCTTTCAGTTCGGTTCTGGTAATTGATCCCGTAGGCTTTGTTACGCGGATCGATAATCTCTTCCTGGTAAAGGATGTTCAGGATGATATACAATAATACCAGTACCGGGATGCTCCAGGTTCTCAAGAGTAAGGAAACTGCGCCTGCCAGTGCAATCAGCAGTGCAAAGAAAATAGTGATGCTTGCCGCAGCAGGCAACTGGAACAGCCTTGTATCAGCGCTGTATCCAACCAGTATCAGAAATACGAATGCAATAATGATGGCAATCACCGCAGCTACATGGTGGCGTTTAAAAACAGCATCCAGAAATTCTTCGGAATAATGCCGCACATCTCTTGGTTTCCGTAAGTGCAGACGGGCGCTGAGAAACCAATCCACCTGCATTTCATTCCGGTTTTCAGGCAATGGGTTTCTGGATGAAGCTTCATGATATGCATGGTTCGCTTTCCGGATCACATCGCCCAAACTGTAATAGATCGTTTTATCAGCACCAAAGAAATATACAAAAGCGATAAGAATGGATAAGATGATGCCACCGGTAAAACCTCCCACCAGCCAAAGGATATCTGTAACAGGCAACAACTCCTGCACATGCGCATATTGCACCGCTTTTGCGAGATAAAAAAACAGGAACACAAGCGGTATCAATGCATTGTTGATACAGTATTTGAGAAAAGGTTGTGCCGTAGTGGCCAGAAAACGGACGTTGCGGCTGTGCAGGATAAAAGTGGTGATATTCCAGCTCATGATAAAAATGCCTACTGTCAAGCCAACAATACCCGTACTTAATGCCGAAACCGATCCAAAATATTCAGGTGCTAGAAAAAGTGCATTGGCCCCGAAGTGGAACATGAACCTGCCTGCAACTGTGGCAAATAAAATATACCAGAAAATAAGAAATACCTGGTAACGGCGGAAATGCAGCAGGAATAACTGCACCGGCAAACTTCTCCATATACCACCGAGGTATTTTTTCATATTGGTAAGACTGTTTTCCGAAACGCTTTGCTGCTTGCCCGGGGTTACGATTTGGAGATAAATGAATTTCGGGTTAGCGGATTAATGGATTGAATAGATTTATTTTATAACACGCAACCATTTTTCACTTTACTCAGCCATTTATGAATCCGATAATCCGCCAATTCGCAAATACGGAACCTACCCCTCCGCTTTAATCATATACAAAGTAGTTACCAGCGAGAGCAGCAGCAGCATACCGGTTAACTGGTGTAACTGTGCCATCCATTCAAACATTCCCCAATGGCCCGGGACAATGCCGGTACTGCTGATCACCGTGATAATTCCCAGTAAAACCTGTACCGATACAATCGCCAGTGGCGCCCACTTTACTTTTTGTAAAAGCGGGGATGCTGTAATATGCTTCAACCGCAAAGACCATATGATCACCAGCAGCAGCAACAAGTAGGCGATTCCCCTATGTACAAAATGGATCCAGACAGTATTATCAACCAGGTTCAGCAAAAAAGATTCTTCTTTCAATAAATGATCCGGTATCCATTGCCCGTTAATGGTTGGCCAGGTAGGTGCAGCGGTCGCGGCTTTATGTCCGGCCATCAAAGCACCATATAACAATTGCAGCAGAAGTATAAGAAGGATTGTGATATTCCATTTTCGAAGCTTCCCGTTCTGGATCGTGGACGATCGAGGCACCAGCAACTGCAAGGCAAACCAGTATGTATAACACAAAAGCCCCAGTGCAAAAACAAAATGCAGCGCTAGCCTGGTCGGTTTTACATATACTGCATCGCCGGTTAATCCGCTGGCCACCATGATCCAGCCAATGGCTCCCTGTAATGCGCCGAGAAAAAACAGGGCCAGCAGGGGCCTGATCATTTCTTTCTGAAAATATTTTTTTACAAGAAAAAAAACAAAACCCACTGCAAATACCAGCCCGATGCTTCTCGCCCAGAGGCGGTGAAACCATTCCCAGAAGAAAATATATTTGAAATCGGAGAGCGTAAAATCAAAATTCAGCAGGTGGTATTGCGGTGTTTGCCGGTATTTGTCAAATTCCTGCATCCACTGTTGTTGGTTAAGCGGCGGTAAAGCACCGGTGATCACATCCCATTCTGTAATGGATAAACCACTCCCTGTTAACCTTGTGATCCCGCCGAGTGCGATCTGTATCACTGTCATACCTACTCCTGTCAATAACCAGGCGGCCACCCATTTCCGTGAACGTTCTGCTGCATCCATTTTCTTGCTTTTACATCTATGATACAAAGGTACAGTATCAACGAACAATTGTTTTTCAGAAAGGTTTTGAGAATCGGCCCATTAGCAGGAATTTTACAGGGATGCTTTCCTTATTTTTTCAGACAGAATGTACAGAAGCCGGTGTGGATGAAGCGGGCCGCGGTTGTTATGCCGGGCCTGTTTTTGCAGCGGCTGTGATTTTGCCCAAGGGTTTTTATCACCCTTTGCTGAACGATAGTAAACAGGTGCCTGCATCGAAAAGGGAAATCCTCCGGGAAGTGATCGAAAAATCGGCACTCGCATGGGCTGTTGCGCAGGTGGATAATGAAGATATCGACCGGATCAATATCCTGCAGGCATCTTACAAAGCCATGCACCTTGCCATTGATGGTTTACAAAAAAAACCGGGATTATTATTAATTGATGGCAACCGCTTTAAGCCTTATCCCTCCATACAACATACCTGTATCATTAAAGGGGATGGTAAAATAGCCTCGATCGCCGCAGCCAGTATCCTCGCAAAAACTTACCGCGATTCGTATATGATGCAATTACACAATGAATTTCCGCTGTATGGCTGGGATCGCAACAAAGGGTACGGAACTGCTGAACACCGGAAAGCCATTGATGAAAATGGTTTGTGCAAATACCACCGCAAAAGTTTCCAGATCGTTCCGAAGCAGATGGAACTTGGATTATAATTTATATCCTATCCTTCCCAAACACCGGCGCCTTCCCGGATCACTTCGTATTCATCCGTTGTGCAATCAATGATCGTGGAAGGGATCATCCCGCCGATACCACCATCCACCACAATGTCCACAAGCTTTTCAAATTTTTCATAGATGATCTCAGGGTCGGTATATTCTTCCACCATGTCTCCGGGCAATGAAGCGGAAAGTACCGGGTGGCCCAACTCTTTCACGATCGTTCTGGCGATAAGGTTATCCGGTACACGCAGACCGATGGTGTTTTTTTTGCTGGATAGTATTTTGGGTACTTCCTTGCTGGCGGGCAGGATGAATGTATAAGGACCCGGTAAATAGTTTTTCAATGTGCGGTACAATGGCGTAGAAATACTTTTGGTGTATTTGCTCAGGTCGCTGAGGTCGTAACAAACAAAACTCAGTCTCGCTTTTGCAGGATCCACCTGTTTGATCCGTGCTATGCGTTCAATGGCTTTGGGTTGAAAAATATCACAGCCCAAACCATAAATCGTATCTGTCGGGTAAACGATCACCCCGCCATCCAGCAGGCATTCGGTAATGGTTTTAATATACCGCGGGTTGGGGTTATCCGGGTGAACCTGTAATAACATACTGCAAATTACAGGTTTATAAAAGTATTTCCTTATCAACTCTTTAACGCATGCTGTTTTGCAAGGAAGCGGCTTCGGTTTACCTTTGCACAAACTTCAACCATGCAGTTATCTCCCGTTGACATTGTAGACGATATCAGTAACGAGGATTTCCGTAAAAATTATTACCTGCCCATGCGGCCCCTGGTGATACGCAACCTCGCAAAAAGCTGGCCCGCCTATGAAAAATGGAACTGGGATTATTTCAAACAACTTGTGGGTGATCAGCAGGTTGCTTTATACAATAATGTAAAGAGCGATGCTTATACGCCGATTAATACAGCCGATGATTATAAAACTTTCGGGGAATATATCGATATGATTAAACAGGGGCCGGCCGGCTGGCGGATTTTCCTGTTCAATAT
Organism: Chitinophagaceae bacterium; assembly: GCA_004028765.1. Taxonomy (GTDB): domain Bacteria; phylum Bacteroidota; class Bacteroidia; order Chitinophagales; family Chitinophagaceae; genus Sediminibacterium. The sequence continues at coordinate 100,564 of SAIX01000107.1, read as the reverse complement.
TTTTGACCATGCGCCTGAACTGATCCATGATTTTACCTGGCCGGAGCATTTGATGAAAGGTTTCGTAAAAAAATATCCCATGCTTTTCACAGGCGGGCAATCATCGATCACGCATATGCATTTTGACATCGACCTGAGCCATATCCTGCATACGCAATTTGCCGGTCGTAAACGCGTCCTGCTCTTCCCGAAAGAAGAGGAATACAAATTATACCGCAAACCTTTTGAAGTACTCAGTCTCGCCGATTTCAGCAATTATTATGATCCTGAAAAAAGCAAACTGGATTACCGGCAGTTCCCCGCTTTGCAGAAAGCAAAAGGATACGATCTTATATTGAACCATGGCGAAACGCTGTTTATGCCTGCTGGTTACTGGCACCATATGGAATACCTTGACAGTGGATTTGCGATGAGCCTGCGGGCATTACAGCCTTCACTCAGCGGAAAGTTAAACGGAGTATGGAATTTATTCGGCATGCGCAGTATCGATACCGTGATGAAAAAAACCATCCCGCATCCTTGGTACAACTGGAAAAAGAAACGAATTTTTGAGAATGCAGAGAAAGCTTAGCAGTAAACAATGTACTATTAAACAGGAAGGCGGCCTTGTGCCGCCTTCTGTTGTTTGTAACCCCGGTGAAAACTGAATAAAAGAAAAGTCGTCGTCACTTTTCTCTCAGCCCAAAACTATTCTTCTCATTTTCTCTGAACAAGGTAGCTTCTACGCTAAAAAATTGGGTGTTTTAACGGTTGTTTTAACCAAAACAAACTGGCAACTTGCAAAACCAACTGCCTGTATACCAGAGCAACCCAATTACTGATGATTTGATCACGAAAACAAAACGACCATGCCTAAAGTTGCACTGGTAGACGACCATGCGTTGCTCCGCAATGCGCTGGCCAGCATCATTCAATCATTTGAAGGATATGAAGTATCATTCCTTGCCGATAACGGCAAACACCTGATCGATCTTATACAGCAGGGGAATATCCCCGATATCGTGATCATGGATGTTACCATGCCCATCATGAACGGCTATGAAACCACCCAGTGGCTTACCCTGAACCGGCCTGAAATCAAAGTAGTGGCGTTAAGTATGTTAAAAGACGAACGCGTAGTGATCCGTATGCTTCGTTCGGGGGCAAGGGGTTATTTACTGAAAGACGGCGAACTCGAAGAAATCCAGATGGGTTTACAGGAAGTGATGAACAAGGGTATTTTTATCAACGATATCCTTTACAGGAATATCGTTGACACCCTGCAACCTGCCAAACTGGAGGAGCACAAAGAACTGGAAAGAAAAGTGGCTTCTGAACTCGCTGAAAGGGAGCGCGAATTTCTGCAGTTGCTCTGCTCTGCCGAACTGACTTACCGTGAAATCGCAGATGCCATGTGCCTCAGCCCGAGAACGGTGGATGGCTACCGCGATAACCTTTTTGAAAAATTACAGGTGCATTCGCGCGTGGGGCTTGTTCTTTTCGCCTTCCGGAATGATATCGCAACGATCCCTATTTTCACGGAGCGGCAAAAAGAAAACCCTCTGCCGGCAGAGGGTTTCAAAATTTCATAACTTTTATGGAAATGATTACATGATCTCCCAAACTTCTTTACCCCGAAGCAGCTTATCGAGATTGCCTTTGCCTTTTGCCAGTGCATCTTCCAGTTGCTGTGTCATCATATCTTCATAACAGGGTCTGTCTGTTTCATAAAAAACACCAAATGGCCTTGGGAAATGATCACCCGAACGGGCAGGATCATCAAACATCCGTACCAGTGTTTGCGCTTTGTAAAAATCCTTGTCGTCGTGTATCCACAGATCATCGGCGCTAACGCCATTACCCAGCTGTACCACAACAGGTTTCATGCCATCCATCTTAATGCCTTTGTCCTGATTGGCACCAAATACCAATGGTTTACCCTGCTCAAGAAATAAAGCTTCATCCTGCTTCGTGGCTTTTTCGGTAAAGATTTCAAAAGCACCATCATTAAAGATGTTACAGTTCTGGTAGATCTCCAGGAAAGAAGAACCTTTATGCTGGTAAGCCCTTGTAAGCATACTCTGGAGGTGCTTGGGATCGCGGTCCATACTGCGCGCAACAAAAGTGGCATCTGCCCCCATTGCCAATGCCAATGGGTTGAACGGGTGGTCGATGCTGCCGTAAGGTGTGCTCTTCGTGATCTTGTTCTGTTCGGATGTGGGCGAATATTGCCCCTTGGTTAACCCGTATATCTGGTTATTGAACAATAAAACATTCACATCAAGGTTTCTCCGCAGCAGGTGAATGGTATGGTTACCACCAATGCTTAGTCCATCGCCATCTCCCGTAACAATCCACACACTCAATTCGGGGCGCGAGGCTTTTAATCCGCTCGCGATGGCAGTGGCACGCCCATGGATGCTGTGCATGCCATACGTATTCATATAATATGGGAAACGGCTGCTGCAACCAATACCACTGATGAGTACAATATTTTCTTTCGGTATACCGATGGTAGGCATTACTTTCTGTACCTGAGCGAGAATAGAATAATCCCCGCAGCCCGGGCACCAGCGCACTTCCTGGTCGGTTGCAAAATCTTTCGCTGTTAAAACCGGTGCTGCCTGTGTTGCTGTTTCTGACATAGCACGAAGAGAAATTAAAAATTAAGAATTTGAAATTACGGTTCGAAAGTACAAATGGGTTATGGCACTTCCTGAATCTGCACAATTTACGGCATTCCTGTCAAGTAACCATCGACTCCTGCAACCAAACTCCAGACTCCTAACTCCTAACTTTTAACTGCCATCAGCTCTTCCCAGTATTCTGCCGCCCTACGGGTATGGGGTATCACAATGGTTCCGCCAACAATATTGGCAACGGCGAATATTTCATACATCTGCTCCGTACTAACCCCCAGTTCATGGCTTTTACCCAGATGGTATTTGATACAGTCATCGCAGCGCAATACCATACTCGCCACCAGGCCCAGCATTTCCTTGGTTCTTTTATCAAGCGCACCGTCCTCATAGGTATTGGTATCGAGGTTCCAGAGGCGTTTCATCACAAGGTTGTTTTTACTGAGGATCACCTCATTCATTTTTTCGCGGTAGCTGTTGAATTCCTGTACAAGCTGGCTCATATCGGTCGTTTTTTGCCCCAAAAATAGCAAAGCCTGCCGGTGATTTCTTTGTATTTTCCCTCTTCAATCAAATACTATGAGAAAATTCTTCCTGTTGCTGGTACTGCTGATAGCCGCAAACGTTTTTGCACAAAACGGTACGGAGCTGATCAAAGTAACTGATATGCTGCGCATCAAACAGGTAGGCAGCGTTAGCCTCAGCCCCGATGGCAGTAAAATTGCTTTTGTTGTTACACAGATCGAACCCGATGGCGATACCAAATGGGAATACCGCTACCAGAACCAGTTATGGCTGGTCCCTACAGATGGCTCTTCTCCACCAAGGGCTTTAACTGCCAAAGAAGCGGCTTCGCAACCCGCCTGGAGCCCGGATGGCAAGCAACTGGCTTTCGTAAGAACGGCCGATGGCAAGCCACAGATTTTCGTACTTTCTTTTGATGGTGGAGAACCGGTTCAGTACACAAAATTCAAATACGGCGCCACTTCACCAAAATGGAGCCCGGATGGAAAGAAGATCCTTTTTGCCTCCAGTGTTACGCTGAAAGAATTGCTGAAAGATGCTGAACTCAACCCCAATAAAGAAATCCCGAAATGGCCTTATGAAAAACCGGGATTTGATAACAATGCGCAGCTTCTTCCGAATACTGCAAAAGCTGATCCTGATGGCAGTATGGAAGAGATCCGTGCTTACCTTGATAACAATGTAGCCGATAAAAAGGCGAAGGTCATCAACAAACTCAATTTCCAGGAAGAATCCACCACCAGTGCCGAACTGAGTTTCAGCCATTTTTTTGTGATAGATGCCATTCCTGGTGCGCAACCTGTTGCAGTTACGCATGGGTTTTATCGCTTCAATTCTGCAGAATTCACACCAGATGGCAAACAATTACTCATCGTGGGAGATATGGATGATAAACAACATCCCGACCGTTCACTCGAAAGCGAAATATTCCTCGCAGATGCAAATGGGAAAAACCTCCACATGCTGCTGGGTGCAGAAGGAAAAAACTATAACAGCGCCAAACTTTCTCCCAGCGGAAAATGGATCGCTTTCCAGTATGGCAATACTTCTTTTGTTGATATCCCCACACTCGCTATAATACCAATCAACGGTTCTGTGAATGATATCATCAATATTCCATTCGATCGTAACAAAGGCAACCTGGTATGGAGCAACGATGAAAAATATATTTATTTCGGTGCGCAGAGCAATGGAGGTTCGCCTGTATACCGGGTTGATGTAAAAACAAAACAGGTGGAAGCCCTCTCCGATTTTAACAGCGGCATCAGCAGTTTCGACCTGCGTGGTAATAAACTCGTATTCGCTAAAACAGAAGTGGCCAATCCTTCTGAACTATATGCTGCAGATGCTTCGATGAAAAATACTGTTCGCCTGAGCAGCTTTAATTACGACTGGATAAAGAATAAGAAAATCAGCTTCCCCGAGAAGAAGAGTTTTGTAAATGAAAAAGGATTGACCGTTGAATACTGGATCATGAAACCTGCGAATTATGAAGCCGGGAAAAAATATCCAGCAATCCTCGATATCCATGGCGGACCCACTGCAATGTGGGGCCCGGGCGAAAGTTCGATGTGGCATGAGTTCCAGTATTACTGTTCGAGAGGTTATGTGGTGGTATATGGCAACCCGCGCGGTTCAGGAGGTTATGGGGCAGATTTTTTACGCGCCAATATAAACGACTGGGGCAAGGGCCCTACAACGGATGTACTCACTTACCTGGATAAAGCCCGTGAAGGTGGTTTTATTGATACGTCCCGTCTTGCTGTTACCGGAGGTTCGTATGCAGGTTATCTTGTTGCATGGATCATTGGCCACGACCAGCGTTTTAAAGCGGCCTGTTCACAAAGGGGCGTATATGATCTGCGTACTTTTTTTGGAGAAGGAAATGCATGGCGGCTTGTCCCCAATTATTTTGGCGGCTACCCCTGGGAACCTGCAACCAAAATCAATCTTGAAAGAGAATCGCCGATCACTTATGTAGAAAATATCCATACACCCTATCTCATTTTTCATGGAGAGAACGACCTGCGTACCGGGGTGATACAGGGTGAAATGTTATACCGCAGTTTAAAGGTACTGGGAAGAACCGTGGAATATGTACGGCATCCCGGTGCCACACATGAGATCACCCGGAGCGGCAATAACCGCCAGCGGATCGACCAGATGCTGCGGACGATTGAGTTTTTCGACCGGTTTATTAAACACTGATACAATAAAAGGGAGAGACAGATCGGGTTTGCCTGATCTGTCTCTCCCTTTTGCATGATATAACAAATTAGTTTTGCTGTGAATGAAGGCTACTCCTTACGATTCCAAATTTTTTAGCAGGAGTAAAGACATGAGAAAAAGAGCCAACCACTCACCTTATACCGAAATCAGGTACAGGCATATCCCACACTCCGCGAACCTTGTACCCTTCTTTCTTTGTGGTAAAAATTCTCAATTCTAAATACAATCCGAATCCGTCCATCCGTGAATGCGGAATTATTCACTTCAGCGACTTTACCCAATCCGTCATCCCCATCACCACTTTCTTTGCAACATCTTCCTGGAAGCTTGAGCGGAGAATTTTTTTCTCATCATCTGTATTGCTCAGGAAAGCGATCTCTAACAGGCAGTTCACAAAATCTGTAGGGGCATTCAATACAAAATTGAAACTGCCAACATTCCCGAATTCATTCAGCTTCAGTTCAAGCATACGCTTTAATACCGCCTGCGTTAAAGGCCGGAAGCCGATATGTTTGTAATACGTACTTACCCCGTTCACATCTTTGTTATTGCTTGAGTTCAGGTGCAGGCTTATCACAAAATCAGGGTTTTCCTGCTGGAAAAAAAGGATCCGGTCTTTGTTATCAAAAGTTGTATCTGAATGGCGCGTCATCATCACTTTCTTCACACCCTTTTTCTTCAACAGTTTTTCCAGTTGCTTTGCAAACAGCAGTGTATAATATTTTTCCTCGTATTTAGCGCTGATGCCTCCTGTTCCGGCATTGGTTCCCCCGTGTCCGGCATCTATGCCGATGGTCATAAAACGCAGATCCAGTTTTTCGGGTTGCCGTTTAACCTTCACCACGAGGTATTTACCACGATAAAAAATACTGTAACCCCAATGCTGCCGGTGCTGAAGTTCTATCGTAACTCGCATCACGTCATCTTCCACCTGGTTATAATACACATTCTTCACTTCTTTCAGCGACTGCAATTGTGTGATCCAGTTCGTATTGCTCTGCACACCGTATATTTCAAGCACAATACGGGATGGGTTGATCTCCATATAGCTTTTATACGGCAGCCTTTCTTCCATGCTGATGCCTACATAATCAAATGCCGAATCTCCCTTCACATTAAAAGAACCCGTTAAATAAAAAGGTTTTTCCTTTTGCGCACTATCCGGTTTTACATAAGCCCGGTCGATAAAGGCTGTATGGAATTTTGACAATTGCACACTGTACATATCCTTAGTGGAGTCCACGACACGCATCAATACATTCGTATCAATATATCCCAGTTTGGCGCCACCAAGCCTGTCCTCTCCCAAACCATAAGAAATAGCGGGCAGTTTACCGGTTGTACGCATGAGTAAGTGATGGGGTTTCTGTTCCTGGGCCGTTACTAAGAAAGCCAACAGGATTGCGGGGGTAAGAAGAAAAAGCTTCATCTTCCGAAGGTAAAAAGATAAACCGCAAAGCCATAGAAAAAAATTGGGGAAGTAAGACTACTTCCCCGCACCCTTAGTTAATCTACAATGCCGGTACGCACAGGAATGCATACCCTGCATCGTAAACGTTTATCAATCGTATTTCTTCATTTTACGTGATATCCAGAAATCGCGATAGCTCAGCGTTACGCTGAATTGTGTATAGTTCTCCTTGATCAATCCATTATCTGTTGTTCCGCGCTTGCCGATCTCAATCGCGCCCTGTAAACCCATGCCGCTTCTCGCCAATTGCAGTCCACCACCGAAAGTGGCGCCATAATCAGCCAGTTGCTGCCCTGCAATACGCAGGTAAGAATTGCTATAAAAAAAACCTGTCTGCAAAAAATATTTCTCAATAAACTGGTTGAGGTATGGTATTTTTTTCGCGTATTCCCCGCCAACCGATAAACGCTGACTGTTCACCAAAGCATAGTTGATACCTGTATAATTCAGTGTGCTCCATCCCTGGTATTGATAATCCACCGCTACCGTATACGCATTCTTATAAATTGCTGCGATGCCACCGCTGTATGTAAGCGGGATTGAGAAATAATTGGTTTTGTAATATTCATTGTTGATGATGGTGCTGTATCCGTTCTTTACAAGCAAACCATAATCGGCCTGCAGTTTTGTTTTATTTGAAATGGTCGCACCCAATGCAATATCGAGCTGCCTGTTAAATGCGAAACGGTATTGCACACCCAGTTTCAGGTAAGGGTTCCCGAGAAAAATATTTCTTGTGGTAACCAGTGAGCTGTCTGTGATATCACCCCCAAGCGTTTCTTTTTCCTGCAACTGGCCAAACAGGTAAGAGGCCTGTAAACCGATGTATAAATTCTTTGTAACATTAAATGCATTGGTTACATAAAACAGGTTGGTGCTTCCGGATCCTTCATAATAAGCATCTGCAGTAAGGTTACTGCCCTGTATGCTTTTTTGTGCAGCAAACGAATAGTTCGCCGTACTGAATGGAAGAAGTCCTACACTGATCGCCCATTTAGGGAGAGGTTTAATGGCAATCACCATTTTTTTGAACTGGATATCGGATGATTGCCCGTTTGCGGGGTCAGTGATTGGTTTGCCGGAATAATTCACCGACTTATAACGCGAACTTACTTCTGCATAAAAAAAGTGTTCGTCCATTTTTGCAAAAGATGCCGGGTTGGCCTGGTATAAAAAACGGTTTGATGAAAGCGCAAGCCCCGCGTGCCCCATGCCGGAAGTACGGTCAAAGCTGCTTTTCTCGATATCACCGATACCGATGATCGAATAAGGCGAAGTATTGTTCTGCGCAGATACCGTTACAGTTCCTGTGATCAGCGCCAAAAATCCACTCAGTATTTTTTTCTGCAATTGCATAATTCTTTTATTGTACCTGTGCGTATACGATCAGCAATTCCATTTTCCCGTCTGCATTCGAATGATTTCCCAAAACAAGCCTGCCAAACTGGTTCTCTAATGCCGGGCTGGGTGGAATAATCAGCAATCCGTTCTGGTTGATGGTTGCATCATTCATCACAGCACGTATGTATTGCGTAAGGTCATATGCATAATCTGTGTTTTCTCCATAAAGGTTATCGATCCGGAGGCCACCTGTTTGGGTTACTGCATTCCCGTTCTGGTTGAGAAACGTTATATCAGAACCGATCTGGTTGAGCTGGGTAGTGGTTGACAATCTTATTTCAGGTGGCAATACAAATGAACCGGTTCCATAACTGCCACGCAGGGGCCGCACCACCAAAGTCGCTTTTAATATTTTCGCGAAGCTGGGAAGCTTTAAGATATCACGAATCGTAGGGAAACGTACTTTGGCCATAGCGCCTGCTGCATACAATGTATACGCAGTGTTGCCCGTAGTGCTGCTCCTGATCTGCTTAACTGTTGCCAGGTCTTTTAAAACGGTTCCAGACCTGTCGACCTGTATGCCGTTAAACTGATGCGATTTATTGATGAGGTTAAAATCAATGGTACGCTTCTCCCGGTATAATCCGGCTTTCTGGTAATACAAACGCATGGTTACACTGTCTTTCGAACCGAAGATTAACTGGTTACCATTGGGCGAGCTGATTCGCAGGCCATAGAAAAACTGCAGGAAGGCATCATTGCTCCTGACATCTGCATCGTTCGGATCGAGAAATTTATTGAACAACTGTTTTCCCAGTACATCACTGATCCTGATAACAATCGAATCCCCGGAATTGGGGCGGAGGTAAATATTCTTTGAACCCAGTGGCGCGGGTTGCACGGCAAGCGAACGGGTATTATAAATATTCAGCAGAACATTATCATAGGGGATGATGGGTTCTGCGAGGCGATGCACATCCACCTGCAAAGGTTTGGTTGTATCCCCAAACCAGGATTTATTCGGGCGAAGCACCACTGCCAGTGAATCATAACTTGCAAAACGAAACGAGTCGACATATGTATCTCCATAAATCGGCGGAACCATTTCGAGATAGGTTTGCGCATTGATCGCACCAAATACAGGGTCTTTCAAATTCCCGACCAGTGCCGCACCTTTCCCGGAAGTAACAAATGAATCCACGTAAATGGTGGTGAGGTCTACATCAAATGAATCCACTTTTACGATCTGCGTGTAACCATTATCCAGGAACTGGTCGCCAAAACCGATATCCACTTTTTTACAGGCCGCAAAGCCGGAGAAAACAAGTATCAGCAGTAATAAGTAGCGTTTCGAACCCATCAGGGGAATTTAAAGTATGCGTTGAATAAAATCCGGCCAGGCCGCGCAATAATAGAAAGCCCTGCTGTTACAAAATTGTTAGTATGGATAAACAGGCATTCCTGGCCGATGAGTCAAGTTTTTTTATCGGCAGGATGAAATCTTCGGGGGTACTCAAAGCAGGATATGCTACAAGACACCTTGCTGTAAAAATCAGCGCATGAAATAATTTCTCTTTCAGAACTTATCAATCTGTAATTCAGGATTGCTGAAAGCCGGTTGTTATTTCCAGGCACTCCCTGCCGATAAAATTCCTGTATTCGTCTGCAAAAAATACCCGAAAATCCATTTTAACGATTTATGGAAAGCAGCCACGGATAATTTCAGGCAAAATTTGATACATGAAGAAAATACAGTACTTACTTTTCTTACCGGCAGGATTCGTTCTTCTCTTCTTATCGTGCAGCAAAAGCAGCACAACCACCAGCGCTGCTGACACCAGTGGGAACTGGGTTAAACGTTCTGAATTTGAAGGCAACGCACGCACAGAAGCTGCTGCATTTACCATTAACGACACATCTTATATCGGTACCGGTTTTGATGGTACCAACCGTTATACCGATTTCTGGGCTTATGATCCCGTAAAAAATTACTGGATTCAACGTGCGCAGTTTCCCGGTGTGGCAAGAAATTCAGCGGTGGGTTTTACTATCGGCAGCAAAGGCTATATCGCTACAGGTTATGACGGACTGAACCGCCTTACCGACAACTGGGAATATGATCCTTCTACCAATACCTGGGCGCAGAAAGCCGATTTTGCCGGTACGGCAAGGTATGATGCAGTTGCATTCGGGATAAACGGAAAAGGGTACATCACCACCGGTTTCGATGGCGGATACACCAAAGACCTCTGGGAATTCACACCCATCGGCGGCACCAATAACAAAGGTACATGGGTGCAGAAGATCAGCCTGGGCGGCACCAAACGTTCGGGTGCTGTTGCTTTTGTGTATAACAACAAAGCTTATGTAGTTACCGGTATCAATAACGGAACCAATGTAACCGATTTCTGGTCGTATGATCCTTCCAGCGGCAACTGGACACAACTGCGTGACATCACCAACTCCAGCACCGATTCGTATGATGATGATTACACTGATATTGCCCGAACCAATGCCGTAGGTTTTGTGATCGGTGCAAAAGGCTATCTCGCTGTAGGCGAAAGCGGTTCTTATACAAAGAAAACATGGGAATATGATTTCGCCAGCGATACATGGGCACGCAAAACCACTTATGAAAGATCTGAGCGCAGCGGTGCGGTTGCTTTTTCTGTGAAAGGAAGGGGCTTTGTTGCATGTGGGCGTAACAGCACTTATTATTTTGATGATATTGATGAATTCCAGCCCGATGTCACTTACAATTCAGCTGATTAAAAAATACGGGGGCTTTCTCTTTTTCGGGATAGCCCTTGTTGTTTTTATGATTATCCGTTATACAGGCCATACAAAAAAAGATGGCGATGCTGTTCATGTGTATGCCAAAACCTATCATACAGATGCAGGATGGGGATATGATATTTACACAAACGATTCGCTCTTTATTCACCAGGAATATATGCCTGCAGCACCCGGCCATAAAGGCTTTGAGAACCGGGAAGATGCAGAAAAAATAAGTGCATTGGTGATCTCAAAAATGAAGAAAAGCCATCTGCCTGTAGTAACACTGGCCGAACTCGACGAACAGGGTATCCGGCACTGATAAATTAACCGGAAGATCGGTACAGAAAAAAACTCCTCAGAAATTTCTCAGGAGTTTTTTTCTATAAATGCATCGAGTACCGGGCGATAGGCATTGCCAATGGGGATGATATGTGCACCGATTGAAATCTCATTGCGGCTGATACTGTCTATCTGGCTAACGGATACGATATAAGACCTGTGCACCCTGATAAATTCGTCCGAAGGTAATTTCTCTTCAAAATCTTTCAGATTCTGCAGCGTGGTAAGAGGTGAATTTTTCCCGCGAAGAAAAACCTGGGTATAGTCTCGCAGTCCTGACAGGTAAAGGATATCCGCAAGGTTCACTTTGATCAGTTTGTAATCTGACTTGATAAATACATACCCTTTTTTTTCATTAGCTGAGTTGGCCTGGTGCTGCATATAATATTCACTGTTCTGTATCAGGGACGAAACCCTTTCTTTGGTAAAAGGAGCCTGTAGCCAGGCAAAAATGTTTTTATTGGCTTTTTCCGGTAAATGCTGTTTCTCTTCTGAAGTGCAGACCAGTAACGGCAATCGTTTTCCACTTGCTATCAGCATCATCGCTGCGGACACTGGTGCAAACAGGATATCACAGGCAGAACTGTCGAGAAAAGGTTCTGCATCTGTAAGACTCAGGTAAATCCCTGTAATGATCACTCCCGAAAGCGTTTTCAAAAAAGCTTCCAGCGAGGAACTGGTTTCACGGTCATCGTTTACGATAATTACTTTTCTCATTTGTGCAGAAATAAAAATTCATAAACGCAGCGTGGATAATTCAACAGACAGCAAATTGGTAAAAAAGCGGACTAACTGAATGTTAAAACACCTGAATACGCGATTTCTATCGGTAAAATATGAGCCGGTTCGAGTAAAGGCTCCGTCTATCAAACAGACCTTTGTTTTTTTGCAACCCTGCGGCAATAAAACGCAGAAAAAAACCTCACGACCACGGGGGCAATGAGGTTTGTTTAGCAAGCAACCGTAAAACAATGAATCAAATATTACAAAAGTTCCGGAAACTTTATAATTTTTTCAACGTTTTTTTATAAATGATACCCATTGTCGGCCACGAGTTTATCAGCGATACGCCTGCGTGCGTCCTTGGTATTAAAGGGTTCTACTTTCGTAAACCGTTTCAGGCCGATATGCATCATGCGCAACTCATCGCCTTCCGCAAAACTGTTCAGTGCATCCTTACCCGCTTTATTGATCCTGTCGGCAGCATCATACAGGTAGGTCCGCATGATATCAGCCTGTATCGCCGTGGCAGCTTCGCCCCTGCTGTCGGCCAGTTTTATTACACGTAACAAAGCGCTTTCGGCATGAAAGGCTTCGATAGCCATATCTGCGATATTCATCAACACTTCCTGTTCTTTCTCTAACTGCATCATCAGTTTCTGCACGGCAGCGCCTGCCACCATGAGGATCGCTTTTTTGAAGTTGGTAATGTATTTTTTCTCTTTCGCAAATGCACCCTCTTCTTCTGAACCAAAATCGGGGATACTCATCAGTTCTTTCTGTACCTGCATCGCAGGGGTCATCAGGTCTAGCTTACCCTTCATCGCACGTTTCAATACCATATCCACCGTTAACAGGCGGTTGATCTCGTTGGTACCTTCATAGATGCGGTTAATCCGGCTGTCGCGGTAACCTTTTGAGATCAGGTATTCATCGCTGAAACCATTTCCGCCGTGTATCTGCACACCTTCATCCACTACAAAATCCAGCACTTCGCTTCCGAATACTTTCAGCATCGAACATTCAATAGCATATTCTTCGGCGGCGCCAAGCAATGCTTCTGCAAATGGTTTCCCGCTTTCCAGCAATGCATGTTCCTGCACATCGATCCAGCTTGCCGAACGGTACAATGCGCTTTCGCAAACCCACATACGGATCGCCATTTCAGCCATTTTATGACGGATGGCGCCAAATTTGGCGATGGGCAATTTAAACTGTTCGCGTGTTTTGGCGTATTGAATGGATGTTGTAGCAGCGCGTTTGGATCCGCCCAAAGCAGCCGCGCAAAGCTTGAGGCGACCGATATTCAGGATATTAAAAGCGATGAGGTGCCCCTTCCCGATCTCTCCCAATAAATTTTCAACAGGCACTTTGCAATCCTGGAAATACAACTGAACGGTTGAAGACCCTTTGATACCCATTTTGTGCTCTTCGGGTCCCTGTGTAAAACCTTCGAATCCTCTTTCTACAATAAAACCCGTGAATTTATCCCCGTCTATTTTTGCAAATACTGTGTACACATCTGCAAAACCGCCATTGGTGATCCAGCATTTCTGTCCGTTGAGGATATAATATTTTCCATCTTCGCTCAGTTTTGCTGTGGTTTTTGCACCGAGTGCATCGCTGCCGCTGTTGGGTTCGGTTAATCCATACGCACCTTTCCATTCGCCCGTAGCAAGTTTGGGAATGTATTTCTGCTTCTGCGCCTCCGTACCGAAATAGAGGATGGGCAAAGAGCCGATCCCTGTGTGCGCAGCAACGGCAACGGAGAAAGAATAGCCGCCACCCAGTCCTTCATTTACAAGTGTGGATGTGATGAAATCTTTTCCTAACCCGCCATACTGCTCAGGCGATGAAGTGGACAATAAACCCTGTTCGCCGGCTTTTTCAAGCAGGGAGGGCATCAGGCCTGGTTCCATTTTATCGATCCTGTCGATCACCGGCAGAATCTCAGTATCGAGGAACTGCTGGCACATATCCATTACCATTTTCTGTTCCTCGTTAAAATCTTCGGGGATGAAAGTATCGAAGGGATTGCTTTCCCTGATCAGCCATTCACCGCCTTTCAGTGCATTGGTTTTTTTTGTGGATTCCATGACAGATGGTTTTTGTATTGTTACGAATTACCGGGTGACGGATTTGCGGATAAGGATTATAACTCCTGCGACTTCTTCAAATGATCTCTTACCAATCAGGATCCACCATTCTTAATTCTTAATTTTTAATTATTAATTATCAAGTCAGGTTATCATACACTTTCTGAAACACCTGTTTCACAGTTTCGATATCGTCTTTGTTTACACCGATCAATGCCTCATTCATTGTTTGGTTGGCAAGATCAATGGTGAGATCCTGCAGTTCCTTTGCCGCATCTGTTAAGCAAACCAGGTTGATGCGCCTGTCTGATTTGGAGGGCATCCGTTTTACCAGTTTTTGTTTTTCCAGGTTATCGATCAGTCGTGTAATACTGGGTTTGTCGCGAAATGTGCGGTTACACAATTCCTGCTGGCTCAGGCAGTCCTCTTTCCATAAATGGTACAATACGCTCCATTGCTCAATGGTGATTTCAAGTCCCGCATTGCGGAAGTTCTTCTGCAAACGCCTCGCCACAGCCGTAGATGCCATGCCATTGATCACGCTGTATAATTCTCCCCTCCTGAATTGGTTGTTTGGCATATAGTTAGTTATGCAACTAATTTCAAAATAAGTTCGTTTCTTTGACATGGCCAAGAATCCGGGCTTAAATTTTCCCTATGGATACCGGCAGTTATTATATTTCATACCAGCATTCGCGTATCCACTATAGGCGCGGCGGAGAAGGGCAGCGCTGGCTTTTCTGCTTTCATGGCTATGGAGAAGATGCGGAAAGTTTTGATTTTCTTGTAAAACAGCTTGGCAGCCAATTTACGCTTATCGCGATCGACCTCCCATATCATGGGAAAACTGAATGGAAGGAGGGTCTTTTCTTTGATCCTTTGGCACTGGTTTCATTGATACACGAACTGAAACCGGCGCATATCCCGATGCAGTTGATGGGATACAGTATGGGCGGCCGTGTGGCGCTGCAGCTTTATACCCTGGTCCCCCATGAAATATCCGGTCTCTTTCTTTTTGCCCCGGATGGTTTACACCGCAATCCCTGGCAACGCATAGCTACCAATACCAAAGCGGGTAACCATCTCTTTAAATTCCTCATGCAATATCCCGGGTGGATCCTCTACCCCTTGCGGTTTGCGGGCCGTATTGGTTTATACAACCGGAACCTTCTCCGTTTTATCGATCACTATCTCGGCAAAGCCGATGAGCGTTCAATTTTATACAAACGATGGACCACATTGCGGTATTTTAAAGCAACAGAACAGGCATTGATCAAGGCATTACAAACGAATCCCGTTCGCGTTGAATTGGTTTTTGGCAGATACGACAATGTGATCCCGGCGAAACATGGAATTCCCTTCCGCCAGGAAGCAGGGGATATGGTACGGGTAACCGTATGGGAAGCGGGGCACCAGTTGCTCAAACAAAAACACCATGCCCGCATCTGTGAACTGCTGGTTCAGTAATTATGGTTTTCTTTGTTGCATGTACTGGCTGTTGCTTACGATAACCACCGTATTACTGGCATTGTATGGGGCACTCATCCTGCAATACCGCAAATGGCTGCTGCGCCTCCCCGAATTTGTTCCCGATGTTTCTGCACCGGTAACACGTTTTTCTGTGATCATACCTGCCCGGAACGAAGAAGACAATATCGGTGAATGTCTTCGGTCGGTACTTACACAGGATTACCCCGCCGAACTGTTTGAAGTGATTGTGGTGGATGACCATTCCACCGACAATACAGCTGGTATTGTGAATGAATGGAAGGCATGTTACAATAACCTCCGGCTGATCAATCTCGCAGAACACCTCGATGCAGGTTCAGCAAATTCTTACAAGAAAAAATCCATCGAAACTGCCGCATCTCAAAGCAGCGGCGAATGGATCGTAACCACTGATGCGGATTGTATCGTAAAAGAAAAATGGCTATCGCTATACGATGCATTTATTCAAAAAAACAAACCGGTATTTATTGCGGCACCTGTAATGTTCAGTAATAACGGCTCTTTTTTATCCGTTTTTCAATTGCTGGATTTTATCAGTCTGCAGGCCATTACCGCCGCGTCTGTTTCGGCCGGCTACCACAGTATGTGCAATGGCGCCAATATCGCTTACCGGAAAGATGTGTTTGAAGAAGTGGGGCGTTTTGCAGGGATCGATCATATTGCCAGCGGCGACGATATGTTGCTGATGTACAAAATAAAAAAGAAGCACCCCGAAGCCATTGGCTACCTGTTTTCGGGGAATGCCATTGTAACTACGGCACCAATGCTGCGATGGAAAGATTTTCTGAACCAACGCATCCGCTGGGCCAGCAAAGCCGATCAATACCAGGATCAAAAAATATTCTGGGTACTGCTGCTGGTATATCTCGTTAATGCAGGGTTTTTCCTGTTACTGCTGCTCTCACTCTCCGGAAATGGGGGGAATCGGGAGGTATTGATCTTACTGATCGTGAAAACAATCATTGAATTGCCTTTTATGATACCAGCCGCCGGTTTTTTTGGCCAGTCGCAGGCATTGTGGTGGTTTCCTGTTATGCAGCCTTTTCATATCGCGTATACGGTAATTGCAGGCTGGCTCGGGAAATTCGGAACCTATCAATGGAAGGGGCGCAAAGTACGTTGACTTATTTAGGCTCACCTGTTTCGGGCCACCAGGCATAAACGATCAATGGAACCAGTGCAATCAGGGCAAAAATGAATGTGACGAGTTTTTTCATGGTTCTTGCTTTATTGTTAGACCCGGTTTTTGCGGATCTGTTTACTGGGTTTAAAAATTTATCGGTAAACCGGATGAGAACTCCGGTAAAGTCTTTATTTCTTAATTTGCCGCGTGCCAGTCAACAACCCACCCTCTTTCTTCAAACGCCTTCTCCGGAACCGCGGGGCTTTTTTTGGAATGATACTGATTGCAGCCAGTTTGCTGCTTGCATTTGGCTGTTATTTTCTCGCACCGGATAGTTCACCCAATGCCAACCGGATGATCCCCGAGATTGCAAGTAAACAACCGGGCTATGCCGTTTTATTACTACGGGTAAAGAGGGATAGAACGATAACCGGGCCTTCATTTTTTGAAAGGCTTTTTTGGGGGAAAGAAGATGTTTACCAGTATATCCCTATCCAGTCGTACCACCGCAAAGGCGATCATATCTTTTACCGGAAACTGGTGGATGAAAACATTACTGAAGCAGGGAGCATTGCTGTTGAAAAAACGGGCAACCCGCCTGTGATTGATACAAAATTTTTTCTCGGCACCGATAAATTCGGCCGGGATATTGTAAGCAGGCTGCTCATTGGCATAAGGGTAAGTTTGGGTGTGGGAATGATCGCAGTACTGATCTCGGTTACCATCGGCATTTTGCTCGGCGCGCTGGCAGGGTATTTTCGCGGATGGGTGGATGATATCATTATGTGGTTTATCAATGTGATATGGAGTATCCCCACGCTCCTGCTCGTATTCGCCATCACACTTGTACTGGGGAAAGGTTTCTGGCAGGTGTTTATTGCGGTTGGCTTAACCATGTGGGTAAATGTGGCAAGGCTGGTAAGGGGCCAGGTATTATCGATCCGTGAAATGGAATACATCGAAGCAACAAGGGCATTGGGCTATTCGCATACAAGAACGATTATAAAACATATCCTTCCCAATATCCTCGGGCCGGTCATGGTGATTGCCGCCAGCAATTTTGCTTCCGCGATTGTAATTGAAGCAGGACTCAGCTTCCTCGGTGTCGGCGTCCAGCCGCCGCAGCCAAGCTGGGGTTTGATGATCAAAGAAAATTATAATTTTATCATCACGCATAACCCGATGCTTGCGCTTGCACCCGGTATCGCCATCATGCTGCTGGTACTTGCATTCAATTTACTGGGAAATGGATTGAGGGATGCATTGAGTGTGCGTGGAAAATAACCGGGTCAGGCAAGTAGCTCTCTTTCTTCTTTTTCTTTTTGCTGCAGAACGATCACCATCCCGAGACAAAGCCAGAACAACGAACCGATTTTATCTGTTTCAATCATATCACTCAGGCTGTTGATCACACCAATCATCACCAGTATAACAGCAACGGTGATTGATGTGATCCTGTAAAACCTGCTTTGAAAGCGATGATACAAATGCTGCAACCGCACTAACATCGCGAAATAAAGAATACAAAACAGCGCCAGTCCCGGAAAGCCCTGTTCAAGTGCGAGAAGAATAAAATAATTGTGCACCGTTGAATGCTCGGGGTTATTGCTGACCCATGTTTCAAAACGACGGATGGTGTATGGCCGGTAATGCCCGTAAAAACTATTCGGCCCAAAACCGGTTATGGGTTTTTGGGCCAGCATACGCACACCGGCGATCCATCGATAAAAACGTTCTGCATTCGAAACATCTTTTAATGCCAGCGTGGCCTGCAGGTGCTCATTAAAATCAGTATGAAAAATGGTATGATCATGATCGGGCGCAAACCGCATATAGCGGTTATCGGTTATCAGCCAGGCAGTTGAAATAAATACAAGAAAAGAAGCTGTGATGATCAACCCTTTCATCCATTTTTTTCTGATAACCCATACCGCCGCAATACCGGCAAGTAAAGCCAGCCAGGCACCGCGCGAATAAGCAAAAACAATACCGATCAGCCCGATCAGTAAACCCACACCAATCCACCTGCGCATATTCTTTTTATCGCAGAGCATATACATAGCGGCACCAACCGGCAGCAGGCATACCAGCATGGAAGAGTAATTCACATGGTTCCTGAAAAAAGGAGAAAGGGTTTTCTGCACCTTATCAAAAGCAAAGCCATATTGCCCGTGCCGGATCAGTGTTTGCAGAACAACCAGCAACATCGGCACCAATAACATTTTCGCAATTTTACCGATATCGTTCCTGTTCCTGATCAATACCTGCGGAAGTAAAACAAAGGGGATAAGGTACCAGGTTTTTGCAAGCAGGTATTTTATGGAAAACAGGGGCTCTTCAGAACTGATACAGGTTAGTGATATCCACAGTACATATATTGTGAGTATCACAAACAAACGCTCCCCTGCTAACTGTTCCGGGAACCAGCGGGGCTGGTGCAGTAATTTCAAAAAAACAATACCTGTTAAAAGGATCAGCAATGGCTCGTCCGGAAAATCGAGGCCGAGCGATGCAGTTACCTGCCATTCGGTCGACAAAGGAAGCAATGCGATCAATGCCCAGAATAACAGGGATGGTTTCTGTATGATGCAACGTTCCAGTACCGGGAGGCTTATCCAAACAAACGGAGCCAGACCGATCAATGGCTGATCGCATGCTATCGCTGCCACGAGTGAACAGGAAAAGATAATCCATGCAATAACAGCATTTCTGCCCGGGTAGATCAGGCCTGCCATTTTCATGTCAGCTGTTTTGTTTTCTGTCGGCGATCAGCACGAATATTGAAACAAAGCATATTGATGCGATACCAGTAAGGATAAGCACAAGTGCTATATCAGGTTTTACAAAATAAATGGAAGGCGATGCGTGCTGTAATACATATAATGCGGGCGGAACAGTTTGCATAGCCAACGAAAATTCATCTGCCATTTTTCGATAGTTCTGAATTTCCGCTAACAGCTGCTGAGCGCGTGCGGACAGGATCGTATTGGAACCCCTTTTTTTTGCGATACTGTCGATAAGTGTTTGGTACTGTTTTTCAAGAGTGATCGATCCAGTGTCGAGTTTTGTTTTTGCCTGCCGGTAGTTGGTCAGCCAGATTTCCTTTTCTGTTTTTTCAACCTGTGCAATAAGGCTGTTTACAATATCCGCTGACAGCTGTTTATTTTTTGACCAGGCGGTTATTTCGATCTGAGCGTTCTCATTTTTTATAAGGCGGATTTCCCTGCGTAATTTTTTTACGGCTTTTTGTTCCAGCACCGGTAAACTGTCGCCGCTGAGTTCATAATATTTTACGAGTGAAAATTGTTGCACCAGTTCCAGCATCAATTGCTCCGTTTCGCCGATACCTACGATCCGGTCAATATCATCTCCCGACCCGAAATAGGAATAAAGGCGCTGGAGGTTGGGGTTAAAGAACCTTCCTTTATCTGCCAGTTCGGAGTTTGCGGGCACCAGTACCGCTTTTGCCTGGTATTGTTTCGGCACCACATACAAGGTAACCGATGCAACTGCAATGCTTGCGAGTACAAAAAACAAAACAGTGGTCCACCTGCGGCGAAGAACGGTTACGATTTCTGTAAGGCTAAATGAAGAGGGATACATGTTTGGTGAAAATACTATTTAATTTATCAGGATGCAGATGAAACCACCACATTCCTGTTGAAGCTTTCATCGAGTGAAATAAATGTTTCGGTTCTTTCGATGCCTTTTATTTTCTGCAGTTCATCGTGCAGTACAAAACGCAGTTCCTGTATATCTTTGCAAACGATCTCTGCAAACATGCTGTAATTACCGGTGGTATAATTCAATCGCACGATCTGCGGGATTTTCCTGAGTTCCCGGGCAACGGTGTCATACAAAGAACTTTTTTCAAGGTAAACCCCGATAAAAGCGATCACATCATATCCGAGGGATTTGAGATCTACCGATAATTTTTTACCTTTCACTACATTTAGTTCTTCCAGTTTCTTAATGCGTACATGAATGGTGCCACCTGAAACAAATAGTTTTTTGCCCAGGTCTGCATAAGATATTTCCGCATCTTCCATCATTTCCTGGATGATCTGAAGATCGAGTTTGTCAAGGTTTAATTTTACCCCCATAAGTCTGTCTTTTTTTGAAAAAATTCAATAAAAAATCAAATTTATTGTAATTTATCTATATTTTAAAAATAATTATTGAAATATTTGCAACGAATCGGGAATATATCCTACTATTGTGTTGTCAACAAAAAACAATTGTCCTTTATACTGTGGGGTGATGAAATTTTTGGCAGACATGCCCTCTTGTCTCGGGGGTGAGGATAACAGGATAAACGTAGTGTAGAGCCGCGACTGTAGCAATACGGAAGCGACCAGGGTCGACCACTGAACTTTGCGCTATAGCTAACTGCCTCGTGGAGGTTCGATCCCTCCCCCTACAGCATCAAAAGAGCCGCTCGATTGAAGAGTGGCTTTTTTATTTCCACCATGCGCCACAGCTAATTGTCACGCCAGCGGCGTGATTCGATCCCTCCCCCTACAGCATAAAAAAGAGCCACTCGATTAAAGAGTGGCTTTTTTATTTCCACCATGCACCACAGCTAATTGTCACGCCAGCGGCGTGATTCGATCCCTCCCCCTACAGCATAAAAAAGAGCCACTCGATTAAAGAGTGGCTTTTTTATTTCCATCATGCACCACAGCTAATTGTCACGCCAGCGGCGTGATTCGATCCCTCCCCCTCACAGCAGCAAAGCCAAAACCGAACAAGGAATGCCGAACTTACTTTTCTGCATTATTCAATCTCTACCCAGGTGCTACAGCTAATCATCACGTCACCGGCAGGTTTATCATTTACCTGTTTTCACCCACACGGCGATAAGTCAAACTGCAATTGCCGGTTGTTTTAGCCGGTTTACCCTTTTCGCTTTTATTATCCGTTGTGAAGAGTAACTTTATCCTTTGCGGTAAAGGATTTGTGTGTTCGGTGTTCCCGGAACAGAAAACCAGCTTATGATCGTTAAAACTGTTGCATCCGCCAAACTGTTCCTGCTGGCTATGGTTGCTGCGGTCACGATTGTTCTTCTTGGCTGGGCGGGTTTAAGCCGTATACGACAGGCAAATTCAGCAACGCATACGGTTCTGGCCGACAGGCTTGTCCCGATCAAAGACCTCACAGAAATCAAATCGCTTTATGCTGTCAGCATTTTAAACACACTCACAAAAGCCAGTGAAAACCTGGTCCTGAAAAATGAGGCGTTACAAATCATAGGCGATGCTGATCGGAAAATTACAATACATTGGGGGCATTATAAAAACACGTACCTCACCCCTGAAGAATCAGAAAAAGTAAAACGTACCGAAGCTGCCATGCAGCTTGCTGATAAACAGGCCCTTCTTTTTATACAACATCCTTCGCCGAATACGTTCCAAATCAGCCAGCAGAATATTAACGCGGTGATTTCGCTACTGAATGACCTGATTGAATTACAGGTATCTGTTGCAAAATCAGTAGAGGGGGAAAGCAATTCTTTTTATGCAGGTACGCAGCAGCAGTTTATGATCACGGTGATCGGGGCCCTGCTTTTTATTTTGCTTCTTTCTTATTTTATTATCAACGACAACCGGGTAATCGCGTCGCGGTTAAGAGAAAGCGGCCAGATGCTCGCAGATTCCCAAAAGCGGCTCCAAACACTTATTTACAACGCAGGTGATGCCATTCTTTTTGTAAACGAAGAGCTCAGGATCACCGATGCCAATAACCAGGCTTCGATCCTTACTGGTTATTCGCGTGAAGAGCTGATGCAGCTTACAATCCCCGAGATTATCCTTGAAACACAGCTGGAACATGTACATGAGGTAACGGCAACGCTTGAATACCAGTCGATGTCACTGCACGAAAGAAGTATTTTAAGCAAAAGCGGGAAGATCATTGAAACGGAGGTGAATGTAAGCAGGATAGAAGGTGTTGGTTTTGTATCGATCATCCGGGAAATCGGTGAACGCAAAAAAGCGGAAAATGAATTAAAGGAATCGGAAGAAAAGTATCGTTACCTGTTTCAAAATAATCCTACTTATATCATTATATGGGACCTGGAAACCCTAACCGTTTTAGAAGTGAATGAGCCGGTGATTGGGAAATATGGTTACCCGAGAGAGGAATGGAAGGGTATGCCTGTATTCCGCTACCGGCCAGCGGCTGATCATGACAGGATCAGGCAATTTGCAGAAGACATGCTTACTACTGACCGGGCAGTTCAGAAAAAAGTTTGGACGCACCTTGATAAGAACGGGAATGAACTGCAGATGGAGATCAGTTCACACCGCATCATGTATAATAACAGGAAGGCCGTTCTTTCGCTTGGTACCGATATTACAGAAAGAACGCGTGCCGAACAGCTTCTCAGGCAAAGCGAAGAAAAACAACGTGTACTGCTGGAAAATATCGGCGATGGAGTTGCATTGCTTGATAAAAATATGGTCCTGGCCTATCACAGTGCACAGGCAGAAAAGATCAGCGGGTATATGGCAGAAGAAGTGATCGGTTCTCCCCTGGAGAAAATATTATTTGCGGATGATGTTCCGTTGATACTGGAACATTTTCGTGTAAGCCTTGCAACGCCCGGCGCAAACATCCCGATACAGTTCAGGTTAATTCATAAAACAGGGGATATTATCTGGATGGAAGGCAACGCCGTAAATCTTTTAGACAATCCCAGTGTACAGGCGATTGTGATCAATTACAGGAATATAACGGGCAGAAGGTTGCTTGAAGAAAAGCAATTACTGCTAACCTCTATCGTTAATTCCTCTGACGATGCCATCATCAGTAAAAAAATGGACGGCACCATTACATCCTGGAACCGCGGTGCGGAACGGATACTGGGATACAGCCCTGCTGAGATCATTGGCAAAAACATCAAACTGTTATTACCCCCCTCCCGTTTAGCCGAAGAAGAAACCATCATAAGTCATGTATCTCAGGGTAAACATATTGATCACTATGAAACGGTAAGGGTAAGAAAAGATGGCAGCAATATCAATGTATCATTAACCATATCTCCTATTTATGATTCATCCGGCACTATTATCGGTGCATCAAAAGTACTGCGGGATATTACCAGCCAGAAGCTGGCAGAGGAGTTGATCAGGCAGTCGGAAGCGAATTACCGCCAGCTCTTTGATTTAAGCCCGGCCCCGATGCTGGTGATCGATGAAGCGAGTCATAAGATCATACAGGTAAACCAGGCCTGCATCAAGGTGTATGGTTATACAGAAGATGAATTGTTGTCAATGACAGAAGCAGATCTTTTATGGAAAGATGATGGCAACGCTTCAACTGTTTCAACATTCCGTAACCCGTCTGCAATTTTCCATACAAAAAAATCCGGGGACATCATTGAAGTCGCTTTATCGAGTATCCCCGTAGTATTAAACGGAAAAAACAGGATACTCATTATCGCAATAGATGTTACCGAAAAAAACCTGTATGAACAGAAACTCACACAGGCTGCCATTAAAGCGCAGGAACAGGAGCGCTATGAAATGGGGGGCGAACTGCATGACAATATCTGCCAGATACTGGCCGGCGCAACCATTTATATTGATCTGCTTGGAAAGTCGCTCCCCGGAGCATCACAGAAATATTATGAATCAGCCCGGAAGAATATCGTTTATGCAACCGAAGAGATCAGGAATCTTTCACACAGGCTTGCCCCTGCCTTTTTTAAAGGCGATAGTCTTGAAGATGCTTTCAACCAGCTTGTAGAAAGTTTTAATTTATATTCTACACACAAAGTTACCATTAATTGTCCTGGATTAACAGAAATGGATGAAATCAGCCATGATCTGAAAATACATCTCTACCGGATCCTGCAGGAGCAACTGCGGAATATCATTAAACATGCGAAAGCAAGTGAGATTCATATTTCAGTAACAAACTACAAGGATAAATTACAACTGGATATACGTGATAACGGAGTTGGCCTTGATGTAAATAGAATAAAAGGCGGGATCGGGCTCGCAAATATGAACAGAAGGGTGCAGATATTTTCAGGTACACTGAAAATATTTTCAGTACCGGGAAAAGGATGCCATATACACGTTGAAATGCCCATTAAAATGCAAACTTCCTCTTTACCTTAACGACCAATGTCCCAAATTCGCAAGGCTGTCGTATCAAACTTTTGAACGCCATAATACTTTATTATTTCAACGGCATATTCGGGATAGGCGGGGAAAAATCTTTGTTTCATTTTATAATCCGCATCTCTGCCGAATAAAAAATGTTTCACAGAATCTGCAGTTATCATTTTTGTTGATTGCCGCATTCGTTGATAAACATTATCCGGAATACTTTGTCCTGGATAAGTAAAAATAAAGCTGAAGTTTATTTTTTGGTCTGTTTTTTTCTGAAGCGAATCGTAAGAAAAGCTGATTCGGGAGCTATCGAAATAAAGTGTACTATACAAACTGATTAATTTTTTTTTATTATTCGTAAGGTAAAAAGTGAAAGTTGGATGATGCGTAAAATAAACCTCGTTACACTGAGCTGCCTCATTCCTCTGAATTTCTGATAAAATTTCTTTCAAAGGAATATTCCACGCATTTTTAGTTGTTTGCCTGTGGACGATTATATGATAGATACCAATGATGTTTCCTGCCGCGATTAAAAAAAAACCTACAATTACCCATTTGCGTCCATTCGCAAGCCCATAAGAAAATAATTTACTACGTGAAGGCTCCAGCAGTATGAGGTTCCTTACTTTTCCCGCAATGCCGGTAATAAAAAAAAGCACCAGCCCTCCTGTAAAAATAATCCATTGTTTCTCCCTGATTTTTCTATTTGCAATTAAAAACCAAGTATAAATAATGGCAGAACCAATAATCGAACAAATACCTGCTGCTGATAAAGGAAATATGCCTTGGTTACTGGCCAACGATCCGAGTACTGAGCTGAGCACTGCCTTAAACTCAAAAACCTGTCTGTTTCTCTCATCACCTATATTTATTTTACTGTGAACTGTAAGAAAAATATACAATTGGTAACTATATAAAATAAGGAATACAGTTCCTGCAATAAAAATCTGTTTAATTTTTTTACGTAACGGTTGTGTATTATTTATCCAGTAATAAAGAAAATAAGGTATAGCCAGAAAAAAGCCTGCGTACCCTAAAAAACAAACAAGGACCAGGAACAGGAAGAATTTGGGCCAGTAATACCATTTATCTGTTTTTGGTAATATGGACCATAGTATCAATAAAGGCACCATATAAGCATACCACCGTAAACCTGTAACCCATAGTAAAAGATTTGGGCTTAGCCCCAATAAAAAAACGAAGAAAATCCTTTCAGCGGAATTAGCAATTTTTTTGCTTGCGTAAAAAACGGAGCCCAAGAAAAGAAAAACAGCACTCAGGCGCACTAAAGACCAGTTACCAGTTATTTTAAAAATAACGTAATTAATAATGTAAGAAAAAGGGGGGTGCAGATCACTGGTCTGAATAACATGGATCACTCCCCGCAGGTTATTCTCTGTGACTACGCGAATGTTAAAATATTCATCATCATATCCAAAACTGGTGTATGACACATATGTGAATATAGAAATAACAATTAGCCATGAGGTGTACTCTGCCCAAAGCAATCGTTTGGAAGAATAAACAGATTCTTTATTTATTAAATTATCCATTTACAATTTTATTAGTAAGGTGCATTGCAGATTCGATGCATTTATCCATATTGTAATAACGCCATTCCGCAAACCTTCCTAACAGATGGATATTATATATTGCCAGTTTTTTTTGAAGCTTTTGCATTATATCTAATGTGCCTGGCTCGTGAATAAGGTATGAATCTGGCTCCTGGTTAAGCGAAATAAATTCAAGGTTTCCTGGTAAATATTTTAACTCCTTTAATACAACCTCCTTTTCATGCAGCCCTGAGAATTCTACAACACAGGTTTTTCTTTTGCCGGTTCTGTTATTTTCGGGGCTGAAATTTCCTGTATAAATAATCCTGTGCGCTTTATACTTATCTTCCGGAAGATAAAGCCACGATATCTCTGTTTCATCGGTATAACACAAAGCAGTAGTGGTTCCATTGGTCTGCAGATGTGAAACTGAAGATAATAAAACAGACAGTTCCTCGTCTTTGTGTATTAGTATTGTCCCCAGTTTCCTGATATCGCCACAATACACCAATATATTTGCAGTAAAAGCACCGTCATTTAGTATAATATTATCAGTTCCGGTTGCTATCGTTTTTATTTCCGTATCAGTTTTAATATTCAATCCTTCGGCAAGCCTGTTAATAATAAACTGCGACCCTCCTTTAGCCGGATAGAAGAAGTTGGCATGTACCATTTGATTTTCCGGTTGTCGATATATATTACTGAGCAGAATCTGTTTTATATCCGGCATAGGAAGTTTTTCGGCAAGCCACTCCAGCGGAATCCCGCATAAATCTCTGTTCCATATCTTCCGATTATAAGGGCCAAAGTAAAGTTTATAAAGAGTTTGTCCGAAGCTCTTCCTGAGAAAATCATCAAAATCACGAGCTTTTTGATCAGGAGTACTTATCTTTTGAAGCTCTAAAAGTTCTGTTATAATCAGTTTTACAAGATGGTCCGGTAGTTGATAAAGGTAATTCTCAATCGGGTAGCCCACATAAGCTTTATCCAGCCAAATCTGTGCATTTCTGATTGCTTTTCTAAACTCCCTCTCTTTGTCAAAAAATTGCCAAAACCATTCAAGTACCTGTTGGTTTTTACTGTTAAATACATGTCCCCCTACCAAATGAAAAAGATTGCCATCTACTTCACGACATTTGATCAAGCCGCCAGGCTCTTTTGCTTTTTCAAGTAAAGTAACCGAGTAATGCTCCTGTAATAGCCGAGCTGCACTTAATCCTGAAATACCAGCTCCAACAATGATAACATTTTCTCTCTGTTTGCTATTCAACATAGTATATCACTGATTACTTAAGAGATAATGGCAGGTTTTAATTTCATTCTGAGAAAAAAATAATGAAAAAGTACATCGAAAGAATTGACTATAGCTTTTTTTGAAACCCTTGGTGATGGCGCTTTGTAGTGTATTGGTAATTCACAAAAGGTTTTCTTCCTGAGCAGATACCTGAGTTCAGTTTGATAAAAATGAGCCTTTGATAAAAGAGGGTAATTTACAAACTGTCTTACGACATCAGCAGAGAAGCCCTGAAAACCAGATGTCATATCGTGTAATTTTGTTCCCAATAACAGATTTGAAAGCAGTGTACCGAATTTGGACAGAAAATAACGTCTCCAATTAGAATCAGCAATTGATCCCCCTTCAATAAAACGACTGCCGAAAGCACAGTCAACTCCTTGGCAAAGCGCATATAGAAATAATGGGATAGCTTCAGGATCATGCGAAAGTCCTGCATCCATCTCAATAATAAAATCATGATTATTTTGCAGTGCTTCCCGGTAACCACATATATAAGCATCTACTACATTTTTATTTTCGGGAGCCCATATTGTTTTAAAAGAGGGATTGGCCGAAGATAATTCCCGGCACAATTCAAGAGTTTTATCGGTTGATACCTGATCTATCACAAAATAGACTGTTCCGGATGGGTTAGCTGAAATTACAGAAGTCAAAATTTTTATAAAGGGATAGAAATCTGTTTCTTCGTTCGCCATTGGAATAACAACAGCATAATTCGGTGGATTCGGCATCTTTCAAATATAGAAAATCCTTCTCAGGTTTATATTTTTAAGTAATCTGATACTAGTATCCTGATTAAAACATTCTTGTTCCAATTATGCATTTCATTACCGTCAGCGTTATACTTACTTCCGCATAAGATGGATAAAAATGGATTTATTATATTTTTCAATAATTCCAGTAACAAAGAAGACTCAATACTTTATTTTACCCGTTTAAAATCGAGGTCATGAAAATCGTAACTGAAATCGGTTAATGGTGAAATGGCACGCATTGTAATACCAGATGCCTTGCCTTGTTCATCAAGCGAAAAATTTACAAACGCATCGGCATCCATACTTCGGTCGCGCCATTTTACCACAAACGTATTTCCTTTATACGGGAACAATTCACCGGTAAGTTTTGGAGATCTTTTTGAATCGAACCAGGGTTTCCCGTTTTTAACAGAGATCATCACGTCACCCAGCCACGGATCGCGGTAAGTGCCCGTGAAAAGGTTGATATCCGCCAATGCTTTCCCGCTTTTTTGCACTACATCGATCTCATGCCAGATAGAATCGGTAAGTTTCGTAGCAGCCGATAAAGATTGTTTACGGTTATTCGAAAACAGCGTAAGCCAGTCCATCCCTTTTTTACCAAGGTATCCGTCTTTTATCTGGTTGGTGATCGCCGAAAAAGCGCCGCCTTCCTGCTGGTTGGTAAGTACAATAATACCGAGGTTTATTTCAGGTATCATCGTGATCTGTGTTACCATTCCTTCCAGCCCACCTGTATGTGTTGCCTGTTTGTAACCCATTACATCACTCAGGAAAAAACCCAATCCATAGGCAGAGAAATGTGTGTTGTATGGCCCGGGGCTGCCAACCGGGATAATGGTTTGCGGTGTCCATAGTTCTCGGGCCACCCTTTCGGAAAATAATCTTTTACCGGAACCATCCGTGAGCATACCCCCGTTTAACAGCAGCATTACCCATTTAGAGAGATCCGTTATATTGGAATTGAGCCCGCCGGCTGAATGACCAACCGCAATGGTACTTCTCGCAATCACCTGCACTTTCCCATTCACCGGCGCATGACCATCGATCACATCGCTTTTATCTTTCAGCCTGTCGAATGAGGTAGCGGTTTTGTTCATACCCAATGGTTGCAATATCCTTTCGGTTACAAAATCATCCCAGCTTTTCCTGGTAACCCTTGCCACCACTTCGCCCGCGATGATATAGAGGTTGTTATCATAATCGTATTTGGTGCGGAAGCCGGATACCTGTTTCAGGAAACGAAGATTATAGATGACATCTTTTAATGTAAAATCACTCGAATCAGGGAAAAACATCAGGTCACCGGCACCCAGCCCAAGACCACTGCGGTGCGTAAGCAGGTCGCGTATCGTAAATTCTTCCGTAACATAAGGATTGTACAATTTGAACTCGGGTATATAATCGCGTACTTTATCGTCCCAGCGGATCTTTCCTTCATCTACCAGTAAGCCCAGTGAGGCAGCCGTAAATGCTTTACTGTTTGATGCAATGCCGAAGAGGGTATTTTCATCCATCGGTAATTGGCTGTTCATCGAACGTACACCATACCCTTTTGCATGAACAAGTTTCCCGTCTTTGATCACTCCTACTGAAATACCCGGGACATCAAAGGCTTTCAGGGTTTTTTCAACAAGGCTGTCGATGGCTTTTGATGTTAAAGGCTGTGCCATGGTTACAAAAGGAAATACCAGCAGCAGGAAAAGCAGGAACTTTTTCATAAGAAGTAGTTTGGTGTGATACTTAAATATACTCTGAAAAAATGAAAGCTCCGGAGCGCTCAGGTTGTTTTCCAGCTAAGCCGTAACTTGAAATAATAATTACTGTTTATGAAACCATTTTTTCTTTTGCTATCCCTTATCGGGATGATAAGTGTAACAGCGCAAACATCCGCTCCACCTGCTTTGAATGCCATACGGCAGGGCGACCTGAAAAAAGACCTGTATGAACTTGCCGATGCAAAGTTCCGGGGCAGGTCTGCCGGCACCCTCGATGAACTCAATGCCTCAATGTGGCTGGCCGACCGGTTCCGGGAAATTGGTTTAAAACCCGCCGGCGACAATGGCACTTTTTTCCAGTTTTTCAATCTGTGGCGAAACCGAATTGCCGATCAATCATTGATCGCTGTGAATGGCAAAAAGCTTGAGCTATGGAAAGAAGCCGCTATTTCACAAATGGCCAATACCAATATTGAGGGCCCGGTTGTTTATCTCGGCAATGCACTCAGCATGAATACATCAATTGATGTAAAAGGAAAAATTGTTGCATTGGAAGCTGCACCGGATGGGATCAATATGAATGTTTCCTTACCTACCTGGCGCTATACCCGGAATATCATGACAAAATACGGCAATGCATTGGTGAACCGTGGCGCAATTGCGGTGATCTTTATTGCGGATGCCACTGCAGAAAAAGGATGGGCCGATGCGGCAGAAAATTTTAAAAGAGGAAATTATGATATCGAAGGCGGACCCAATGTTTGGGTAAATACCACCGTGCCTGTTTTATGGCTGCATGCTGATATGAAAAACACCATCAGCAGTAATGCTGTTCTGAAAGCAAATATCGTGATCGAGCATTTTGCATATCCTTCGGTGAATATTATTGGAAAAATTGAAGGAACCGACCAGGATCTTTCAAAGGAATACGTTTTATACAGCGGTCACCAG
Organism: Chitinophagaceae bacterium; assembly: GCA_004028765.1. Lineage (GTDB taxonomy): Bacteria > Bacteroidota > Bacteroidia > Chitinophagales > Chitinophagaceae > Sediminibacterium. Next base: position 69,421 of record SAIX01000107.1, on the reverse strand, counting down.
GATGCGCATGGAATACGGAACCCCATCAATGGCGACAGTATTTATTATGGCGCCGATGACAATGCCAGTGTGGATGTTGCCATCATGGCATCGGCAAGGGCATTCAAATTAAAGCCTGCTAAACGTTCCATGCTCGTGGTGATACATGGTGCAGAAGAACGGGGGTTGTTAGGATCGAGATGGTATTCGGCTCACCCAACAGTACCTGCCAATTCCATTGTTGCCGTTTTAAATGGAGATATGATCGGGAGAAATCACCCGGACAGTGCAGCTTTGCTGGGTGTACAATCACCACATAGAAATTCATCGGAACTGGTAAAAATGGCATTAGATGCGAATACCGATGGGCCAAAATTCAAGCTCGATACTTTATGGGACAAACCTACACATCCCGAAGGCTGGTATTTCAGGAGCGACCATCTTCCCTATGCACGGCTTGGGATCCCATCTTTAATGTATTCAACTTTATTGCATCCGGATTATCATACACCACTGGATAATGCAGCCAATATCGATTATGCCAAATTGAAGAAAATGGCAGAGTGGATGTACCGTACCGGCTGGAAGGTTGCCAATGCAACCAAAAGACCTGCCACAGATCCGGGATTTAAGCTGGAACGGTAGCAGTTCTGAAAGGCTTAATTATAAGATCGTATGTAACCATGACTATCTCTGTCGGGCCACATACGATCTTATTTATTTTATTTTATTTTATTTTCATCCGCCACCCTGCATACAGCATCCTGCCTGTAACCGGGCCCCAAACCATCGATGCATCAAAATAGGGGCTGAAGGGCTGGTTAGCCGCCACGATAGATACCGGCTGGAAAAAATTACCAAGGTTTTCTACCCCGATATAAAGATCCACCGGTACATGCTTACCAATCGTTTTGCTCACCTGTGCATTAACAAGAAAAAATGAGGGTGAATTGTTTTCCTGCCGGTAAGGAGGCGGATTGGTTGCAGTGGACGGAACCCGCTTGGGGCCGTTATAGGTTAGGGTGAAATCAAATTTCCAGTTATCCACTGTAGTATAATCCATGCTGAGAAAGGCCCTGTGCGGCGACACATAAGGCCGGCTTACCAGTTGCCCGCTGTATGTGGTTTTTACATCAAAAAACCTGTATGCCCATTTCATTTCAAATCTTGGAAAAGGCATACTGCTCATCTCTGCCTGGAAACTGTTTGAAAATGATCGCCCTGCAAGGTTATAAAACTTTACAGCACCCGGTGTTTCCATGTCCACCACTACCTGGCTGGTAAAATCATTCCTGAAAAAATCAAGGCTGAACATCGCATCTCTCCCGAATGCAGAAAATTTCTGGTCGAGGCTTATCCCTTTATTCCAGGCAACTTCGGGCTGCAAACCATAAGCCCCGCCCGTACCGGATGAAAGGATATTTACATTTCGCGCACTTACAAATACACTTGTATTCTCCGCGAAAATATTGGCCGTGCGCTGCCCCCTGCCTGCACTAAACCGGAATACGGTTCCTTTAACAGGTTCATAGCGCAGGTTCAGGCGGGGTGTAACGAATACGCCAAAAAGGCTGTTATGATCAACGCGTATACCGGTAACGGCGCTGAAATTTTCAGAAGGTGTGAACGTATATTCAAAGAATGCTCCGGGAACAGATTCCTTGCGGCGGAAGTTTGTGATGTTGAATTGTTCGTTGTATGAGTCGTACTGGAAACTGATCCCTGTCCTGAATTTGTGTTCGGTGGTGCTGATGATCGACTGGTAGATCAGGTTGGCATAAAATCCACCCTGCTTCGCATCATAAACAGTTTGCCCGAAAAAAGAATTTTGCCTGTGGCTCACTGCTGAAAGCTGCAGACCGATACTTTTATATTTTTTCTGCGGAAATACATACCCGATCTTGGCAAACCCTTCATATCGTTCCGTTCTGATACCAAGCCCGTAGTGCTGGTTTCCCAGTTTATCTTTTGAGGGATCAAAAGCCGTTTCACCCCCCGTTTTATCATCTGCCAGTATTTTGATACCAAACTGCGCAAGCAGCCCTTTTTCATCGGCATATTTATACCTGTTCTCAGCACTGAAAAGATTACCGGTAGGAAGGTCCCTAAAACCATCTTTGTTTTCATCCAGGTTTTTATTGTAGAGAAAATCATCATGCAGTAACAAACCTGACCACCATTTTTTCCCGATCTTCTGTGAGAGATTTAAGTTGAGATCAGTTTTTCCAAAATCGTTCTGGTAAATATTTGCGAGCAGTTTTTCAGAAGCCTCCGGTTTTTTCAACTCCACATTGATCTGCCCTGCAATACTTTCAAAACCGTTTGCTACGGATCCAACTCCTTTTGTAAGCTGGATCGATTCGATCCAGGGTCCCGCGATTGAATTCAGTCCCAGTGGCGTGGCAATTCCGCGTGGGCCGGGAAGGTTTTCAACGGTAAGCTGTGTGTAATTTCCATTCAGACCCAACAATTGTATCTGCTTCGATCCGGTTACTGCATCATTATACGATACATCCACCGATGGGTTGGTTTCAAAACTTTCACTGAGATTACAGCAGGCGGCTTTTAATAATTCTTTCCCCGTCATTACTTCCGTGCGTATCGGGCTGATGGTGGAAATATAACTTGCCCTTTGCCTGCCCGTTACCGTTACTTCTTTCAAATGTTTATTCGAGGCAAGTACGATCTTAAGCTCTTTAAGATCAGTAACGGTGACCGTATCCGAAACATACCCTGTATAACCAATCACCAGCCGGCTATGCACGCCATCATGCTGAATGGAAAAAATACCGGAACTATCCGTAACAACACCTTTCTGTGTACCCAGCCAGTAAACACTTGCATTGGGAAGCGGGTTGAATTTTCCTCTTGTATCTTCCTCGGCAACAAGGCCTTTCACCACTGTATTGGGAATAACAGTTCCAAGAGAAGGTAATGAAGTGCCTGTGATATTTTTTATAGGGCTTTCTTTTTGAATATCCTGCATCATCGCATTCATTTCGCGGTAATGGCAGCATTCGGGTAGTTGTTTATAAATAATGTCTTTTGCTTTTTTATTTTCAAGATCATGGCCTGCAGCCAGTATCCTGTTCTGGATTTTTTCGAGTGTAACCTGTAAAGGGTTGTATTCGATCTTCAGTTGCTTTGTATCAACATCCCATTCGGCTTTTTTTACCCCCTTTATTTTAAGGGCATCTTCAATACGTGCCTTACACATTTCACAGGCACCGAATACCTTGAATTCCGTTGTTGTATTACCTGTATTGCTTTGTGCTTTCAGCGAAGCAATCAGCGTTATGCCTGTAAGCAGGTATAGAAATATTATCTTTTTCATCTTATAAAATTTTTGTGAAATGTTTCCGGCCGCTTTATCCGCGACCGGAACCATACAATCAGCCTTTTTTGTTTTTCGCAGGTTTCTGCTCTACCAGGTCCATGCCGCATTTGGAACATTTCCCTTTTTTCATTGCCGTAACCTCGGGGTGCATCGGGCAAACATATTTTTTAGCTTCCACCAACGACATACCGCATTTACTGCATTTGTCTTTCGCTGTGCCTGTGATCTCCGGGTGCATGGGGCAGATAAACAGTGTTTTTTGTGTTGTGTCAGTTACAGGTTTTTCTGTTTGTGCGGCAAGCGACAAACCCGATAACAGAATGATCGTCAGAAAAAAAAACTTTTTCATGTTGATTGATTTTATAAGGATGAAAATGATGACCAAGATCACTGCATTGATTGCAGAAAAGGCATACAGCGTATGCACCGCTTTGGTGTGCGTGGTTTAAAAAGAAGAAGAAGTATCAGATCCGGTAAACGCAGTCCAGGATATACAATGGCAGCCCCCGCCGATCGGGTGGCGCATTGCTGAGGGAAGAAAACACAACCGGCTGAACAAAGGGTTTCACAACCGGTAATGAACTGCTGAAAAAAGAAAGGTCGGTAACCGGTTTATCCGGCGAAGCCAGTTTTCCGGAGGCAAGATGCGAGTCTTTTACCTTGTAATATTTAAAACTGGTTTTGCAGCAAGCATCTTTTTTCATCTTCATCCCGCAATGTTTTTTTGCGGTAGCAGAAAATGAAATTGAGGTGGAACGGAGCTTGTTACAGCAATAAAAAGAGCGGATCCCCACACCAAAAGTGGCGCTGGTATATGCCAGAATCACAAGAAGTAAGAGGATCTTTTTCACAACACAAATTTACCATCTTTCGGGTTATGGCATATGAGATTTATCAGTAAACCCTGCCGCCGGTATATTTTAACCGCAGCTTCACTACCGCAATGGCTTGCCTGCGGGTGCTGATTGACTTACATTTGCAGCCCATGGGACAGAAAAAACTCATCCGTTTTGAAGCCATCCGGCATTTTTCGAACGTGCTTGAATACCCGCAGGATATGCCGGGTAAATGGAAGGATTTTTTTAAGAATGAAAACCCGATTACACTCGAACTGGCCTGCGGTAAAGGGGAATATGCAGTGGGTTTGGGCAGGTTATACCCTGAAAGAAATTTTATCGGTATCGATATCAAAGGGAACCGGATCTGGCGCGGTGCGAAAACAGCGCTTGATGAGAGGCTGGGCAATGTGGCTTTTATCAGGTCGCATATTGATAAGGTTACTGATTATTTTGCACCGGCTGAGGTATCCGAAATCTGGATCACTTTTCCTGATCCGCAACTAAGGGGATCAAGGGCCAAAAAAAGACTGACGCATCCAAGGTTTCTGCGTCTGTATCAGAAAATGCTGCAGCCAGGCGGGGTGATACACCTGAAAACCGACAGCCCCGATCTTTACCATTTTACCCTGGCTGTAATTGATCTTTACGGGTTATCGCTGCTCGATAGTTCCGAGAATGTATATGCCCGGGAATCTGTCAGTACCGAACTTCAGATCAAAACACATTACGAAGGGCTTGATATCGCGCAAAGCAACAGGATCCATTATCTCCGGTTTCAACCAAACCAAGATTTACCTGTTGATAAAGATGAACAGCTAAAACAGTTATTCCGTGAAAGAGGCATTGATTGAAGGCATTGATTTTTATCAGGATGAACACGGGTATATTGTGTTCACTGAAACCTATCACCGGAATAAAGGATATTGCTGCGGACATGGCTGCAGGCATTGCCCTTATAATTATGAATCGGTTCCCGAACCGAGGCGGACCGAACTGCTGAAAACCAAAAGCAGTAACAACCCTTCTTCCCCAAAGCCTGAGTTTTAGAAAGTTTATCTTTAGCAAAAAATGCCCAGCCAAAAAAGCAAAACAAACCCAGCCGGCAAAATACCTTCTGTTATGCCCAGCGGAAAAAAAGACGCTGGCTTTTTTGAGCAGGTATATGAAGTGGCACGTTTGATCCCAAAAGGAAGGGTAACTACTTATGGAGCCATTGCAGCCTATCTCGGAACCAAAATGAGTGCAAGAATGGTGGGCTGGGCCATGAACGGTGCCGGGCTGGTAAAGCCCAAAGTACCCGCACACCGCGTTGTTAACAGGAATGGAATGTTATCGGGCAAAATGCATTTCGCCACACCAACAGCAATGGAAGAACTCCTTAAAAAAGAAAAAATAAAAGTAGAAAACGATACTGTTGTGGATTTTGAAAAAAAATTCTGGGATCCGGGAAAGGAATTGGGCTGGTGATGTTGTTAAAGAGGTAAATAAAGTTAAAAGGGGTAAGAAGTTTAGCCGGATGCAGCAGCCATTTTAACCCTTTTAACATTTTTAACCTCTCTATCGGTAATAAGGGCTAATGAGCAAATACACAACAGGGCCGGTAACCGCTACATAAAACCACAGGGGCCAAGTGATCTTCGCGAGCTTTTTGTGGAGTGGAAATTCCGCGGTCAGCGCACGATAAGCCGTAAATAAAATAAACGGCAGTATCAAAGCAGCGAGTAAAATGTGCGTGCCCAGTATGAAATAATAAACCATACGAAGGGACCCGACAGCTGTTTTTTCATCATCACTTAATATACCATCGTGGTTACTGTCGCCAAACTTTGCTTCGCCTGCCAGCAGGTGATGCGCGATATACGAAACCAGGAAAATAACAGAAAGCACAAGCGCTGTCATCATTAATGTTTTATGCAGCCGATAACTTTTGTTTTTCACAGCAATGAGGGCCCACACAAGTATGACCGCGATGGCAGAATTGATCAAAGCGTTTAGCGTTGCAAACAGGTGCACATTAAAACCAGGATCGATAGTAAGTTTATATCGGCCTAACAGCACTACGGCTGTGAATACCACCACTGAAAATACACCGATCAGCCAATAGGCTTTTTTGTCGTTTTTTTGAATAGCTGCCTCTAACATGCGGTTCTGATAACTTATTTGAAATAATAAATAATTACACCGGCCTCACCCGAATAGTTCAGGCAGCAGGCTTATTTTTTGCACGGAGAAATAAAAGAAAGAAAACAATTGCCACTACCGCAATGAGCCATAACCAGCTTAATCCCGCGATCTCAGTAAACACAGCGCTCTTTTTTGTCCTGTCTTTTTCGAGCATCAGCAGGCCAATGTCTTTCGCGAGTTTGGAAAGCGCTACGGTATCCAATCCATTGTACCATCCGCGGACACGGTATTCTTTATCGAGCAATACATAGCGGCTGGTATGTACAAAATCCGGGCTGATGGGTTCTTCGCTGAACTTGTCGATCCGCAGTTCTTCAAATACAAATTTGTAAATAGAATCCCGGTTACCGGTAAGCATCCACCAGTTATCATGGTTCACCCCATGCCTGTCGGCATATTCCTTTAATACCGGTACACTATCACGGTCGGGGTCAATGGAAAAAGAAAGAAACTGAACAATCGATGTATCGATTTTCTTCCGGGTATCACCTCCTTTGATAAAGGATTGCTGCAACCGCGACATATTGGCCGTGAGTTTAGGGCAGATACTTCCGCAGCGGGTGAAGAAAAGATCGGCTACGATAATCTTTCCTTTGATATCGTACAAGCCCACCGAATCGCCAAGCTGGTTGCGCAAACGGATATTGGCTGTTTTATGCCAGATACTGTCGCTGATCTCTTTTCCTTTTTCCACGCGGGTGATAACGGTATCGAGCAGGTAATGCCGCGGCATATCCACGGCTTTGTTGCTGAAGTACTGGAGTATAAAATAACTCACCAAGGGAATCAGTAACGCTACCGCGAGCCCTAACAATGCTTTTTTTGTCATACGATTTTATATAAAAAAACCATCGCTATACCTAACGATGGTTTTCAGTATCTGATAAAAAGCGCAACCTTCCAGCTTATTCCACCGTTTTTCTTTCCTCAGGTTTCGCTTCCTCTTTCTTCTCCTCTTTTGATTCTTCGTGTTTGGCTTCTTCTTTCTTTTCTACCTTAATCGTGCTCTGTTCTTTAAAATGAGGGTCATAAGTATTCCGGAGGTGGCGGAAAGAATTTCCATCATACAGGAACGCGATAATGAACCAGATAAAAAGGGCCAGGGGAACCACGATCGTCATGATCATGTTCTTCAGTTCATGTTTCAGGTGCATGAAGTAGGCCACGATGTAAAAAGCTTTTGCCATCATCAGGATAATGATCGCTCCTTTTACAGCCAGTCGTAAACCGCTGTCGAGCGGCATACCCATCATCCAGAAACCGAGTGCCAGTTCCACCGCTGTGAGGATACTGAGGATCACGGTTACCCTTACGATCTCTTTTACCCCGCCACCGCTGTGTTCTTCATGTGCTACTGTATGTTCCATATACTATCTTACTTGTTATGCGTTTAGGATTTTGTTTAGATCAGGTAGAAACAGGTGAATACGAATACCCAAACCAGGTCTACAAAGTGCCAGTACAACCCAGCTTTTTCGATCATCAGGTAATGGCCGCGTTTTTCAAACACATCCCGCAGTGTCATAATCAGCATAATGATATTGATGATCACCCCTGAGAATACGTGGAAACCGTGGAAACCCGTGATGGTAAAAAAGAAATTGGTGAAATTGGTTGAAGCAGCCGTACCATCGTGGTTAAGGAAAGGGTTATGGCCCCACCATGCACCTTCACTATGCAAATGGTTCCACTCCCATGCCTGGCAGCCGAGGAAAGCGAGACCACCAAGAATGGTAAGGATCAGGTTAACCACCACTTTCTTTTTATCCATATTATGGCCGGCGTGTACAGCCAGTACCATCGTAACCGAACTGATGATAAGGATGAATGTCATGATACTCACAAACACCAGCGGTGCATGCGCTCCTTCGGGTGCGAAGGGATAGCTTCTGAAAACTTCATTGGGGTCGGGCCATCCGTTGGTTGAAAAGCGAACGGTACCGTAAGAGATCAAGAAAGCGCCGAATGTGAAGGCATCACTCATCAGGAAATACCACATCATCAATTTGCCGTATTCCACATTGAACGGGCTTTTTCCGCCGCCCCACAGTTTACCGGGTGTTGCTGTTGCTGTAGACATGTTTCTTTTCTAAAATTTCGTTACAAAAATATTGGCTACTGTTCAAAAAAGGCGAATAAAACCCAACTTTTTCTTACACTAACCGATCCAGTTATAAAAGATAAAAAGATAGATCCAGAGCACATCCACAAAGTGCCAGTACGTTGCCGCAAGGTCGATGGAAAGGCTGCTGTAATTTTTCATTTTTACCGAATACGCACGAATAAAAATTACCAGTAATGCGATGACTCCGCCCAAAACATGCAGCATGTGCAAACCGGTGATCACAAACAGGAATGAGGCAGCGGAATTGCTTCTTGCTCCCGTTAATGCAATATTGCGCGATTCAAGGCTTTGAAAACCCAGCCACTGCAGGCTGATGAACAATACACCGAGAACCGCAGTAACCGTGATCAATGTACGGTAGCGTCCCATTTCTCGCGCTTTAAACGCTTTTGCAGCAAGATGAACCGTTACGCTACTCAGCAATATCACTGCTGTTGAATACCAGAATACCTGCGGAATATCAAACTCGAGCCAGTTGCTCTGGTTCTTCTTTACAATATAGGCACTCGTAAGCGCCGCGAACATCATCACGATACTGCCCATTGCCACCCACAGGGTGAATTTATGCGGATGGATCCGCTGGGGTTGCTTGGTCTGCACTGTTGTCATCATCACTTTATTAATTAACAATTAATAATTAAGAATTAATAATTTTAATACCCTACGCATTCACTCACCACTCACCACTCACCACTCACCACTCACCACTCACCACTCACCACTCACTTCTCACCTTATCTTATCTGCCAGCAATGAAAGTAATACGATCGGCAGGTAGATATAACTGCTGAACATAACCCTTCTTGCCGCTTTTGCATTCATCTCTTTGTACAGGCGCACACTCTGAAATACCATAAACAGGTTACACAGGATCAATATCCACATACTTACCTGTCCCGTCATACCGAAATAATAAGGCAGTATCCCAACCGGGATCATCAATACAGAATACATGATGCCTTGTATCGCTGTAAATCTTGTCGGGCCTTTGTCGGCTGGTAACAATTTAAATCCTGCTTTACTGTAATCGCCATGCGCCACCCAGGCAATTGCCCAGAAATGCGGGAATTGCCACAGAAACTGTATCGCGAAAAGTACCCAGCCACCTGCATTCGAAAATGTTTTCCCATTCGCCATCACTTCTCCCATCGGGTTCAGCAGGTTGGTTGCCGCCACCCAGCCGATCAAACAGGGCAATGCACCGGGGAAAGCGCCAACGAGTACGGCAATGGAATTGATCTTTTTCAGCGGCGTATAGATAAACGCATACAAAAAAAGACTGAAGGCCGACAGCAACGCCGCATTCCAGTTAAAACCGTTTTCTGCACTGCGAAAGAACCATCCCATCATCACCACCCCGGTTAAGCCGGTTATGGCGGCGAAAATGTAGGCTTCTTCCTGGCTCATCCTTCCACCGGCAACAGGGCGCGATGCTGTTCTTTTCATCACCGCATCTGTATCTTTTTCCACTGCCTGGTTAATTGCATTGGCACTGCCTGTTACCAGCATGCCGGCTACAAAGAGCAAGAAGATCGTCCACCAGTCGTAATCCACCACATTGGGTGCGAGCAGGTAGCAGATCACACAGGAGAATACCACCGTGAAACTCAGCGTGAACTTGATAAGCTGAAAGTAATCTTTCACTTTCGAAGCCAGCGAAAAAGAGGTTGAGCCCCGGTTTGTTTCTGCCATGTATTTTTTTCAAATGAGGTGGATGTAACCCAGCAACAGCATTTCCTTTCTTTACACCCTTGAATCCTCTCTCAGTTAACAACAATGCTCCCGTTTGACGGGAGCATTGGATATCTTGGCCGGTTGCAGTTATTACCACACCCGGTTGGTAATTAGTGATGACTCTCGTCTGCCCCCACCGGTGTGGTTTGCGGAATAAATTCCTTACCATCTTTACCGTAGTCATACGCCCAACGGTGTACTTCCGGTATTTCGCCGGGCCAGTTTCCATGGCCGGGGCGGATCGGGGTAGTCCATTCGAGGGTGTTTGAACCCCATGGGTTCTGTGTTTTTACTTTTCTTCCTTTAAATATGGAGTAGAAGAAATTAAACAGGAACAACAGTTGTACGGCAAATACGATCATTGCAACCGTGCTGATAAAACGGTTCAGTTCGATAAACTGTTTGAAGCTTTCCCAGCTGCTGTAATCGTAATAACGACGCGGCATACCGGCCAAGCCTTCATAGTGCATGGGCCAGAAGATCAGGTAAGCACCGATCATGGTAACCCAGAAATGCACATAGCCTAATGTATTATTGAGATAACGGCCATACATTTTAGGGAACCAATGGTAAATCCCTGCGAACATGCCGAACATGGAAGCCACACCCATTACGATATGGAAGTGAGCGATCACGAAATAGGTATCATGCAGGTGAATATCGAGTGCAGAGTTACCCAGCCAGATACCGGTAAGTCCGCCGGAAATAAAGAGGCTCACAAAACCGATCGCGAACATCATACCGGGTGTGAAGCGGATATTCCCTCTCCACAAAGTAGTTAACCAGTTAAACACTTTAATAGCCGATGGAACAGCGATCAGTAATGTCAGCAATACGAAGATGGATCCGAGGAATGGATTCAATCCTGTTACAAACATATGGTGCGCCCATACCAGGAAGGCCAGAATCGCAATAGCGAACAAAGAGCCCACCATCGCCATATAACCGAATATCGGTTTGCGTGAATTCACAGAAAGGATCTCTGATACCATACCCATGGCCGGTAACAGGATGATATATACTTCTGGGTGACCCAGGAACCAGAACAGGTGCTGGTACAGGATGGCACTACCGCCCTCATTCGGCAGAGCGCCCTGGCCTGCAATGAATATATCCGACAGGTAAAAACTGGTTCCGAAGTTGCGGTCGAAGATCAACAGGATAAAACCTGAGAACAATACCGGGAAAGAAAGTACGCCCAGTACTGCGGTAAAGAACAGTGCCCAGATAGTGAGCGGCATACGCGTCATGCTCATACCTTTCGTACGCATATTCAGGATCGTGGCGATATAATTCAAACCTCCGAGCAGGGAAGAAACCACGAACAATGCCATTGAAATGATCCATAGATCCATACCGGTTTTAGAACCGGGAGATGCTGCACCCAGGGCACTCAATGGAGGATAAGCCGTCCAGCCACCGCTGAAGGGTCCGGTTTCAACAAAAATAGAAGACAGCATCACCACACTGGCAAGGAAGAAAAACCAGTAGCTCAACATATTCAGGAAGGGCGAAGCCATATCGCGCGCACCTACCTGCAACGGAATAAGGAAGTTGGCAAATGTTCCGCTAAGGCCGGCGGTTAACACGAAGAATACGAGTACGGTACCGTGTGTGGTTACCAATGCATAATAGGCTTCAGGAGTAATACGGCCGCCTTTCGCCCATTTACCCAGCAGGTCTTCCAGCCAGGGGAAAGTGGATTCAGGATATCCCAACTGCAAACGGAACAGCACACTCATCAAACCACCGATCACTGCCCAAACCATCCCGGTGATCAGGAATTGTTTTGCGATCATTTTATGATCCTGGCTGAATACATACTTTGTGATGAATGTTTCATGATGGTGGTGTTCATGATGGTGATCACCATGTACCTCATGCGTTGCCACACCTGAATGTGCGTGCAAAACGGCTTCGTTACTCATACGTGTCTTCTTTAAAAATTTCTATTCAACAAACCGGTTATACCGGGTAGTGTTATTACAATTTGGCCACTGTTTTGGCGGCAGCTTTTGCCGTATCCGCAGCAGCTTTTGCATTTGACGGATCTTTATCCGGGAATGCTACGAGGTACTGCGGTTTCTGTTTGGCCATCCAAACATCATATTCTTCCTGGTCTACCACTTCAATAATTCCTTTCATTGAATAATGGCTGTTACCGCACATCTGGTCGCAACTGATCTCATATACGAAATCAGGATTGTGTGTGATCTCTTTCATTTCTTTGGTGGTGTACTTCGGCGTAAACCACAGTGTGGTTGGGATACCGGGTACCGCATCCATCTTCATACGGAAATGGGAAAGACCTACATCATGGATCACATCACGGGACCCGATGATCAGTTTTACCGGGCGGCCTTTTACAAGCACCATCTTATCGGTAACCACATCATCGTGCGACAGTTTATCATCCCAAAGGATACCGAGTGAATTGCTGTTGGCATCATCGATATTCCTGAAATATTTTTTCCCGAATGAACCGTCTTTACCAGGATAACGAAAAATCCAGTTGAATTGTTTACCGGTTACTTCCACCACCATTGCATCTTTGGGAGGTTCGCCGGTAAAAAGGAACCAGTTACGCAAACCGAAGATCACAAGCACGGTCAGTACCACGGCCGGAACGGCTGTCCACAATACCTCGAGCTTATTGTTGTGCGGGAAATAAAACACTTTCCGGTTTTCCTGCTCCTGGTATTTATAGGCAAAGCCAAAGAGGATGGCCTGTGTAATTACGAATACGATACCAGTTACCGCAAGGGTGATCCACAACATGCTGTCCACACGGGCCCCTTCCACACTGGCAGAATCGTAAGGCAATAAGGTTTTGCCGTAATACAGTTTGTTACAGTACCAAACACCGATGAGACCCCCGATCAGGAATGTCACCATCAGGAAACCATTGATCTTGTTATTCTGTCTGCGGCTAACATCTTCGCCCTTCAGTACCGATACATATTCGCTCGCCTTTGCGATCTGAAAGATCACCAGGAAGATCAGCGCAATCACCGCTATGGTTAAAAACATTGTCATAATGCTATCAATATTATCTTATCTAACAAATATTCTGCAACTTGGATTAAACCTGGTGAATAATACTTTCTTTCAGGAACGGGTGGTGTTTTACGATCAGCGGCTTGCTGGCCAGTGAACGTCCAACAAAAAGGATCATCATTCCCACAAAGAAGCTGAGTATCCCGAAATCGAGCCATCCCAATGTCACGTGATCTTTTGACAAACTGCCCATTACCATCTGGTAGAAATCGATCCAGTGACCAAAAAGGATCAGTACTGCCATAAAGGTTACCAGTGTATAATTCCGTTTTGCGGAACGCTTCATCAGGATCAGCAGCGGGCAAATAAAGTTGATGATCAGGTTCAGGAAGAAAATGCCTTTGTATGGCCCCTGTACACGGTGTTTGAAATAAACGGTTTCTTCCGGAATATTCGCATACCAGATCAGCATATACTGAGAGAACCAGAGATAGGTCCAGAAAATAGAGAATGCGAACATGAATTTACCGATATCGTGCAGGTGATCCTGGGTGGTGAGTTCGAGGTATCCTTTGTTTTTCAGGTAAATCACCCAAAGTGCGATCAACGACATACCTGATACAAATGAGCTTGCAAAAGTGTACCAGCTGTACATGGTGGAATACCAGTGTGCATCGATACTCATCATCCATAACCAGGGAATGGTAGAACCTACGGTTAAAGCGAACCACACTGTAAACAAAGCTGCACGCACAGTATTTCTCCAGATAAAACTTGCCCCGCTCTGCTGGTCCATCGGCGCCTCATCGGCTTCGCGGCTGATCTGGCGCATGCGGTAACCCAGTAAGCTCCACAGGCCGATTGCCAATGTGGTCCAGATAACAAAGAAAGTAGGATTCAGGAAGCCTTTCTTACCGGACAGGATCGGATCTTTTGCCACGGCTTCTTTATCGAGCCAGTGATAAATATGGTGTTTATCACTCGCCACCACATAAATCAGTACCGCGAAAGTGATTGTACCAAATATGGGCACCATCGTGGAAATCGCTTCCGGGATGCGGCGGAAAGATTGCTGCCATCCCCCCATTGCCAGGGTGGTTACACAGATAAAGAACATGCTGGCATTACAAACCAGGGTCCAGAAGATCGTATTGTACATGAGCGTTCCCCAGAAATGTACCTGCTCATGCTCATCGCTGCTGAAGCCTTTGGTGAACAGGCCAATTGCCAGTGCCACGGCGCCAATGCCGATCAGGGCCATTGACCAGGTCTTCATTTTTCCGGGAATCTCAAATTGCTCCTTGATAGATGCCATCGTTATTCTCTTTTTGTATCTGTTAGTATTGTTCGGCTGTTTGCACAGCTTGATTTATTTGGTTGCTGCTGCACCAGCTGCCGGCACTGTTTTTGCTTTGGCAGCCAGTTGCTGGTTCTTGATATACCTGATCACCATCCAGCGCTGCTTACGGCTCAGTTGTGAAGCATAAGATCCCATCAGGTTCTTCCCGTAGGTTACAGAATAGAACATCTGACCTTCGGGCATGTTTTCATATTTGGCATCACCAACCAGCGTGGCCGGTTTTGCGGGATATGGGCCCTCACCTCCTTTGTAGAGAGGTCCGTTACCGTTCAGTTTGGCACCATGACAGATCCCGCAGTTGATAAGGTATAACCTTTCCGCTTCAGCCGCATCGGTGGCAGACATTGAATCGATCGGGCTTTTTACCTGCTTGGATGCGAAATAATGGCTCGTATCTGTTCCCTGGTCTTTGGCAACCGGGAAAGGCATTTCTTCGCCACGGTAAATGGTTCCTGCAACAGGCATATTGGTATAATGGATACCCTGTTCTTCCAGATTGCTGTGATCTGCATAGCTCTCATACGCGCGGCTGTACGCCATATCGGGCATGTACACATGTCCGGGTGTGCGTTTCACATCGCTGCAGGCAATCAGTGCCACCGTTGCAGAGAAAACACTTATGATGGATAATTTCTTCATCGTATATCTATTCTAAAAGATTAAGCAGCTACTGTTTGATTTTTCTGAAATGGAACTTCATCCCTGTCATAGCGACCCAGCCACCAGCCGTCTTCTGCCACCTGTATATCCGTTTCAACCGCACCGCTCGAAGCGAGGAAACCTTTCAGGTCTTCGGCATTCGTTTTATCGGTACACTCAATTACCATCACAAACAGGTCGTCGGTTGCACGCGCATGAAAATGGTGTTTTTTCACAAAGGGCGCCATCTGGCAGAGATAACAGAAAGTAAGCACCATCCCCACCGCTGCAAATAATACCGTAAGCTCAAACGTAATAGGTATCCATGCGGGCAAGGCAAAATGGGGCTTACCACCAAAGTTCAGTGGCCAGTCTTTTGCCAGTATCCAGCTGATACTGCCCAATGCAGTGGAAGTACCCGTGATACCATAAATAAAACCGGCTGTATGCAAACTGGTTTCGCGCATACCCAATGCATGATCAAGGCCATGAACGGGGAATGGCGTGTATACGTCTTTGATCTTATAACCTGCTGTACGGACTTTCTTCACCGCAGGGAATAAAACCGCTTCATCATCAAAGCAGCCTACAACGAATTTCTTTTTTGCCATATCTGTTTAGTTAGACGATCTGAAAACCTGACAATTTGAGAATGGATGATTGGTTATCCCTTATTCAATTTCAGATCATACAGATCATCATGATAAATTTTCAAATTTTCAACTGCCACTATATTTTAATGATGTGCATGATCGTGAACAAACTCTTCCATTGTCTGCTCTTCAATCTTGCCCATATTATCTTTAAAGCTTTCTCCTGATGTTTTCAGCACATATTTAATCTCTGCAATCGCAATCACAGGGAAATATTTAGCGAACAGGAAGAAGCAGGTAAAGAACAAACCGAATGTACCTGCGTAAAACCCGATCTCCCAGATGGTGGGGCTGTAATACACCGACCAGCTCGATGGCAGGTAATCGCGGTACAGTGATGTAACGATGATCACAAAACGCTCGAACCACATACCGATATTCACGATCACGCTCATAAAGAAGGTAACAAACAGGTTCCTCCTCATTTTGCGGAACCAGAATATCTGCGGGCTCAGTACGTTACAGGCCATCATACCCCAGTAGCTCCAGCCATACGGACTGAACAGGTAAGCACGGCTGTACCAGAAAGTATATCCTTCATATTTGTTCTGGCTGTACCAACCCATAAACAGCTCGGTGAGGTAAGCGATACCCACGATCGAACCCGTGAGTACGATCACTTTGTTCATCGCCTCGATGTGACCGAGTGTGATATAGTCTTCCATCCCGAACACTTTTCGGATGATCACCATCAGCGTTTGCACCATGGCGAACCCGGAGAAAATGGCACCGGCAACGAAATAGGGAGGGAAGATCGTGGTATGCCAGCCCGGTATTACCGATGTGGCGAAGTCGAAGGATACGATGGTGTGCACCGAAAGTACCAGCGGGGTACTTAAACCGGCCAGTACCAGCGATAAACTTTCATGGCGCTGCCAGTGTTTGGTGGAACCGTTCCAGCCGAAAGATGCCACCCCATACAAACGCTTGCGCAGTTTGGTGAAGGCACGGTCGCGAACGGTAGCCAGATCGGGTAACAAACCACTGTACCAGAATAAAAGGGAAACAGTGAAATAAGTAGAGATCGCGAATACATCCCATAACAGCGGCGAGTTAAAGTTTACCCACAATGGTCCGCGTGTATTCGGATAAGGGAGTACAAAGAATGCCATCCACACACGGCCCATATGCCAGATCGGGAACTGGCCCGCACACATTACCGCGAAGATGGTCATGGCCTCAGCTGCACGGTT
Organism: Chitinophagaceae bacterium; assembly: GCA_004028765.1. Classification (GTDB taxonomy): domain Bacteria; phylum Bacteroidota; class Bacteroidia; order Chitinophagales; family Chitinophagaceae; genus Sediminibacterium. Next base: position 52,381 of record SAIX01000107.1, on the reverse strand, counting down.
CACACCCGTTCTCCATCCCTGGCGGAACAGCAACAGGATCGCAGAGATCAGCGTACCGGCGTGACCGATACCTACCCACCATACGAAGTTGGTGATATCCCAACCCCAACCCACGGTTTTATTCAGGTTCCACTGACCAATTCCATAGGTAACATCCCGGTAAATACTGTACACCCCGAACAGCAGCAAGGCTACTGAAATGTAAAAACCGATGTACCATAGCTTCGATGGTTTTGCTTCGATAGGGCGAACAATGTCTTCTGTTACCTGGTGATAATTCTTCTCACCATATACCAGTGGTTCCCTGAGCTGTGATTCGTACTTTAAATGCATCTGGTCTTGTTTATTGGTCGCTGGACCCTGTTCTGAGGTCCATTGAATTTTTTATTGGATCAACTGTATCTCTTTGTCCGGCTTCCGTTGCGTCGCACACTTCAGCTTCCGATCATTATGCAGCAATGGTCATTTTATCCATCTCACCATTGCCCATTCACCACTCACTAAGAATGTGCCGCTTCTTTCTTCTCAGCCCCTTCCGCTTTATGTTCTTCCTTACCGGCATGTTCTTCTTCCAGGTTACGCACTTTGGCGAGGTAAGTAACATTGGGTAATACGTGCAGCTGCTCCAGCACATAAAACTGGCGGTTCGGGTTTTCCTTACGGTTTTTGGTGATGTTGCTGTTCGCATCATTCGCATTACCGAAAGTGATGGCGTTGGTAGGACAAGCCTGCTGACAAGCCACTTTGATATCGCTGTCAACCATCGGGCGGCTTTCTTTCTTCGCCTTCAGTTTGCTTTCCTGTAAACGCTGTACGCAGAACGAACATTTTTCGATCACCCCGCGTGAACGTACGGTTACATCCGGGTTCAGCACCATACGGGTAAGGTCATCGTTCATATCCATCACCACATCGTTTGCGGTTTCGCGCTGGTTATCCGGGAAGCTGTCGGCCCCTGTATAATCAGCCCAGTTGAAACGGCGCACTTTATACGGGCAGTTATTCGCGCAATACCTGGTACCGATACAACGGTTATATGTCATCTGGTTCAAACCTTCACTGCTGTGGTTGGTAGCAGCAACCGGGCAAACGTTTTCGCAAGGTGCATTGTCGCAATGCTGGCACATCAGCGGCTGGAATACCACATTCGGGTTTTCCATATCGCCGCTGTAATAACGGTCGATACGCAGCCATTGCATTTCATGTCCGCGCAGTACTTCGGGTTTCCCTACAATGGGAACATTGTTTTCAGCAGTACAGGCCACTACGCAGGCTGCGCAACCGGTACAGGTGTTCAGGTCAACACTCATGCCCCATTTGATACCGGGCCTGTCGTACACAGGGTAAATGGTACCCTGGCTTTCAAATTTCTCGAGGCCGCCCCATGGTTTCAGTTCTTCTTCGCGCTCATCGCGGATCTCAGTCGGTTCTTTGATGAATTGAGCGAGTGTCAGTTCTTTCATGACTTCCGTACGGTTACCCTGGGTGGTATCATAACGGCTATGGGTTTGTGTAAGGGCAACTTTATACGTATCGCCGGTCAGTTCCACTTTGGCATCAGCCACGGTGAAACTTACCGTATTGCCATTCATTGAAGCAAATGGGTAAGCATTTTTACCAGTGCCTACAACCGATTTACCGAGTTTTTCACTGCGGCCATAACCTACCGCAATGGCGATGGTATTGGGCTGTGTACCGGGTATGATCAATGCGGGTAATTCAACCGTGTTTTTACCAACCGTTACTTTCACCACTTTCTTAGGAGGATTTACCTCGTATGCATCTGCCTGTCCGCCATCGGCCAGGTCGATATTCAATAATGTTTTAGCCAGTGCGGGGGATACAATTACATAGTTGTCCCAGGTGGCACGGGTAACGGGATCGGGCAATTCCTGTAACCATGGGTTGCTGGCACCTTGCCCGGCACCGATGGCTATTTTCTCATACAATACCAGTTCAATCGCTCCGCCTTTTTTACCGGATGTTGCAGCCGTTGCAGCTGCAGCCACTGCCGCGCTGTTGAAGGATGCACCGCTCATAGTTGCAGCGGCTGGATTTACCACACCATCCTGCAGGGCTTTGTTCCATCCGGCTTCACCGCCGATTTTGGCAGCCCAGTAATTTTTCAGGAAAGCGAGATAATCCACAGAAGAACCGCTCCATTTCAGGAGACTGTCCTGCCACTGGCGTGTTTTAAACAAAGGATAGATCGTAGGCTGTATAAAGGAATAATGCCCGGCTTTGGGTTCGGCATCTCCCCAGCTTTCGAGGTAATGATGATCCGGAACTACATATTTGCAGAGTTCGGTGGTTTCATCTGCTTTCGGATTGAAAGAAACCGTGGTTTTTACTTTTTTCAAACCGGCTTTTACTTTCTCACTGTCGTACCAGCTATACACCGGGTTGGCGCCATACACCAGCAGGGTTCCCACAGTACCGGCATTCATATCATCCACCAGTTTTGCAAAATCCGCATCAATACCCTGGCGAACATTTACCGGTGTTGACCAGTCGATGGTTTTACCACCCGCACCTACCGCTTCATTGATGGCATTTACGAGTATTTGAACATTTACATCATTACTGCCAGATACCACCAACGCCGCGCCTTTGTTAGCGTTGAGCAGTTTAGCTGCTTTTTCAATACCTGCTTTCAGTTTGGCATCCGCAATGGATACGGATTGCCCGTTCACTGCGCTTAACAGGGCAGCAACCACGGCTCCTGTTTCAGAGGGGCGGTGCAGGTATTTTTCGTCGGCATTCGAACCGGTAAGCGTAGCCACAGCTTCAAAATGGATGTGCTTGCTCATCTCCGGTTTTTTCTCATTCAGTTTTTTACCGGCTGCATATTGTTTGGCAAACTCAACCGGGCTGATCCAGGTTCCGAGGAAATCGGCACCGATGCTCACGATCGCTTTTGCATTTTCAAAATGATAGGAAGGGATGGCTTTTTTGCCATAAGTGGCTTCATTGGCCAGCAGGATACCACTGTAAGAAACCGCATCGTAGGTTACGTGGCGGCTTCCGGGATATTTCGCAAGGAATTGCGTGATCACTTCCCTGGTTGAGGGAGAAGTTACCGTGCTTGTTAGCAATACCACCGGGCCGCTGATAGCACCGGCCACAGCTTTATCGATCGCTTCGAAAGTGACTTCTTTGCCATCGATGGTAGGGAAACGCAAACGGGCCGTATCATAGAGATCGAGCACAGAAGCCTGTACACGGGCAGAAGTACCGCCTTGTGTTATGGGGCTCAGTTCATTTCCTTCGATTTTGATTGGGCGTCCATCGCGCACTTTGGCCAGCACACTTACCACATCCCCATCCTGCACAAAAGTGGTGGCGTAATAATTGGAAACACCGGGAACGATGTCTTCAGGCTTATTGGCGAAAGGAATGGCTTTTTTCACCGGCATTTCACAACTCGCGGCTACGGCTGCGGCTGCGGTACTGAAACCGAGGTACTTTAAAAAGTCTCTCCGGGGCGCTTTGGCTTCTAAAAAGCTTTTGCTTTCATCTGCAACAAAAGGAAGTTCTTCCCTGAATTCATCTTTCACATCCTTATTGTAGGCTTCAGACTGATTCAGCTCTCCAAAACTTTGCCAGTGCTTTTTTTGCTCCATTATTCTGATTTGAAAATTCGATAATTTGAAAATTTGAAAATGCCTCTTCCGGTCCCGCCTTTGCGGTTACCCGATTAATAGTGGCATTTCTGACACTCGGTACCTCCGATCTTCGCAACAGTGATCCCTTTGGTACTGTCGATTTTTCCGCTCTTCAGGTCCTGGTGATATTTCTCGTAAATGCTGTAGAAACCATTGTCTTTAAACTGCACTTTGGTTTCGCGGTGACAGTTGATACACCAGCCCATGCTGAGATCGGCAAACTGTTTTACCTCGTCCATTTTAGTGATCTCGCCATGGCAGGTCTGGCATTGTACCTGTCCTGCTTTTACGTGCTGTGAGTGGTTAAAATATACATGGTCGGGCAGGTTATGGATACGTGCCCATTCAACCGGCTTGGCTTTGCTGGCATCCCAGGGTTTGCCTTCTTCAAAACCGGCATATTTGTACAGTTTCTTGATCTCGTTGGTACCATTCACTTCTTCGCCTTCTTCATTGTAGATTTTTGCGCCTTTGTATTCGTTAATGGCCATGTGACAGTTCATACAGATATTAACCGAAGGGATCGTAGCCTGTTTGCCCTGGTAAACACCGATATGGCAGTACTGGCAGTTAATCTGGTTGATACCCGCATGCACTTTGTGAGAATAGTAAATCGGTTGTACCGGCTGGTAATCTTTGCTGCGGCCCAGTGCCATCGCACCTTTTGAGGTAAGGTAACCGCCAATCACAAACAATACTACGGTAACCACTGCGATATAGGCTTTGTTGCGCCAGAAAGGAACCGGCTCAACAGAGGGATTTCCTTCGCGCTCGTCAGACAGTTTTTTCAGGTTGGCATTCACCTGTAACAGGATCAGCGCCACAACGGCGAGTACCAGGGTAAGAACACCAAATAATAAAGTATTGTCGCCTTCAGCACTTTTTGCATCCGCAGGATTGGCTGCAGCTGCAGGACCACCAGCGCCCGGTGCAGGAACAGTTTTGATATAATCGAGAATGGCATCGATCTCTTTATCGGCCAGTCCGGGGAAAGCCTGCATCAGAACAGGGCTATACTCCTTCAACAGGTTGGCCGCATATGCATCACCCTTGGCAAAACCGGCCGGGTTATGCACCCACGCATAGATTTTTTTACGGTCAGACCAGCGATCTTCAACTCCTGTAAGCGCCGGACCTGTCAGCTTTTTGTGTACGGCATGACAGGAAGCACAGTTGGTCTGGAAAAGTGTTTTTCCGTCTTGTGCATTGGCTGTAAGTGTACTCAAAGAAAGGCTCAGGGAAAGAAGGGTTCCGGCGAGATAAGATTTGGCGAAACGTCTATAAGATATCATATTCACAAACGTGTGGTTCTTGGTGTGGAAAAATATCCGTGAACGGCTGCAAAAATATGACAGGAAGCTGACAAAAACTTCATGAGCGGAAAATTTTTTTAGCCTTGCCAGGCTTGCATTTCAGCGAATTGCAGGATTCAACTTTCAAATATTGTCATGGTTTTTCTGTTTATCGGTAAAGCTTGATTTTATATCAATGATCAATCCTGTTTCATCAATTTTTTATATGATTTTTGGGACATGTTTAAACGTTTGCAGCAAAAATGGGGGGTAAGTACTAAACAGTTCTGGATTTTATTCCTTGTTTTCGGATTAACAGGTACCACCACCGCCGTTTTAACCCGCTATGTTACTGCCTGGCTCGGTATGGACACCGGCAGTTACTGGGTATGGAAACTATTCCTTCGCCTCGGTATGTTAGTATTTGGTTACCAGGTGATCCTTCTTTTTTATGGTGCATTGCTGGGCCAATGGGCTTTTTTCTGGAAATATGAGAAGAAACTGCTGGGCAAGTTAGGAGTCTGGAGTCTGGAGTCTGGAGTAAATACGACCGATACAAAACTCCAAACCCCTAACTCCCTACTCCAGACTCCTTTGAATATTGCCATTTTCGCTTCAGGTGCCGGGTCGAATGCAGGGAAGATTATCCAGCGCCTCGCCAATCATTCCCGTTTGAAAGTGGCTTTGATCGTATGCAATAAACCGGGGGCAGGGGTTATTTCAATTGCAGATAAAAACAATATCCCTGTTCTGCAGATCGAAAAAGAACGTTTTTTCAGGGGAGATGCTTATTTACCGGTACTGCAGGCATCATACCATATACAGTTTGTGGTATTGGCAGGTTTTCTCTGGAAAATACCCGAAGTTTTGGTGCGTGCCTATCCCAACCGTATGATCAATATCCATCCCGCCTTATTGCCTAAGTATGGCGGCAAAGGCATGTATGGGATGCATGTACACGAAGCCGTTATCGCCGCAGGCGAAAAAGAAAGCGGTATCACTATTCATTATGTAAATGAAAAATTTGATGAAGGCGCACCTATTTTCCAGGCACGCTGCCCTGTTGAACCCAACGATACCCCCGAAACCCTTGCACATAAAATTCATGCTCTTGAACACCGGTATTTCCCGGAAGTGGTAGAAGAAACTGCTTTGAATCCAAACAATAGAATAAAGGAACAGAAAAAGTAGAAGCGGATCGGGTATTTGGTTTCTCCCTTTAAAATTGATTTTGTGATTTCAGGGAGAGGGAGGAACTTTTACCCTTAAACCCAGCACATGATGAAACAGCTTTTTGCAACGGCCTGTTTGTTGGCCTGTATTTCCTTTCCGAATGCACAACCTGTATTAAAACCAGGGGTACCGCAGCAAAACCATTTTTCTGCTGAGCGGCTGAAGCGCATCGATAACCTGATCCAGCAATACATCGACAGTAACTGGATTGCCGGTGCGATTGCGTTGGTGGCGAAAGACGGGAACATTGTGTACCACAAAGCCCTGGGGTTTGATGACAAGGAAAAGAACAAGCACCTTCAGAAAGATGCCATCTGGCGCATCGCCTCGCAAACCAAAGCGATTACCAGTGTGGGTGTGATGATGTTGTATGAAGAAGGGAAACTGCTGCTGGATGATCCCGTTTCAAAATATATCCCTGAATTCCGCAAACCGCTTGTGCTCGATAAATTCAACAAAGCCGATACAACTTACACAACGGTCCCTGCAAAAAAAGAGATCTCGATCCGCGAATTGCTCACGCATACTTCCGGTATCGGTTATGCGCAGATCGGTAACGATGTTATGAACGCTATGTATGCAAAAGCCGGGGTGATGGGCGGGATCGGAATGAAGGGCGGCACCCTGCTTGCAGATAATATCAAAAAACTGGCTTCCCTTCCGCTGGTACACCAGCCAGGTGAAAAATTTACATACGGGCTGAATACAGATGTTCTCGGTTACCTGATCGAAGTGATCAGCGGGATGAGCCTTGACCAGTACTTCCATAAAAAAATATTCGCACCGCTGGGGATGAATGATACCTATTTCTATATCCCCTCGGAAAAGAAAAGCAGGCTGGCCATGCTGCATTCGGAAGACAAAAACAAACAGGTGGTGAATACCCCCGAGCAGATCAATGTAAATGGACTGTTTAACCGTGACTACCCGGTTATTGATGGTGGCAGTTTTTATTCGGGTGGCGGCGGGCTTGTTTCCACAGCTTACGATTATGCATTGTTTATGCAGATGTTATTGAACAAAGGCATTTATAACGGCAAAAGATTGCTAAGCGCGAATACGGTTGAGTTAATGACGATGAACCAGATCGGCGATATCAATATGGGGCGCCCAACCAAATTCGGGCTGGGTTTTGAAGTAGTGACCGCAGACAGCAAACCAAGAACCGTTTTATCGCAGGGAACTTTCAGTTGGGGAGGTATGTTCGCTTCTTCTTACTGGATAGACCCGAAAGAAAAGATTGTGGCACAGTTTGTATTACAGCAATATCCTTTTACACATGGAGAGATCGCCGAAAAATTTAAAGTGGCCGTTTACCAGGCGCTGGAGCAGTAGATCAGTAAAGAAATTTATCCATCAACGGGATGTTTTCGATATTACCTGTTTCACTCTTTTTTCAATTGAAAGCCGCGGAAGTGGTTAAAAAGGTTAGAGACGTTAAAAAAGTTTCTTTAACGATTGACGGATTGCGGATTGGCGGATTATCGGATCCAAAACCAACCACTCACCCATTTCTCTCGCGAAGGTGCCAGGATACAAAGTTTCGCGGAGAGATATGTGCAGGTTAAAGACGTTAAAAGGGTTAAAAAATCATTGACGATTAACGATTGACGAATTCCGGATTATCGGATCCAGAACTCACCACTGCCTACTCACCACTCACAAATTTTCAGCTATCCACTTCGGCATTCCTTGTTCCTTTGTTCAATATTTCTCCCCCTATTGCAATTACCGATTTTCTTTACCAATTTTACAATACTGCACACGGATATCGTCGCTTGCCAGGCTTGATGAACAGATTACGGTCATGTTATTTTCTTCACATTAAATCAATGTTTATGGAAAAGGAAACTTCGTACCGTTATTCTCTTTCTACCCGCGGCATCCTCGGCGGGTTATTTGTAGGCATCGCCACAGCGGTACTTGGGCTCGCTTACGACCTCATCTACCGGAAAATAACCGGGTATGAATTTTCCGAGTATATCAACATCAATTCCATCATCTTCTTTTGCATACCCACGTTAGTGGTTGGTGGCATCGTGTATTCCATTATACTCGAATACCTGAAAAAAGGAATGGTTGTATATATCATCCTCTGCCTGCTCCTTACCGCGCTCGTGGCATTTATCCCGCTCGGTCCGAATATGCTTCCCACCGGCCAGCCCATGCCTGCCAGTGCACGCGGACTCACCGTAGGCATCGAACTCATCACCGGGCTGATGGGAACATTTGGTATCCCCTATTTTGCAAAGCATGAAGAAATTTGGGGAGACTGAAGAACAGATGAATACAGAATATCAAACAAGGAATGCCGGAGTAATTTCATAAAATAAAATTCCCCCGATATTCAATATTCCTTGTTCGATGTTCGATATTAAAATCCGTTATCCGTCAATCCGCGAATCCGAAATTACCAGTCAGAACTTTACATACATCGACAAATTCACCACCCTTCCATCCAGCGGCGCCCATATTTCGGGGAACCGGGGATTGGTGTAAGGAGGAAATACAACTGTGTTCTTTTTGTTCTGGCGATAATCAAACAGGTTTTCGCAATTGAGTACAAAAGCGGCTTTCCCGATATTGTAACGGATCATCGCTGCCGTAAACAGATACGGTTCGGTTGTGCTACCATCATCCAGGTATTGTTTGCCGGTATAGGCCGCTTCTACTCCTGCCCTGAAATCCTTGCTGAACTCATAGGCGATCACCGTTGCGAATTTATTCCTTGCGATCAGCGGCAGGTTGGGATGTGCTGCATCATATTTTCTTTTTGCATTGGTATAAACATAACCGAGATACAATTCCAGTTCGTCCTGCGTGGCCTGCACATAGGTTTCAAAACCCATTGTTTTCAGACGGTTTGTTTCGTTATCATAATAATACACCGGTGTGGTTAGGCCTGCAGTACGGAGTGTAAGCGGGCGGCTGATCTGGTTATAAAAAAATGTCTGGTTCAGGGTCAGGTTCCATTCGCCGAGTTTGGTTTTGTAATTGATGTCATAATTCAATCCCAGTGAACGTTCGGCTTTCACACCACCCGCATAGCCGAGGAGATAATGATAATCTCTTTCATCCACTTCGCTGTTAAAAAGCGAAGGTGTTTTGTATCCCAATCCGCCGCCAAGGCGCATCGTTATGGTACGGCTTGCTTTGAACATGAGCGACAGGCGGGGCAATAAAAAATTGCCATACTCATTATGTGCATCAAAACGCACACCGCTTTGCAACGTGAATTTATTGGCGAATTTCCAGTCGTCCTGCACAAATACCCCGAATGTACTGTTGCGTTCATTGGGGATCAAACTGCTGTCGGGTTGCTTTTTCGAAAAATCATCTCCGTTAAAATTGATGCCGCCCACCCATGCATGGTGTTCGGTGCGCTGGCTGTAAGTTGCTTCGGTATACCAGGTAAACTGTGTTGCTTTCATACCAAATACGTTCGTGCTGATGTCGCGGTTAAAAAAGCTGGTGCTGCCTTTCAGGGTAAACAGACCTGTTTCACCGGTCTTTTTCTCCCATGTGGCATCCGCCGTATTACGCAAACTTTTATTCCGTATAAAGAACTGGTTCTGCGGGGTGGTTTTCCCGTTCAGCACCTGCATATCACCGCCGTTCCTGTCTTCATAGTTCAGCGTATAGCCCAGTATCACCGTTGATGAAGGACCGCCATACAGAAATACGCGCGGATGAACGAAAACACTTTTTACGGATGGCACATCCGAAAAACCATCTTTGTTCACATCCACAGGATCCTGCACCGTGCCTCCTGCAAAAAAGGTATAGCCTGCTTTTTCATTTCTGCCGGAGAAAAAAAGATTCGCATTATTTTCTTTCAATGTAGAGCGGTTGATCGTAAAGCTTTTTTCCGGTTTACCTGTTTTTGGTTTTTTGGAGACAAGGTTTACCATTCCCGCGATGGCACCGCCGCCATACAGGGTTGAACTCGCACCTTTCACCAGTTCTATCTGCTGCAGGTCAAGCGGCGGTATCTGCAAAATGCTGAAGCTGCCGGAATAGCCACCGAACAGCGGCATCCCGTCGCGCAGTATCTGTGTGTATTTGCCCTGCAACCCCTGTATCCGCATATCGGCATTACCCGTGGCTGCATTGGTTTGCTGTATCTGTATACCTGCGATATCACCAAGCAAACTCGCGATATTACCGGGTTTGATACCATTTTCTTCATGCACTTCTTCCGTACCCAAAACTTCTACTTTGGTGGGAAGGTCCTCGATATGTGAATTGGTTCGTGAAGAAGAAACGATCACCACTTCATCCAGGTTCTCTTTTTCCTCTTCCAATACCAGGTCGAGCAGGATATTTTTATTTGTAACGGTCACTGTTGTATCAACCGCCTTGTACCCCGTGTAGGAAATATGGAGTTTGATATTACCTGGGCCTGGTTGTAAACTGAAATTTCCAAGCGAATCGGTGGCCGCACCTTTTTTGGTGCCGGTAACCTGTATGTTCACTCCCTGCAAAGCTTTGCCGCCGGGTTCTTTGATTTTTCCGGTAATCGTTTGCGATACAGCAAAACAGGGTGATAGAAAAATAAGGATACCAATGATATAATATTTCATACTGATTTTATTTAAACAGGAATGATGCAGCCGCTGTTAACGGCTGCATCATATTTTTATTTAGCGGCTTTCCCTTCCGGGGAAAATTTCGCTTCTTTCTTTTTTCCGTTGAGCGTGTATTCAATTTCATATTCGCTCTTCCCTCCTTTCGATTCAACGAGATATCCCGTTTGGATCGCCGCAGCAGGGAATGCTTTTGTAAAAGCATCTTTCACGGCTTTGGGAAGCGCAGATAACGCAAATGGCATAGAATAATCATTGTAATACCCATAACGGGTATTGCAGGTGAAAAATAAAATGATGTAATTAAGAAAGGGAAATGGCAATAGCCGGGGGATGAAAAACGCCGCTGTAAAACCCGTTGGCGAGTGTATTTGTATTCATAACCGTCATCATCACTACCTGCGGTGAAGGTTGTTCCCATTCGATTTCCTGCGGTGTTTGCTGGTAAATCACACCGTTTTGTATCTGTACCAGCTCATTGCCATGAATCGGCTGCAGGGGGTGCTTGCTATGCGGCTCATCGGCTTCATTCGGATCAAAACCGACTGCGAGCATTTTTTCGCCGATGAATTCAAAAAAATCCATATCCGCATCTTCCTTTAGACAGTGATTGTATACCGCCTGCAACGATGCCACATCATCAAAATTGGCATAGGGCATCACCAGGGTGGATACTGTGAAAAAAAACAGGGTGATAAAAAGGATGGGGCGTTTCAAGGGTGCAAAAGTATCGAATATAGAATATTGAATAAGCAATGGCGAATTCCGGATTAGCGGATTAGTCACTACCACTCACTTTTCAACACAGAGACACAGGGCACACAGCAGTTCATAGAGAGTAGTTAAAAAGTTAAGATAATTTGACTTTCGTTGAAAACTTTTAACTCCTAACTCTAAACTCCTAACTGAAAATCCCTCACCCATTCACAAATTTTCAGCAAAACCCTTCAGTATTCCTTGCTCAATATTCTTATCCCGGCATTCTCGAGATATATTTCTCGATCTCTTTTACCTGGTCAACCACCTGTTTGGTAGTGGGTTTACAGGCTTTGGCCTTACGGAAAAATTCTTTGGCGGCGCGGAATTCGCGCTTATTCATAAATATCTGGCACATGCTCAGGTAGGCAACGGCTTCGCTTTCTTTATCCGGGATACCGGCACGGATAGCCGCGCGGATATAGCTTTCTGCCTGTTTGATATCGCCCCGTTGCATGGCCATCATACCCAATTGCAGTTTATTGGCGCCTTCTGCTTCCGGCATGGGCGATCCAAGTTCATTGCTTTTTTTGAGATGTTTTTCGGCCGTGGTAAAATCCTGCTGCATCATGGCAAGGTTACCTTTAATGGTATAATAAGTAGAACGGACCGGCTTAAACAACAGACCCGGGAACCATATACCGTTCAATATCTTTTCCACTTCTTCGATATTGCCCGCTTCCATGGGCTCCTGTATCAGCCGCAGCGGCCCGATAAAAAAATGACTTGCAATGGCGATAACACCTACCAGGTATAATACGAAAGAAGGCCAGAAACCACTGCTCAGGTTCACCCATACAGCAAGCGCGATGGCTACGAGGCCGAGCCAGAACCGGTATTTGATCAACAGGTTGTAAAACTTCATACCCACATTTTTGAGGGGGCAAAGATAGGGAGAGCGGGGCTTCCGGAGTTAAAAGTTACCAGTTTGGAGTGAAAAACACTTGAATCGTGAATCGTCAATTTTGAATGGGAGAAATTGATTGATGATTCACGTTCTCATTCCTTCGCATCGTTCACTTCTATCCAGTAACCGTCGGGATCATTCACCCATACCTGTTTTACCCCATCCACCCGGTTGGTGATCTCCCCCTTCACGCCCTTGCTGTTATAGTAATCGATCTTTCTGGTTTTCAGCATGGCCACAAAAGCTTCGGTATTGGGTACGCTGAAGCAGGTGTGCTGGTTCAGGAAATATTCTTTGGGTTTATCCGCTCCCTGTATCACATGCATGGCCACACCCGGGGCGATGCTGTACCAGGCATGTTTGCCATCATGAAAAGGTTCGGGGATACTGTCGAAACCAAAGAGCCCCTCGTAAAAGGCTTTAGTTTTGGCAAGATCAACCACATAAATGGCTACATGGTTCAGGTGCGCTTTGGCGCGGCCGGTCTGTGCCTTTGCAAAAAAGCCGGTAAATAACAGGAATACCGGGATCAGTCGTAATGATTTCATATAAGGGTTTATGCATCCAATGTACTGAAAAACCCCAATCCCTGTTTTCTGAACACGGAATACCCAAAACGATTATTTTTGCGGCCGGAAGGGAGGCGAGAGTTATAAGTTAAAAGGGGATAGTGATCAGTATCACTCCCATTCTTAATTCATAATTCTTAATTCCCAACTATTTCCCGGTCCCGTAGTTCAATGGATAGAATAGAAGTTTCCTAAACTTTTGATACAAGTTCGATTCTTGTCGGGACTACTGCCAGCCCTCCATCGCAAATGCTTTGGCGGGCTTTTTATTTAGTGTTACCCCCGGAAAAATCATTCCTGCCCGAGATGATATTTTTCATTAAACAGTTTTAACAGCTTGATATCTTCTTTCAATATATCCTGGTAATACCCGCCGATATCATGCGTTTTAAAATCAATCGCGTCCAATCGGTTTACATAATTTTTTAAAGCCGTCTTGTCATAGGTTTTAAAAATAACGGTATCGGGCATATCAGCATCATCCAGGAAATTGTCTTTTTTATACAGGCTTTCCAACAGTTTCCGGCTTGTTACCCTGCCTGCGATTGCAACGAAGCTGGTATCAATATAATGCTGCAGGCTGGTTAAAAATTCACTGTATTTGGTATAATGATCAATGGTAACATTATAGTCAAGAATTTCCTTTTTCACGTCTGCATCTTCAATCAGGCTGAATGTGGCGGGGTTCTTCAACAACGTTAATGCAATGGCGGGCGGTGTGTAGATATTCCAGTAAGTAGCATTGAAAAATGCTTTACCGAATTTTCTTTCATTCCCCTTTAATGATAATGAATCAACACAGAAATGCGATGAATCCACCCATGCATGATAAGCAGGAATATACCTGTCTATCAGGTTATGCAGAATGACCGTATCTTTTACGAGGTCTTTTTTTGAAGCGGCAATAATCTGTTTTTCCCTTTTGTTATCAGAAAAATGTTCTCTTATATTTTCCGCGAAAAAACCCATTGTAACAGCCAGGAATATCATTAAACCTTCCAATATATATTCTTTAAAAGATTTGTTTTCTATATGCGGGTGGTGGTGAACTTCCATAAAAGCAATTTTGGAATTGGTTTACTCTTTTTTAAGATGGTACTCATTTGTAACTAAAGTGAGTAATTGCTGCCCGTTCTTTTTAAGATCATCCGCACTGGCGGCAATCACGCTCCGCAATGTTCGCATATTTTGTACATAACCGAACAGCTTCGCCAAATCGTCTTTTGAATCATTCCGCAGGGGCGGGTTATTGGTATGTTTATCAACTCTTCCCGGTATTTTTGAATAATTAGATTCTAATGCCGATGGATCAATAATATCGATGAATTTCCGCCGGTAATCTTCGTCAACAGTCATTAACCGGAGCTCGTATTCTTTTATCACTGAAAGCTGATTATAGTACTCAACCATTTTCTTTGTCAGCCCTTTTTTGCGTATCAGCCGGAGTCCCCCGCTATTTTTTACTTCATCAATTGTTCCGGTATGCAAAATGATAGGAGTGTAACGGACTGCCAACCGGCCATAATAATAAAAATCATTTGTGTTGGTGATCTTTTCTTTTGTATTCAGTAATGTGATCAAACTATCCAACTGCTGCAATCTCTTGTCAAAATAAATCCTTTGTTCTTCGAAATATTTTTGATCAGCTTCCAGGTCTTCCACAAACGACTCAATAAAATTTTTTTCCTTTTCATGGTCAGTAATAATCTCCCGGATATTTTCCGCAATAAAACCCATCGTCACGGCTAAAAAAATCATCAGCCCTTCCAAGAGGTATTCCCTGAAAGATTTTTTTTCTACATGTGGGTGGTGATGTACTTCCATACTTTCGCAATGATTAGAAAATAAAGCAAACCGGATTACTATAAACTGTCTTTACAAGACTACTTTAAACTATAGATTGTATTTCCTTTTTATCAAACCGATCAATGCACTGGCCTTTTGCAGTTGTACCTGTAAACTGGGTGTATAAAAGTTTTTTAAAGCAACATTTATATTATGAAGACTATTAAACAATTCACGCATCATGTCAGGGTTTCTTGCAATGATCTTGCTGGTTTGCAGAAGCCGGCCCGGTTCAAACATTTTATCTTCTAAACTAAAAACCTGATCCATAAAAAACTGCGCATATTTTGTTTGCAGCTCAAGGTTTGTTTTGTCGTAATCATAATAACCAAAAAGGCTGTCGAGTATCTCCTGGTTTTTTACCAGTTTAAAGCCATCTGAACTTTTCATTTGCTCAAACGCTGCACTGCTGGGTATAAAATAGCTGAACAGATGGGCGCGATCAAAGGATATAAAAAAACTTTTTAAAAGAGTTGTATCTGATAAATCCTGATAGCGGATCAGTTCAATACAATCGAGCGCCTGTGATCTGCTGCTTGTATTTTGAATTATAGCTGCAAGATTTGCCGTATCCAATTTTAAATTGGATACAATAACTTCCATGTTCTTCTTTTCCGTTTCATGGTTATTGATATTTTCCCGGATATTTTCCGCAATAAAACCCAAACTCACAGCCAGAAAAATCATCAGTCCTTCGAGCAGATATTCTTTAAAACTTTTCTTTTCAATATGCGGGTGATGGTGTACTTCCATTCGGGTAGTTTGAGGTTTGAAGTGAGGGTCACTTACAAGATTTATTCGTTTTCCAGGTGATATTCTTTTTGAAGCAATGCGATCAATTCTGTTGCCAACAGCAGTTGTTTTCTGAGTAACGGCATGTATTGCGCACTGGCTGTATTATAAAGATTGGCGCATATATTGATAAATTCAATTACATTGTTATTGTTATAAATAGCTTTTACACGCATGTGATAAATGGAAGTATCTCTTCCACTCATTTTTTTATCATAGTAGTTTTCATAATAAGTCAGGTACCAGTTAAATGTTTTATACCCTGTTTTCCGATGCTCGAAGCGGGTATTTTCAAAACGGTCATGTATTTCTTTAAGCCTGATCTGGTTGCTCCAGTATTGGAGAATAGAGTCTGTAACATTCGTATGCCTGATCAAACGCATGGAACCGGAACCTTTTAATTGGGATGCTGCCCGGTCGTTAAAAACAATATCCACACTCAGGCCCGACATAAGGGTAAGCAGCGATAAATACTCATCGTTCTGTTGTTGCAATTGGTTTTTAGCAAACAAAACAACAAGGCTGTCATTCTTTATAATATCGGTCTGCAGCCGGTTAATACTGTAATTTAAGGCAGCGGTATCTTTCTTGAGATCATCTGATAACAACCGGATGTATTGCTTCTCTTTTTCGCGGTCTGAAATACTTTCCCGTATATTCTCCGCAATAAAGCCCATACTTACTGCCAGAAATATCATCAATCCTTCCAACAGATATTCTTTGAAGCTTTTCTTTCCTACATGCGGGTGGTGGTGAACTTCCATTTACTTTGTTCTGATTATAGTGTAGATATGCTTATTCTTTAAATATAATTACAAGATTCTATATTTCAAAACCGCCCTCAAATCTCTTGATGTCTTTCTTCAACCTTCTATGTAATTGTTGCAGGTAATTTTTGTTCATCGTCGCCGAACAGAACTGCAAATGGTTTTCTGCGAGCCGGTTCCTCTCATAACAAACCAATCAACCAAATGTATAAAGGAACTATCTTGGGGATCCACTTAAACCTAAAAAATCTTTCTATGCTCGTTGCTTATCTTACCCTTGACGGAACCACCAAAGAAGCTTTTGATTTTTATGCTGACGCAATGAATGCAAAGATCACACGGGTTGCTCATTTTTCCGAATCGCCCATGGGTGCGCAATTACCTGAAGCAGATCAGAAAAAGATCATGCACATCTCGCTTGAAGGCCCCGAAGGCATCAGGCTGATGGGGAGCGATCATATTGATAGCATGGGTGAGCCGTACCAGAAAGGCAATCATTGCTGTTTATCACTTCATCCGCATGATAAAGAAACGGCTGACCGCTTGTTCCATAATCTTTCTGCGGAAGGCCGTGTAATCGTTCCGATTGCGGCTGCTCCCTGGGGAGCCTATTTTGGCATGTTCATCGATAAGTTCGGGGTGAAATGGATGATCAACCAGGGATGATCCTGTACTGACAGGCGGATTTTTTAACGGAATACCTCATACAAAAGAATACAGTCCTACCATATAAAATATCATACCATGAGAAAACCAATGCTTGTTATCAGCGTTTCGCTGTGCACAGTAATCCTGTATGCACAAAGACCCGGCGGAGCGGGCAATCCTGTACCGGCTACAAGCGCTGCAAATACAGCTACAGCCCCCGCGGGAAATGCAAGTATCAGCGATGCACGCAATGCTGCATACAATATCCCATTCAATCCCGATCAAACCGTTACAGGAGAACATGAAATAATGATCAAAGGAGCAAAAGTGCCATATAAAACCACGGCGGGTATGATGCCGGTATGGGATGAAGATGGCAAAGTACAGGCCGGAGTATTTTTTACTTACTATGAAAGAAGCGACGTGAAAGACCGAACTACGCGGCCACTGGTGATCTCCTTTAATGGCGGGCCGGGTACACCATCGGTGTGGATGGAACTCGGCTATACCGGGCCAAGAATTGTGCATGTGGATGATGAAGGGTATCCCTTGCAGCCTTATGGATTAAAAGATAACCCGCATTCGATACTCGATATCGCCGATATCGTTTATGTGGATCCCGTGAACACCGGTTTTTCGCGGCCAATAAATAAAGATGTACCTGCTTCACGTTTTTTTGGTGTGAAGGCGGATGTAAAATATTTATCAGAGTGGGTGAACACTTTTGTTTCGCGTATGAACCGCTGGGCTTCTCCCAAATATCTTATCGGGGAAAGTTATGGCACGGGGCGTGTTTCGGCTATGGCACTCGAATTACAGAATACACACTGGATGTTTTTGAATGGCGTGATTCTTGTATCGCCTACCACACTCGGCATTGAACGCTCTGGCCCTGTGGATGTGGCTTTGCGTTTGCCATATTATGCTGCAACTGCCTGGTACCATAAAATGCTGCCCGCGGATCTGCAGAAAAAAGATCTTACCGATATGCTTCCTGAAGTGGAAAATTTTACGGTGAATGAATTGATTCCCGCTATATCAAAAGGTGGTTTTCTCGAAGAGGACCGCAGAAAAGAAATCGCTGTGAAGATGGCGCGTTATTCGGGGTTGCCGGAAAAAGTGATCCTGCAAAATAACCTCGATATCCCGCCATCTCTTTTCTGGAAAGAACTGCTGCGCGAAAAAAGTTTTACAGTAGGCAGGCTCGATTCAAGATACAAAGGCATCGACAGGCGCGATGGCGGGGAAAGCCCCGACTTTAACGCTGAACTCATTTCATGGGAACATTCATTTACGCCGGCCATTAATATTTACCTGCGCGAGGAATTAAAATACAAAACCGACCTGCGGTATTATATATTCGGCCCGGTAAATCCATGGGACAGAACCGGTGATAAAAGCGGTGATAACCTGCGACAGGCGATGGCAGAAAATCCTTACCTGCATGTGCTGATACAATCCGGCTATTATGATGGCGCCTGCGATTATTTTAATGCCAAATACAGCATGTGGCAGATGGATCCCAGCGGCAGGTTAAAAGACAGGTTAAGCTGGGAAGGATACCGCAGCGGCCACATGATGTACCTGCGCAAACCCGATCTCGAGAGCAGTAACCAGAGCCTGCGGAATTTTATCAGGAAAACCCTGCCCAAGCCTGATGAGCCGGCGAAGTACTAGAAGGATCGATCATTCAGAAAAGGAAATCTATACAGGGTTTCCTTTTTTGTTTTCAGAAAACCTGAAAAGCAAATACTCTGACCAAAGCAGTTTTTATTTCCTAAACGAAAAAACAATTTTAAGTGAGATTACTGCAACGGATCAAAAGCAACCAATAAAAACAATCATGATTTAAACCAGGAGCAGTCGTTTGCAGCCAGTTTCGCTTAAAAAACTATTAAATAACCTTTGAAGGCCCACTAACATCCGCTTTATTAATAAATTCAGTGACTGCCTTGCTGTGCCATTTTGAAAAAATCAAAAAATACAGCTGTTTACCTGCATGAAACTCTGCCGCTCACTGGCCACCGTAAGGCATCTTTATGTCATACCCATACTTATCTGGTGTGCGGGCATCTTGTTACCGGTATTATGCGTTGGCCAGGCACCTACACCTGTTACCCTCAGTAATTTCTGTAATGGCAGTACCATAAGCCTGGAAACAGCTTGGCAGGCATCCGGTAGCGTTACTTATACATGGACATTGGGTAGCATTACCGGTGTAACAGGAGCTACTGCCTCGGCAACTGCACAACCTACCATACAGCAAACGCTCAAATTAAGTAATCCCCTTACAAGCGGTTCTGCAATCTATAATATCAATGTATCTGATGGCAGTAAGTACAAGCTCACAGTTACAGTTTTGCCCACGCCATACATCAGTAACCGACCGTCGGCTTCTGCTTCAACTACCTGCGGCACTGTGAATATTTCAGGACTTGCAGCATCAGTCACTACTCCTGCGAATGGATGGGCATGGAGCAGGCCTGCAGTATTGGGTTCCCAGGCCCAGGCGGGGAATACAAACGGAATCCTCGACAACCTGATTGACACCACACCCAACCAGGTATCGGTTAAATATGCTTTTGCGATTACTGCCAATAACGGTTGTACAGGTCTTGATACCATTACATATACTTTTTTACCGATACCCTATATTACAAACGTTGTAAAGAATGATACAATTTGCAGTGGCGCTTCATATATCCTGAGCCCTAAAATCAGCCCATCCATTAATTCTGCCGGTGGAGCCGGCACCTATTTCACATGGAGCAATCCAACACCCATCGTGGGCCTGAGTGGATATTCAGCCAATCCCAATGCCACAACCACAAATTTTGCACAAACCGTTACCAATAGTACTTCTTCAATTGTTACGACAAACTACTCATTGACGCCATTCTTCAGGTATGCAGCATCGAGCCTTACCTGTACAGGCCCTTCTTACCAAGTTATTCTTTCCATTAACCCGAGACCATATTTACCCACGCCCATATCAATCAATGCCTGCAGCGGGTCTTCTTTTTCTTATTCGCCTGCAGACGGTGCTTCTGCCGGTACGCCTGCCAGAACCACGATCCTGCCTTCCTCCACTCAATATACCTGGCCTGCTCCCGTATATTCCGACACATCGATGGTTACTGGTGGATCTGGTTTAATCAGTACGAATTCTCCGAAGGCGAATGACCCTTATGTGGATGCGCCAATCAGCCAGACGCTCTTTAACAAATCAGTTACCCAGCAAAATGCGAAATACAGTGTTTATGCAATAGCTACTTATGGTACGGTATCCTGTTCTGCTCTGGCTCCTTTTGACCTTATCGTAAATATTAATCCGGTACCCACGGCCAAGCCTCCCCAGGACACTATCGTTATTTGCAGCGGATCAGCGCCAATACTTGCACCCGTGGCAGGTATTACATCTTATAGCTGGGGTACCCCACAACTGGTACCAGCCAACACACTTGGAGGAAACACCAGCAGTGGCTCTGGCAGCAGTTTTGCGCCTGTCATCACCAATAATAAAAATGTAACTGGCTATGCCAATTATCTGATAACTCCATACGCCGGGTTGTGCAGCGGCTCAGCCTTTCCCCTCGTATTGAAAATAGGCCCTGTTGCTTCTCTTCCGGACCAGTACGTTAATGCCTGCAGCGATGCAGCTTTTACTTTTAACCCAACAGGTGCGCCAACAGGTACTTTGTACAAATGGAGCAGTCCTGCCTATACCAGTAACCTGATTACAGTTAAAAACGGAAACAGTAATTTATATATAAACGGAGATTCTGCCATATCTGCTAATGTGAGATATATTGGCAGCGATTCTGGTTCGGTTGTTGCATTTACGGTAACACCTGTTTCCTCAGGATGTGTAGGTAACAGTTTTCAGTTGAACGCTTTCATTAAACCCCAGCCCGTTGTTTCCAACGGTACTGTCAATGTATGCAGTAACAATTCTTTCAATTATACACCTGTTAGCAATCTTAAATCAACAACAAGTTATACATGGTCTATCAGCAGCATCAGCCCTGACAGCCTATTGGTTTCTGGTGCCACACAGAATTTAGTACCGGTATCCAGTATTTTTCAAACACTGAACAATGCCTCCGGTAAGATACAGCAGGTTTTTTACAGCGTTACTCCACAGAGTGCAGGATGTACGGGCAATCCCTTTTCTTTTGTTGCCAATGTAAATCCCACACCGGCCTTCTCAAACAAAGACACTGTGATTTGTTCCGGTTACCCTTTTGTAATAAATCCTTCTCCGTTACCTTTTATAACCACTTATACCTGGGATGCTCCTGTATTTAACGTGCCGAATTCAGTAAACGGAGGCAGTGCGCAATCAGTTCCGCTTTCTTCGATCAGCCAGGTACTTATTAATACAACCAACACCCTGGATGTAATGGCCACTTATAAAGTAACTCCCAGTTTTAACAACTGTGTGGGCACTCCTTTTAAACTGACTGTTACGGTAAAAGCCTCACCTTATATAACTGATACACTGAGATCGATTGTTTGCAGCGGTAATCCCTTTGCAGTTAAAATGCCGAATAACTTACCGGCAGGCACTGCCTATACATGGGATGACCCGGTTTACTCCAATGGCATTTCAGGAGGCAATTCAGTTACCGTTTTACAGAAATCTATCAGCCAGGTTTTAAAAAATAATAACAGTGATACTACTTCCGGTTATGCATTGTACAATGTTACTCCCAATGCGAATGGCTGTTCCGGGATATCCTTCCCCGTAAAAGTTACTGTAAAAACAAGTTCGGCCTCACTTATCAGCCAAACAGTACTCCCCGCTGTGTGCAGTGGTTCTGATATACTGTATACACCTGTCAGCAATTTTACGGGTACAGCTTTCAACTGGGTAAGAGACAGTATCCCGGGCATATCCAATTCTTCAAAGGAAGGTTTCAGCGATATTAATGAGAATCTGATCAATACCACCGGTTCCCCTGTTACTGTGCAGTATAAATATACTTTACAGTTCAACGGATGCGCAAATCTTAAGACACAACTGGTATCTGTTATTATTAAACCTAAGCCCAAACTTGTTTCAGGCTACAATCCCGTACCGATATGCACAGGCAATACCTTTAACTACATACCGGCCAGTAATACCCTGAATACAAATTTTAGCTGGACCAGGTCCTATGTGGTTGGCATCAGTGAAGCGGTATCATCGGGTAATAACAGTATAAGTGAATCTCTTCATAATACCACGCTGAATGTGGTGCAGGTTCCTTATGTTTTTTCGCTCAGCGCTAATGGCTGCTCTTCACAGGAAACTGTTTATGAAATTGTAAACCCTGTTTTACAAATGGCAGATCAAACAACAACTATCTGCAGTGGGAATACATTTCAGTTTACACCTTCAAATACAGTTCAGGCCACTTTTCTTTGGAAAGTTGATTCACAACCCACCGGTATTACCGGAGCAAGTGAAAACACACTGGATCCCAGGACAGCTATCAGCGGAAGGCTTAGCAACCTTGCCGATACAACAAACGCTGCCTATTATAAAGTAACTCCCTTTATACCCGGGGCGGCAACAGGCAATTGCCCGGGACAGCCCTTTACACTCAAGCTGATTGTAAATCCAATACCTGTATTAAGCAGTGCTACCACTCTTCCCGACATGTGCAGCGGCAAAACTTTTAATTATATACCAACATCAAGAACGCCAGGTACATTATTTTACTGGTCGCGTGATTCTATAAAAGGAATCAATGAAGGCCCTAACAGTGGTTCATACGCAATAAATGAAGTGGTGACGAATAATACGGTTTATCCCATTCAGGTAAGCTATAGTTTCAAGACAAATTTCAGTGGCTGCACCGACAGCAGCAAAAAAGTAAGTTTTATCCTGAATCCTGCTCCATTGATTCAAGACCAGAAAATAACGGTTTGCAGCGATAAAATATTCAGCATCCCACCGGATATCGAACCATCGGGAACCACTTATACATGGGGCCTGCCTGTTATTATACCCAACAACAGTTTATCCGGATACCGCTCGGCCACCACACCACAAACCCTGGTTTCAGACAGCCTGAAAAACGATCTTGTAACCGCTTCCTCAGCTGTGTACACTGTTTTACCATTCAACCCGGTTTGTTCACTTAAACCTTTTACTGTTTATGTTACTGTAAAACCCATCTCAAAAATTGATACGCAAAAAACCGTTTCCTGTGATAACCAATTATTCAGCTTTTCGCCGCAAGGCACGCCGGATAGCACCCGTTTTAAATGGAAATTCAATACACCGAATCCACCATTTTCACTGAAAGGGTATACCAATAACGATTCTGTTTTTTACAGCACTATACAACAAAAAATCATCAATACAGGGGCCTTACCTGTTAACGCCGGCTATTGGGTTACTCCCGAAACCAAAGGCTGTACGGGATATCCTTTTCAACTGAATGTAGTTGTAAACCCTACGCCAACCGTGAGGATCGAGGCTGATCCCACAGTTTGCAGCAATGCCCAGGATACGATTAAATTATATTTTACCGGAACCGCCCCGTGGTCGTACACATACATAGATAATCTTACCAACAAGCTGGTAACAGAAAACGGGATTTCCCAATACCCATATCAGTTTGTGCAAAAAAAATTACCCGCATCACCGGGTTATCAATTCAGCATATTACATATAAGTGATGCCACCTGCTCTGCCGATACTGGTTTATTACAGCCTGATCTGGGTAATCTGCAGCAGGTTATCAAACCCATACCTTACGATAGTATCATTATCCCTTACGGGTCTTTGATATGCCAGGGTTCTTATCAACCTATGTATGTAAACCGAACCGAGAAATCCTATCAGTGGTACCAAGACGGGAAAGCTGTGGCAAATGGAAATTCAATTAATTTCAACAGTTATAACGCTGGTGTCTATTCAGTAAAAGTAACCGATTCATTTGGCTGCAGCAACCTGGCTGTAAACCCTGCAGTGATGTACGACATGAGTACATTCAAACTTAATTTCAATACCGATAAAGTTTTCTGTGCAGGGATACCCAAGGTTTTCACCAATCTCAGCGACACAACTGCTGTTAGGGGCATAGAATGGAAATGGAATTTTAATGGCGAGGATACAGCAGCCGGTTATTCGGAAACATATACTTTCCGGAAAGCAGGTACCAAGAAAATACAACTCTATGGCAAGATACCTAGTTGTGCAACTTCTGTTAGCAAAGACAGCATTATTGTAATCTATGCGCCTGCACCGGGCATCAGTCTTCCAATAGTAACCACTAATTCCGGAAGAACAATACAGTTGCAGGGCAGGACATTTGAAGGGGCAAGTTATCTCTATAACTGGCGCCCATCCACAGGTTTGAATAATAATTTCGTAAACAACCCGGTTTTCAATTATTTCAGAAGCCAGGATTACTATATAAGAATGACTTCACCGGAAGGTTGCATAACAGAAGATACACTCAAAGTAAAAGTATTTGATTCTGCTATTGTTTCTTTTGTAATCCCAAAATCCTTTTCTCCGAATGGTGACGGTGTAAACGATGTATTGTATATATATCCTGCTGGTATTGGTAAGTTGAATTTTTTCAGGATATACAATAAATATGGAAAGGTGGTATTTGAAACACGTGATCCATCAGTTGGCTGGGATGGAAACGCATTCGGTATGAAACAGGAAATGGATGTGTATGTCTGGATAGCCGAAGGAACCGACTATTCAGGTAAACTTATCAGACAAACAGGTAATTTATTGTTACTACGATGAAATATTTGATCAGATCAATGATATTATGGCTGATACCGGCATATTTAATGACGGCGGTCAAGGTTTATGCACAGGATCCAAATCTTTCGCAATATTATTCCATACCGATGAATATCAATCCTGCATTTACCAGTCATGGCGAAAGCAATTTCAGGATAATGAGCAACTTTCGAACACAAACCATTGGTATGGGGTCAGCTTATAATACACTCACACTTTCATTAGACGGCAAGCTGAAAGCTGATAATGACTATTCCAATTTTTTAAGTGCAGGCGGTATGATAATACAGGAAAATGCAATGGACGGTGTATATAAGAACACAGGGTTAAATGCAAATCTTGCCTGCCATCTTACTGTTGATGAAAAAGGAAATGGCCTCTCACTCGGATTGGGTTTGTTGTACAGCAATGTACGGATTGATCTTTCTAAACTAAGTTTCGACAACCAGTTGACCAGTTCAGGGTTTAATATAGCCGTTCCTTCCGGGGAAATTCTGGCAGCGAACAGTCATACAAATCTGTCAGCCTGTGCTGGGGTAATGTATACATTCAGTAACGAAGATTTTTATTTTAATGCCGGAGCATCCGGCTATCGTTTTTTTAAAGCCAGCAACAGTATCCTGAACGACCCTGCATCGCTTATTAATCCACGATACACCCTGCATGCGAGCTATGGACAGGGGGTTTCTGACAGAGCTTTTATTGAAATTTCAGCTTTACATTCGATTAAAGGTGGAACAGGTATTACGAGCTTAGGTGCTACGATCAGCCGCAGAACAGGTACAGATGATTACATAACCGAATCCCAGAACTACCTGAACTTTGGCCTCTATTACAGAACCACCGGAACACTGATACCTTATATTGGTTATGAGCTTGGGGCCCTGCAATTTGGAATTACCTATGATGCATATCTGTCTGGTTACGGTGGTGGTTCGGTAACCCCGAGAACTTTTGAGCTTACTCTCGCCTGGAAACACTTTGCCGATGCTATGAAGCTGAAATTCGGCAGGTTCCGCCCTGCACTCTGAATAGATCAATATGCAATCCGCTATCACAGAATCTGCCGGTTTGATTCTTGACAGGCTCTGCTGAAAAAACACCTCTCTACTAGTATAATATTTCATCAGTAACAACAATGGTACAGTTAATGAACATTTTCCCTGGTCCTTGGTTAAATTATAAGTAACCCTTCCTGCAAATGAAAATAAGTCCTGAAGAACTTCCGGCAAACCAATACGAGCTACTCGATACATTGGACCATGCCCTACTGGCCCCGTTTATCAGGAAGTATCTTAAAAAACCCAGTTTTACTTCTTTGTTTTATTATGCCGCCAACCTGGCTTTGTTCGGGCTCGCGGTTTATTTATTTACCTGGGGCTATGGTGCCGATAGACCTGCGGCTGTTGACCGGTTTGCACATTTTTCCTATGGGATTGCGCTTGCCTTTACGTTGGTGCCCATTCATGAATACATCCATGTGCTTGCATACCGCTCGCAGGGCGCTGTACAAACTTCGTATGCGATGAACCTGCGGAAATTTTATTTTATGGCGCTTGCCGACAGGTTTGTAGCGAACAGAAAAGAATTTACCGTCATTGCAATGGCCCCATTCGTTTCAATCAGTTTGGTTCTGGCGGTTGCATATTATTTCATTGATCCGAAATGGCGGATGATCATTACCGGCATTTTATTCGCGCATACTGCTATGTGTTCCGGCGATTTCGGCCTGCTGAATTATTTTTCATTTCATAAGAACAGGGAGCTGGTCACCTATGACGATGTCCCGAATAAAATTTCCTATTTTTTTGCAAAAAAATATCCCAGCGACAGGCTGGAGAAAATGACTGATCCTCGATAAATCATTCATGCGCTACAAAAGATAAAATCAAATTGCAGCCGCAGCATAGCTATTATTCGCCGCCGGATATATATAAATTCAGCTGTGCGGTTTGGCCGTCAAATAGTATTTCACCAAATATTATGCTTTCTCTTCTTCGAAGATGCCCGTCTTGCGGTTTTTATGAACCTTATCGAAAGGAAAATATTTTCCATTCATCGCAATAAATACGCCGGGTGGCAGCGATTGTGAAAAAGCAATGGCGCTGCCCAGGTTGAATAAACCATCCGAGCTACCGAATTTGATCGGTATCATGGCACCGGTAAGGATGATGGTTTTGTCTTTTATTTTTTCAGCAATTGCCCTGGCGGTAACCGTCATGGTATCCGTACCATGTGTGATCACGATGCGTTGTTCCTTGCATTCGGCACACTGGTTAATGATATAGTTTCTGTCCTCATCCGTCATATCAAGGCTGTCCTTCAGCATCAATGTGGTGATCTTTACCGGCACCTGGTTACGCCCCTTGCTCAGCAGTTCCTGCATATGTGTATCTTTAAAATACAGCTCCCCGGTTAACAGGTTGTATTCTTTATCGAATGTGCCACCGGTAATAAAGATGCGGATCGTTTTCATAACGGATATCTTAACAGTTGATTAGTGTTCACAAAATTAAGCCGTCAACCGAAACTTCCCCCGATTAACTTTTCACCCAACTCCTGACCCTTAACTGTAAAGTCCTAAAGTATCTCCACCACTTTTTTATTCCGTAACTGGTGCATGGGTTTGGGAACGATAGACAGTATTTCTTCCCTCAGTGTTTTGATCAGTTTGGTTTTGATATGGTCGCGGTGGGTAACCAGGCTTACTTCGCGGGCCGGCCGGGGTTCTTTTAATTGTTTTACCAGTTTCATCTGCGGTTTGCTGAATTCCATTATGGCCAGTTCGGGGAGGATGGTGATGCCGTGACTCTTATCCACCATCCTTTTCAGGGTTTCAATATTCCCGGTGGTATAGCTGAAGTGCAGGTCGGATGTTTTGCGCAATTCGCAGAGGTTCAGTATCTGTGAACGGAAACAATGGCCTTCTTCCAGCAGCCATAGTTCATCGGGGTCTATCTCTGTGGCGAGCACATATTTCTTGTCGTACAGAGCATTCCGTCTTGATACGTACACAAACAGCTCTTCATAAAACAAAATATCTTCTTTAATGGCCGCATCTTTTAAAGGGGTTACCACGAGGCCGCAATCGAGCCGGTTTTGTTTCAGTTCATGGATGATCTCTTCGGTGATGGTTTCTTTTACCACAAGGTTCAGTTGCGGGTATTTATGCCTCACCTGCTTAAAAAGAACAGGTAACAGGTATGGTGCAAGCGTGGGAATGATGCCGATGCGGATCTCCCCCGTCATACTGTTCTTCTGGTCGTTGATCAGCTCTGTAACTTTTTTCGCTTCCCGCAATACCACCCTTGCCTGCGCAATGATCCCTGCGCCGATCTCAGTAGGGATCACAGGCTGTTTGGTCCGGTCAAAAATTTTCACCCCCAGTTCTTCCTCCAGTTTCTGCAGTTGCATACTGAGCGTGGGTTGCGTTACAAAACATTTTTCGGCGGCCAGTACAAAATGCCGGTAAGTATCTACGGCTACAATATATTCCAGTTGTATCAAAGTCATAGACAAAAACTATATGTTTATAAAAATAATCAATTTGTCTTATCTGGAAAGATATCCTAATCTTGCCATCAACTATTACTGCCTGTAAAATCGAATATTGTTATTGCAGGCATCGTCATCACTCATTGAATTAAACTGCTAAAAACAGAAACATGTCTCAACACACACATCCTTCCGGCGACATCAGCAAATGCCCCTTCCACAATGGCAAACTGAAACAAAGCGCCGGCACCGGTACCAGCAACCGCGACTGGTGGCCCAATATGCTTAAACTGAATATCCTCCGCCAGCATTCTTCCCTTTCAAATCCATTGGGTCCTTCTTTCAATTATGCAGAAGCTTTCAAAAGCCTCGACTTCGCAGCAGTGAAAAAAGATCTTTTTGAACTGATGACGGATTCACAAAGCTGGTGGCCTGCCGATTACGGGCATTATGGCCCTTTTTTTATCCGGATGGCCTGGCATAGTGCAGGCACTTACCGCATTGGCGATGGCCGTGGCGGCGCCGGTGCAGGAACACAACGTTTTGCGCCGTTGAACAGCTGGCCCGATAATGCCAACCTCGATAAAGCGCGCTTGCTTTTATGGCCCATCAAACAGAAATATGGCAACAAACTTTCCTGGGCCGACCTCATGATCCTTGCGGGCAATTGCGCACTGGAATCGATGGGTTTTAAAACCTTTGGATTCGGCGGGGGACGTGAAGATGTATGGGAACCGGAGGAAGATGTATACTGGGGCTCAGAAACAGAATGGCTGGGTGATAAAAGATATACCGGCGACCGTGAATTAGAAAATCCGCTTGGCGCCGTGCAGATGGGATTGATCTATGTGAACCCTGAAGGCCCCAACGGCAACCCTGACCCAATTGCTGCCGCACGGGATATCCGCGAAACATTTGGCCGCATGGCGATGGATGATGAAGAAACTGTAGCATTAATTGCAGGGGGGCACACATTCGGTAAAACGCATGGTGCTGCCGATGCTTCCAGGTATGTGGGACGCGAACCAGCCGCTGCCGGCATAGAAGAGCAGGGCCTCGGATGGAAAAACACATTCGGAAAAGGGCATGGTGCCGATACCATCACCAGCGGACTGGAAGGTGCCTGGACCACCACACCTACAAAGTGGAGCAATAACTATTTTGAGAACCTGTTCGGCTTTGAATGGGAACTGACCAAGAGCCCGGCCGGTGCCCATCAGTGGAAACCTAAAAATAATGGTGGTGCCGGTACGGTTCCGGATGCGCATGATGCTTCCAAAAAACACGCGCCGTTTATGCTGACGACCGACCTCGCATTGCGTTTCGATCCGGCCTATGAAAAAATTTCCCGTAAATTTTATGAGAACCCCGATCAGTTTGCAGATGCATTCGCCCGCGCCTGGTTTAAACTCACGCACCGCGATATGGGCCCCCGCAACCGTTACCTCGGACCGGAAGTACCTGCAGAGGAACTGATCTGGCAGGATCCGATCCCTGCTGTTACTTATGCAGCAATTGATGCAAAAGACATCGCTTCTCTAAAAGAAAAAATCCTCTCATCCGGTTTATCCATTTCCGAATTGGTGTCTACGGCTTGGGCTTCTGCTTCTACTTTCCGCGGTTCTGATAAACGAGGCGGCGCCAATGGTGCACGTATCCGCCTGGCACCGCAGAAAAACTGGGAAGTGAACAACCCTGCACAACTTGCGAAAGTTGTAAGCGTACTGGAAAATATCAGGCAATCTTTCAACAGCAGTGCAACGGGTGGCAAGCAGGTATCACTCGCCGACCTGATCGTTCTTGCAGGAAATGCCGCAGTTGAACAGGCTGCAAAAAATGCAGGGCATACCGTTGAACTGCCATTTACCCCGGGCCGGGCAGATGCATCACAGGAGCAAACAGATATTGCTTCTTTTGCAGTGCTTGAGCCCGCTGCCGATGGTTTCCGGAATTACTATAACAACAAACGCTCCATCGCTTCCCCGGAAGAAATGCTGGTTGATAAAGCACAGCTGCTTACCCTCTCTGCCCCGGAAATGACAGTATTGATCGGAGGGTTACGTGTTTTAAATACCAATTTTGATGGCTCGTCCAACGGTGTATTTACCAAACAAGCCGGAACACTCAGCAACGATTATTTTATAAACCTGCTGGATCTTACTACAACCTGGGCAGCCACTTCAGACACGCAACAGGTGTTTGTGGGAAGCGACCGCACCACGGCGCAACCTAAATGGACTGCCACACGTGTTGACCTGATCTTTGGCTCCAATTCAGAACTGAGGGCCATTGCAGAGATCTATGGGTCATCTGATTCGAAAGAAAAATTCGTAAAGGATTTTGCTGCAGCCTGGACAAAAGTGATGAACCTCGACAGGTTTGATCTGAAATAAGGACCTGGTTTTATACCTGGTTATTCATTAAAAAGTCATCCGGCAAATACCGGATGACTTTTTAATTCAATACCTGTCGGATACTGGTATTCTTATGATTCAGAGACAGGCTGCTTACATTTTCTTCTTTACCCTTTCTCCTTCCGCATCAAACATATTGATCAGGCTGCCGGTAATATGGTCGTCGTCTTTCTTATTCATTACGAGACTGAGATCATAACCCTGTGCATTAAAATAAATCGTGATGGTATTATCCTTTATTTCGATCTTATCAATTTTACTGATCTCTTTCCCGGTAGTATCCTGAACCACACCGGTGTAAGTGCTTTCTTTTTTTTCGATCGCAAATACCATGGTAACATCTCCCTGCGGGGTTGCTTTTACAAGCACTTTCCAGTTATCAAGAAAATAATCATCGCCCGCTTTTACCTGGGCTTCTGATTGTAAGGAAAGAAACATACAAAACAACCCTGTTAATACTGCTGTGATCTTTTTCATATATTGCTTTTAAGGTGTAGAATCCGGTTCTTATGAAATACGGGCAGGTACTACTTTATTTATTCCGTTGGTAAAATCGCATTTTCCCTGTTACCGGGCAAATTCTTCTTTATAAAACGATACTTATTTGTGGCGCATCGATTTCAGTATCCTTATAGTTTTACTGAAATTTTACAGGCGGTAATTCCCATAAGTTCACCCATACAGAAAATAATGCTGCAACACAGTAACTTTAAACGAACAACCCATCCATATGCCTACTGAACCCAATAACGCATTCTGGCAATACAATTCTGCATATTGGATGCAGCAGTTGAACAGCACCCCCGATGGCCTCGGGGAAACAGAAGCTGCAAAACGTTTGTTGTTACAGGGGAATATCCGCAAACCTGTATCGAGATTTACAAAAGACATCCGCCTATTGTTGTCGCAGTTCAAAAGCCCGCTTGTATTATTGCTCATCGGCGCTGTGATCCTTTCTGCATTTCTCGGAGATACTTCCGATGTGTTCATTATTCTTTTTATCGTGGTTTCAACCGGGCTCATGAGTTTTTTCCAGGAAAGAAACGCAGGCCGGGTGGTTGAAAAACTCCAGGCCTTGATCGCTTTGCGCTGCACGGTTATCCGCGACGGGCAGGCACTGGAAGTTGATTCAGATAAGATCGTGCCTGGGGATATTCTTGTATTGAACGCTGGCGATATGATACCCGCCGATTGCCTGTTAACAGAAAGCAATGAGCTGCATACCAACGAAGCGAGTTTGACAGGAGAATCTTTTCCTGTCCGGAAAGATACCGGCACCTGTGATGCACTCACGGAACTTAATAAAAGAACCAACAGTATCTGGCAGGGAACCAGTGTGGTGAGCGGGCATGCCAAAGCGATCGTGATTGCCACAGGCGGAAAAACGATCTTCAGCAATCTTGCCGGCAGTGCTTCCCTATCAGTTGAAACTGCATTTGATAAAGGCACCAAAAAATTCGGCTTCCTGTTATTACAGATCACACTGGTATTATCTGTACTGATCCTTTGCATCAACCTGCTGAACCATAAAAATGTGATCGATTCGGCTTTGTTTGCACTTGCGCTGGCAGTGGGTATGGCTCCTGAATTATTACCTGCCATTACCACCATCGCTATGAGTGCGGGCGCCAACCGGATGCTTACAAAAAAAGTGATTGTAAAAAAATTATCCTCCATTCAAAACCTTGGGGAAATCAACCTGCTTTGTACAGATAAAACCGGGACCATTACCGAAGGCACCATCGAAGTAACAGCAATTACAAACGGGCTTGGTGATAAAGATGATTATACCGCAACACTTGCTTACTGGAATGCCTCACTCGAAAGTGGTTATAACAACCCCATCGATGAAGTGTTGAAACGTTTACCCGTTGTTACACAGGAGCCTGTACAGAAAACAGGTGAAGTGCCTTATGATTTCACCCGGAAAAGACTGAGCATTGCATTACAGGCAGGTTCAGAACGTATCCTCGTTACAAAAGGCGCCTGCAAAGAATTGTTAGGGATATGTACAATGATCCGCATAAAAGATGGAACGGAGCAACCCATTCAGGGATACCTTCCGGCTGTTGAAAACACTTTCCGCAATGCAGGGACGAACGGGATGCGTGCGATCGGGGTGGCATATAAAAAACTAGCGAAAGAAAGCATCAGCAAAGACGATGAAACAGAAATGGTGTTTGCCGGGTTTGTTTTTTTACAGGATCCTGTAAAACCGGGCATTGCTGAAGCAATAAATGCATTGGGGCAATTACAGATCGGGATGAAGATCATCACGGGGGATAACCGGAATGTTGCAAGGGCCATTGCATTACAGATCGGCATCAAAGAACCGGTTGTGGTAAGCGGTGATGAATTGAATGCAGGCGGCATCAGCCCTGAACGCCTGCAGGAGGCGCATATTTTCGCAGAAGTAGAGCCTCAGCAAAAAGAGCAGCTGATCCGTTTGTTGCAGAAAAAATATACAGTGGCTTATATGGGGGATGGCATCAATGATGTATCCGCCATCAATGCAGCCGATGTGGGTATCTCCGTGAACAATGCGGTAGATATTGCAAAAGAAGCCGCCGATTTTGTATTGCTGGAAAAAGACCTTTCCGTACTGACCGACGGGATCAAAGAGGGTCGCAAAACATTTGCAAACACGCTGAAGTATATTTATATCAATACGGGTTCCACTTTCGGTAATATGTGCAGTGTGGCCGCAGCTTCCCTGCTGCTGCCTTTTTTACCAATGCTGCCCAAACAGATTTTGCTTACAAATTTCATCACCGATTTTCCTTATCTCGCAGTTGCATCTGATAATGTGGATGAAGAACAGATCGCCAAACCCGGTAAATGGAATTTAAAGCTGATCCGGAATTATATGGTGATTTTCGGGATCCACAGTTCCTTATTTGACCTGATCACTTTCCTGGTTTTATTAAAAGTATTGCATGTAACCGAATCGGGGTTTCAAACAGGCTGGTTCATCGAGTCGGTATTGACCGAGCTGTTCGTGTTATTTATCATCCGTACACATGGTAATTTCTTTAAGAGCAAACCTGCTGCAGCTTTATCGGTCCTCAGTATGGGCGGGCTGATACTCACACTCGCTCTCCCCTACCTCCCTTTTGCAGCTGAGATCGGCATGATCCCTTTACCGGCAAAAAATATCCTGTATATGCTGCTGATCGTAACAGGGTATATCCTCACTGCTGATCTTTTGAAAGTCTGGTTTTTCAGGAAGTATGGAAACGAGATCTGAATATTGACACTCATTTTTCAGAGCGAATGAAAGGCAAACCGAGCTATGAATCAAAAGCCGCATGGTAAACCGTCCCTATTTTTACTTTATAAAAAAAGGCCCATGTTAAAACATGGGCCGTGCTGTCATTCTAAAAATTATTGTGACAACATGAGAAAACTGTAACCGACTTTTAATATCCTATTATTAATAATTCGGATTAAGTACAGCAAAGCTTCCGGCAGCAGGCGGGTTTTTCACCACTTCATCGGCCGGTACATCCCAGTAATCCATAAAATTGTAATTGATTGTGGCATTTGTGTACAGGATCTTGTTATAGATCAAAGTTGCCCCATATCTGCCACCACCATTCGCGGTGCTGTAAGTCCAGCCCCATCTGCGTGCATCATAAAAAGACAGGCCACGGAATGCAAGTGCGGCGATCCGCTCATTCGTAAGCTCGGTCATAGCCTGCGCTGCAGAAAGTACTGAGCCAGCGAGTGCCGCAACACCGGCACCCTGTGCAGCCCTTACACCATCGATCAGTACAAGAGCACCTGCAATATTACCTGTTCTGATATTTGCTTCAGCCAGCATCAACTGGTTTTCTTCAAATGTGGGGCCTATGTAAATCTCCAGTCCGCCTACCTGGCGAGAACCCAGGATCTGTATACCGGAAAGATTGGTAGCCACACCATCTACAAGGCTATAGCGTGTGGTGTTCGTATTTGCATCACCATAAAAAGTACCATTGGCAGTTGAGAAGTTTGCGAGGCGCTTATCACCGGATTTAAAACACTGTACCAAACGCTCACTAACTTTATACGTACTGTTCTGGTTACTCTGTGTACAGATACCGGCAACTGAACCACCGGTTGCAGAGAAGAAAGAATTGGATGCAGTTGTTCTTCCTGTAAATACATAATCGCCTTTCTTTAAACCTGCATTGCAATAAGTGATTACCTGTGCCCAGTCTGCAGCCGTCATCGCCGGTATGCTGGCTTTGTTGATGGTTGCATTGGGATTACCGTTCACAAAAGGAGAAAGTTTATTGAGTACGATATTGCGGGCCAGCATGGTATTAACAGATCTTGCCCACATCGCAGTAGTAGGCGGCAATCCCAAACCAGTCTGATTTTGAGAAGGGATCAGTTGTGCGATCATCGCATTATAATCTGCCTGATTGGAAATTGCATTCAGCGTTGTTAAGGCCAGGTTCAGGTTACGGTTAGATTCAGCAATGATCGCTGTTTGCGATACATATTTATTAACTACCGTATTTGACTGGTCAACAATCAAACCTGCATAATACAGCGTTCCGATCTGTGCATAGGCAAATCCTTTCCACCAGTAACACCAGGCTTTTACAGTATTCGCCTTATCGGTACTGAGACTGATGGTTCCGAGGTTCTCCAGTGTCTGGTTACAGGCATTGATCATCGCATACATGTTCACCCACTCGTAGTACAGGGCATTGTTTGCATTAGATGTGGCAGCGGTTGTATTGAACCCACGGATGATAGCCGAAGCCTGCGGTGAAGGGTTTACAAATTTGGTGGAGGGATCAGTCGGGTCGGCCTGGAAATTATCAGGTACGCCCATCGTAGTGGTCTGGTTATTGGAACCCTGTCCACCCCCGATCACATCCCCCATCAATTCATGGTATCCCCATGGCAGGGAGAAATAACTATCCCCCAGCCAGCCATCGCCATAGTTAAAACCATTCCAGTATATACCGCCTTTTGCAAATGATGCGATACCTGCTTCAGAAGTTACGTTGCCTGCAAATGTGGGATCATTCGGATCTTTCACATCCAGTTGCTTTTTACACGAACCCGAAACCAATGCAATCACAAGCACGGGAACAGCCAGTCGGAAGCTTTTATATTTTCCCGCAATATGTAGTGTTAAATGTTTCATTTCATTGAGTTTTTCTTGTTCATCAATTAGAAACCAAGGTTAAGAGTGACTTGGTATGATTTCAGATTTGGGATAGTGCTGTGGTCTATACCGCGGTCATAAGCTGAGTTGGAAGCACCGGAACTGATCTCCGGATCCAGCCCCTTGTATTTTGTAAAGGTGAGCAGGTTCCTTCCACTCAATACCAGCTGGCATTTCTTCAGCCAGTTTTGTTTCGCAAATTTTGAAAAGTCAACACCCAGTGAAATATTTCTCAAACGCCAGAAAGAGGCATCGGCATAGAAATAATCTTTCGTTACGTTATTACCCACACCGCGCGCCGTATTTCCCAAGGCATAATAAGCGCTTGCATAATAAGCAGTCCATGCACCGGTTTGTCCGTTAATGGTTACAGGTTGTGTAAAATCACTGCTGATACCATCGCGGTACATCCACTCATTGGTTTGCATGTACAGGTGCGAACCTGAGATCCAGTCGAACTGGAAGCCCAACGAAATCGTATTCTTCCAGGTAAGGGTATTAATAAAAGAAGAAGTAAGCGTTGGATTCGGATCACCAAGCGATACAGCTTCATCAGAGAAGAAGATGGCTTTGGTAATCTTATTCACCACTCTTCCGTTTACGATTTCATAGTTGGTTTGCTGCGCCGGATCGATAAAAGGTGTTTTACCATCTGCACGTACCTGGTTAACTGCAGTCAGGGCTTTGTAGCCATAGATCTCACCGATCTTTCTGCCTGCTGCCAGCACAAGACCGGTAGATCCTGCAGCAGTGGTTAACGGAATATCCCCTCCCGCAACATTATCTATTACAGAAGTTTGATGTCCGAGGTT
Organism: Chitinophagaceae bacterium; assembly: GCA_004028765.1. Lineage (GTDB taxonomy): Bacteria > Bacteroidota > Bacteroidia > Chitinophagales > Chitinophagaceae > Sediminibacterium. The sequence continues at coordinate 15,674 of SAIX01000107.1, read as the reverse complement.
GGCAGTGAAATCCCAGGTAAGGTTCCGGGTAGTAAGCACCGGAATATTCACACCCAGTTGCCAGCCATTGGAAGAAAGTGCAATTGCATTTGTAAGCAGTTGCGTTGCACCGGTTGATGGCGGTACGTTTTGAGCGAAGATCGCATTATCGGTGTGCCGTTTCCAGTAAGTGAAAGATACGTTCACCGCTTTCAGCCAGTCGCCTTTTCCAAGATTGATCGACAGATCGGTACCCACTTCTGTTTCGGAAGAAACTTCCACATTCAGGTTGGGGTTACGGGATAAGGTCTGGATCGTATAAGCGAGGTCATTACCGGTTGGCTGCAGGTTCAGCACAGGATAACGGTCAAACGGACCGGGTTGTATACCCGCTTTTCCATATGCCGCACGCAGTTTGAATGTTGAAATCGCCGGGCTGAGTTTTTCCCAGAAACGGAAAGATTGCAGGTTCAGGTAACCGTTGTAATGCGGGAAGGTGAACGGAGAAGAACCCGCACCGAACGCAGAGGAATAATCGGTTCTGAAACCTGCGGTAACGCCTGCATAGTTTCCGAAATCGATCTTCTGATCTACAAGGTAGCCGTACGTGATAAATTTCTGTTCAAAATCCAGGATCGTATGCTGGCTGTTGGTGGACTGAAAATTGAACGGTGGGTTCAAAGGCAGTGACTGACCCCAGTTATCAAACTCTTTATAAAAGTTTTTGCGGTAATCAAAAGATACCTGTGTTGTGGTCTGTATCGGCCACTTCATGTGAAAATCCTTTTCAAAGTCGGTATTGATAATAGCGCTTGCAAAAAAGTTCTGGCGGGTATTATTGTACTGCCAGTTGTCAATCTCGCCGGTATTATCTGCTCCGTTATAAGCGGCAGACCAGGTTGAATAATAATTAGAGTTGTTATTCAGCGACTGGTTGTAGTAAGTCCAGATATCGTTCTCATTTTTGTAAGTGATACCATAACGGGCATTCAGGCTTACAAAATGGTTGAGTTTGTAATTGGCCTCAAAATTCTGCATGATATCGTAGCGCTTACTGTTACCATTCGTGTAATTGATGGTGTAGAAAGGATTGAATGCATTCACACTTAAAAAACTTGCACGCTGGTAGGCTGGTGATACCCCACCGGTAATGGTATCAAGCAGGTTGAAGAAAGGCGAAGTATTCAGGAACCCATACACACCGCCTACTCCCGCATTGCTGGTACCTGCTCCAAAAAAAGCACCCCCCGGTGCGCCCATTCCGGGATGCAGGGTATTGCTGGTATAAATCAGTTGCGTGATAGAGCGGAGTGTGAAGTTTTTGAATAACTCGATACCAATGTTGGCTGTGAAATTGGTTTTATCAAGGTACCCATTGTTTTTCAGCAAAGGAGAAGTGGTATGGTTATTCGATATCGAGATATTAAAATCTGTTTTATCTGCGCCACCACTGATGCTGATCGAATTGTTGAGTGATTGCCCGTTCTGCAGAACCTGCGCGAAATGATCGTAGAATTTCAGGTTACCTGTATAAGGCTGGTTAGCATTGTTTCGCGGATCTAATATCCCATATCGGGAATAGCTTTGTGTAGCACCGGGAATGGTTCCGGTAAGTCCGGGGATATCGGTTCCATATTTATATGCTATGGAGTTAGAGCCCAAAATAGCCCCGATGGATGGATCGATCTTTATAGGACTTCCGGCTGTATATCCTAAACTGGCATTTGAACCGGAATAAACAATATTCCCGCTCGCATCCGTAAGATAGGGATGCATATTCGCTTTCCCGAAATTCCCTGAATTGATATAAGAGTTAAACGCAACACTCGATGACGTATTGATGCTGACCCTTCCTTTTTGTCCTTTTTTGGTGAAGATCTGGATAACCCCATTCGCTCCCTGTGCCCCATATAATGTGGATGAAGCCGCACCCTGTACCACTTCCACGCGCTCCACCTGGCTGAGATCGAGCGTGTTGAGGTTGGCAAAAGGAATTTCTGCACCATCCATCAGCACCAATGGCCTCGTGCCACCCTGTACGGTGTTGATCCCGCGCAGCACAATATTCACCTGGTCGCCGGGGTTACCCGAAACCGTTGATATCTGTGCTCCCGGAATCTTACCGATCAGTGCCTGGTCGAGGGTTGCGGCAGGTACTGCGGGCAGTTTATCCGCTTTAATTGATTCAACGGAGATACCCAGTTTTTTCTTACTGGTGGCAACACCTGTACCCGTAACCACCACTTCACTGAGTGATTTTACATCGGGAACCAGTTTTACCATCAGATTGGAGGAAGAGGCTGGTAGGGTGAGCGACTCAAAACCTACCGCAGAAATCACAAGGCTGGCGCCCTGCTTTACTTTAATCGAAAAGCCACCATCATTGTTAGATGTGGTACCATTACGTGTACCCTTTTCGATCACACTGGCTCCTGGAATGGGGGAACCTTTGTCGTCCATAACCTTCCCGGTTACGGTTGTTTGCGCCATACCCGTAAGACTAAGTAATACGAGGACGCAAAAACAAAGAATTTTGTTTTTTCTCATGTGTTTTGTTTTGGGATGACAATAAGGATGATGACAACAAAACTGCACCCGGGTTTAATGAAAAAATGATTAAAATATTTTTTTTAACCGATTTTTAATTTTTTTACATCCGTTCAACATGGTATTTGACCGTTCACCACACGTTACGTAGTATTTACCCTACATTGATACTTATTCGCAGGAAAAGTTATTCCGGGCGGCTTCAAAGCATTTTTCAAAAATGCAACTAGTATTTAATATATTATAATTTTCAGTATGTTACAAATATGACCGGGTAACTACTCCTTTGAATATATTATAAGAGTACGGAAGTTTCTGAAAGCGGATATACCGCCCTTGATCAGCTGTTCTGATAATTTTGTATCACTCAATGCAGAAACAGCCTTATATCAAGAAAAGGGTAATAGCGCCAGCATTCACTATCAGGCAGCGAATCGCTTATCATCCAACAGGTCCTGAGAAAACATACAAAGAATCACTCCGGAAGAAATACCTCGCGCCTGTTACAGGAAGGTGATCTATTTACATTTTGCCAAACCATCTTTGGCCGATTGGTCATCCGGTTTATAAAGAAGCGCTTTCTGGAAAAGTAATTTTGCCTCGTTGTTTTTTCCGAGGTTGAGATAAGTCCAGGCGAGCATGTGATTGGCGTCGTAATCGAAGGGGTACATATTCACGAGCAGTTCCAGGTATTTGGCGGCTACATCATATTTTTTCACATAATAATAGTTAACCCCCACCCAGTAATTGGCAGTACTGTTATAGGGATCGATCTTGAGCACTTCTTCATATTTCTCATAAGCTTTGTCATATTGGTTATTCGCACTGGCGGGCAATGCATAACCCAGCCTTGCTTCCACACTGTATTTTTTCAGGTTGATGGCTTTCTGGTAATACTCCATCGAAGCAGGATATTTTTTCAGGCTGTAATTGAGCCAGCCCAAACGCAGGTTACATTCATAACTATCGGCTTTATACACTTTCTGCAAGGCACTGATCGCCCCGTTATAATCTGCCTTGTATTCGCTTGCATAACTTTCTTTAAAAGCTTTCTGCAACTGCTCGGGTGTTTGCGCGGCAACGGCCTTAACAAGCAATACCAATATGGGTAATAACCTTTTCCTGTTTTTTAAAAACTGCATGAGATGCCTCCTGTGATTGCGTTTTGGTGATAAGTATTCTGTAAAGTTCCGTAACGGGCCTTCTGTTCAAAGGTATAATTCAGTTTTAACATCAGTTTCTTTCCTGCTAACAGATACAAGCCTGCGCCGGCGCGCAGTTTCTTGGTATCAATATCATCATATACATAAAGGGCATCGTTGCCGAGCATCTTCCGGTAGGTACCAAAAGTGGCATTGGCTTCAAGCCAAACATTCCGCAACGGTTCAATACCCAGCACCTGTGTAAAAGCAAACTCTTTTCCGATACCCGCCCTTGAAATGCTGTACAGTTTTGTATTGCCCAACGGATACGCTGTAAGTTCTGCATCTACCTGCTGGTAAGCAGAGTCGCGTATCTGCCCGGCCTGCAGCAATGCCTGTAACTGCACATAAGGTGTGGCAAACCGGATACCACCAAAGCCAATATAATTGTGGTAGATAAAATTATTGAACGGCGTATTGAGGTAATGAAAACCAGCGATCAGCCCGAGGTTGCCCTGCGCTGCATAAAACAGCTTCGCATAATATTCTTTTTGCGAGATGCTGATATTGTTATTGTTGTTTACCGCGGTCAGTTGTGGCTCGCTGATGGTTTGGCTGTAAAAAGCAACCGACTGCTGCAGTTCAAAGCGGTAACCCAGTTGTATGGACGCACCTACTCTTGCATAACCTGCATTACCCCTTGCAGCGATAGAAGGTGATTTATAACTGTATTCGAGATCGAGCTGTGAGAGGGCATTGGGTCTGATGCCTTCAGCCGCCTTTGTATCTGCACTGAGCAGCCCAGCATAAAAACGCGACGAAGATGTATTAGTAAGATACAGGTTGCCGAGATACAGGTAATACAAGGCGATGGCGTTGCTGTTGTCAGCATCATAAACGGCCTGGTACTGGCGGATGCTTTCGCTGTAATTGCCCAGCACAAAAGCGGCATACCCCACACGCATGTGCAGCAGCGGAAAATCGATGCCTGCATCCAGTTTTTCGCGCCCATAGCGAAAAAGTTCCGTCCATTTTTTTTCATTGTACAAACGCAGCGATTCCGCGTCAGCCTGTCCTGCATCCAGGTTTTTTTCCTGTGCGAGCAAAGGGACCTGAAACAGGCAGGCCATCAGAAATAGCATCAGAGTTTTACGGTACATAAAGCTTCTTTGACCTGGTTGTGATACATAAAACTGAACGCAGCAATTTTTCCTTCCCGTACAACGATCTCCGATTCATTGGCCTTGCGTTCAAAGCCGGGATACTGTAAGGATTGCCGGCTGCTGATCCGCGTCTCCCTGTCGAAATAGCTGCCTTCGCCCTGTCGGTTTTCGGACCGGTATAAAAGTCGCCTGAAAATAACAAAGGGAGCAGCGAAATCCTGTAACCATTTACCAGGGTTATTGCGACTCCATTGCAGCGGAAATTCATCGGTTACCACGGTTCCTTCTTCTGTAAAAAGTGCAATATGGTATGCACTTATATAAAACTGGTACAACAGACTATTGCGGTTACCATAAAAAGCAGTGAAATAAAAATAACAACTGCCTTTGATGAAATACGCCGTACTCTGTTGCGTATGGCTGTACAGGTAGCATTGGTTATATGCATCTGTAAACACTTCCCAGTATTCGGTATCAAAACCATCGGCACTGATTTCCATCCGGTAACCGGGGGCAAATGCGAATGCCTGTTCGAGATTTTCATCGGTAATGATATTGCTGACCTTTGCAGTTTCAAGAGGCACAGCGAAGGATCGTACAGAAGTGGTGTCTTCTTTTTTTTCACGGAATGTTTCAAAAGGATAATACACTGTTTTACTGCCTACATACGGTGTATACTGTACCTGGAAATGGAGGTGCGGCTCAGGCGAGCGGCCCGAATTACCGCAGGCTGCAATTGTTTGCCCTTTTTTTACAAACTCGCCCTGTTTTACTTTAAATGACTCTTTTCGCAGATGGCATATTTTGGTATACAATCCTTCTGCATGCCGTAATATGATGGTATTACCCCAGTTCTGCTGGCGGTTCACTTTACCGATCTCATTATCTTCCACCTGGTCGATGAGTTCCTGTACATACCCATCCGCTGGCGCCAGCACCGGTTTGTTATAACAGTAAAAATCTTCGCACGATAATGCATAACCACTGTACGTTTTCATCTGCGCATCCACAATCACAAAATCAAGTGCTTTGCTCCAGTCACCTTTGTGTGTGATACCGCCCTCATACCCCTGTGAAACGATCCATTCTCCCATAAACGGCAACTGAAAACGGAACCAGGTTTCAGAAGCCAGTCTTTTTTTGGTATTAAGATAATGATACAGGTTTTTCTCGGGCGAATACAATTGCAGCGGTGTAAGAATGATGCGCCCGGTTTGCTGTGTTACCCGGAAAAAATAAAGTATGAGCAGCGTAACAGCGGAAAACGGCAATGAAAATACCGGAACGCCCAGCAATACGCAAAGTTTCCCGGTAGCGATCACCATCAGAAAGGTCAGGGGTACTGCCACCAATGCCCATAACCAGGAATAAACCGAAGGGATCATAAAAATACCGCCGATGGCAAGCGCCACCATCAGGAAATTACCACCCATCAGGTAATAATTGATGCCATCGTTATAGGCATGCACGGCACTGTTAAAACCGATCGACGCAAGAAAACCCAGCACCAGCAATACAAAAGAGATGCGGCTGTGAAAAAGCAGGCCGATACTGATAATAATACCTGCCAGTACATTCTCCTGGAAAAAAAGAGAGCTCACACTTTTGAAAAACATGAGCAGCAGCGGATGCATGGGCAGGTTTTCGAAATAGAGGATAAAATTCACCAGTCCGTTATCCCCGATCGCATACATCTGGTTCAGCCAGTAAATATTCCGGGTGGTAAGATCGATGGCGCCAAATTCGCGCGATACGAGAATCACCACCCAGAAGCAAACTGTAAATGGAATGGCAAGAAAAGGCAGGCCTTTCGGAAAAAGCTGGTTCATTAATACACCACTCAATAAAATAGATAACAATACCGCGAGGAACAATAATAACCAGAAGGCAAAACCCCAGTTAAAAAAACTGCCCATCCCCACGCCGATGAGGATGGCATTGTAACAAAACAATCCTTTCTGCACTCCCGCACCGCGTAAACCTGAAAACTTTACGAGTAAGATCGCGATCACCCCTGCTATCAAACCAGGGAGCCCTGCATAAGGTTTACAAAAAGTAACGAGCAGCAATAACAACCCAAACCACTGGCTCGTGCTGAAGAACAGCAGGGAATAACTCGTTAAGAGTTCGCCGGTGGAATTGCGGATGGTATGTAAATATTTGTTCAACAAGTTTTATGCAAGATAACCGGGTAATACTTCAGGTTGTTCGAGATAGGCAAGGTCTTCCCTTTTCCGGATAAGATGGGTGCGTCCGTTTGTATCGATGAGTACAATGGGCGGCCGCATGGCGATAAACTGCATCCACTGCGTCATGTTATAGGCACCTACCTTGTGCACCACCACATGATCACCGCGGTTAAGCAATGGCAACCGAACCGATTCGCGCACCACATCAATATTCATACATAAAGGGCCATATAATACCGCATCTTCCTGGTAAGCGGAGGGCTCGCCCGCGGGGCTGATCTTATGATCGTACCAGAAAGAAGTAAACAGGATGTTCACCCCGAAATCCATAATAGTGGCTTTGCGGCCATCACTCAGTTTTTTATTAGCGAGAACGGTTCCAAGCAGGTAACCTGCATCATCGATCAATGCCCGCCCGCTTTCGAGAATGAGCAGGGGCAGTTCATTTTGTTCAAAGCCTGCGGTGCGTAATGAATGGCTGATGGCTTCTGCAAATGCATCGATAGAAGGGATCGTAATGGCACCATAGGTTCCTTTCAGCATATTGGAACCGGGGAAGCCGCCACCGAGATCAATATATTTTACAAGGATCCCGAGTTCTTTTTTTGAACGCAGTGCCAGATCACTTAGTTTCCCGGCAGCGATGCCATACGCATCAGCGCTCAGCATATAGGTTCCGATATGTGCATGCAACCCTGTAAACACAAGATTACTTTCTGTAGCTATCCGGCTGATAGCCTGCCATGCCTGCCCGCTTTCAAAATTAAACCCGAACCTGTCCCATATCGGTTGTACACCCGTATCCATATTCACCCGTATGGTAACCCTTGCTTTTTTCTGCAGGCGGTTACAAACACCAATGAGTACAAAAAGTTCCTCGAAATGATCGAGGTGGATCAATGAATCATTTTCAACAGCGAGTTGTAATTCATCTTCATGTTTATCCGGACCGTTAAATAAGATCTGGCTGCCGGGAACACCATTGTTCAGCGCTTTGCGGTATTCAAAACCACTCACCACTTCGGCCCAGCTGCCCCGTTTGTGAAATATGCGGCAGATGGCATTGTTATAATGCGTTTTATAACTCCAGGCGAACTGTACTTTCGGATACCTCGTACGGAATGCCTGTAAAGCAGTCTGGTAATTATTGATCAGGGTGGTTTCACTCATCACAAATACCGGGCTGCCGTACTCGCGGATCAGTTCTTTCACGGCAACCCCGTCGATCTCATTCACCGGTGTAAATTCAGATTGTGCGGCTGATTTATCCATCATACCCACACTCATCTTTTTGATAAAAGGCCGTTCATATTTCAGCTTGGTCATAGTTTCTAACATTACTCAGTTTACCAATTGCCCGAATGCAGTGAACTGCTGGAACCTTGCCACATCCACGATCATATCCCAGGAATAACGGATAAAAAGTTTTCCTGCATCATAGGTTGTATAGGGTTCTATTTTTTCGCCCATCGCCATTTTAACAAGAGCTGCGGGCTGGTTTTGGCCGGCGCCGGCACTGAGATAGATCCATGCGGGAAAGCGTGGGTTGATCTCCATGATATAGGGTTCATTCTTTGCATTGCGCATGATCTCCATTTCAAAGCCGCCTTTCCATTTGGTGACAGCAATAAATTTACGGGCAAGGTCGAGCAGCGATTCATCTTCAAGCGTGATGCCTGCCCATGCTTTCCCTTTATCCGTGATATATAATTTGCGCATGGGGATGATGCTGATGGCATTGCCTTCCCCATCACCCAATGCTGCGATATTCAGTTCTGTTCCCGCAATATATTCCTGCACGATCACCGGCAGGCCCCATTTGGCGCTGATCTTTGCATAGGCTTTCTGCGCCTGTTCAGGGGTTTGTGCAATCACCGCTTCATAAAATTTTCCTTTCACTACCAACGGATATCCCAGTTCATCGCCCGCAATCGCAAGATCGCTGTACAGGTGCACAGTTTTATCTTTCGGGACCATCAGGCCATGTTCTTTACCAAAGGCTGCCAGTTTTTGTTTATCCCTTGCTTCAAACATTTCGCGGCTGGGCAAAAAACAACGGATACCCATATTTTTTAACTGCTCTTCGATTGCAATAAAATTGGGAAGCTCTGCATCAAAATTCGGGATGATCACATCGATCCCTTCTTTTGTATGAATCTGTGTGAGTACGGATAACAATGCATTTGCGCCAGCGGCTGGATAAGATACCTGGTAAATTTTATCGCAGATGCCTTCCATATAAATACCCGGTTCAAGGTTTTCGTATGCAAGGCCGATGATACGCACCGGTTGCGGAATGCCTTCGCGGACAGCGCGGATAACGGCCACACCGGGGCCGGGGCTGTCGATGGCATTCAGTCCCGTTACGGCGATCACGAATGGTTTTGGCTGGTTCATGTTGTTTCTGTGGCGTTGGCTGTTCAGGATTCCAGTAGCTGGTATTCTTTCAGGGTGCTGATAAAATCCTGCAGGTCTTTTTCAATCGTATCGGCATCCGCATCGTAGGTATCAGCGAGTGTTTTTTTTATCTCACCCGGTGATCTTCCTTCCCGCATCAGTTTCAGGATAGAGGCCGCAACCGGGTTGGTACTGTAAGAATCGCCCGTGGCAGGATTGAATACAAATCCCAACTCGTTGGTGGCAATGTTTTTCTTTATCATATGGCATCAATAGATCTTTTGTTTTACCCAGATAAAATTATCCCAGAGATACCCGTTCTTCAGGATCCCCTTACGGGAAACATTCTCGAGAAAAAATCCATTTTTCTCCAGTACGCGCATACTGGGCCTGTTGTATTCAAACACCTCTGCAACAATCCGGTTGATGGCCCAGTTTTCAAAAGTATAACCTGTCATTTGCCGCACCGCCTCTGTTGCAATACCTTTTCCCCAGCAGGGTTCGGCGATCCAGTATCCAAGCTCTACATTCATGCGGTAGATATCTTCCTTTAACGTGATACCAATGCCGCCCGCCGGCTTCCCTTCCTCATCCATCACCAGGAAATTCTGAACAGGGTCGATATTTTCCTGCGCCGTAATAAATTTTTCCGCATCTCCCATCGTGTAAGGATGCGGGATATAATCGCGCAGGTTATTCCATATCTGCACATTATTAAAATGCTCCGCCAGCCATTCCGCATCTTCCATCGTCCATGGTTTTAATAATATCCGGCTCATAGCTCCTGTTTTGGCATTTCCTGCAAGGCGGCAGTGCTTTAAAGTTATCTGATTAGACGCAGTAACCTTGTAAAACCTGCTGTTGTTCAGAAGATTTTTACGAATTTCCGTTTATGGGTTTACCGATCACGAATATTTCAGATACCGCATTATGGGTGGCCGTGTACCGCGCCGATGAAAGTGACCGGCCTGATGCGGCGTTCTATGACCCATATGCCCGCCAACTGGCGGGGGAAAAAGGAGAAAAAGTGGTCCGCGCCATGCAGGATGGAAGAGCGAACAGCTGGTCGTTCGTGGCCCGCACGGTTTTGTTCGACAGGATTGTAATGGAACATGTGGCAGCAGGTTTTAACCAGGTAGTAAACCTTGCATCGGGGCTTGATACCAGGCCTTACCGCCTCAACCTTCCTTCTTCGCTCAACTGGATCGATATCGATCTTCCGGCTATTGTCGATTATATGAATGAGCAGATGGCCATTCACACACCTGGCTGTTTGCTGCAACGGTATGCAATGGATCTTTCGAAACGTAAAGAAAGGCTTGCACTGTTTCATGCGATCGCGAAAGAAAAAAGAACACTGGTGATGAGTGAGGGTTTGATAGGCTACCTGCCGGAAGAAGAAGCAGGTTCACTGGCTTATGACCTTTCACATATACCGGGTTTTGAGCATTGGGCGCTTGACCTGATGTCGCCCCCGATCCTCACATTGATCAACCGGGAAATGGGCACATTGCTCAGCGATGCGGATACACCACTGGTATTTGCACCGGAAGAAGGAGAAGATTTTTTCAGGTTATTCGGATGGAAAGCCATTGCATCGTACTCCAAAATGAAAACCGCTTTATCGATGAACCGGGTACCTGAAAATATCCGCTCATTTGCAGAATTACCAGAACCCGATACCCATCATCGCGGGAATTTTCCCTGGTCGGGTGTCTGTCTCTTTGAAAACACGATCCAATAAAATACATCAGCAGTTAATACATTCATACATGAAAAAAATAGTCAGCATCTGTCTTTGTTTTGGGTTGTTTAACGGTTGGGCACAAACCGGTACTTATTTTACCATCAGTAAAGACAGTACCCGTTTTTCGCTGACGGAAAAAGGCGCTTCACATCTTGCCTCGCTTCCTTTAAAATGCATCCTGCAGGAATACCCGAATAAAACCAGTCATACTTCAATGGGTGACAGTGACCACCTGATGACGCCCCGCCAGCAGCACCCGGCTTTTTATGGTTGTTTCGACTGGCACAGCACCGTTCACGGGCACTGGATGCTGATACGCCTGCTGAAATTATTTCCCGGCCTGCCCGAGAATGCGGCGATCCGTAAAGCCATCGCACAAAATATCACACAGAAAAATATTGCAGGGGAGATCGCTTATTTCAGCGGCAAACTGTCGCGCAGTTATGAACGAACATATGGCTGGGCATGGCTTTTAAAAATGCAGCAGGAACTGATCGGTTGGAACGATGCCCAGGCAATCGAATGGCGCAAAACTTTACAGCCGCTATGCGATACTGTTGTGAAATTATGGATGGAATACCTGCCCAAACAAACCTATCCCAACCGAACCGGTGTGCACCCGAATACAGCATTCGGTTTATGTTTTGCATTGGATTATGCCAAAGCATCTGGCAATTCCGTTTTTGAAAAAGCGATCATAACCGCTGCGATGCGGATGTATGGTAAAGACAAAAATGCACCTGCGGTTTGGGAGCCCGATGGAAGCGATTTCCTTTCCCCCTCACTGGAAGAGACCGACCTGATGCGGAGGGTTTTACCAAAGAAGGATTTTGTGAACTGGTTCGCCCAATGGATCGGCATGAGCGGATTGAAACATCTTTCGCAATTGCCTGTTGTATCTGACAGGAACGACCTGCAGATCGTACACCTGGATGGATTACATTTCAGCCGAAGCTGGTGTATGCAGGGTATCGCTTCAGAGTTGCCGGCGAATGATCCGAGAAGAACTGTTTTATTGCGTTCGGCCATCAAACACCTGCAAACCAGTTTGCCCAATATCGCCAGCGGCAGTTACGGGGGTGAGCACTGGCTGGCGAGTTTTGCAGTGTATGCATTATCCAATCAGTAAAATGCATTGAAACATTTTATGCAACCGGTATCGTAACAGTTAATTCGCATCCTTTGCCCGGCGAAGAGATCACCTGCATTTCTCCCCAAAGCGCTTTTGCCCTCCGGCGGATATTTTCAAAGCCGATACCGTCAAATTTTTTTCTGCTGTCAAATCCACGCCCATTATCGGCAACCCGCAGCAAAATATTATTTTCTCTTGAAAAAAGATGGATCTGCACTTCACCGGCCTGCGCATATTTTACAACGTTGTTGATCTGTTCCTGCAGTATCCGGTAAAATGCCAGGTGCACTTCCTGGGGTACCTTGTTAACCGTTTCATCGCATTGAATCACCACCCGCATCATCGACCGGAGGTTCATTCTTTTCACAAGCAGTTCAATACTTTCATCGAGGGGTAACCCGTTTTCAACAATCGGAGTAAGCTGGTGTGAAATATCGCGCAGGTCGTGAACAGCCTTGGCAATGATATCCCTTGAAACCTGTAAATGCTCTTCCGCTTTTTCCCGTTCTGCCAGTTTGCTTTGTACAAAACTTAACCGGATATCACAGGCCACGAGCAACTGTTTTACATTATCATGCAGTTCCATCCCGATCAGGCGTTTTTCATTTTCCTGTGCGTCTGTTACGGCTTTTGCAAAACGTTCTTCTTCCGCTAGTTTATCCGTAATATCGATTGCGGTGCCCAGCACCCCGGGGCGGTCTTCATACATGATCAGTGAACCGATGGTCTCGATTTTACGGATAACCCCATCGGCCCTGATAACCCTTACGGGATCAAGGTTACCGGGCGATCCGCCGGTGAGGCGATCCTGTATATTCGCGAGAACCCGGGCCCGGTCTTCGGGATATATCAGTTCAACAAAATTGATATCGTTATTCAAAAGACTTTCCACCGGGTGGCCGATCAGCCTCGAAAATACCGGGTTGATGTATTTCAGTTTTCCATCCTGTATGATAAACACACTGATCTGTGTATTCTCGATCAGGGTCCTGAATTTTTCTTCGCCGGCTTTCAGCTCTTCTTCCGTTTTTTTTCTTTCTGTGATATCGAGCAGGCTGCCAATCACGGCCGGCATGCCTTTGTAAACCGTGGTTGATCCAAATGCTTCTGTATATACACGGCTTCCGTCTTTTCGCAAACCGATGGTTTGATAGTGTATATATGTGATTTCGCCGCTTTCTCTTCTCCGGATCTGTTCATTTACTTTTTCACGTTCTTCCGGAGCCACTATTTCTGCTATCGATGCCAGCTCCTGCATTTCATCACAGGTGTACCCGAAAATTTCCGCGAAACGCGGGTTAACATATACAAACCTGTAGCCCTGGATAATATATACGCCTACCTGTGACTGTTCCACAAGGTTGCGGAACAATTGTTCGGTTTCAATTGAGCCACTAACATCTTCTACGTAGGTAATCACCCCTCCTACTGTTCCATCAACCGTGTACCAGGGCCGAATATCCCAGTTGATCCATTCTGTTTTGCCATCGGAGCGTTTTTGAATTTCATTTCTTTTAAACAGTACCTCACCATTGAGGCCCCGCTGAAAACGTTCCCTCCATTTATCCGGTAAACGGGGGAAGATCTCATATAAGGTTTTCCCGGTCACTTCGCCTTTTGACGAACCATAGAGTTCTTTGTATTTATCACTCACCATCAGGAAACGGAGCTCTGTATCCAGCATCGCTTTGGCTATCGGGCTTTGCTTGATAAACTGGTACAGCAATTCGCTTTTTTCCTGCAACTGGCCTTCGATATTTTTTTTCTCGGTGATATCTTCCACATGCGTCACAAAAAAAAGCTCCTTGCCCGAATCATCGCAAAGCAACGAACTCTGAACGTTGGCCCATAAAACAGTGCCGTTTTTGCGGAGGTATCTTTTTTTTCGCTGGATGATCCTGTCTGAACCATGCATCGCTTCCTCCAGTTTAGCAAGTTCTGCAGGCAGGTCATCCGGGTGTGTGATACTCCTGAAATCCATGTGCAGCATTTCTGCTTCAGTATAGCCGAGCATATCTGCAAGTGCATGGTTCACTTTTATCCATTTTCCTTCCAGCGAAGTGTATGCCATTCCTGTCGGGGAATAATCAAATGCGGTTTTCAGAACGGATTCCTGTAATTTTTTTTCCTGTTCAGACTGTTGATGCAGCGAGTAGTCACGTATATGTACCAGGAATCTTTTAAAGGAGATCCGTTGTATATTCACAAGCACTTTTACCCTTACGCCGTTTCTTCTCCTGATATATCGGGGGTTTGCTTTTTCATCTGTAACTATATTCCGGGTGTTCGCCGTGGCATCATTTTCGGCGAGGTGTTTCCAGATATCGCTGTTCACTAATTCGGTTCGCAAGAAACCTGTTACTGCACATGCCTGGTTGTTCACATATACGATCCTTCCATCCGGATCTGTGACAAAAAAAGCATCCGAAGCATCCTGGAAAACCGGGTAATCATCCTGCTGAAAAAAATCACCCGAGTCGGAAGAGAAAAGCGTTTTATGTATATCATCAGCCATACCTGCCTATAGCGATATTGGTTCTTTGTTTATAACATGATAAAGCAGGGGGGCAAAAACTGTTTATCTAAAATTAAGCCAAAGAGTCCGAAAGTTGAACAGAAAATCCATTTTCTGTACGGCTAAATAGTGCTGACAAATTCAACAAATTGATTTGGACGCTTTTAGAAAAAAAAGGTTTTACAAATCGGTTTTCCCGGAAATTTTCCGGGACCGTTTAACTGTAAGCAAGGTTTGATAACTATCATAAGTAAAAGGCCATCTGTTGATGGCCTTCCTGTTCTTTTCAGAAATCATATTTTTTTCTCCGCGGGCGCGACAACATAGCGATTGCTTCTTTATCGCCGTTGGCGATCATTTCTTTCGCAGGATCCCAATATATTTTTCTTTTCAGTTTCATCGCGATCTGGTGCAGCAAACAGGCGCTGCAGGAACGGTGCCCGATCTCAACCGGTGCCACCGGCTCTTTGCGCGATTTTACACAATCGAGGAAGTTGGCATGCTGGTCGGGGCTTGCATACAGGTGAATTTCGTTCGGGCCGATTTCGGATTGCAGAATTTTGGGATTGCTTGCATCAATCGGTTTTACCCCCTGCCTGTCGGCAACCGGATCGGTATCTGTTACCCGGTAATTACCGCGTGTTACCCATATCCATCCTTCTGTACCGATAAACTTAACGCCATTCGGCAATTCATTTGATACGATCATGTGCACGCCATTTGCATACATTGCTTCGGTCCGGAAAATGCCATGCACATCCCACAAACCGGTATAGTTCGGATCGTCTGTTGGAAAAGCCGCTTTGCCCCACACTTCGATCGGGCCACTGTATTCCATTCCCATTCCCCAATGCGCGGTATCG
>SAIX01000106.1 GCA_004028765.1 Chitinophagaceae bacterium | reverse complement strand
CGCTTGGATACTGAGAAAGTACCAAAACCTACCAGCGTAACTTTGTCACCTTTTTTCAGGGTTTTGGTAACGGCACCAACAAAAGAATCCAGTGCAGCGTTTGCCTGTGTTTTGGTGATACCTGCATCTTCAGCGATCTGCGCGATTAATTCAGCTTTGTTCATAGATGTGTTTTTAATTGATTTTTTTGAAGAGGCACAAATTTATTGGCTTTTCTTAATCAGCAAAATATTTTTATCTGTTTTCAGAATAGGATATTTCGCGTAAAATCCTTATCTGCAAAGGGTTTCAGCCATACGCATGTTGGAAAAAACCGGTTGTCGTTTTTATACGACAGCAGGAAACCCTTGATGGATAAGGGTTTCCTGAAATCATGCCCGGAAAAATAACCGAAGTAAAAACAGTTTGTGCGTTTCTGCTGAAGGATCAGCCGGCTTTTTTCAGCCGCGAAACTTTCCACACTCAATCCACAAGCTCCAGTAAAGAGCGGAAAGAAATGAACTGGTCGCCCCAGGTATTCAGCATATCCTGCCGCAGTGCCGGTGCATGGTGTGCAATGTATGTTTCATAAAGCGCTTTCTCTTCGGCTGTATATTGTATGGAATAAGTGGGTCCTTCGCTTTCATCTGTTTCCAGTAAACGTGCAAAACGGTATTCAGTAAAACAGCCCGTGCGCATCACTTCCGGGATATGTTTTTCTTTCATCCACTGCACCCATTTTTCATAAATGGCCCAGCTTAGTTTTGTGGTAACGTTATAAATAATCACAGAGCAGAATTAACAATTAAAAATTAATAATTAAGAATTATGCATATTTAATTTTATTGCGGGTACTATAATCTGTCCAATTATTAATTCTTAATTTCCACATATATCGGGCAGTGGTCGCTGTGTTTCACATCGGGATAAATACGGGCATCTTTCAGTTGCGGTTTCAGGTTTGCAGTAATGCAGATATAATCTATGCGCCATCCCTTGTTCTGCAACCGCACGGACGGAAAACGCTGGCTCCACCAGGAGTAAGCACCTTTCGCATCCGGGTTCAGTGCCCGGAAAGTATCCACCCAGTCGTTCTGCAGAAATTTATCCATCCAGGCCCTTTCTTCCGGTAAAAAACCAGATGAATTTTTATTGCCTTTCGGATCATGAATGTCTACTTCTTTATGTGCGATATTATAATCGCCTACTACGATCAGCTTCTTTCTTTTTTTACGCAGTTCCTGTACATACGCGAAAAACTCATCCAGCCATTTGTATTTATAGGTTTGCCGCTCATCGCCACTGGTGCCCGACGGGTAATATGCATTGATCAGTGTGATATCGCCAAAGTCTGCACGGATCACCCTCCCTTCAAAATCGCTTTGTTCATTCGCATGGCCATATTCCACATTGGATGGTTTGATCTTTGTGAAAATGGCCACACCACTGTATCCTTTTTTCTGCGCCGAAAACCAGAAAGTTTCAAAACCAAGCGCTTCAATTTTTGTATAATCCACATTATCCTTCATGGCTTTGGTTTCCTGCAGGCAGATGATATCCGCGGGATCGGTTTTCAGCCATTCAATAAACCCTTTGTTGATGGCGGCACGGATGCCATTCACATTATAGGAGATGATGCGCATACATATTTTTTTATTCGAGAAAACGGTTAAACCCGATCAGGAACAAACGGTTCAGCATTTCTGGTTCGGTTGTTCCATCCAAAAGAACGAATTTTTCCGGATAAAATTTACCCTGTGCAATACAGACGGGCTTGTCACGTATAAAAAACTCCCTGATATCATGGTTGCTGCCACTGCATTTGATACGGAAAGGCAACCCGTTAAAACTTCCATTGATGACATACGCATAAATCAATGACCAGGCATTTTTCTCCTGCCCGGCCTGCAATATATATTTCAGGGAACTGTCGATACCATTCCCGATTACCTGCGGATAGAAATGGTTGATAATTTCATTAACCTCTTTCAGGATTGAAAATCTTGCAACCGTGTCTTTCTCCTGCAGCAGGTAATGAAAATTACCTGGGAGGAAATTGGTGAAAATAAGCGTTGGCTCATAGGGAATCCTTTCAGGGTTTATCTGCGTTACGATATGGACCAGGTAATTTTTATCCCTCAATACATCCCTGCCCAGTTGCTCAAGAAAAACATAATCGGAGTTGGAAAAATTTTCTGTTGCCCTGATCGCGGCAGTGAGTTCGGCCGGGTATTTCTCTGTTTTTTTCCCTTTGATACGGACCTCCAGGTATTGCGGCTCGCCAAAACGGATCAGTTCACTTTTTCCATCGAGTGCATAACTCACGATCTCTTTGTTTTTCTGCGGGTATATGCGGGGCTTGCCACTGGTTTTGGGAAGGATATAATCATCATATAAAAAGGCAGGCTGCAGCTTCATTTCGGCCACAAGCATTTCATTTTTCGGATCGAAGAGCAGGGTGATTCCTTTTTTAAAAAAATCAGTAAAAGTCTTCTCTGTTATGCCAAGATCGGTGAATTGTACGCCTTTGTGATACAGAAAACCCATGCCTGCTGTTTCAGCGTTGCTGATAAGAAAGTACATGGTTTCTGAATTGATCAACTCCCGTTTTGCATTTACCAGAAAATACTTGATGCCGAAAACGGTTTTGATTTTTTGGGGAAGCGTAGTGTCTGCAGGCTGAAATTCTTTCTTCCGGAAAAAATAAAACGGGTCATTTTCGATGAGATCGATATACAAGTGACCGACAGAGGTATCTGTATTTTTAAAATCAGGATTTAGCTTAGGTACAATACTGTTGAAGTCGATCCATTCGGTAAAAAAGCCCGAAGTATCTGTAAGTGATTGCTGAAAATATTTTCCCAGGACCTGGTTAAGATGCGAAGCGATTTCTTGCTGTACCCGTAATTGCTGCAGGTATTGCATCAATGGCTGGTTACCATTGTAACACCTTATTTTTTCAAATACGATCTTTTTCTGGGCAAACAGCTGCTGCACACAAACCATGAGCAGTACTGTTAAAATGGTTTTTCTCATATCATGCAGGGCAGGTTGGTCTTATCTTTATCCAGCAAATAGTATGCTACGTTTGCGGTGAACTGAAAATACAGATTGTTATGGACAAAACAGAAAGGATCATCCCGGCCCGGGAATCGGTTTACCTCGATGGCCCCAAACCCCGTATCAATGAATTTCTTTTTGCGTGGAATGTTTTCAGGCAGTTTATCAAGGGGTTCCGTACACTGCATTTTGTAGGGCCTTGTATCACTGTATTTGGTTCGGCGCGGTTTAAGGAAGGAAATGTTTATTATGAGCAGGCACGTGAATTCGGGAAAAGGATCGCTGCATTGGGTTTTACCACCATGACGGGTGGCGGCCCCGGCACCATGGAAGCAGCAAACCGCGGCGCTTTTGAGAATGGCGGTGTTTCGGTCGGCTGCAATATCAAACTGCCTTTTGAACAAAAGCCAAACCCTTATATGCACAAATGGCTTACGTTCGATTATTTCTTTATCCGCAAAGTGCTGCTGGTAAAATATTCTTACGCATTTATCATCATGCCCGGCGGATTTGGAACAATGGATGAATTTTTTGAAACCATCACACTCGCGCAAACACATGTGATCAATGATTTCCCGATCGTTTTATTCGGGAAAGCCTACTATGAACCCATCCGCCATGCGATCGACCACATGGTTGAAAACGGAACCATTTCTCCGGAAGATACAAAACTGATGCTGCTTACAGATGATATGGACGAAGCCATGCAGCATATCCAATCCTATATCTCCAGCAATTTTACAGTAAAGCCGAGGAAACGTTTGTGGTGGCTTTTTGAAAAAAGATAAAATTATTCCACTCTCTTTCCTGCATCAAGTGTAAAACCAAAACTGAGGATGAGTTCATATGTGCCAAAAGCCTGTTTGGCCGTGCCCTGGTATACTTTCAGGCCGGAGTAACTTGCATAATCGATCTTATTGGAGAACTCCAGGAAATAGTGTTTGTGAAAAGTGGCACGCAATGCCGCTTCCACACCCATGTTCCACCCGCCGATCTGGAAACCGGGATCGTTCGGTTTTCCGAACAAACCATTCTGGACGTGTGGCACCAGCGGACCAATCCCCGCTTTACCCAGCATATCAAGTTTAAAGTTGCCGGTTTTGCTTTCCTGCCAGTTCCACCGTTTTACGATATTGAACAGCAGAAAATTGGCACCGTTGTTCAGGTAATAATAGAAGCCATTGGCTTCGGAGAAGTTAATGGTTGAATCCACCTGCCTGCCGCCCAGCACACCGGTGATCCGAACATTCTGTCCATCGCGGATCAGGTGTTTGGTATGATCAAAATTGATCTCGAAAGCGAGACCTTTCTTTTTATTGAAAAAATAACCCAGGCGGTAATTGTATTGCGGAATGCTTAAGGGAATACTCAGTAACCCTTCATCCCAACCGGGATGGTCTTTCGAATGAACACTGTTTAAAATATAATTATTGTTGAGCCCCGGCTGGCTCACTTTTACATTTGAATTGGTGTACCATTCCTTATTGTATCCCCAGGAAAAATAAAATTCACCTTTCCGCGCTTTCTTTTTTTCCTGTGCGTTTGTTGCCAACGGCACCGTGCTGCAGATCGCCAATACAAAAAACAAAACCCGCTCCATTTCTTTTTTCATGGGAGCAAAGGTAAGGCTTCGGGTTAAAACAGGTGCGACTGCTCAGCCCCATGCAACATAGCTGAAAACCTATTCGAGCACGGGGCTTAACCATTTTTCTGCTTCTGCGATCGTAAACCCTTTCCTGGCAGCATAATTCTCTAACTGGTCGCGTTGTATTTTCCCGACACCGAAATACTGGCTCCTGGGATGTGAAAAATACCAGCCACAAACCGAAGAGGCAGGGTACATGGCCAGGCTTTCCGTTAATTGGATACCGATGGTTTCTGTTGCATTCAGCAGGCTGAACAGTTTGTATTTTTCGGTATGGTCAGGACAGGCAGGATAGCCGGGAGCGGGCCTGATACCCGTATATTTTTCTTTGATCAGATCTTCGTTGCTCAGCTGCTCGTCTTTATCATATCCCCAGTATTCTTTCCGCACTTTCAGGTGCAGTGCTTCTGCAAAAGCTTCGGCAAACCTGTCGGCAAGGGCCTGCAGCATGATCTTGTTATAATCATCGTGCGCCGCTTCAAAACGTTTGATATGTTCTTCAATGCCATGCAGGGTTACGGCGAATGCACCGATAAAATCTTTTTTACCACTGTCTGCGGGCGCAATAAAATCTGCAAGAGATAAATTGGGCTGGTCGGCTGCTTTTTTGATCTGCTGCCGCAGGAAAGAAAGCGTTGTTTTTTCAGATCCGTTTGTAACAGCCACATCATCCTCATGGGAAGCGGCTTCCCAGAAACCGATGGTACCCTTTGCTTTCAGCCATTTTTCGCGGATGATGATATCGATAAGCTGGTTAGCGTCGTTGTATAACTTCGTGGCTTCTTTTCCAACAACCGTATCGGTTAATATTTCCGGGAAATTGCCATGCATTTCCCATGCAATAAAAAATGGTTTCCAGTCGATAAAAGGCCTTAGCTCAGCAAGGTCAAAATCTTCAAACAGTTTTGTGCCCGTGAACTGAGGCGTTTGGGTGGTATGCTTGTCCCAGCCTGCTGCCACTTTATTTTGCAATGCATCTGCATAGGACAGGTAATGTTTTACCGGTTTTTTATTGTCGAAATTTTCTTTGAGTGAGATATATTCTGCCCGGATATTCTGCAGGAAATCGGTTTTCTGTTCTTTGCTCAAAAGAGAGCCCGCCACCGTTACACTTCGCGATGCATCGAGAACGTGTACCACCCCTTCTTCATATTCAGGTGCGATTTTAACAGCAGTATGGATGCGGGATGTGGTGGCCCCGCCGATCAATAAGGGCTGTTTCATCTCCCTTCGTTTCATTTCTTTGGCGATATGCACCATTTCATCAAGCGAAGGTGTGATCAATCCACTGAGACCGATCATGTCAACTTTTTCGCGCTGTGCGGTTTCCAGTATTTTATCAGCCGGAACCATTACGCCGAGGTCAATGATATCATAGCCGTTACAGCCCAGTACCACGCTTACAATATTTTTCCCGATATCATGTACATCACCTTTTACCGTGGCCAGCAAAATTTTTGCGGCACCCGCAGCTTCGGCGGCGCCTGCTTTTTTGCGCTCCTCTTTTTCCTTCTCAATATAAGGGGTTAATACGGCCACACTTTTTTTCATTACCCGGGCGCTTTTCACCACCTGGGGTAAAAACATTTTCCCCGCACCAAAAAGATCACCTACAATGCCCATTCCATCCATCAACGGGCCTTCGATCACAGAAAGCGGTGTGGGATATTTTTGTCTTGCTTCTTCCGTATCGGCCTCTATATAATCGGTGATGCCATTAATGAGTGAATGTGCGAGCCTTTTTTCCACGGAATCATTCCGCCAGGCTTCATCTTTTACCTCAACCTTGCCTTTCGATTTTACGGTTTCTGCGAACGCAATGAGCTTTTCTGTTGCTTCATTGTTATCGTTATTCCGGTTCAGGATCACATCTTCGCAGAGTTGTTTTAAAGTGGGTTCAATTTCATCGTACACCACCAGTTGCCCCGCATTTACAATACCCATATCCATACCGGCATGGATGGCATGAAAAAGGAAAACCGAATGGATTGCTTCCCGAACATGGTCGTTCCCGCGAAAAGAGAAAGAAACATTCGATACACCGCCACTCACTTTTGCCAGCGGCATCAGTTGTTTGATCTCACGCGTTGCTTCAATAAAATCAACCGCGTAGTTGTTATGTTCTTCAATACCCGTGGCGATCGCGAAAATATTCGGATCGAAAATGATATCCTGCGGGTCGAAGCCTACTTTTTCTGTGAGTATTTGATAAGCGCGTTTACAGATCTCTACTTTCCGCTCTTTTGTATCAGCCTGGCCTATTTCATCAAAAGCCATTACGATCACGGCAGCGCCGTAGGCTTTGCAGGTGAAGGCCTGTTCAATAAATTTCTCTTCCCCCTCTTTCATCGAAATCGAGTTCACGATACACCTGCCCTGCACACATTTCAATCCCGCTTCAATGATCTCGAATTTGGAGCTGTCGATCATGATGGGGATACGTGCAATATCGGGTTCGCTCTGGAGCAGGTTTAAGAATGTGGTCATCGCTTTCACACCATCGAGCATCGCATCATCCATATTCACATCCAGGATCTGTGCACCGTTCTCCACCTGCTGGCGGGCAACAGACAAAGCCTCTTCATACTGGTTGTCCCTGATCAGTCTCGCGAACTTTTTAGAACCTGTTACATTGGTTCTTTCCCCTACGTTCACAAAATTGGTTTCGGGCCTTATCACCAGTGGCTCAAGACCGGATAAACGCAAATAAGGCTTGATCGTAATACTGCTCATATATTTTATTTTGAACCACTAAGGCACAAAGGCACAGGGGTCACGAATATTTTATATTTCTTCTTGTCAATTCTTAAAACATACTTGTCGCCTTCCCGGATTTACTGTTCAACCCAAACAAACTATAATGCCGCTTCCAGAACGGGTAATTGCCTTGGCGTTATCTTCTTCACATGGTCTGCAATATGTTTGATATGGTCGGGGGTGGTACCGCAACATCCGCCTACGATATTTACAAAACCCTCTTTTGCCCAGTCTTCGATAAAGTGCGCGGTTTGATGCGGTTGTTCATCATACTCACCCATTGCATTGGGCAAGCCGGCATTGGGATAAGCAGAAGTATAACAGGAAGCTATTTGTGACAGCTCTTCAATATGGCTCCTCATTTCTGAAGCACCCAATGCACAGTTAAGGCCAACGCTTAATGGTTTGGCATGCATCACCGAAGTATAAAAAGCTTCCAGGGTTTGCCCGCTTAATGTTCTGCCTGATGCATCGGTAATGGTGCCGCTGATCATAATGGGCAATTCTGTCTTATGCTCATCGCGGAAATATTTTTTTGCTGCGAAAATGGCGGCTTTGGCATTCAGTGTGTCGAAAATGGTTTCGATCAGCAGGATATCCACCCCGCCATCCACCAGTCCTTTGATCTGTTCATAATACGCGCTTACCACTTCATCGAAACTGACGGCACGGTAACCGGGATTGTTTACATCGGGAGAAAGGCTCAGTGTTTTATTCAAAGGGCCAATGGCACCAGCGATAAACTTAGGTGCCGCAGCAGGGTTTTCAGCGAGGAATTCGTTTACTGCATCACGCGCGCATTTTGCAGCGGCTACGTTCAGTTCGTAGGCGAGCGACTGCATATCGTAATCCGCCATGGCAATAACCGTACTGCTGAACGTATTGGTTTCAATGATATCCGCGCCTGCGGCGAGATATTGTTTGTGAATGCCTTTGATGATTTCGGATTGTGTGATGCAAAGCAGGTCATTATTGCCCTTTACATCCGTATGCCAGTTTGCGAACCGCGCACCACGGTAATCGGCTTCGGTGAGTTTATGGCGTTGAATCATGGTACCCATGGCGCCATCAATCACCAGGATTCTTTTTTCGAGTTCTTTCCTGATATCCATACAAAAAATTTTCCCGGACCAGGCACAGGATCATGCAGCTATCCGGTTGGTTACTTTTTGCGGGTGGAACTGTTAACGCTTTGGAGAAAATCGGTATCGCTCAAAACGTTTATTAGTTCGATTTATACCGGTTCCGGTATCGCCAGGCCGAACAATAAACAAATCCGCCTGCAAGAAGTGACTGCAAATTTATAAAAATCAACGGTTGTGGCCAAATACAGCAAAAGCAAAGGGCACACGGAAACCGGATGCCCTTTTTTCTATACAGCGGGGGAGGTTATTTTCTTTTCCCGATGGTGAATATACGCGAGATATTGAAACCAAAGCGAATATCGCCCTTGCCCCATGAACCGGTTGTTTCATGAATTGCCGTATGCTCGTTCATGCCGGTTGAGTTGGTGATATGTAACTGGAATACATGGCCGCCGGTATTGATATCGACACCGAGCGAAAAAGGATCCTGTGTGCCATTGAACCGGTTGGCCTGCCAGAAATATTCGGCGTTGATGCTTACGCGGCGGCTGATCTTCTGCCTGGCAAGAAAACCTACTGAAAACAGGTCGTTGCTTCCTCCTGTAAAATTCATGATCCTGTTGTAATGGGTATAAGTAGGCGAAACCTGTACAGAAGTATGCTGGCTCAGTTTACTGCCCACCATCAGTTGCGCTGTGGTTACTGTACGGTCGCTGCCGGATACATTCGCAGCAGCCCCGTAATCAAAAGTGCGGTAAGCCATTGCACCCAGTATGGCAATCGAAACGGGTGCCCCACCTGTTTTCTGGTGTACCAGCCTGTATTTTACGAACCAGTCGTATTCCTTGTAATAGGTGGTTCTCCCGATACCGATCATCAGGTCTTTGCTTAACCCGAAATCAAATCCTAACCGCATGGTAGCAGCATCGAGACCGAATAATTCATAAATACCCTGGTTCAGTGGCGCGAAGCGGTGATTAACCCGGAAATCCATACTGCCGGGACCCAATATTTCAACCGTATGCCCGTTTACGAGGCGGGTGGAGTAAAAAGTATTTACAACCGGTTCCTTTGCATTTTTATTTGCTTCGGCCGCTGAAGCGCTGTCCTGCATTTTAAAAAGGTCAACCTGTTGGGCCGAAGCGGTTATGGTGATGAGGGTAGCGCATAGCATTCCCATTAACCTTTTGGTATAAAGTTTCATTTGTGCAGATTTATCTGGTAAGATTGGTTACTGGTACTGGCAGTTCACATCAACCATCACCTTATCGGTTACGCTCGATGCATCCACTTTAAAATCCTTCATCAGAATCGTGAACTGGCAGGTAGCTACGGGTTTGCCACCTTTTATTTCGATTGTGCCATTTGCCGAAACATTTTTTGTAACGCCATGCATCGTCAGGTCGCCTTTCACGGTTACTTTATAAGTGCCGTCTTTTGAAAAATTCACACCTGTCAGATTCTGGACCATGCCTTTAAAATCGGCCCGGGGATATTTGGTGCTTTCGAGATACTGGTCATTGAAATGGTCCTGCATCTCAGCATATTTGAATTTAAAGCCTTTGATAAGCAGGCTGAATGTGATCTGGCCATTATCGGCTATGCGGCTGGTTACTTCATTGTTTACCGCTTTTACATCATCATCGCTCGGCGCAGCGAAAGCGATCTTCCCGTTTCGGGTAGCAAATATTTTCTGGGCAGATAATTCATTACCGATAAAACCCAATACAACAAAACCCAGCAGTAGCAATATTTTTTTCATGTTCATCATCAGTTTTATTTTACGAGTACCCCTTCGTTGATCACTACATTGGCATCCGGGATATAACCGGTACAGATGCCTTTGAATACGATTTTATCGCCCGGCTGCAAAGCACCCGGTGCCGTTTTAAAAGTGCAGTTGATCACCACCAGCGGATCATTGGTTTTGAAATTCACCACCGTGTTTCCATCCTGGTTCGTAGTAATATCGAGTACTTCGCCGCTCAGCTCAATGGCTTTGTTCAGGTATTTGGTATTGGCATCGGTTTCATTCGCTTTGAACGCATCATACAAAGCCTGAGCCGTTAAGGCAATACCTTTTTCTTTGGTAACATCGCGGTGGGGCTTCAGGTATACATAGGCAATTACAGCACCAGCGGCGATAATACCGATCAATACAATAATCAATATGGTTTTTTTCCAGTTCTTCATGCGCTTTGCTGTTTAAACAGCAAATTACTCATTGTATCGATATAAAAGAATACGGCTAATTAAAATAATGGTTGCCTCAGGGCCCTGCCGCTTGAATTTAACACGCTATTTCACATATTGTTGAACAGGCAGGCGGTTGGCAATGCTGCGGGCAAGCGTCATTTCATCGGCATATTCGAGTTCGCCCCCGAAGGCAATGCCTCTTGCGATGGTGGTAATGCGGCAGGGCAGGTGCGCAATTTTTTTCTGGATATAGTAAATGGTGGTATCGCCCTGGATGTTGGGACTTAACGCAAAAATGAGTTCTTCCGTTTCTTCTTTTGTGATACGCGCCACGAGCGATTCGATATTGAGCTGATCAGGACCAATGCCATCCAGCGGCGAAATGATACCACCCAATACATGATAGGTTCCACTCAACTGCTGCGTACTTTCGATTGCGATCACATCCCGGATATTTTCCACCACACAGATGCTCCGCTGGTTGCGTTGTGAATTGGAACAGATAGAACAGATATCACCATCGCTGATATTGTGGCAACGCTGGCAGAATTTGATGTCCCTCCGCATGCGGGCAATGGTTTCGCCAAAATGCTGCACTTCATTTACTTCCTGTTTCAGCAAATGAAGTACCAGGCGCAGCGCAGTTTTTTTCCCAATACCGGGAAGTTTGGCAAACTGTGCCACGGCGTTTTCCAGTAATGTGGAAGGAAGTTGCATCCGGCAAAATTAGGGAAACGATGGCATAAGGCTTAATGGGGAAACCTGCAGCAATCGTTAAGGTTCCTAAAGATTTACTCACCACTCCCCATTCCCCATTCACAACTCACAAATTAATATCCACTTCATTATCCCAGTTTGCACGGACAGCAAGTTGACGGGGGATGAGGAAAACGATCTCGGGTTGTTTTTTGGTGCCGGTAAAGCTGCCGGTATCCCAAACACCATTTTTGTTCGTGTCGTAAAGGATGCGCATTTCATAGGTTCCCGGGCGGAAACGTTTCCGCTGAAATTCATTTTGTGTGAGGGGCACTGCTTCGAGGATCTTGTCGTTCTGCACAAACTGCAATACAGGGTTTCTTGAAAGATCGAGACCGGGGAAGCGGATCCGTACGCTGCCATAATCGCTTTCTGATTTGGTACTGAAACGTACTGTATCTTTTTTAGCCAATTGCGTTCCGGCAGAATCGGCGCCCATTTCTTTTTCCAGCAGCAAACGGAAGGATTGTTTTTCTTTCCAGTTATACTGAATGGTCAATTTGTTTTTACCGGTATCGATCTTAACCGTATAACCACTCAAGGGCCGGTAACTCGTATCATTCAGTGTGATCTTCGTGCTGTCGAATACGGTGAGCCGGTGATTGAAAGTGAGCGTGAGTGGTGTAAGCAGGTCCTGCATGCCGTTCTCAAGGTCTGCATTATAGCGAAGACGTTTATCAGCCTGTACGGTTCCAGGTTTGATGGCGGATGAAGATTTATAAGCGGGCGCCGGCCCGGGTCTTACCGCCTGGAAAACATAAAATGTGTCCCGCGGACTTGCAGAGCCGATGGTAACCGGTGTATTGCGGAATGCGAATAGTTGTGTGCTGTCGTCGTACCGTTTCAGGTAATTATTGGGAATCACATAAACATGAAAAGTTCCGGCGGGCAGGTTGCGGAAAATAAATTCACCCTTGCCATTGATCCGTGTAAAATAGCGCGGACTTGTTTTTTTTACAGCAGAATCATCGAGGTTGGAATGCAGTATAACAATAAGTGTGCTGTCGGGTTTTCCATTTTCTGCCTGTAAAACTTTGCCCCTGTAAGTGCGGTCGTCGAGGAATGATCCGGTTGAAAAAGCATAGTTCAGGTTGCGTGCAATATTGCCTTCGTTCACATCTTTTATCGATTCACCAAATTGAAATGAATACGTGGTGCCGGCTTCGAGCGTGTCCTTAAGGCGGATGGTAACATTGCGGAGTTTGTATTCGAACTGCGGCATCCGGTTCTGGGGCGGGAGCGGAGACATGATCACAGACTGCTGCGGATTCTGTAACGTAACAAATTCATCAAAAGTAAGTACGATGTTTTTGGTGAGGCGGCTCACATTTACCGCCGAATCTTTTGGAGATGAGAGCACCAGCCTCGGCGGCAAACTATCGCGGTAGCCACCGCTGGGCGGAATGATATTGGCACAGGAATAAAAACCCGCAAGGAAACAGGTACCCAGCAGAACGATGAAGGCAGACTGGAAAGATGTTTTCATTCGGTACAAATATAGAACAGCCTTTTGCTTCTTGTGTTTTGTATTTGTGAAGGGAAACCCAATAAAACATCAGCCCTCATCCTCCGCATCTTCTGAAAGATCGTGCAGGGCCACCGCTATTTCATGTGTTTTCACAAAATTGCACCAGTGGCAATCGGGTTTGCCGCAGCCTGTATAAAAATCGCGGTCGCTGATCTTCTGCCAAACTGTTTCTACCTGGTGGGTAACGGTTGCAATGTCCTGCGGCTGGATCACAATTTTTTCTTTCCTGTAATTCCTTTTATTATCCGGTTCCACAAAATCGAATTCCGTGCTTACCACTTCCCATTTTTTCTGTTCGTAATTATCCACGAGTATTTTGTAGAATACCGCCTGCCGCCAATAATCGCCGCCATTGGGGTCTTTGTCGCCCGGTGGTTTGAGTTTATCTTTTGCTTTTTCAATATCACCGGTCTTATAATCCACCACGTTCACCAGCTTTCCATCAAATTCCAGTTTATCAAGTTTACCTTTCAAAGGGATACCGTTCACCACCACATTACGGATATTGCGTTCAACTGCCACGATCCGGTTCCAGCTATTGATATAATGACTGTAATAGTTAGAAAGCACTTCCTGTCCGTATTCCATCCGCCTCGCAAATTGCTCACGGGTAAAACTTTCGCGGTGGCGGTTCATGTACCAGTTAAAATCATTGATAAATTCTTCTTTACCCGGAAAGTTTTCTGTTTGCTGCATTTTTTCGAATAAGCGCTGCAAAGCGTGGTGAACCGCCGAACCAAATTCGGTGGCTTCTGATTTACCTGCGGGAACCCTGACGAGGTTCTGGAAATAAAACTGCAGCGGGCATTTAAGGTAGTTGTTGAGCGCAGTAACATTCATCACGAATTTATCGAGCAGGCGGGTGATGAATTCCTCTTCGGTTTTTTCGATCTCAGGGGCCTGCGGTGTACTGAACTGCAGCATGGAAAATTCACTCAGTACTTCTCGGCCGATCACCGTTTTTTCCACCGGTAATGCATGCGAATCGAGTATTTCAGCAATGAACATCGATGGCTCCAGTGGCTTGCCATCATTTTTAAATCCGCAGTACGATATAAATAAATGCAGCCTTGCCCTGGTAAGCGCCACATAAAACAACCTGCGCAATTCTTCTTCCTCGCTGTGGATGGGCTGGGAAGAAAACATGGTATCGGGAAAACTAAAACCGCCACCGGGTTTGCGTTTTTTTTCCCATGCCGATGCATTACAGCCCGCAAGAAACACATATTCAAATTCGAGGCCTTTTGAACCATGTGCGGTTAACAGGTTCACGCCCTTGTCACTCCCGCTTACCTGTACCAGGGGCAACGAAATTTTTTCTTTCCCCATCAACTCAAAAATACCGGTGAGCTGTTCCAGCGTGAGCAACGGGTTTCTCCTGCATTCTTCTTTGATAAAATCAAACAAACCGGTAACCACCTGTAACTGCCAGTGTTTATCGGGGCTTTGCATGATCTTATTCAATACACCCGCATCGCGGATACAGTTTTCAACGAGGTTTACAAGCGTGATATTCGAAACATCGGCCAGTAATTTTTCGATCGTGTCGCTTGCAACTTTCATGCCCGATGGTGCACTGCCGCTAAACAGATCGCGCGCGGGTGCATTCACTTTTTCATAGAGCAGTTTTCGTAAAGATGTTTTGCGGTCGCCAAAACGCCTGTCGGCCACTTCGGAACTCAGTTTCGCGATCTCAACCGGCGCGATACCGAACCAGTCGAAATGCAGTATTTCAAAAAGCATTTCATCGCCCCCATCGGGAACGTCGTGTTCGGCAGAAAGGTATTCGAGCAGGAGGATGATTTTTTTTGCCAGCGGGATTTCGAGAATATTCATCTGCCGCCTGCTGTAAACCGGGATATTTCTTTGGGAAAGATATTGTGTAAGCTCTTCCCCGTATTTGTTTTCTTTATAGATCACACTGATATTGCCCGGCGTGATACCCTCATTGAGTAATTTACCGATCTCGATGGTGAGATGGATCATTTCTTCCCGCTGTGTTTCATATTCGCGTATAACCGGCGGGTGTGTAAAGCCGCGCATCAGTGTATGCGAAGCAATAAGGTTTTTACTGAGATTGGGAATTTTTTTAACGAGGCGCTCTTCATTTCTTTCGATCAGTGTTTTTGAAATATCCAGTATCGGCTGTGTGGATCGGTAATTATTCGTAAGCACCACTGCCAGCAGGTCGTCACTGAATTTTTCTGCGAAGGCCTCCATGTTTTCCACGTTGGCTCCCTGGAAACGGTAAATGCTCTGGTCATCATCACCCACCACAAATACATTGGGCTGCTCCCAGTAATTGATCAGCAGTTCCACCAGCCGGTTTTGTGTACCGCTGGTATCCTGGTATTCATCCACAAGAATATAGAGAAACTGTTCCTGGTAACGTGCGAGTAAGTTTTTATTTTCTTCAAAAGCTTTGATGACCCAGTTAATCATATCATCAAAATCGTAGCGGTTGCGGCTGCGCATGAGTTGCTGGAATCGTGTGAACTCATTTACGGCAGCACGCAGTTTTTCCATCCGTTCTTTTGCTTCATCGATCTTGTTCTGTTTAAGGTCGCCGGCTTTGAACTGTTTATAGGCTTTTTTGTAAACGAATTCTTCCCTCATAAGAATATCAGCCAGGTATTCATCAATTTTTGTATTGATGAATTCAGGCGTCCAGCCTTCGCGCTTCATGGTGCTGAACAGTTGCTGCAGGTTCTTTACTTCAAAATATACATCGCCCCGGTACCGTTTCAGCGGATGGTTTTTGGGAAAACCATCGATGAGTTGTTTGAAGAGATCGATCTTTTCAAGTTCCGATATCGGATCGAGCACCGTTTTTTCGAAAAGAGAAAGATTTTCCTGGATAATGTCATTGCAAAATGCATGGAAAGTATAAATATTCACTTTGTATGCATCGGGCCCTATAAAGGATAAAAGCCTTTTGCGCATCGCCACAGCTCCCGCATCGGTGTAGGTAAGGCAAAGGATATTTTCCGGCCGGGTATCTGTGGCAAGTAATATCTTACCGATACGCGCCCCAAGTATCTGTGTTTTACCTGTGCCGGGCCCGGCAATCACCATTACAGGCCCTTCGACGGTATCAACGGCACGCTGCTGCTGTTCGTTGAGGTCGCGGTAGATCTTTTCAAAATGTTCTTTTTGCTGCTGAGTGGCTGACATGACATAAAGATACTCTTCTCCCGATATGCAAAGCGTTTTCAGCAGCCGGGCATGAACTTTTCGGGCATTGTTTTGTTGAACATATATGTCAGCAACTTATTCATTCAAAACCGTACAACGTATCCCGATCACACTCGATGAAGCATGGGATTTTTTCAGTTTGCCCGATAACCTGAAACTGATCACACCACCTTCAATGGGATTTGATATTATTTCAAAATACCAGGGAGATCGCATGTATCCCGGGCAGGTGATCGAATACAAAGTGAAACCCCTGCTTGGCATCCCTTTATACTGGATGACAGAGATCACGCATGTTTCCGACCGCTCTTATTTTATCGATGAACAAAGATTCGGGCCTTACAGTTTATGGCATCACCAGCATCATTTTAAGGAAATTGAAGGAGGTGTTGAAATGACAGATATTGTTCATTACAGGATACCCTTATGGATCCTGGGA
>SAIX01000105.1 GCA_004028765.1 Chitinophagaceae bacterium | reverse complement strand
ACTCCGTATACACCGCCGGCATCTTCCCGAAGCAGTTCGCGAAGGCGGATACTGAGTGCGCTGCATAACTGTGATAACTGGCGGTCATCGGTTTCGTTGTAAAGGATATCGTTTCCGGTGTAGAACAGCCGCACATTGGCTTTTGCTTCCTTGCCTTTGTAAATGATTTTATTGATTCGCCCGGTGGGATAACGGATACCCACATCTTTGTATTGATCCTTTCCGCTGGTTGCAGGTAAAGATGCAATGTATTTTTCAACCAAGGGTTTGATACTGTCGGTTGAAAAACTTCCCACAAAAGTGAAGAGGAATTGCCCGGCATTGGCAAACCTTTCCTGGTAAATGGAAAAACAACGGTCGAGATTAATGCGAGGGATATCCGCTAAAGTTAAAGGTTTGCGGCGAGGGTGATAATTGGCCATGATATAACCAACAGAATCACTGAACACCGAACCGGGGTCCTTGCTTTTGTTCTCCAACTGTGCCTTGAATTGCTGCAGCAATACCTGGAACATTTCCGGGTCTTTCCGGGGAGCAGTGAAGCTTCCGTATAAAAGCTGCATGGCGGTTTCGAGATCTTTGCGGGTACTGTTCCCATTCATTCCCTGCATCGTATTGTTCAGCGAGGGAGCTACATAACAGTTTTTTCCCGTTAATGCTTTTTGTAATTGCCGGATATCCATTTTGCCCATACCGCCATACGCAGTTACGAAGCTGGCATTGCTTGCATTCAGAAAATCCGCATCGCTGTACAGCGATGTGCCGCCCCAGCTGATACAGGAAAACTGGATATCATCATTCTTGAAATTGGTAGGTTTCAGGATCACCCTGGCACCGTTCGACAAAACCCATTCCGTTGTGCCGATGGCATCGTATTTTTTTTTCTGCCACCACTTTGCCCGCCACAGGCTCAGCAGGTAACAGTGGTTCTTTCGAAACCTTATCGGTATACGGTTTCAGTTTGCCGTATGGTTTGTTTAATAAAGCTGTTATGGTTGTTTGAGCGGGGAGATTTGCTTTTTCCTTTTCAGGTGCTGTGATCACAACAGAACGGTCTGTTGGCTTGATCCAGGTTTTGATGAGCGTATTTACTTCTGCAAGGGAAATGGTAGGTAACAAACGCTGGTACAGTTCAAACTCATAGGCGATGCCCGGCATAGCTTCTCCTTTTAAAAAATGTTCGATCAGTTCCTGTACCAGTTCTGCTGATTTGGTTTTGTCTCTTTCATTGTAACTGTTCTCCATCCGCGATAACATATTTTTTACTGCGCGGTCAAGTTCTGTTTGTACAAATCCATATTGCCGAACCCTTTCATTTTCGGTAAGCAGGGTATTGATGGATGCTTGGATATGTTTGCCGTCTTTCGCAACGGCTACGAGTGTAAAAGCATCTTTATCACCGATAAACCCGCCATAGCTGCTGCTGCCGTACAAAAAAGGTGCATCCGGTTTCTGCCCGATCTCTTCGAGCCGGCCATTGATCATCTGGTTAAACAATTCTCGCACAAGGTCATCGCGGTATTGCTGTTCGGTTTTGATCACAGCAGCTTTGGGCTGCGTATAAAAAATCTGGACTACATTATATGGCTGCTCTGCATCGGTCAGTATTGCAGCCCTCGTTTCTGTATGGGAGGGGATGCTGAATTTGATCCGGGGCTTCGGGTTAATAGCTGCAGGGATTTTTTCAAAATGTTCGCGGATCATTTTTTCCGTTTCTGCCACGTCCACATCGCCCACTACGATCACCGCTTCCAGGTCGGGGCGGTACCAGTCTCTATAGAAAGCGGTCAATTGCTCATAATGTGCCGTATCAATATTTTTTTTGGTACCGATGGGCAATCGTTTTGCGTATTGTGATCCTTTGAGCAATACAGGAAAATATTTATCGCGCAGCCTTGCATCTGCCCCGCGGCCCAGCCGCCATTCTTCCACGATCACGCCCCGTTCTTTGTCGATCTCCTCGTGTTCAAAACTTACGAGATGCGCCCAGTCTTCCAGTATCTGCATCGCCTGCTTATACACCATCGGGCTGTCGGTGGGTACCTGCAGTTCGTAAATAGTTTCATCGAATGAAGTGGATGCATTCAGGTCGGCGCCAAAATTCACACCGCTTTTTTCCAGGAAATTCACGAGTTCATTTTTCCGGAAATGTTCCGTTCCGTTAAAACTCATGTGTTCCACGAAATGGGCCAATCCCACCTGTTTATCGGTTTCAAGGATCGATCCTGCATTCACGACCAGACGAAGCTCGGCCCTGTTTTTTGGCTCGGTATTTTTACGGATATAATAGGTGAGGCCATTGGATAATTTCCCGATTTTGATATTGGGATCGAGTGGCAGTTCTTTTTCTTTTTGTGCAAAAACACCGGTCAAAAAGAAAAGACTTACGGTGAGCAGTGAAAAACGGATCATATCAGAATATTGTACAACTAATATACCGGTATTGTATGAATGGGGGCCGATTTGTTGACTAACGGATGAATGGGTCAACGGATTTGCGGATAAAGGGATTTGCGGATGCTGGTTTTTTTGGAAAGAGCAATGTAGTGCGAGTGCAAGATTCAAAATATGATCGCAAATAAACCTCCCCTCTCTACCCGTAGAAAGAGGCTGGGGCTGAGTCCAACTACATAACGAAGCCCAGGTTTTTAATCAATTCATCCGGCAACTGCGGCAGTTTTTTTCTCTCGATGAGGTAAGTCGAAAGGCCTGCCAGGTCGCGGTAAACATAATGCTTGCTGAGGGCGCCTTCGAGATAACCGGCGCCACTCGTATTACCCGTTCCAACGCGCATACCGATCATTCTTCTTACCATGATCAGGTGTTTGTGCCGCCAGTTGCTCATCAGGTGATCGATCTCGATCAGTGAATCCAATACCTGGTAAGAAGTTTGAAACATCGGGAAATCGCGGTACAACATAATAAACAATGCAGCCCGCATCGCAGCGGGAGAGAAATGCCCGCGTAGGGTTTCCAACTGTTCTTGGATATAACCTGCTGGTTTTTTTTCAAAAAAAACATAGTCGAAATCCTGTATTTTATTGCTTTCCCTTTCAGTTAAACCGGCGCGGTAAATTTCGCGGTAATCATGCCAGAAAAATTCTTTTGAACCGGGATCCGCAGTCTTTGGCTGATAACTCACCCAGAAATCTTCCCTGAAAAAAGGGATACGCTCCAGCCATTTATTCACCAGTTGTACCAGTGTGGGTAAATGCTCTGTTTCTGTGATATCCTCGTAATCGTTTTTTGTAAAACCGCCTTCATTGGTTCTTTTATAATAGTCTTTGTGATGGCGTTTCTCCAGTTCCAGCCCCAGTCTTGCTTCAATCAACCGGAATTGTTTGCTCTGGAAACCCGATGATGGCGTTAACAGGTTCCTGAACTCAAGGAAATCAAGCGGTGTCATCGTATCCAGTATGTTAACCTGCTGGTTCAATAACTGCAGGATACTGATCACACGGCGCAGGCGGTGGCGAACAAGGTTCAGGTCTTCGGCATTGTCGTTGATGTGTTCTTTGTTAAAAATACCCATCACATAATCCAGTTCAAAGAGGATCTGCTTAAACCAGAGTTCATAAGCCTGGTGGATGATGATGAAAAGCATTTCATCGTGTGCAGGTTCATTTCCTTTTTCAAAACTAACCGGGTATTGTGCATCCAGGATCTTCCCCAGTTGCAGGTACCCGCCATAATACAGGGCATCTTTTTTCATGTGTCAGGCTTTCTGCAGCAAAGAAACGATAAAGCACCTGATCGGGATCATTATCCGTTTTCTGTTCGTATCATATCTGCATAACTATTACCAGTTAACGTGTTGCTTTTACACACCTTTTCCTAATTTTATTATTCTAAATTTTTAGCCATGCGTTCGATTCCTTGCCTGTTGATAGCATCTTTCTTTTTTTGGACGGTTTCCTGCAATAGCGGGAAAGGCCCTGACCTTATTGCAGCTAATGATACAGGGATGATCGATGGTCACCCCGGCTGGATCATGCAGGGGAATATCTATGAAGTAAATGTTCGCCAGTACACGCCGGAAGGAACTTTCACAGCTTTTGCCAAACACCTCGACAGGCTGAAAGAAATGGGTGTGCAAACACTGTGGTTTATGCCTATTAACCCCATCAGTAAAACCGACCGCAAAGGATCACTGGGAAGTTATTATGCAGTATCGGATTATACAGCAATCAATCCGGAATTCGGTACGATGAATGACTGGAAAGAACTTGTAAAACAGGCGCATGAAAAAGGGTTCAAAGTACTGATCGACTGGGTGCCCAATCATACTGGAGCGGATCATTACTGGTTACAGAAACATCCTGATTTTTATGTGAAGGATAAAGATGGGAAACCGGTATCACAGTTCGACTGGACAGATACCCGTAAACTCAATTTTGCCAATCCTGAATTACAGGATACCATGATCAGCCAGATGAAATACTGGTTCACAGAAACAGGTATTGACGGCATGCGCTGCGATTATGCCGTTGGCCCTTCGCGCGATTTCTGGAAAAAATGTATCAAAGAATTAAAAACAGGAAAAAATATTTTTATGCTGGCCGAGGCCGACAGCACATGGCTGCACGATGTGGGTTTTGACGCAACCTATTCCTGGCCCGAATTTAATATGATGAAGCTGATAGCTGCAGGAAAAAGAAAAGCTTCCGCGCTCGACAGTGTTTTGAAAAAACTGGATACCACCATCGCCAAAAACGCGCTCAGGCTTTATTTCACCAGCAACCACGATGAGAATAGTTGGAACAAAGCCGATTTTGAAACCATGCCCGGCGCTTCGCATGCGCCATTCGCCGTATTAACACAAACACTGGGTAGATCTGTCCCGCTGATCTACAGCGGCCAGGAAGAACCGGTACTTAGGGCCATCCGTTTCTTTGATAAAGACACCATGCAGTTCTCCAGGCTGGAACGGGCACCCTTGTACAAAACACTGCTCGCATTACGGAAAAATAACCCGGCCATGCGTGCGGATGCTTCTTTCTCAAAACTTACAACCGGAAAAGAAGATATGATCTATGCTTTTGCAAGGCAGTCAGACAAAAACAAAGTAGTGGTGTTGCTCAATTTCACCAATACAGCACAGGAATTTGCAGTACAGGATGGACTGCTTTCAGGCGATGCCACAGAAATATTTTCCGGTAAAAAAGAAAACCTGCAGCCGGGTAAAAAATTCAGCCTGCCTGCATGGGGGTATGCAGTGTACAGTTATTAATGGGGCCTGTATCTTTGCCGCATGACAAGATCCGAACTGGTTACGCATATCAAAACGAGGCAGACTTATCTCTGTGTTGGCCTTGATACCGATATCACCAAACTACCGCAACACCTGCGATCACACCCCGATGCGGTTTTTGCGTTCAACAAAGCGATCATCGATGCAACCAAAGCACATTGCGTGAGCTATAAGATCAATACCGCATTTTATGAATCGCAGGGATTAAAGGGATGGGAGGCAATGGAGAAAACAGTTCGGTATATCCCTGATACTCATTTCACAATAGCTGATGCCAAACGCGGTGATATCGGCAATACCTCTGCACAGTATGCCAAAACCTTTTTTGAAGTGCTGCCTTTTGATGCAGTTACGGTTGCGCCGTATATGGGAGAGGACAGTGTACGCCCTTTCCTCGATTATGCAGGTAAATGGACGATCGTTCTCGGGCTTACTTCCAATACAGGCAGCAACGATTTTCAGCGGTTAGGACTTGCCGGTAACGATGAAGGAAAAAAACTCTACGAAAAAGTATTGAACAAAACGGCGTCCTGGGGAAGCACGGATAACCTGATGTTTGTGGTTGGTGCCACAAGGGCCAGCGATCTGGCGCATATCCGTACGATCATCCCGGAACATTTTTTACTCGTACCCGGCGTTGGTGCACAGGGGGGCAGTATGGCGGAAGTATCGCATTACGGGATGAATCAAGATTGTGGCCTGCTCGTAAATGCCAGCCGCGCCGTGATTTTTGCAGGTGGTGGAGAAGACTTTGCAGAAAAAGCACGGGAGGCTGCCAAGGCCTATCATGCAGAAATGAAAAATTATCTCTCAAAAATCGGATAGTTGTTCTGCGGATAGCTTTCCATCACAAAACTTCGGATCCGCTATTTGATTTTTTGTTTTCAATAAAACCCGTAAAGACCTTCAGTAAATGAACAGAAGAAACTTCCTGCAGCAGGGAACCCTTACCGCGGCTGCATTGTCCATACCTGCTGCCAAAACAATGGCCGCACCTACTCCAAAAAAATTCCGCATCGGGTTTCTTACCGATGTGCATGTAAAACCAACGGAAACTGCTGAACAGGGTATGCGGAATGCCTATAAACATGTGAATGCATTGAAGCCGGGGGTTGATTTTATCATCAATGGGGGAGATGCCATCATGGATGCATTGAATGCTTCCAGAGAAAAAGTACAGCAGCAATGGGATGTATGGAACCGTGTATTGCAGGCAGAAAATAAACTCCCTATCTATCATTGCATCGGCAACCACGATGCATGGGGCTGGCAAATGACAGACCCCGCAGTAAAGAACGACCCGTTATACGATAAACAATGGGTAATAAAAGAACACGGGATGCCGGGCAGGTACTACAGTTTTCAGCACAAAGGCTGGAAGTTTATTGTACTTGATAGCCCGCAGGAAAACAATGGAGGCTATATCGCCCGCATTGATGAACCACAGTTCACATGGCTCGAAAATGAATTGAAACAAACGGATACGGCCTTGCATATCTGCATCGTATCGCATATCCCCATCGTGTCTTTTTGCTCGGCGGTTTTTGCGGATAAGAATGAAGCCAATGGCGACTGGCGTATCTCCCGCGCACTGCTGCATGTGGATTCAAGAAGGTTAACGGCTTTGTTCAGCAATTATGCAAACATCCGTTGCTGTTTAAGCGGGCATATTCACATGCAGGACAAAGTGGAATACCGAGGTATCCAGTATTTCTGCAATGGTGCAGTAAGTGGTAACTGGTGGGGCGGGCCCTTCCACGATTTCCCGGCAGCCTATGCATTGTTCAGTTTTGGAGACGACGGTTCTGTAAACCGGGAAATGGTTACTTATGCGTAAACCTGCTGATGATGCCGGCAGTTTTTTCGGCCCAGATACGGTGCTCTTTTCCGGAATAATGCAATTGGTCGCCTGCAAGTAAGCTGAGATCATTTTTTGCCTTGCGGGTTTCTTCCGTGATATCGATAAAATGCACACCTGCATTTTTCGCACCCGATTCGCAGATACGGTTAAAGTGATCGATCTCATTGCGGATGGTATCCACATCTTTACCCGATGCAAAAGGCGTACAACCCCAGTCAGGGATGGATAAAACGATTACATGGTCGGTTTTCTGACCCGTAAAATGAACCGCTTTCTTCAGTAAAAACTCGAAATCATTTTTAAAATCATCTGCCGGTAAACCACGGTACTGGTTGTTCACACCGATCAGCAGCGATACAAAATCATATTGCTCGTTCAGTTGTGTATGTAATAAATGTTCGGCCAGTTCAAAGCTTGTCCAGCCGGTTTTCGCCACCACTTCCGGGGCCATAAACGCAAACCCTGCTTTGCGCAGCAACTGAACGGTTTGATACGGGAACCCTTCATGCAGCGGTACCGATTCGCCGATCGTGTACGAATCGCCCAGTGCGAGATAACTGTAATGGTGTTTGCTCATATGTTGTATTGACAGTGTATTTTTAATACCGGCACCGGTTTTTCATGGCGTCTCCGTTGCGTCGCAAGCACTTCTTCTTTCTGTTTTCATGGCATCAAAAAAACAGTTGCAGGATCATCTTGTCAGAAATGATCGCGCAAAATTTCATAAAACCGGAACACATCCGCAAAGCTGCAATACATAGGCGCTGGTGCCACCCGTATCACACCCGGCTCGCGGTAATCCACAACGATCCCGTTACTGATCATTTTATCGTGTATCTCTTTTCCTCTCTCCTTAAAAAACAAGGATAGTTGCGCACCCCTTGCTTCCGGATCTGCAGGTGTGATGATCTCACAGGATAAACCGGGTAATTGCTGTATCAGGTATTCGAGATAAGCAGTGAGATGCACGCTTTTCGCACGAAGCCTGTCCATACCTGCTTCTTCAAACAATTCGAGCGATGCTTTCAGGCAAACCGTATTAAATACCTGCGCGGTACTCAGGTTCCAGCCCGATGCATTGGTTTTGGGAATAAATCCCTTTTCCATTTTAAACCTTGTTTTTTCATCATTGCCCCACCATCCGCCCAGTCGGGGTGTCTGTGCATCTGCTGCATGTTTTTCATGGATAAAAACACCGCTCACCGCACCGGGCCCGGCATTCAAATATTTATAACTGCACCAGGCAGCAAAATCTACCTCCCATTCGTGCAGGCTTACCGATAGGTTGCCTGCAACATGCGCAAGATCAAAGCCGGCGATGGCATTCACCGAATGCGCCGCAGCAGTGATGGCCTGTATGTTAAAAAATTGCCCCGTGTAATAATTCATCCCCCCGAATAAAACCATGGCTAGTTCATCACCTTCTGCATAAATGCGGGAAACGATTTGCTCTGTTGTCAGAATTTTTTTACCAGGCTGCGGTGCAATTTCAACGATCGCATCGGCTGGATCAAAACCAAAATGCCTCACCAGTGTTTCTACGGCATATTGATCGGAGGGGAATGCCCCGGCTTCCATGATGATTTTAAAACGTTCGGCCGTAGGCCTGTAAAAACTCAGCATCAGCAGGTGCAGGTTTACCGTAAGGGCATTCATTACGGTTACTTCCGTTTCCTTACAGCCAAGGATCTTTGACAAAGGCTTACCCGCATAATCCTGGTAATACAGCCAGGGATTTTTACCGCCAAAATAACCACCCACCGCTTCTTCGCGCCAGCTGTTCAGTTCGGTTTGTATGGCGCTTTCCACATTTTTGGGTTGCAAACCCAGCGAGTTCCCGCAGAAATAAATCACAGGCTTCCCGTTTTTTTGAGGAAAATAAAACCGCTCGCGGAAACCCGATAAAGGATCTGCTGCATCGGCTTCCTGCGCGTACGAAAAACCGGTATGAAATTGAAACGACATCGGCAATCTTTCCTGCAAATTATAGAATTGGCAGATTTGCGGATGATCGGATCCGCGAATTTTCGGATCGCTGTTAAAATATTTCCGGATGCGGCACAGCTTCTTCAACAAAATCTATAAATCCGCCAATCCGCAATCCGTAATCCGCCTATCCGATAATTTATTCCCACGGTTCGCATCCTATCTTTCTTTGCTGTACTTTCATACTCCTCAAAAAAAACTGCTATGAGAAGCGTATTGCTCATCTTTTTTGTACTGATTACAGGTACAGCATCCATTGCACAAAACAGCCCGGTCACCAAAGCCAATTACCAGCAGGCTGCCCGCTATTCGCCAAAGAAACTCGATAAAATGGTGTTCAGTACCAGTGTTGACCCGCACTGGCTGAAAAAATCGGATCGTTTCTGGTATATGTACGAAACCACCGAAGGGAAAAAATGGTTTCTTGTTGATCCTGTAAAAGGAGAGAAGAAGGAATTGTTCAACAATGCCGACCTCGCAGCCAAGATCACCCGTATCGTAAAAGATCCTTTCGATGCGCAGCACCTCGGGCTGGACAGTATGCGTTTTATCAAAGATGAAAACTGGATCCAGTTCGAAGTAAAAAGCACCGAAGAGATCGAGAAAAAAGATTCCACCGCTAAAA
The DNA here is from genome assembly GCA_004028765.1 of Chitinophagaceae bacterium. Classification (GTDB taxonomy): domain Bacteria; phylum Bacteroidota; class Bacteroidia; order Chitinophagales; family Chitinophagaceae; genus Sediminibacterium. The sequence continues at coordinate 7,155 of SAIX01000105.1, read as the reverse complement.
AAGGAACACCGCCAGTGAAAGAGAAAAAAATATTTTATTTCGAATACAATCTCCTCACAGGGGAACTTTCAGAACTGAACGATTTTAAAAAACCGAAACGAAAACCCAACTGGGCTTCCATTTCGCCGGATGGAAATACAATCCTCTTCGGAAAAAATTATAACCTTTTCTGGATGGATAAAACCAATTATGAAAAGGCTTTGAAAAATGAAGATGATTCAACGATCGTGGAACACGCCCTCACCAAAGACGGGATCGAGAACTACAGCTATTTTTCAGAAGGCAATCTCTCCGGTAACGGCGATAACAATGTAGACAAAGAAAAAAATAAGAACAAACGCAAAGCGGTTTTCGCGTACTGGTCGCCCGACTCAAAACATTTTACTGTTGTGCGCGTGGATAACCGGAAAGTGAAAGACCTCTGGGTGATCAACAGTTTAAGCGACCCACGCCCAACACTCGAAACCTATAAATACTGGATGCCCGGCGAAAAAGATGCACCGGTAGACCATTTATATCTTTTTGACATTGGGGCAGAATCAGGAAAGGAAATGAGTGTGTCGCTTTTCAAAGACCAGAACATTTCTCTCTGGGCCGATCCCGGAAAGATCAATACACGTGATGATGATTTCCGCCCGCTGAAATGGCTGGGCACCAATGATAAATTTTATTTTACCCGTACCAGCCGTGACCTGAAAAAAGTGGATGTATGTGTGGCCGATGTGGCTGTGGGAACTGTAAAGCCATTGATCGAAGAAAGGTTTAATACCTATATCGAAACCCGGAGGCTGGGTCTTGTGAATGAAGGAAAGGAATTTATCCAATGGAGCGAAAGAGATGGTTATGCACATTTATACCTCTATGATGAAAATGGGAAACTGAAAAACCAGGTCACATCAGGAGCCTTCCACGTGGAAAATATACTTGGCATCGATGATGCAAAACGTATTGTATATTTTTCTGCCAATGGCCGCGAACCCGGTGAGGATCCTTATTATCTCCACGCATATAAAGTGAACCTGGATGGAAGCGGGCTCAAACTGCTGAACCCCGGCGAGTTTGAACATGCTATGAACCTGAACGACAGCAAAACTTTTTTTGTTGACAATTACTCCCGGGTGAATACCATTCCCAAATCCACACTGTACGCTGCGGATGGCCGTAAAGTAATGGACCTGGAAACCGCCGATCTCAGTTCGCTATTTTCGGCTGGTTATAAATTTCCAACCATTTTTAAAGTAAAAGCAGATGATGGTATTACGGATATCTATGGCGTGATGTACAAACCTTTTGATTTTGATTCCAGCAAAAAATATCCTGTTATTGAATATGTGTATCCTGGTCCGCAAACAGAAGCCGTGAACAAAGCATTCAGCCGCTCAATGGACCGTACGGAAAGACTGGCACAACTGGGCTTTGTGGTGCTTACGATGGGTAACCGCGGCGGGCACCCGGCACGCAGCAAATGGTACCACAATTATGGCTATGGCAACCTGCGCGATTATGGGTTGGCAGATAAAAAAGCATGTGCTGAACAACTGGCCGACCGCTATTCATTTATTGATATCAACCGTGTAGGTATCCATGGCCATAGCGGTGGTGGTTTTATGAGCACCGCTGCCATGCTCGTGTATCCTGATTTCTTTAAAGTGGCTGTTTCTTCTTCGGGCAACCACGATAACTCCGTATACAACCGCTGGTGGAGCGAACAGCACCATGGCGTGAAAGAAGTGATCGGTGAAAAAGGGGATACCAGTTTTGTGTACAGCATCGAAAAGAACCAGGACCTCGCGAAAAACCTGAAAGGCCACCTGATGCTGTCCACCGGAGATATCGATAACAACGTACATCCTGCCGGCACCATCCGCGTAGCCAATGCATTGATCCGCGCGAATAAAAGATTCGATCTCGTTATACTGCCCGGTCAGCGGCATGGTTATGGCGACATAACCGAATATTTCTTCTGGCGCATGGCTGATTATTTTACCGAATACCTCATGGGCGATCCATCCAGTCGCAGCGTGGATATTGAAGAGATCAATAAAGACATTGAACAAAGCGGCACGAAGGCGGCGGCAGGCGGTTCAGGAAGAAGAGGGCCGGAGGATAATTAGGAATTAAGAATTAATAATTAAGAATTAATAATTGGATAGCTGTTGATGGTGTATAGATTATGGTTCATCGAAAAGGATGACAATTCGGGCAATTAAAAATCAGGGATTTTAGCTCTCAAAACCAATAAACCAATAACAATTTAACCAATCCCCTCGGTCGCAATCTGTAAATTTGCGTTACTAAAAAGGATTTGTTTACCAATTATTGAAACATGGCTGCCAGGACCGATCTTTTTCAATCGCCGGATTATTATCAGTTGGATGATCTTCTTACAGAAGAACACAAACTGATCCGTGAAAGCGTAAGAAATTATGTAAAGAAGGAAATTTCACCCATCATCGAAGATTATGCACAGCGGGCAGAGTTTCCGGTACAGATCGTTAAGCAGATGGGTGAACTGGGCTGTTTCGGACCAACAGTGCCGGAACAATATGGCGGTGGCGGGCTGGATTACATCAGCTACGGATTAATGATGCAGGAACTAGAGCGCGGCGACAGTGGTGTCCGAAGCACAGCCAGTGTGCAGGGGAGCCTGGTAATGTATCCGATCTATGCCTACGGAAATGAAGCGCAGCGTAATAAATACCTGCCAAAACTTGCGAGTGGCGAATGGCTCGGTTGTTTTGGTTTAACAGAACCCAATCACGGCAGTAACCCTGCGGGTATGCTCACCAATATTAAAGATGCAGGTGATCATGTGGTTCTCAACGGTGCCAAAATGTGGATCAGCAATGCGCCTTATGCTCAGGTTGCCGTAGTATGGGCCCGGAATGAAAAGGATGAAATACAGGGGGTGATCGTTGAACGGGGCATGGAAGGGTTCTCCACACCCACCACGCATGGCAAATGGAGCCTGCGCGCAAGTGCTACTGGCGAACTGGTATTCGATAATGTAAAAATCCCCAAAGAAAATATCCTGCCCGGCGTCACTGGTTTAAAAGGCCCGCTCGGCTGCCTGTCCAAAGCAAGGTATGGCATCGCCTGGGGCGCTTTGGGTGCTGCGATGGATTGTTATGATACGGCATTGCGTTACAGCAAAGAGCGTATACAGTTTGATAAACCGATCGGCGGGTTCCAGCTGCAGCAAAAAAAACTTGCCGAAATGATCACCGAGATCACAAAGGCCCAGTTACTGGTATGGCGCTTGGGGGTACTGATGAACGAAGGAAAAGCCACACCCCAGCAGATCAGCATGGCAAAAAGAAACAGTTGCGAAATTGCTGCGCAGGTTGCACGCGATGCACGGCAAATGCTCGGTGGAATGGGCATCACAGGCGAATACAGTATCATGCGGCACATGATGAACCTTGAAAGCGTGATCACTTACGAAGGCACACACGATATCCATCTCCTGATTACAGGAATGGACATTACAGGCATCAACGCATTCAAATAATGTATCTTGGAGTGAAATCAACCTTCAGACTTGCATAAAATCTTTCTAATCGGCATGATGGGTAGCGGCAAAAGTTACTGGTGCAGGAAACTTGCCAAAAAACTCAGAACGGGCTGTTTCGACCTGGATTTCCTGATCGAATCGGATGAAGAAAAAACCATCGCGGAAATCTTTGCAAGCGAAGGAGAGGCCCATTTCCGGAAAACAGAAGCAAAGATCCTTCGCTGGTTTGGCGAGAAAAAAAGCTTTGTGCTTGCAACGGGCGGCGGTACCCCCTGCTATGAAAAAAATATGGAATGGATGAATAGCCATGGCATCACTGTCTGGATCGATGAACCCGTAGAAATATTGATGCAGCGCCTGCTCCCCGAAAAATCGCACCGCCCCCTCATCAGTAACCTGAGCGATTCGGAAATGCAGCATTTTCTTACAGCCAAACTCCTTGAAAGATATCCGTATTACCATACCGCAAAACACCATCTCAGGGGGAAAGACGTCAGCGATGCCGGTTTTGCCAAAATCCTGAAACAATATGCATAAACGATTGCTGGTTACGGCTGCAGTAACAGGTTTTTTTTCTGTTGCCCTCGGCGCATTCGCTGCACACGCACTGAAACAAAGACTGGATGAATACAGCCTCTCTGTTTTTGAAACCGGGGTCCGTTACCAGTTTTATCATTGTTTTGCCATCGCGCTTACGGCAATAGTATACAAGTCTTTCCCGGGTAAGCCCCTTGTACTCGCGGGCAACCTGTTCATTGCAGGTATCATACTCTTCAGTTGCTCGCTTTACCTGCTTGCCCTACTGGGAAAAGAACAGTTTGGATGGCTGGGAGCGGTTACGCCTCTCGGCGGATTCTGTTTTCTTGCTGCCTGGGCGCTTTTAGCCTGGCATATCATCCGGCATAAACAATAGGTGGAAAACTGTATCCTCTTATACCAGTTTTGCACATATACGCCCTGTGAAAACAAAGGGAGGGGGCATGACTTATATTTGTTTTCATGGCTAACCGTCTGAAAAAGAAAACGCCGCCACCACCCGATCCCGAACAACTCACTGCCGATAAAGAAGCAGAAGTAACCGTAACGGAAGTGGTGAAAGATGAACGTACTGCAAAGATCGCCGGAGCTGTTTCTTTGCTATTAACGGCTTTTCTTTTTGTATCGCTTACGTCTTATCTTTTTACCTGGCAGGAAGACCAGGATAAAGTTCACCAGTTCGGTATTAAAATATTTGCAACGGATGATGTAAAAGTCACCAACCTCCTCGGTGTGCTGGGTGCTTATGTGGCACACATACTCGTGTACAAAGGATTTGGCATTGCTTCTTTTTTATTTTGTTCCAGTTTTTTCGTGATCGGGGTAAACCTGCTTTTTGGGAAAAAAGTATTTAACCTGCTTCGCAACCTCAAATATGTATTGGTGGGTTTGCTGATCATCAGTATGGGCGCCGCTTTTGCAACAAAAGGCGCTTCTTTTTCATGGGGTGGTGCGGTTGGGGAGATACTAAACGATTGGTCGGTGAAATGGATCGGGAACATCGGTACAGGGGCAGTATTGTTACTGGCCTTCTTCAGTTATTTTATCTGGCGCTTTAACCCGGTTTTCAAACTGCCCGAATGGAAATGGGGATCGAAAGAAAAAGCAGCTGACCTTGCAGCGCATCCTCTTACAGAAGATGATGAGAAGCCCGTGTTCCAGGAATGGGACGAAACCGGGGAAATACCATCCGGAGAAGCAACGGAATTTTCCGGGGAAGAACCCGAAGTACCGTTAAGCCAGAATAAAATAAAGAATGAAAGCAAAGGGATCGTTGTGATACCACCCCCCGCTGCTGAACCTGCCCATCAGTTTGACATGGTGGAAAAAGAGGAAGCTGTTTCTGAAGAAGAAAGCCTCGACGTTGAACCGCTTGAAGAAGAGCCCCTTTCTCCTGAACCTGTTATAAAAGCAAAACCACTCGCAAAAGAATCCATTCCTAACCTCGAACTCGAGATCAACGAAACACCCGGAACAGAAACCGAAGAAAAAGATGCGGCACCTGTTGGAAAAATCGGTACCAGGTACGATGTAACACTCGATCTGAAAGATTACAAATACCCTTCTCTCGACCTGCTCGAAACACATGGCAGCGAAAAAATCGTTCACGATCCGCAGGAACTGGAAACACACAAAAACCAGATTATCGCCACACTGAAAAATTATGATATCGCCATTCAGCGTATTGCAGCTACTGTGGGGCCAACTGTTACGCTCTATGAGATTGTTCCTGCGCCGGGTGTCCGCATCAGCCGCATCAAAAACCTGGAAGATGATATTGCATTAAGTCTTGCAGCACTCGGTATCCGAATCATCGCTCCGATACCCGGAAAAGGAACCATCGGGATCGAAGTGCCCAATGTGCGCAAAACGGTGGTGAGTATGCGCACCCTGCTTGCATCGGATAAATTCCAGAACAATCATTTTTCATTACCTATTGCCATTGGTAAAAAGATCGATAACGAAAATTTCATCGTCGATCTTGCCACTATGCCGCACTTGCTGATGGCCGGCGCCACGGGGCAGGGTAAATCGGTCGGACTTAACGCCATACTTGTTTCTCTTCTCTACAAAAAACATCCTTCGCAACTGAAGTTTGTATTGGTGGATCCCAAAAAAGTGGAACTGAGCTTATACCGCCGTATCGAAAAACATTTTCTTGCCAAATTACCCGGAGAAGAAGAATCGATCATCACCGATACGAAAAAAGTGGTGAACACGCTTAATGCTTTGTGTATTGAAATGGATAACCGGTATGATCTTCTTAAAGAAGCGCATTGCCGGAATATCCGAGAATACAATGAAAAATTTGCTGCCCGCAAACTGAATCCTGAAAAAGGCCACCAGTATTTGCCATTTATCGTTTTGGTGGTGGATGAATTTGCCGACCTTATCATGACGGCCGGTAAAGAAGTGGAAATGCCCATCGCCCGCCTGGCACAGCTTGCACGGGCCATCGGTATCCATCTCATCATCGCCACACAACGACCTTCGGTGAATATTATTACGGGAACCATCAAAGCCAATTTCCCGGCGCGTATTGCATTCAAAGTATCAAGCAAGATCGACAGCCGCACCATTCTCGATGCTGGCGGTGCGGAACAACTGATCGGGAAAGGGGATATGCTGGTAAGCTACAACGGCGAGATCACGCGTTTGCAGTGTGCATTTGTAGATACACCCGAGGTGGAAAATGTTTGCGAATTCATTGGCGACCAGCGCGGTTACCCCCAAGCCTTTCTGTTGCCGGAATATGTGGATGAGAAAGATATGGAAGGAAGGGATTTTGATGCCAGCGACCGTGATCCGTTATTTGAAGATGCTGCAAAACTGATCGTGCAAAGCCAGATGGGATCCACTTCGCTGATACAGCGCAGGATGAAACTGGGTTACAACCGGGCCGGCCGGCTCATGGATCAACTGGAAGCGGCCGGGGTGGTTGGCCCGAACCAGGGAAGCAAAGCAAGAGAGGTACTTTTTAAAACCGATGCCGAATTACAGGAATTCCTTGATTCGATGGGTTAACCGGTTGTGAAGGCCTTGCAGCCGATTATCTGGAACCCGGAATTGTTTATGGTAGTCATTACAATGCTGAAATATTATAT
>SAIX01000104.1 GCA_004028765.1 Chitinophagaceae bacterium | reverse complement strand
GGAAGTGCCGCAGGTAAGGAGTTGTTGTTCGCTTAGGTAGATCACACAGGAGCGGTAACCATGCGGGGGTGTTTGCGGAACCCGGAAACGGTTTTTGCCATTCACAAAATCGATCAGCACTGCATTATTATGCGAGATACTGTCTTTCGCAAAATCACCTCCCACCACAACTGCTTTTTTTGAGGCAAATACAGCGATGGAGTTGGCACCGGTGGAATTGCCTCCCTGCATGATGGGAAGGGAATCCAGACCCATACCATTGTAAAACCGCGATGATTTTCCACCGGAGGCGAAAACAAAATTTTTTCCATCGGGGAGCATTTTTATATTGGTTCCGCTGGAAGCAAAAAATGCTTCTCCTTCTTTTGTAAGGAACCTATTTGCATTCCCCATTTTCCAATCACTCAATTGCCAGGATTCGCCGCCATCGGAAGTTGTTGCAGCATAAAAAGTATTGTGCAAAGGGTCTCCTGCCAGTATCCCATGTTTTGCATCCGCAAAATCGATTGCATCAAAAAAAGCGCCCTTTGAAGTATCCTCAAAAACCTTGCGCCAGTTTTTGCCGCCATCGGTGGTTTTTAAAATGGCTGCAGGCTGTGTAATGGCCATAATGATGGCTGTTTTTTCATCCAATGCTTCTATATCCCGGATATCATTGCTTTCAAAGCCGGGCACCGTGCTCCATTCAAAACGCTTTCCTCCATCCGTTGACCTTGCTACAGAACCCTTACTGCCACTTACCCAGATTACCTGGTCGTTCACCACGCTCAGTCCACGCAAACTTATCCGCTTACCCGATTCGAGTACCTGAATGGCAGCTTGTTGAGAAAACAGGTTGATGCTGAACAAAAAACTGATCGTAAGTGAAAATATTTTTCCGTGATGCATAGGAACTACATTTTTGCAACCGAATGTACGCCAAACCGGTCTGCATTTCACAATAGGAAAAGGGAAGGCAGAAGTATTTTCGAATCAACTTTTAAACCAATAACCGAATAAACCAGTAGACGAATAAACAAACCCTCCGAAACTTTGCGCCTTAGGATGAAAAAGGTGAGTGGTGAGTGGGCAGTGGTAAGTATGTTCGAATCAATCGCTAAACAAATAAACTAATAAACCAGTAAACCAATAAACAACTAAACAACCTGCCGAAAATTTTCAGTAGCGCGTTCATAAAATCAATACAACAAAAAAGGTTCCACTTCTTTTATCCAGCCAGGCACCCTTGTCAATTTTGTAATAGAAACCATAAACTGGTACATGGGCATCCCGAATAATTTTTCACTGCCGGTGATACCGAGTAGCTTATCAAGATGTTGTTTACCGGTTGGGTTTACCAGGGTGATATAAGGCTTCCATGCAAAATGATCGGGGTACAGGTCTTTGATCAGCCTGATCAGCAATAACCCGAATAATACAGGTGCAAAAGATGTGCGGCTGGTTATTTCGAACTGCACACCGTGACAAATTTCACCCGGATATTTTACCAAGGGGTCTTCATTACAGAATTGGATGGGTTTTGCAGCGAGTTCCTCCGGCACCAGGTTGTTGATCTGCCTTGCGAGCGTATTCCCGTCTATCCATGGCGCAGCTGCGGCGCAGAAACTATACTGTGTGCCGCGGCCTTCACTGATATTGGTGGCTTCGAGCAAACCAAGCCCGGGATAAAGCAGTATGCTTTCAAAATTGCGGATAGCAGGTGATGTGGGTACAAAATCAATTCCCCAATCGGGTTGCCATTGGCTCCTGCTCCAGCCATTACAGGTAATCACTTCCAGTTCGCAGTTGATCTTTCGGGCTGCATTAAAATACAAAGCCAACTCGCCCAGTGTGCAACTATGCCGGATGGGCATGGGCCAGCGACCGATAAAAGAAGATTGTGAAATTTCTAAAATGGGCCCCTCTGCCAGTAACAGATCACCTGAAACAGGATTGGGCCTGTCGAGTACCACCAGCTTTTTTTTCTCTCTTGCGCAGGCTTCCATTACGTGTGTGAGCGTCCACAGATACGTATAAAAGCGGCAGCCCGCATCGGGGATATCATACAGTACGATATCAATATCCAACAAATCATCTGCAGAAGGCGCCAGTTTGCTGCTGTACAAACTGGTTACGGGTAAGCCGGTGAGTGGGTCGGTGCCGTCTTTCATGGCATGCCCGTCGGCACCCTGTACATCGAGCCCGTGTTCGGGTGAGAAAAGTTTTGTAAGATGAAACCCATTCGCGAGCAACACAGCACGGGAGGGCTCAAGTGAATTCGTGGTTGCGGCATGGTTGGTGACCATTCCGATCTGCTGATTCTGCCAACCGGGTTTTTGTTCGAGGAAGCGATCGATCCCAAATTGTATCATGCGATAAAATTAGGGTTTGTATGGTTGCCGGTTTCGTGTGTAAAGGAAAGTTGCTCTTTTAATTTTTCCACCACGTTAAAAATAATGGGACAGCGGTTGTAATGCATAAAAATGGTGAACAGTCTTTTTCCGAAACCGGGTACATGCAGTGCCGGGAATTCACGGCAGCCTGCAAAACGGTTTTCATATACAGTACAGCGGTTGCCGGAAAGAAAATGACAGGGCATACGGTTCAGTATCATCAGGCCATTGCTGCCTTTTTCCAGGTATTGCCCGTCAAAATCGCCGCGGCTTACCTGCAGGTGTGCAGATAGATTATCGGCTTCCTCGTCTGTTACAACGATCATCAAACTGCGGCAGCAGTTACCGCAGGCCGTGCAATCGATCATCGGTTCGATAAGGTCATTGAGTTCCGACACCTGCTGATCGAGCATTTCCGTGTTCTGTGCCTGTAAAAATTCACGGAAATGGTTGTTCTCTTCCGTTTTTTCCAAAGCAATATTGGCGATCAGGGAAAGATTGGTAAGCGGATATGTAGCTTGCTGGCTGATAAGGCAAAACTATTCTTTAAACATGCTGCTGCCTAATAAAAGCAGGTTTTGAGGTAATTTATCCACATAAAAAAGCCCTTTGTAGAAAACAAAAATTGGGCTGCCGGTAGAGGTGGGTAGATTTGCGGATTACGAATGAGCGAATTGACGGATTGGGCTACGATCATTCGAAAATCCGTAATTCATTCATTCGCAAGTTCAGTAATCCGAAAATCCGGTAATCGGTGCATCAGCCTGGTCAGCGTACAGGAGTATAAGTGTGCGACGCAACCGGTGGTGAGGAAGGTTGCCGGTGACGGGTAAAAAGAAAGACATGGCAGAGAACAAAAATTTGTTTGAGTATACGGAAGATTCGATACGGTCGCTCGACTGGAAAGAGCATATCCGCCTGCGGCCTGGAATGTATATCGGGAAACTGGGCGATGGCTCGGCGCCCGATGACGGGATTTATGTATTGATCAAGGAAGTGATTGATAATTGCATCGATGAATACACGATGGGTTATGGGAAACAGGTGGAAATATCGATCGAGGGCAAAACCGTGACGGTGCGTGATTATGGCCGTGGCATACCGCTCGGAAAAGTGGTAGATGTGGTGAGCAAAATAAACACCGGTGCGAAATACGACAGCAAGGCTTTTCAGAAAAGCGTGGGGCTGAATGGTGTGGGTACCAAAGCGGTGAATGCGTTGAGCCAGTATTTTAAAGTAACGGCTTTCCGCGAAGGGAAAGAAAAAACCGCCGAGTTTGAAAAAGGGGAACTGGTTAAGGAACACAAAGAGGCCAAAACCACAGAACAGAATGGTACGCTGGTGCAGTTTATCCCCGATGAAACCGTGTTTCGTAATTTTCACTATATACACGAATACCTCGATAACCAGCTCTGGAATTACTGCTACCTCAATGCGGGACTTGCCATATATTTTAACGGCAAAAAATATGTGAGCAAAAATGGTTTGCTCGACCTGCTGCAACGCAAAACGAATGAAGAGGAGCTGCGTTACCCCATCATCCATTTAAAAGGGGATGATATTGAAGTGGCCCTTTCGCATAACAACGATTATGGCGAAGATATTTTTTCGTTTGTAAATGGCCAGTACACCACACAGGGCGGTACACATCAGCAGGCATTCCGCGAAGCGTATGTGAAGGTGATCCGCGATTTTTTTAAGAAAGATTATGACGCATCGGATATCCGTACCAGTATCGTAGCCGCGATCTCTGTGCGGGTGCAGGAACCGGTATTTGAAAGCCAGACCAAAACCAAACTGGGTTCGCAGAACGTGTATGAAGGCGGACCGAGTATGAAGAATTTTGTGACGGATTTTCTCGCCAAAGAGCTTGATAATTTTTTGCACCGCACACCTGCCATTGCAGAAGCATTGAAAAAACGCATAGAACAGAGCGAGCGGGAAAGAAAAGAACTGGCCGGTATCAAAAAACTGGCAAATGAGCGGGCCAAAAAAGCAAATCTGCATAACAAAAAACTGCGCGACTGCAGGGTACATCTCAATGATGACCCTCCTGCAAAGAACAGGGAAGAATTTGTTGCGCTGCAGAACAACAGTACGATTTTTATTACCGAGGGGGATAGCGCCAGCGGAAGTATCACTAAATCGCGCAATGTGGATTCGCAGGCGGTTTTCAGTTTGCGGGGAAAGCCGCTGAATGCATTTGGCCTTACTAAAAAAGTGGTGTACGAAAATGAAGAATTCAACCTGTTACAGCATGCCCTGAATATCGAAGAAGGGTTGGAAGGGTTGCGTTACAACAATATTGTGATTGCTACGGATGCCGATGTGGACGGGATGCATATCCGTTTGCTGATGATGACTTTCTTCCTGCAATTCTTTCCCGACCTGGTAAAGAAAGGGCATGTGTATATTTTAGAAACGCCTTTGTTCCGCGTCAGGAACAAACACGAAACGATTTATTGTTATGATGAATCGGAAAAAGAAACTGCGGTAAAAAAACTCGGCGGCAAACCGGAGATCACACGCTTCAAAGGATTGGGCGAAATTTCACCGGAAGAATTCGGAAGGTTTATCGGCGAAGATATGCGCGTACAGCCCGTGATACTGGAACAGGGCGACCATATCCAGCAGTTACTGGAATATTATATGGGAAAGAATACCATGGAGCGGCAGGAATTTATCATCAATAACCTCCGTTTTGAATTAGACCTGGCAGAAACTGCCTGAGTATTTTTTTGAATTGTTCATTTTTAATTTTTAATTAGCCTCATGCTTCATATCGTATTTGAAACCGCCAACATCCATGCCCTGAAGAATGCAATGGAACTCGATGAATCTTTGCAGGGGGATGTATGGGAAATAAAGGATGATTTTATGGTGGGCCCCCTGGGTGATATTTATGGTGCAGAAGGTTACCAGGCCCGCCGCGACTGGTGGAAACAGGTATTGGAATTTTCTCCGTATTCCGATCAGCTCGATATCGTGGATGATAAACTCACCGTTCATAACCTGCTGAAAAAACTGGACGAAGAGCCGGAACTGATCGTATGGATATGGATGGGACAGAATGCACATGATGTATGCGGCTATTACTGGCTGATGAGTCAGTTGAAAGAATACCAGGGCAGGGTGGAGGTATTGTATATGAACAATCTTCCCTTCATCAACGAAAAAGGAAATATTTTTTATCCTGCACACCTGCACCAGATACCTCCGAAAGAATTCCTGAAAGCCAAACGTTTGGCAAGGCCCATTACATTAAGCGAATTTGAAGTGGACCCCGACGAGTGGAAAAAAACCTGCCAGGATCCTTCTCCCGTCCGTTTTTTAGAAGGCGGTAAAAAACTGGTTGGCAGGGAAATCGATTTTTTTGATAAAGAGATCCTTGCACATATAACCAAAGAACAGCAAAAACTGACCAGGGTATTGAGCAATGCCCTCGCCAAAATGAAAGTGCAGACCGGTGATACTTTCCTGGTATGGAGAATGCGTGAACTGCAGTTGGCCGGGAAACTGGTGATCAATGGCGACTGGTCAAAGGGTTGGAAGGAGTTGACAATATTGCCGGCCGGCGCCGGTACTGAAACCGAAAATACCCTTACCAGCGATGCTGCAAATTGAGAACATACACCATGTAGCGCTGCTGACCAGTTCAGATTTGTATGAAAGCTGTAAAAAATTTTATACAGAAATACTGGGTTTTACGGTTGTTAGGGAAGTGTATCGGGAAGAGAGGAATTCTCACAAACTTGACCTTGCGCTGAACGGGCACTATGTAATTGAACTTTTTTCTTTTCCGGATTTCCGGGAAAGAAATTCTTACCCGGAAGCAAAAGGTCTGCGGCATCTCGCTTTTGCGGTAAAAGATGTGGGTGCCTGGTATGCGCAGTTAAAAAAATCGGGTGTGAAAACAGAAGAAGTAAGGGTGGATGCATTTACGGGAAAACGTTTTTTATTTTTTTATGACCCGAACGATCAGCCACTGGAAATGTACCAGTTATAATTAAAGAAGATGATTACAGTAGAACCGTTACCAAAGATTGCTGAAGACGAAAGAGGGCCGACGCATTATTTTAATACAGACCGGACAAACCAATTTGTATGTGGCTTCCGGAAAGCAGGCTCAGTAAGTGCGAGGCATTATCATAAAGGGTTATCAGTAGGGAAAAACCCGGAAGTGCTGGTTTTATTCCAGGGTGAGGTCACGATCAACTGGTACGATGTAAGAAACAAAGCCATTGCCGGTACGGAAAAAGTAGTTGCACCTGCACTTGTAACCGTACAGCCCTGGGCCTGGCATGAAGTGATTGTTGATAAAGATATTGTATTTCTTGAACAGAACACATTGGAGGATGGGAAAGTGGATACGTTTTGGGTGGAAGAGAATAACAAGTAAAAATTCAAAAGGCAAAATTCAAAAAAAGCCTCTTTAACTTTTTACTTTTGAATTTTGACTTTGATAAGGCTAAGGACTGAAAGATGGCGAAAGAAAAAAAAGAGAACCGGGTTTTTGAGAACGAAACAGGCGTGCAGGGACAGTATAAGAACTGGTTCCTGGATTATGCTTCCTATGTGATACTCGAACGTGCGGTGCCGGCAATTGAAGACGGGTTAAAACCTGTACAGCGCCGGATACTGCATGCCATGAAGGAAATGGATGATGGCCGTTTTAACAAAGTGGCCAATATCATCGGGCAGAGCATGCAGTACCATCCGCATGGAGATGCCAGCATCGGTGATGCATTGGTGAATATGGGACAGAAAGACCTCTTGATCGAAACACAGGGAAACTGGGGCGATGTACGTACAGGAGATGAAGCAGCAGCTTCCCGTTATATAGAAGCAAGGCTTTCCAAATTCGCATTGGAAGTTGCATTCAATGCCAAAACCACAGAATGGCAGTTGAGCTATGATGGGAGGAAGAACGAACCCATCACACTCCCGATGAAATTTCCACTGCTGCTGGCACAGGGGGCGGATGGTATTGCGGTGGGCTTATCTACCAAAATATTACCGCATAATTTTTGTGAGATCATTGAAGCTTCGATCAAATGTTTGCGTGGACGGAAATTTGATCTCTATCCCGATTTTCAAACAGCGGGAATGATCGATGTTTCCAATTACAATGATGGCAAACGCGGTGGTAAAGTGCGGGTCAGGGCGCATATCGAAGAACTCGATAAAAAAACGCTCGTGATCAAGGACGTGCCTTATGGTGTTACCACCACGCAACTGATGGAAAGTATCACCAAGGCCAATGACCAGGGAAAGATCAAGATCAAAAAAGTGACCGACGTTACGGCGGCGGATGTGGAAATACAGGTTGACCTTGCACAGGGGATTTCTCCCGACATCACCATTGATGCCCTGTATGCTTTCACGGATTGTGAAGTAAGTATTTCACCCAATGCCTGCGTCATTGTTGAGAATAAACCACAGTTCCTTTCTGCCAAAGATCTTCTGCAGGTATCTACGGAACATACAAGGGGTTTACTGAAACGCGAGCTGGAAATAAAACTCGCGGAACTGGAAGACAAATGGCATTATACTTCTCTTGAAAAAATATTCTTTGAAGAAAAGATATACAAGGAGCTTGAACAGAAACATGCAACCTGGGATGCGGTGATTGAAGCCATCGACAAAGCATTCACGCCCTTTAAAAAGAAACTGAAGCGGGCCGTTGAACGGGAAGATATCCTGAAACTTACCGAGAAACCGGTACGTCGTATCTACCGCCTCGATATCAATGAACTGAATGAACAGATCAAAGGTATTGAAGCGGATATCAAGCAGGTAAAATACGATCTCGAAAACCTGACCGATTTTGCTGTTGCCTATTTTGAGAATCTCCTGAAGAAATATGGCAAGGGACGCGAACGTAAAACAGAGATCCGTGAATTTGATACCATCCAGGTAAAGCAGGTGGCCATTGCCAATACCAAGTTGTACCTGAACAGGGCCGAAGGTTTTATCGGTACCGGGCTGAAAAAAGATGAATTTCTTTGCGAATGCTCCGATTATGATGATATCATCGCTTTCACCAGGTCCGGTACGATGAAAGTGGTGAAAGTGTCTGATAAAGTTTTTATCGGGAAGGATATTCTGTACGCGGCTGTTTTCCAGAAAAATGACGAACGTACCACGTATAATATGATTTATGTGGATGGGAAGTCGGGTGTGAGTTATGCGAAACGGTTTAATGTTACCGGCGTTACACGCGACAAGGAATATGATCTCACCAAAGGGACAGAAAAAAGCAAGGTGCATTACTTCACCGCCAACCTGAATGGAGAAGCCGAAGTGGTGAAAGTGATACTCAGTCCGAATTGTACGGCCCGTATCAAGGAATTTGATTTTTATTTTGAGGAGCTGGAGATCAAGGGCCGGGGAAGTATGGGTAACCAGGTTACCAAATACCCGGTTAAAACAGTTAAATTTAAAGAAGCTGGCCGCAGTACACTGGCAGGAAGAAAACTCTGGTTTGATGATAAATTCGGCAGGTTGAATACGGAGGAGAAAGGCCAGTACCTCGGAAGTTTTGAAGAGGAGAAAATTGTTATTTTTTATCACGACGGTTCCTATGAACTCACCGATACGGAACTTACCCAGCGTTTTGAACCGGATAAAATTGCACTCATCGAAAAATTTGACCCGGAAAAGGTGATCAGTGCGGTATACCTTGATGCAGACAAAAGCCAGTATAATATTAAACGCTTTAAAATCGAGACCACAACCCTGAAGCAGCAATTCAGTTTTATCAAGGAAGGGGATGATAACAGGCTCGAAGCGGTTACAACCGATGCCGAACCCATACTGGTGGTGCAAACCGGCCGCGGGCAACAGGTCCGCAAAGCGAAATTTAAAGTGGCGAAAATGGTGGAAGTGATGGGATGGAAAGCGGTAGGCGCCAAACTAACGGATTACAGCAAAACCATCGAAATGGAATGGGAGCAGAAACCGAAAGATGAAAACGCACAACCGGAATTGTTTGAGTAAACCTTTCGTTCCCCCTGTTCGTATATATGCCAAAAAAGCAGTATGGCCACAGAATATGCATTCGTAACCAAATGGCAGATAAAAGCCCCCTTACCAGATGTATGGGAAGCCATTTATCATTCGCTGGACTGGCCGCATTGGTGGAAGGGTGTTGAAAAAGTGGTTGAACTGGAAAAAGGAAACGAAGATGGTATCGGCAGCGTACGCGAGTATACCTGGAAAAGTATTTTGCCTTACCAGCTTGCATTCAACATGCGGTTAACCGAACTGGAAAAACATAAAAGAATGAAAGGCCTTGCTTTTGGTGAACTGGAAGGAGAGGGTGAATGGTTTTTTGAAGAAAAAGATGGCATCACCTATATCCGGTATCACTGGACGGTTTTCACCAACAAAACCTGGATGAACACGCTTGCATTCATATTAAAGCCAGCATTTAACTACAACCATGATGTGGTAATGAGTTGGGGTGCAAAAGGCCTTGCAAAAAAACTGGATGCAGAACTGGTCAGTTACCGCTGAACGGCGGTTTTCTTTTTTAAACGAAGTGTGGCCGATTTACTCAGGTCGCTGGTAAGGTTGATCTCGTATCTTTTTTTACCATCATAAAGGATCAATGCAGCGGTATTCGGCGGGATAAACCCGAGATTCTCTGCAAACATCACGAGTTCGTTCTCGGGAATACTGTTGTCAAATTTCAGGGTTAACCTGATCGCTTTATGGGTAAGCATCGTTTTTGGCAATACCCGTTTGTTGTTGAAGAAAAGGGAAATAGAGTCCCTGTCGATCTCGCCGTTATCATAAATCTCGATCCTGAGCTCCGTATTTTCCACTTCCAGTTCGCGCGTGTAAACCCTTGCTCTCTGCAGAAACGCAGTATCTGCATTTTTCAAAGTTGTATCAACCGGGATTACTCCTGCTGAATCAGTAACGGGCTTTTTTGCAATCGTTTTTGCTTCCACCTCTTCCTCAACGCGCATCACTGCATCCATTGTATCATTGGAACGGGTTAAACGGTAATTGATACGGGGAACTGTGTACTTGTGATCATCGTCCGGAAAAAGAAAGCCATTCAGGGATGATTCTGTTTTTGAAACCACGAGACCGAATTCGCCTGAAAGCATTACATCGATACTGTTGCGTGCATTCGGAGAGAGGTAATACACAACAGGAAAAGGCTTGATCAGCAGCTTTCGTTTTTTATCATCATAATTGCCGCTGATCTTTGTTTTGATCAGGCTGTCTTTAAAATAATAATCAAACTCTCCCCATATGGTATTTCCCTTTTGCCGTAGAATAAGTTCCAGCATATAGGAATTGTAGGCTTTGACATCGGGCATCACACCAATACCAAACCAGTGCCCGTTTAATTGCTGCGAAAATCCGATAAGGGCAGAAAGCCAGAAAAGAAAAAACAGGGCTGCCCTTTTCACGTATATCATACTTGCAAAATATCAAACCCCTTTGTTCCTGATCGGATAAAGTTGCTAACATATAAACATATTCACCCTGTAATACGGGTAGTTTTAGCCACCGGGGTGAAAAGGCTTATTTTTGTGCCTATAAACAGGAACCATGGTTGCTATCAAAGTAGGGGAGTATAATACATTGCAGGTTAGCCGAAAGGTGGATTTTGGCTTTTACCTGGATGATGGGGGCGAGGGCATCCTGCTTCCCAAACGTTTTGCCCCGCATAACCTGAAAACAGGGGATGAGATCAATGTGTTTCTTTACCATGATTCTGATAACCGCCTGATCGCCACCACGCAAAAAGCGAATGCCGTTGTACGAGAGATCGCTAAAATGAAATGTGTGGCGGTTACAAAGCAAGGGGCATTTCTCGATTGGGGATTGATGAAAGACCTCTTCGTCCCAAAATCAAAGCAACTGGGTGGTATGCGCGAAGGGGGTGAATACCTTGTAAAACTATATATCGATGAACAAACCGGCCGGGTAGCTGCAACAGAAAAGATCGATGCCTTACTGAATAACGATGAACTTACCGTAAAAGAAATGGAAATGGTTGACCTGCTCGTTTACCGCCGTTCTGAACTGGGGTATGTAATGATCATCAACAACCTTTATATCGGTCTTTTACACGAAAATGAAGTGTTCAGGGAATTGCATGTGGGCGATAAAATGCAGGGCTTTATCAAAACCATTCGCCCGGATCATAAGATCGATGTGGTAATTGGTAAACCCGGTTTTCAGAAAGTGGAAGATGAAGCTTCAAAAATCATCCGCCTCCTGGAAGAGAACAACGGATACCTTCCTTACCATGATAAATCTGACCCGGAAGCGATCTATGCTTTTTTCGGGATGAGCAAGAAAACATTTAAAATGACAACGGGCAATCTATACAAGCAGCAAAAGATCCGGTTTACCCAAACAGGTATCCAGTTGATCACCGGTGAATAAACTCAAAGCATCGAACTGAGAATATATTTCTTGCCATAACTTCCCCAGTCGCTCAGCGCTTTCTGCAATTGCAGGCTCAATCCTTTGTAATCGGTTTTCTTCATTTTGCCCAATGGGGCGATCATTTTTTCAGGTTTAGGCTCTATCATTTCCACTTTGGTGGCAAAGATGCTCATGTTCATACGCGGTACGGCAATGCCAAGTATCATACCAGGCAAATTGCATAACGACAATGGCCCACCATTCACCGTGATCTGGTCGGTATAAAAACCGATCACATAAACCGAATCCAGGATAATGGCAACTGCTTTGTGGCATTCAAAACCGGCAATCGTCATCACATCGTTTGTCATTTGCCATTTGATCCGGCGGATCGAATCACTGACGAGAAAAGTTTCATCAAATACATTCTGCTTTTTCGCGAAAACACCTTGTTTGATATCGGTATAAATCACATCTTCCACACTTCTGTCATCGTCCATAAAAGGGATTTTCTCATCCACTTCCTTCCCTTTTTCAAACAGTGTTTTCCCGTCTTTGAAATAGAGATAATGATAAGATGTACGGTATTTGGGTATTTTGTCTTTCACACCATCAAGCCAATGCGCATCCTCAATTTCTTTATGGATGTTCACTTTTTTTTCAAACTCGATCCTGCCCGATGCAATAAACTGTGTTTGTGCAGAACCCGTTTTAACCAGTAACATACAAAACAGTAACATCAGGGTTTTAAAAGTCGTCATATTCAGAAGGTTTTCTGTTTTTGTTGAATTTCCAGCGCAGCGAAAGCAGTGCATATCGTTGTACGGTAGTGTAAGTGTTTTCTGTAACATAGTTGCTTGTGATATCACGGCTGAAACCGATTCGCTGGTTTAAGATATCATTCAGGCTGAGTATCGCAGTGATATCCTGTTTCTTGAAAAGTTTTTTCTCGATATTGGCATTCCATATCAATGCATTGTTGCTTCGGTCGCCGGGGTTCAGTTTCTGCCGGTAATTGTAACTTGCATTGGTATTTACGCTCCAGCCGCCTTTGAATTTGTAATCTGAATAGAGGCTGATTTCCTGTGTCCAGTATTCTGTGACCACACCCGTGTTGATCGAGGATTTGGAATGGTTGAAGCCGGCTGAATAGCTCAGGTCGATACTGTATTTTTTCTCCACAAATTTCCGGAAACCCACTCCGCCAGAAGGCCGAAAACTAGTTGTGGTATTTTCAAGCCCGTTTACAAAACTGATATTCCGGCTACCGCTGATCCTGGGATCGAAGTAAATTTCCATCGTCCAGAATTTGATCTTCCGGCTGATGCTGAAACCGGTATAAAAATTATAATTCCCGTTCACATTCACCGTTTGGGTGGTCCTTCTTCCAAATACATCCACCACACTTTTGTTGCTGAAGGCATTTTGTACAAAAGTGAAATTACCATACCCCCAGATATTCCGGTTGGTCAGTACTTTGAAATCAGACATGTTAAAATAAAAGCTGTGGTTGAAGGCGGGCTTTAGGTCAGGATTGCCGATCACGACATTCAATGGGTCATTGTTATTCAGGATCGGCTGCAACTGCATCAGCGAAGGCTGCTGCGTACTTCCGCTGTAATTGAAATACAAATTGCCTGATGCCGAAAATTTCCAGCGGAGATTGGCGGTTGGGAAGAAATTGGTGAAATTTCTCTGGTAAGATGAATCCTTAAAAATATTCGTTTGTTTCAAAGTCAGGTCCTGTATGGCCAACCCTGCTTTTGCCGTGATCTTTTTGGTTACATAATTGAATGCAAATCCTGCCCTGTGCGAGGCATTGATAAACCTGTAATGGTTGCTGTATAAAAGGTTAAGGGAATCGTATTTGCCATTCTGTTTTTCGTACGACCTGGTGTCCTGTTCTGTATTAACATTATTATACGTATAGTTGATGTTCAGCGACATTTTTTTACCCAGGGGCTCAATATAACTTGCCAATGCCTGCATGGACCTGGTTTGGTTGGCGCTGATTTTCCGTTGATCGATCAACTGCTGACTTGATAAAACCCCGTTGCTGTAAAAATTTGTCTGGTTCAACAGGTAACCTTCGCTGTTGTTTTCGCTGTTATTGATGCCGGTGCTGAAAGTCACGGAACGGGTGCCGGCCTTATTCAATTTTCGCCGGAGAAAGATATCAGCCTTGGCACTGTTGTCGTTGCCTTCTGATGTGTTGGTACGGCTGCTTGTATTTACAGGGATGCCTTTCCCGGTAAGGTATTCGCCCTCTTGCAGGCTGTAACTGCTTTTCTGCCCCTTAGTAACCCGCGCATTAATCGTGAGGGTTGTCAGTGAGTCGAGGTTGATCTCATTTTTCGTGCTGAGATTATTTTTCCATTTACTGCTCTTGCTGCTATTGCGCTGGTTGTTGAAATAAACCGTATCGGGAAGGATATATTTGGTGGCGGTATTGCCATCACCCGCAAGGTTCAGGTGGTTATAACTGAAATTATTGGCGGTGCTGTTCTTCAGTTTCCCGAATTTTTTATTCAGCATCGCAGCAACCTGCAGGTTTTCAGGGATGCCTTGCTGCCCCCAGGTATCAAAATCATCATCACCTTCCCACATAAACATCACATTTCCGTTCTCCACCGTACTGGAAATATTTCCATAATCCTGCATTTCTTCCCAACTCATACCATTACGGCCTGTTCTGTCAGCAGTTGCCAATATCCCTGTTTTTAATGTACTGGTAAATTTGCTTGCTGAAATTTTGGAGTTATAATATTTATTGAAATCGGTTCCGGCAGTGGCCGATCCGAAATAGCCCTTTTTCGCATCTTCTTTCATGATGAGGTTCACCGTTTTTTCTTTGGTTCCGTCATCGATGCCCGTGAGTGTGGCCTGGTCGCTTTTTTTATCAAATACCTGTACTTTGGCCACATCATTGGCATTCAGGTTTTGTGTGGCCATGGTAGGGTCGTTGCCGAAAAATTCATCACCATCAACCAATACCTTTTGTACTTTCTGCCCCTGTGCCGATATTTCACCTTTGGCATTCACAGATATGCCCGGTAAGATGCGCAGGAGATCTTCCACTGTTGCGCCGGGTTTTACGCGGAAACTGTCGGCCATATATTCTGTTGTGTCGCCCTTTATGCGGATCGGCGCAATGGTTTGTTTTACGATCACTTCTTCAAGAATATGTGTTTTGGTATTTAATGCTATCGCGAGATTAAGCGGGGCGTTTGCTTTTACATCAATCGTATCGATCCAGTCGGCGTAAGATGGATAGGTAACCACCATGATATATTTACCGGGAGCCATTTCACCCATGTCAAAATTTCCTTTCAGGTCTGCACGCGTAAACCTGACGAGGGATGAATCTTTGGGTTGCTTACAGTAAATAACGGCATTGTGCAATGCCGTTTTATTCAGTGTGTCGGTAACAGTTCCTTTTACGGAAGCGGGAGCCTGGGCCTGCAATCCGGTAAATGCCGTTAAACAAAAGGCAAATACAGGGATGGCATACAATTTTCTCAGCAGTTCAGGTAATAACATCGTTAGACAGTTAGGGTTCACAGTCCTGTTTATGCGCAACAGATGCAAATCCGCCGGTTTTACATAAACAATAAAAACATTTCTGAAACCTGATCAGTAATGAATAAACAGTGTGCCGTTGGGGGGTATAGGCTGCTGATAATTTTAATCCAATTGGGTAAACTAAAATAACCGATAATTTCTATAGGACTTGTTAAAAGAATAGATTATATGATGAATGGTCATCATTGTGATCATCCCGGTTTTTTATTCGACCATTTCTGTTGAAATTGCAGCAAGGATTTTTTTATGTACCGTATTCTATTGTGTCTTTTTTTTATTGCTTCAGTAGCATCAAATGCGCAGGATGCAGCTTATCGTTCCTCGATGCAGCATTTTTACAATTTGCGCAAACAGGCATTAACCTCAGAAGATGGCTGGTTAAACCTGGCCGGTCTTTTCTGGCTGAAAGATGGAGCAAACCGCATGGGCAATGATCCTTCCAATGATATTGTGATGCAGCATAAAGACATGCCCCCCTTTGCAGGAATTTTTTACAGAAATGCAAATGAAGTATGGTGGGAGTCGGCCGAAAATGTGAATATCCGGGTTAATGATTCGCTTGTAAAAAAAAGAATATTGTTTTCGGATGGGAAACCACGGGGGCGTTTGGCCATAGGCTCTCTGCGCTGGAGTATTATTTCCAGGGATGATAAAATCGGTATCCGGATGCGCGATATTGCTGCGGAGGCAGTGATCCATTACGAGGAGCCGCATCGTTTCCCGCTTTCACTTAGTTACAGGGTAAAAGCAAGACTGGAAAAGAAAATACAGGTGGGAATACTGATCAATAATGTAATAGGCCAAAGCAGTATACAGGAATCGCCGGGCACGCTTGTGTTTCATCTGAATGGTAAAACGTACCGTCTTGATGCCTTGCAGGAAGGGAATGAATTGTTTATTGTTTTTGGCGACGCAAGCAATGGGAAAGAGACCTATGCCGCAGGAAGATTTCTATATGCAGACATGCCCGGGGCTGATGGAGAAGTATTACTGGATTTTAACCGTTCGATCAATCCACCCTGTGCATTTACTGATTTTGCGACTTGTCCCTTACCGCCTCAGCAAAATATTTTACCCGTCCCTGTTTTGGCAGGAGAGAAAGATTATCACCCAAATAGAAAACTGCGTAAATAAATTCTGCCGAAAACAATCAAAACAGAAGGGCCATTAGTTCTCTGTGAATAACCTTGAGAATTTTGACAAACCCGTATCAATTTTCCGGAAGCGGATATCGGGTTGTGTTAATGCAAAGAGGATTGTAAAAACAGCGGCGATCCCTCCGTTTATAAAACGATCCGGGCCTGCGGGATTTACCGCCAGTAATGCAGCAAAATACAATCCGAATAACCCCATGAGGTAATGCAGAACTGTGATCAGCCAAAAGAGAAAATGCGAATCTTTTTGCTGGGGCTTTCGCTGGGCTGTATTCGAGTCTTTTCTCATAATTAGTAGGGTTAAAGTTACAATCTTTGTAGAGAATCCTTGTGGTATTTTTCAAAATTAGGTATCGGCTTGTTATCCCGGAACGGGAATAATCCCGTTTTTTAACGGGGTAATTCCGCTAACATTTGTTAGTATAACTATCCGGTAAATCTGTAACTTGCGGCCAAATATTACCAGATGAAGCAACGCTCAGTTTATATTCTTTCAGCCGTACGTACCCCTATCGGCAGTTTCGGGGGCAGTTTAAAAGAATTCTCAGCCCCCCAACTGGGAGCTTTTGCGATAAAATCGGCGATTGACAAAGCAGGTATTCAGCCATCGGATGTGCAGGAAGTGTTGATGGGTTGCGTGATCCAGGCAAATACCGGCCAGGCCCCGGCCCGCCAGGCTGCGAAATTTGCCGGGTTACCCGATTCGGTAATCTGTACCACGGTAAATAAAGTTTGCGCAAGCGGTATGAAGGCAGTGGCACAGGCGGCCCAATCTATTTTACTGGGCGATGCGGATATCGTTGTAGCGGGAGGTATGGAAAGTATGAGCAACGTTCCTTTTTACAGCCCAAACCTCCGCTGGGGAAATAAATATGGCAATGTGACCCTGGTCGATGGATTGGCCAAAGACGGCCTTACCGATGTATACCACAATTATGCTATGGGCAATGCTGCCGACCTGTGTGCAAAAGAATGCAATATTTCGCGGGAAGAACAGGATGCTTTTGCTGTTACCAGTTACCAGCGCAGCCAGTCTGCCTGGGAAAAAGGATATTTTGACGAAGAGGTAACACCTGTTGCCATCCCGCAAAAAAATGGCGATCCTGTTTTCTTTAAAAAAGATGAAGAAGCCTGGAATGTAAAATTTGATAAGATACCCGGCCTCAAACCCGCTTTCAGCAAAGAGG
>SAIX01000103.1 GCA_004028765.1 Chitinophagaceae bacterium | reverse complement strand
ATTTTTCGTTTATATATAATATTTACCGCACGTAAAACCAATTTTATGAAACCCCTTTCCGGAAAGAACCTGCTCCTGGCGATTTTGGTTTTCTCTGTGGGGCCACTTATTGCCCAACCCCCTGCGGTAATTCCATTTCAGTCTGTAGCCAAGGACCCAATGGGGAACCCGGCAAAGAACAGGGATATTTATGTGAAAGAAACCATATTCCAGTCATCGGCAATCGGTGGAAAAAGGGTATGGGAAGAAACGCATGTCTCCAGGTCGGATAACGACGGCATATTTACAATTTATATCGGTAAGGGAACTTTAACTGCTAATACACCTGGTGGATATTCCACCAGCGGCCCCCAAACACTGGGGCAGCTTGATTGGGCCAATGGTCCTTTTTTCCTGAATATAAAAATAGCTGTATCTCCATCCATTCCTTCCGCCTGGTGGATAGCCGCAGATAATTATGTTGATCTCGGAACAACACAGATGCTGAGTGTACCCTACGCGCTGTTTGCCGGAAATGCCAGTGTGACAAACGTTACGACGAGTATCCCTCCAGGCCCAAAAAATACTTTTTTGATCACAGACAGTGCAGGGGTGGTTACCTGGACAACACCGAAAGCGGCACAGCAAACTGTTACTACTGTTAACAACTTCATTGTAAAATTTACTTCATCTACTGGGCAAAATGTAAGAGTTAGTGCGAACACAACTGCGGTAGTTCGGATACCATTGCCAGGTGTTCTTTTGGGAGATCCGATAATTGTGACGCCACAGGCTGATTATCCTGCATGGCAGGTATATAGTGCTTGGGTATCCCAAACAGATGAGGTTAGTGTTAGGTTCGCAAATTATACGGATGCGGAAGTTCAAATTTCTGGTAGCCAATATAAAATAGTTGTATTGAAATAATTGTATAAGAATAATAATCCAAAGATGCGTTTGAATATCGGAAGTTGCCGGTTCCGGGAATTAAATGCATCTAGCCAAAGACTTTGAGAAAGAAAAAAAATATCAGCCAGTTGCACAGGTATATTTTAATGACCTGTGTTGTTGTATTAGCAATTGTAGGATCTGCGAATGCACAACGTTTTGGTGATAACCTCGGCAACCATAAGGCTACCGATACACTCCGGATGAATGGTAATTTTATTGTGAATGCCAAAGGTATTATCATTGGAAGCTCCACTCTTTTAAACAACAACGTAGCCCTGCAGATCGATGGTCTTGATAAAGCGCTTCTGCTTCCGAGGGTAACAGATACCGGTTTGATCGTTAGCCCGGTAAAAGGTATGATCGTGTACCAGACCAGTGATGATAAATTTTATGTAAGACAAACCGACAATACCGGTTTGGAAAAATGGGCAACATTCGGAACCTTCAGCGGTGGGATAACCACATTAAACGGGCAGGTTGGTGACATCAATATACTGGGAGACGGAACTACCGGCATTGTACTCACATTAAACGGCACCGATCTTACGATCAAAGCTGATACTTCTGCTGCTATCTGGAATGCTGACAAATTCAGGGGAAGGATGTTGTCGAATGCAGTACCGACAAACGGACAGGTGTATGTATGGAACAGTGCTGCAAGTGTATGGGAGCCAAAAACGATTTCACAAATTTCTTTTACCGGTAACGGTGCAAAAACCGATTCCATTGTAACGACCCTGAATGGGGGGCTGCGAAAACTGGCATCTTCTAATTTTATTTTTGTAACGGACACTTCAGCAATGCTGAAAAATTACCTGCGGGTAAGTGATACGGCACAGATGTTCTCGAATGTGCTTCGGTTGTCCGATACAACGAACATGCTGAAAAATTATGTAAGGGCCGGTAATATACCGGCCACTGGCGTTACATCGGTATCTGTGATTACAGCGAACGGGGTGTCGGCCACAGTAAGTAACCCAACTACTACGCCGGCAATTTCAATAGGTCTTGGAGATATCACCCCTAACTCGATTGTTGCTTCAGGTGGGATCACAGGCACCACATTGGGCGGAACACTTACCACTGCAGCGCAACCCAATATCACGAGTGTAGGCCAGTTAAGCAATTTATCAGTCAGCGGAACGGCATCGATCGGCACATTGAGTACAACAAATTTTACAGTAAGTAATTTAAGCGGCCTTGCTAATTTATCAGTGACGGGAACAGTTGATGCTGCTAATCTGAAAGGAACAATTACGACTGCGGCACAACCGAATATTACGAGTGTAGGTCAGTTAACGAATCTTTCTGTCAGTGGTACGATCCAGGGCGGAATCTTTAGTGGAAGTTTGAGTGCAGGCACGCAGGCAGGCATCACGCAGGTGGGAACTTTAAGTAATCTCTCTGTAAGTAATAATATCAGTGCGACGAATATCGCCGGTACAATCACAACAGGAGCACAGCCGAATATTACCAGTGTCGGCCAGTTGAGTAATTTAAGTGTAAGTGGAGTGGCTGCATTGGGAACATTAAGTACAACGAATATTACGGTTAGCAATCTGAGCGGACTGAATAATTTATCAATCACAGGCACGATTCAAGGTGGAACTTTCAGTGGCAGTTTGAGTGCAGGCACGCAGACAGGTATTACCCAGGTGGGAACTTTAGGCAATCTCTCAGTAAGCAATAATATCAGTGCGACGAATATAGCTGGAACGATCACTACGTCGGCACAGCCGAATATTACGAGTGTTGGTCAACTGAGTAATTTAAGTGTGAGTGGTACTGCAGCGGTGGGAACATTGAGTACGACAAATATCACGGTAAGCAACTTGAGTGGACTGAATAATTTGAGTGTAACCGGAACAGTTGATGCTGCTAATCTGAAAGGAATAATTACGACTGCGGCGCAACCGAATATTACGAGTGTAGGTCAGTTAACGAATCTTTCGGTTAGTGGTACGATTCAGGGAGGAACTTTCAGTGGCAGTTTAAGTGCAGGCACGCAGGCAGGTATTACCCAGGTGGGACAATTAACGAACTTAAGTGTAAGCAACAATATCAGTGCGACGAATATTGCCGGAACGATAACGACAGGCGCACAGCCGAATAT
>SAIX01000102.1 GCA_004028765.1 Chitinophagaceae bacterium | reverse complement strand
TTGTGAGTTGTGAGTTGTGAGTTGTGAGTTGTGAGTTGTGAGTTGTGAGTTGTGAGTTGTGAGTTGTGAGTTGTGAGTTGTGAGTTGTGAGTTGTGAGTTCAACTTAGGAATTGCAAGTTATGTTATTTCGTTCCCATTCATCATTCACCATTCACCCCACCTGTTGTTTCTTCTCCCTGAAAAATAAAACAAAATAGACAAGCACGCCCAATGCAATCACTGCAGGTACATACCATATCTGTTGCCAGTTATGTGTGTTATCGGCTACTTTGTACTTGTCGACAATAAAACCGGAAAACCAGGTTCCGATAAACATTCCCACACCATAAGTGGCGAATGTGAAGAGGCCCTGTGCCGCATTCTTGATTTTTTCTCCGGCTTTCTTTTCTGTGTACATATAACCGGTCACAAAAAAGAAATCATAACAGATGCCATGCAGCACAATCCCGGCATATAACATCCAGCTGCTCGTTTCCACATTGCCGTATGCGAAACACAGGTAGCGTAATATCCATGCGGTCATCCCGAGCAGCAGCATTTTTTTTACTCCGATCCTGTTAAAAAGAAAGGGGATTGCTAAAATAAATACTGCTTCAGATACCTGGCCCAGCGTCATTTTACTGGCTGCATTTTCAAAATGTATTTCATTCAGGAAAGGATTGGCAAATCCATAATAAAAAGAAAGCGGGATACATACCAATATAGCAGCGATAAAGAAAATGAGATAGGGTTTTTCTTTAAATAAAACGAATGCCTCTGTTCCCAATGCAGCAGATGCACCCGCTGTTTTGCCCTTTGGCGGGGTATTGGGTAGTACAAAACTTAATAAACCAAGCCCGGCCGATACGCCGGCAGCCATATAAAAAGTAGAAGAGGTTTTCTCGATACCCATCTGCCCGATGAGTAGGCCCGCTACGATCCAGCCCAGTGTTCCGAATACACGGATCCAGGGGAATTGTTTTCCGGGATCGCTCATTTGTGAAAAAGCCACACTGTTGCTGAGCGCAATTGTTGGCATATACAATAATGAATACACAAGGATGATCCAGTAAAAAGTATTGCTGTTCTCAATTTTTGTGGCGAGAAATAAAAGCAAGGCCCCAAGAAGGTGCAGCACACCCATGATACACTGGGCCGCAAAAAAACGGTCGGCGATCAATCCTATAAAAAAAGGAGAGATCATCGTTGCAATGGCAAGTGCGCTGTAGGTGGCGCCGATCTCGATACCGGAGGCGTGGAGGTGTTCCACCATATAGGTTCCCATTGTCACATACCAGGCGCCCCAGATAAAATACTCAAAGAACATCATCGAGGCAAGCAGGGAACCGGTTTTTGCTTTCATAACAGCTCGTTTTGGTTTTCTTTCGTTAGATTTAACCAATGGTTTTTGGCGATGCTGAAAGTAAGCAATCTTGCCGATTTTTTGGAACAAGCGGCGGATAATTCCCGGCATTTCCACAAACATTCTTTATCAAATCAATTGCCTGCCATGCGGATCTTTTTTATTTTCTTCTGCCTGCTTTGTTCCGGCTTACAAGTACAGGCACAAACAGACCTTACCTACGCTGAAAAACTAGGTTACCCGAAAGGTACCAAATTGCTGATCCTGCATGTAGATGATGTGGGTATGTCGTACGATTCAAATGAAGGCGCCATCAATGCCATCACCAAAGGCGTAGCCAGTTCCTGCAGTGTGATGATGCCCTGCCCCTGGGTACCGGCATTTGTTCACTATATGAAAGAACATCCCGGCATTGATGCAGGGTTGCATCTCACCCTTACATCGGAATGGAAAGATTACCGCTGGGGGCCTTTGTCGGGAAAGAATGGCACTCCCGGGCTTGTTGATAAAGAAGGCGACCTATGGCCGTCGGTTCCGGATGTGATACAACATGCTACTGCGGATGAAGTGGAGAAAGAAATAAAGATGCAACTGGAAAGAGCAAGGGCAATGGGATTTGAACCGACTCATTTTGATACGCACATGGGGACCTTACTGGCCACACCTGCTTTTGCGGAACGCTACGTAAAACTCGGGATCGAAAACCATATTCCTGTGATGGTTCCTGCAGGACATGCAACACTGATCAAAAAGAGTATGAATGCATCGGATGAACTGATCACACAAATGCGGGCCATCGGAAAAATGTTGTGGGCCGCAGGGTTGCCTGTACTTGATGATCTGCACAATGAAAGTTATGACTGGCCAATATCAAAAGAAGCCGCTGCGGATGATAAAAAACTGCAGGCATACAAAACACAAAAATATATCGAAGCGGTACGTTCCTTACAACCCGGTCTTACCATGATGATCATGCATTGTACGGCAACATCGCCGGTATTTCAGTACATATCCGATTCAGGGCCCTTGCGAAGGGGAGATATGCTGGCCATGATGGATCCTGCATTACGGAAAGCCATCGCCGACGAAAAGATCATCATCACCACCTGGCACGAAATGATGGAAAAAAGAAAACTCGTTAAATAATCTTCAAACCAATCAATATGAAAAAATACCTGGCCGGCATCTGTATTGCCGCTGCTTTACTCGGCACTCTCGGTTTTGTAACCGCTAAAAAAACACCGCATATTCTTGTATATGCCAAAACAAAAGGGTTTCACCACAATTCAATCGCTGTAGGGCTTGTGGCCATCCAGCAACTGGGTGCTGAAAATCATTTTTCGGTGGATACCACAACCGATTCTTCCTATTTCGTTCCCAAAACCCTGAAAAAATATGATGCAGTGGTTTTTCTCAGCACTACAGGCAATGTATTGAATGATGAACAGCAAACCGCATTTGAAAAATACATACAGGTCGGTCACGGATTTGTAGGCGTGCATGCAGCCACCGATACGGAATACGACTGGCCATGGTATAATAAGCTGGTGGGCGCTTATTTTAAAAGTCATCCCAAACAGCAGGAAGCTGTATTAAATGTGGTGGATGATACACATATTTCTACCAAACATTTGCCCAAACTGTGGAAGCGGTTTGATGAATGGTATAATTTTAAAAGCATGCAAACCGGTTTGCATGTATTGGTAACCATTGACGAAAAAAGTTATACGGGTGGTGAGAACGGTGAAAACCACCCGATGGCCTGGTACCATGATTTTGATGGCGGCCGTGCTTTTTATACGGAGTTTGGTCACACAGACGATTCTTATAAAGACCCCATGTTCCTGAAACATTTGCTGGGCGGTATCGAATATGCGATCGGTAAATAAAATTTTTACCCCACCTGTTATACAATGAAGCAGAATTATCTTGTAGTGCTCTCGTTATTGATCTTAACGGGCGGCTGTAAACATTTTCAAAACCATGTGGAAGAAGTGGTATCCGGCCCCGATCTTTCGGAAAACTGGGCCATGCTTTCTTTTGAAAAAGCCGACAGTGTAAACCCTGTGCTTACACCCGGTAATGCTGTTTTTAATGACCCCATCCGGAACAAAAAAATAGCCTGGGAGGAGAAAGATGTTTTTAACCCGGCGATCGTAGTAAAAGGGGATACGCTTTACATGCTGTACCGTGCCCAGGATAAACTGGGCCTTCCCGGTGGCACTTCACGCATTGGTTTAGCAAAGAGCATAGATGGATTGCATTTTACGAGAGAACCTGAGCCTGTATTTTATCCCCAAAAAGATGCTTACCAGAAATATGAATGGCAGGGTGGTTGTGAAGACCCACGCATTGTGGAAGACAGCACTGGCACTTATTATATGACTTATACCGCCTATGAAGGAAAAACTGCGCGGTTATTAGTTGCCACATCAAAAGATTTACGCAACTGGACAAAGCAAGGCCCTGTTTTTGCAACTGCGATGAATGGTAAATACCTCGACAAATGGTCGAAGTCGGGCAGCATTGTCTCAACTTACCGTAATGGTCAAATCATTGCTGCAAAGGTCAACGGCAAATACTGGATGTACTGGGGCGATCAGTATATATGGGCAGCCACTTCAGATGACCTGATACATTGGTCTCCGATAGAAATGAGCAGTAATGAGAAACCACCGGTTCCCTTGCGTGGCGAAGGTTTGCACATGCCCGAACTGAAAATTGTAGTGCCTACCCGTGCAAAAAAATTCGACAGCGATCTCGTTGAATCAGGCCCGCCTGCCATGCTTACGGAGAAAGGCATTTTGCTGATGTATAACAGCCGTAATATCCCTGCCATCGGTGACACCAGTTTGCCAGAGGGTACATATGCCGCCGGACAGGTACTGATCGATAAAAACGATCCCACCAAAGTAATTGATCGGCTGGATCATTATTTTATGAGTCCCGATAAGCCCTATGAAATTTCCGGGCAGGTAAACCGTGTTTGTTTTATTGAAGGTCTTGCGCAATTCAAAGGAAAATGGTTCCTGTATTATGGTACGGCTGATTCAAAGATTGCAGTAGCAGTAAGGGGAAGTAAGAATTAAGAATTAGGAGTTAGGAGTTGTGTGGAAGTTTTCCGCAATCCTTTTCTCAACCATTTTAATTCCGGGCGGTTATAAATTTGCCTGCTTCGCATATCACAAAGCTATTGTTCAAAGATGACTGGATCGAAAAACAGGGGATAGGTTAGTACCAGGTATTTTAACGCATGTGGAAATTAAAGTGGAAGGCGATTGTCCCCTCCTTGCGAAGCAAGGAGGGGTGCCCGAGCGATTTAGCGAAGGGCGGGGAGGTTCAGAAACATGAACCGTACTCCGGTTCTCATCACCCCGATTCATTCTGGCGAATGAATATCCCCTCCTTGGAAAGGAGGGGAGCCGCGGTTTAACAAACTCCTGACTCCTAACTCTTAACTCTTAGTTCTCCCCCATCGCCTGCAAAATATCCGCAAGGATATCTTCTCTATGCTCCAGGCCAACACTGATACGGATCAATCCCGGTGTAATATTAACAGCCTGTCTTTCTGCTTCAGTTAATTTAGCATGTGTCGTACTCGCAGGATGTGATGCAATACTCCTGGTATCACCCAGGTTTGCTGTAAGTGAGAGCATCTCCAATTTGTCAAGAAATTTCCTGCCCGCTTCCAGTCCGCCCTTTAATTCAAAACATACAATACCACCACCATTTTTCATCTGCTGTTTTGCAATGGAATGATGCGGGTGGCTTTCCAGGTACGGGTAACGCAAGGATGCAATGCTTGTATGGGTTTCCAGTTGCTGTGCAATGTATAATGCATTTGAGGCATGCCGTTCCATTCTTACATCAAGTGTTTCTAAACTTTTGCTCAGTACCCATGCATTAAATGGGGAGAGTGCCGGACCGGTACTTCTGCAGAAAAGATAAATCTCTTTGATCAGTTCTTTTTTTCCAACCACTACGCCGCCCAATACACGGCCCTGCCCGTCCAGCCATTTTGTGGCGGAATGTACCACAAGGTCAGCGCCGAATGCAATGGGTTGCTGGTTAACCGGTGTTGCAAAACAATTGTCGACATTCAGCAGCACTTTGTATTTTTTTGCAACCCTGCCGATCATCGCGAGGTCTAAAATATCGAGCCCCGGATTCGTCGGTGTTTCGAGATAGATCATTTTTGTATTTGGTCGTATGGCTGCTTCCCATTCCGCTTCTGTTGCATCTGCGCTTATATAAGAATAGTCAATGCCGAATTTGG
The DNA here is from genome assembly GCA_004028765.1 of Chitinophagaceae bacterium. Taxonomy (GTDB): domain Bacteria; phylum Bacteroidota; class Bacteroidia; order Chitinophagales; family Chitinophagaceae; genus Sediminibacterium. The sequence continues at coordinate 38,018 of SAIX01000102.1, read as the reverse complement.
GAAGGTATTTCGCGATCACGGTATGGGTGCTTCCGAAAATGGCATTGCAGGAAAGCAAATGGTCACCCTGTTTCAGCAAAGCCATGAATGATCCGAATACGGCACTCATTCCTGATGCAGTGGCATAGCCCGCTTCTGCTCCTTCCAGTGCACAAATCTTATCGGTAAACTCCTGTACACCCGGGTTGCTGAAACGGCTGTAAATATTGTCATCGGTTTCATCGGCAAAAGCGGCCCGCATGTCTTCTGCATTGTCAAAACAAAAACTGCTCGTCAGGAACATGGGTGTGGAATGCTCCATCTCATTTGTTCTCTCTGTCTGTATCCGGATGGCATTGGTTTGGGGATGTTGGAATCGCATATAAATGAATTAGTGAATGAACGGATTTCGGATTCTTGAATTTTGGAAAATGATGGTTTACAATTTGTGTATTTTTTTCAAGACAGCCAGTGTGTGGATACCAGCGATAGTTTTTCATGGCATCTTCGTTGCGTCGCAAGCACTTCAGCTCCTGTTTTTCATGGCAGCAGGATAAGATTCTTGAATTCGTCAATTCGTAATCCGCTAATCCAAAACTTCTACCTTTACCTCCCAGGTAATCCTGCATCCGGCAGCCCGCAAAGTAGCAGCAACCGAACAATATTTATCAACCGATAACGAACAGGCTTTTCTTGCTTTTTCCTCTTCCACTGCACCGCTTATATAAAAAACAATATGCACTTCTTTCCACAAAGCAGGTTCTTTACCCTGCTCCCGTTCACCGTTGATCTCCATCGAAAAACGGCTGATCTTCTGGCGTTGTTTTTGCAGGATAGAAACGATATCCACCCCACTGCATCCCCCGAGCGCTGCTAACAGGGTTTGCATAGGACGAAACCCTGATTCATGGCCGCCGATAGCCGCTGCTGCATCCATACGAAGCGAATGACCGTTAGCATCTTTGGCTTCAAATGCATAAGCGTCATCAACACGGTCGAACAGTATTTTCGTCATCGGGAATTTTATGTAAATGTAAACCAAGCTTACCCTTATTTTGCTTGTGAAATGCGGAATTATCGTTTATGAAATTTTTTGACCACTCATCTGAGTTTATTCTTGAAAACGGAACAGTATTGCCTTCTGTCCGTATCGCTTATCATACCTACGGACAACTCAATGCGGATAAAAGCAATGTGGTGTGGGTTTGTCATGCACTTACGGCAAATTCGGATGCGGCAGACTGGTGGAAAGGCCTGGTGGGTGATAACTGTTTGATCAATCCTGAAAAATATTTTATCGTCTGCGCCAATATCCTTGGCTCCTGTTATGGAAGTACGGGGCCAACAAGCATCAACCCGCTTACGGGTAAAGCCTATTATTCTTCATTTCCGCAGGTAACGATACGGGATATGGTACACGCACATATTCTTTTGCGCAAACACCTCGGTATCGAAAAAATTCATTTGCTGATGGGTGGCAGCATGGGTGGTTACCAGGTGCTGGAGTGGAGCGTGATGGAGCCCTCTGTTATTGAAAAACAATTTCTGATCGCAACATCTCCTTCCGAAAGTGCCTGGGGCGTTGCCGTGCATACTGCGCAAAGACTGGCAGTGGAAGCCGATCAAACCTGGCTCGATCATTCTGCCGATGCGGGTGCACGCGGATTAAAAGCAGCCCGTGCCATTGGCATGCTTACTTATCGTAACTACAATACTTTCCAGGACAAACAAACCGACCCCGATCCTGAGAAGATCGACAACTTCAAAGCCTCTTCCTATATCAATTACCAGGGCGATAAACTGGTGAAACGGTTTAATGCATACAGTTACTGGCTGCTTACCAAGTCGATGGACAGTCACCACCTTGGCCGCGGCAGGGGGGGAGACCTCATCAAAGTTTTACAAACCATTTCACAACCCACACTCATCATCGGTATCCGCAGCGATATTCTTTGCCCGCTCGATGAACAGCAGTTCATGGCGGATCATATCCCGAATACCCATTTCTTTGAGATCGATTCTGCTTACGGGCATGATGGCTTTATCATTGAAACCGTGCAAATCAGCCGTTTTTTAGGAGAATGGTTGCGGGACTGATGCAGGATGATTTTCCAGTCAGGTTTTTTTTCTTTCAGTATATCCTGCTGTATTGATCTGGAAAATTTTATCGGCCACCGGTTTGGTCGAAATACTGGTGACGATCATTTTTGAATGAACTTTTTCCATCTGCACTTCCATTTCCAGGCAAAGCCCTTTAAAAGTGCGCAGCATTTCTTCACTGAAAATACCTGCTGTGGGTGTGCGTGCTGCGATCTGCTGCGTGATCCATAGGGTCATATTCATTGGCTTTCCTCTCAGCATCGGCATCGTCAGTATGGCTTTTGTACATTCGTAACCCAGTATCTTTTTCTTTTCTTTTGTATGGACTATTGTGGGTGTCCGGTCAGGCGTGGTTGGGATTTTCTTTTTTAAATCGGTAACGGATGTTCTGAAAAAACTTTTCTGCCCCATCGCATCCATCAAGGTAAGTGTGGATACACTGTCTGCCAGTATCTTCATCGAGTAGATCGGCGTCACCATTTCACTCAGCGTTTTTCCGTTCTTGAACCATAAAGTCAATTCTGAATCACCACTCATGGGGTTCATTTCTTTAGGCATCTGCGTTTCAATGGTCATGGTATATTGGAGCATACCCTCTTTTACCTGTGCCTGTACTAACAAACAGAAGCAAATGCATACCAGTAAAAAAACTTTTTTCATGATGGTTTATTGCGGATGATAAATTTTTTCGGCCGATTTATATACTTCTTCCTTATTCAATGTCATCGTTTTGGTTTGTTGTTTTACATACAGGTCCATCTGGTCGGTATAATGCGGTGAATTTTTGCGGGAAGAAGCGCCGTATACATTCATCGACTCGATCACAGGTCCGTTTTTGGTGAACCTTACCAGTTCCACATAGGCATCGCCCTGTGTGCCTTTTATCATCCCTTTTTTATAAGGCACCGAATACATCGGGGCAAGTACATCGGGTAAACCGGGTAATGGGATCTCTTTATCACCCCTTACCAGTTTTTGTATATCGCCCAATTGCAGATCGGTTCTGCCAAAATTTTTCATCAGCTCATTTTTAACACTGGTTAACAGGGTAACACATTGTGATTTGTTTATTGTACCGTATCTCGGGTAAAGTTGCGGTGCCTCTGTAACCGTTTTGTAAACCATCAGAAAGATAGCGGCGCCTTTGTTCTCCGCATCGGCCTTTCTGTTCCATTGGTTCAGTTCACGGATAAGCGATGCAATATCCGGATGGTCCGCTTCTTTCAGCATAAACAAACTGTCGATACCAGTGGGGAAAACAAATGTTGCAGGGTATTGCCTGTCGAATTTGATCCGTTTAAAATCTGAATAAGCTACTTTTTCGAGCGGCGCCACCAGTTCTATAAAACGTTTGCTGCGGTTATTCTCCAGCGTTTCATACCCCATCGTTACATCTTTGATAACCGGGTTGTCATTTCCTTCCGTAGAATGAAACGGTGAATGATTCGTATTAAATACGAAACCGCTTTTTGGCTGCAGCACCTGCGGAAGATCAGATAAGGGATGCAGGCTTGTCCATAGAGTGGCACTGGTGTTTCCGGGCAATGTATTCCGCCAGTTGTATTTGGGATCGCGCATTGGGATGCGGCCATTGCTGAGATAATAAATCGTATCATACCTGTCGGCATACACCAGGTTATACCCCGGTATCGCCATCATCTCCAGTGCTTTTTTAAATTCAGTAAAGTTTTTTGCTTTATTAAAACGGTACCATTCTTCCAGCCCGCGGATATCCATCTGTGCCGGCATGCGTATCGAAAAAGTTCCCCTCGGCGTAATTACTGCAGGGCCGTATTTGCTCCAGTACACTTTTTTGTTTACGCCGATCTTCAGTCCCGCGATCTTCACTTTTAATGCTGCGTTTTTTTCTTCGAGTGTGAGCCATTCGCCATCAAAACGGTACTGTAATTTATTCGCGGGATTGATCTCTAACTGGTATACATCCAGTTTATCCGGATTGTTTACCGTATGGGCCCAGCCGAGGTATTCATTGGCACCATGCAGGATACAGGGTGCACCGGGAAAATTGGCTCCGAGTATATTCCAGCCTTCATCACTGCATAAATGCGCTTCATAAAAAGCCACCGGCCCTTCAAGCGGCTGGTGGGCATTGATATCGAGGTACACATCCCCATCCGTGGTTTTACGGCTGTTGAAAGCAAAGGCATTGCTGCCGGCGGTTTTGAAATCTGCGAGTAAAGGAACTGTTCCGCCAAAGATGGCTGCCAGTGCCTGGTCGGCGCCCGACAATACACATAACTGCAGCACCGAATACCGGATCATATCTTTTGGTGTTACAGGGAATGCTTTTTTAACCAGTATTTCGGAGGGATGTTTTTTCGCGTAGGCATTCAATCCTGCACAATATCCTTCCAGTAGTTTTTTGAAACCGGGACTGAGATCCGATTCATATTTTTCTTCCACCAGTTCGGGGATACGGAGCAGGTGAATGATATAATCGATCTGCGCCCCTTTTTTCCCGGTGTATTGGGCCAGCATGGCTTTTCCCGCCAGCAGCGATTGCTGGATCGTTGTAAAATCATCCTCGGCATGTGCCCAGGCAAGTCCGTATGCCACCTGCGGATCGGTAGGGGCGAAAATATGCGGAACACCCCATTTGTCTCTTACGATATCGATCTTCGATGCATCAAATTGCGAGCGGCTTTGCTGCGCAAAAAAAAGGCTGATGAAAAGGAGCAGGCAACGGTATGGCATAGGGAATTTTTGAAGTAAACAAATCTACTCATAATAAGTTTGCTGAACAGATTCGCCATTCGCTTGTTAATTTTATGGTGCTGACAAATAAAACGAATAAACGAATTAATGGATTAACGGATAAACCAGGAAACGAATAAACCAATAAACAAGTAACCAATAAACAAGTAACCCAATAAACCCTCTTCCCATGGGCATCCTCAAACAACTTGCCGAATACCTTTACCTCCGCAAACGCGATCCGAATGAACCCAGGACACAATGGATGAAATACATGCATGGCATGAACCGGATTTCATTGATCATGTTCCTTGTGGCAGTAGTGATCATTCTCTTCAAACTGGTGATCCTGCCTTTGTTTCACTGACCGGTTTTGCTGAAACGGTAAATAATAGCGGCGGCATTGGCAGATGCATGTCCGCCTGCGGATAATTTATTTTTCAATGCACGATAATCATCTGCGAGCTGGCTCCGTTTCTGCGCATCGTACAATAATATGTTCAACTCTTTCACAAGATTTGCGGTATTCATTTCCTCCTGGATCAGTTCCTTCACCACCATTTTATCCATGATCAGGTTCACCAGCGATATATATTTTATTTTGATCAGCCGCTTCGCGATCTGGTAGCTGATATTGCTTCCTTTGTAACAAACCACTTCGGGCACACCCAATAAGGCGGTTTCGAGCGTGGCGGTTCCGCTGGTCACCAATGCGGCATCAGAACGCATCAACAGTTTGTATGTTTCATTTCTTACGGCTCCAACATTTTGATAAGGTTCCAGAAAAGGCTGGTAAAAACCATCTTCCTGCCCCGGCGCCATGGCCACTATGAACCGGTATTCCGGAAATGATTTTGCCACTTCCAGCATCACCGGTAATTTTTTTTCGATCTCCTGCTTGCGGCTGCCGGGCAATAAGGCAACGACAGCAGAGTTAGGAGTTAGGAGTTTGGAGGCTGGAGTGGGGGATATATGGTGAATGGTGAATGGTGAATGGTGAACAATTCCCAACTCCTCACTCCTAATTCCCAACTCTTCCATCTCCACCACTTCCACCAGCGGGTGGCCCACATAGTCAACCTCCCAGTTCCATTTTTCTTTGTAATACGCTTTTTCAAAGGGAAGGATACAAAGCATTCTGTCGATGCATTGCTTCATTTTTTTCACCCGGTTTTCTTTCCATGCCCAAACCTGCGGCGAGATATAATAAATAACACGGAAACCTTTTTGTTTGGCCCATTCCGCGATGCGGAGATTAAAACCGGGATAGTCGATCAGCACCAATGTATCGGGCTGCCATGCGAGGATATCTTCTTTACAGAAACGGATATTCCGGAAAATGGTCGGCAGGTTTTTTACCACTTCTGCAAAACCCATAAAAGCAAGATCGCGATAGTGTTTTACGAGCGTAGCACCGGCAGCCTGCATCAGGTCGCCGCCCCAGCAACGGATGGCGGCATCGGTATCTAACCGCAAAATCTCCCTGATCAGGTTACTGCCATGCAGGTCGCCGCTGGCTTCTCCCGCGATGATATAATATTTCATAGATACCGAAAGCGCTTAAGTATGCAAAATACCAAATTCAGCCGGAGGCGAAATGATTGGATCTCAATCGACTAAAAAAATAGTTTGTAAACTAAAAAATTAGTTATTACATTCGGTATCGTATTCAAACCCCCTCTCAATGAAAACATTGACCAAAGCAGAAGAACAGATCATGCAGGTGATCTGGAAACTGGAAGAAGCTTTTTTAAAAGATATCCTGGAAAACCTGCCAGAACCAAAACCGCATTCAAATACTGTGGCCACGATCGTAAAGATCCTGGTTGAGAAAGGTTTTGTAGCCATCACGCCGGTAGGAAGGGTGCACCGGTATTATCCCGTGGTATCCAAAGAAACCTATTCATCCAGCAGTATCAAAACACTGGTGGAAGGCTATTTTGAAGGCTCGTTTGCAGATGCGGTTTCCTTTATGGTAAAGCAGAAAAACATCAGTGTAAAAGAACTTGAGTTGTTGTTGCAACAGGTTAAACACACAAAAAAATAAACGATCATGGTAACGATTGCTTATTATCTGTTCCAGGTGTTGCTCTGCAGCGCGCTGATGATGGGCTACTACTGGCTGGTGCTGCGGAACAAACGTTTTCACCAGTATAACCGTTTTTACCTGCTCGCAGTGGCCGTATCGTCGTGGGTGGTTCCGTTGATCAAGATCCAGTGGGGTTCTCCTTCGGCAGGTCAATCGGGTGTTTACCAGTTGCTGAATGTTGTGGCGGATAATAACAGTTATCTCGAAAGCCGGATGCAGGGAGGTTTTGTGTGGAGCCGAGGAATATTGCTGTCCGGTTTGTATACTGCCGTATCGGCCGCATTGTTATTCGGGATGGTAATGGCATTGCTGCGGATATGGAGATTATTAAAAGAAAATTCATGCAGAACGGTGGGCGATGTTTTTCTCGTGATCACGCAGGCAAAGGGAACGCCTTTTTCCTTTTTTCAATACATTTTCTGGAACGAAGAAATTGATATCCGCAGCGAATCGGGCAAACAGATCCTGCAGCATGAACTGGCGCATGTACAGCAGAAACATTCCTTCGACAGGATATTCCTGCAGTTGATGCTGGTGGTGGGGTGGTTCAACCCGTTTTTCTGGTTGCTGAAAAAAGAAATGGAAATGATCCATGAATTCATCGCTGATAAAAATGCGGTGAAGAACGGGGATACAGCTTCGCTTGCGCAGATGCTGCTCGCAGCCGCGTATCCCGGGCAAACATTTGCCCTCACGCATCCTTTCTTTTTTTCACCCATCAAAAGAAGGTTGCAGATGCTGGCAGATACCAAAAACCCAAGGTTCAGTTACCTGCGCAGGTTACTCGTTTTGCCTTTGCTGGCGGTAGTGGTGGTATTATTTGCTTTCCGCAACAAAGAAAAACAGGAACCCATCACACTTTCGTTTTCAAGCGTTGTGGAAAAAATGGCGGATGCAACCGGAACCGGTTCTCCCGCAATAATTTCAGAAAGGGTGGATTCTTTCCTGAAAAAACCGGTGATCTCCGTACAGGATGTATATATTGGTCCGAAAGATACGGTTCCGGTAGAAACGGAACCAGCCCAAAAAATAAATCAAATCAAGGCATTTAAAGATGTTTTGATTCTGGTGGATGGTAAAAAACTGCCCCGCGAATTGCTCAGTAAAATCGATCCCCAAAAAATATCCAGTGTGGAGGTATTAAAAAATGAATCGGCAGTTGCAAAGTATGGAGAAGAGGGGAAAAACGGCGTGATACTGGTCAGCACAAAGCCCCAGCGCGAGTTCGATACCGTTTTTGAATACCACAACGGGGTATGGGTACCGGCCACGCTTATGGTGAAAGGAACCGTGATACCGGTTGCTGACTTGCCCCGGACCTATCCGGATACCCTTATCTGGAAATCGAATGACGCAAAAAAATCAATACCTGATGATGTTTTGATCATTGTGGATGGTGCAAAAACCAAAGATTATAACAGTATTAAACAGGATGATATCAAATCCATAAGTATTTTAAAAGGGGAGGATGCAACCAAACAATATGGTCAGGATGCATCAAAAGGTGTTATTGTTATAACCACAAAACGAAATATCTCCGGACCGGCGGCAGGATACGATAGTATGTTTTCCAAAAGAAATGGATCTGATGTGATCGCAGTTATCCCTTCTAAAGAAACGGATTCACAAAAAGACTATGATAAACTCTTTACCCAAACACAGGTACCGCCTTCTTTCCCGGGTGGGTTATCTGCCTGGACAAATTACCTGCAGCGTAACCTGAACCGGGATATCCCGGTTGAGAAAGGAGGCCCTCCGGGGAAATATACCGTGGTGGTGGAGTTTATTGTTGACAAAGAAGGCAAACTGAGTGATATCAAAGCCATGAACGATCCCGGTTATGGAACAGCGGCAGAAGCAGTGCGCGTGATCGAGAAAGGCCCGCACTGGGTACCCGCCACTCAAAACGGTAAAACAGTTGTTGCAAAACACCGGCAATCGATCACATGGGTAATTGCGGGAGAAGAACTCAAAACAATCAAAACGGGTAAGTCAAAGCAGTTGTCAAAAACAGAAGACCGGACCGCGGAGAAACTGAAAGAACTCAGCGCCATGAATGGGAAAACCTATTTTGAGATCAATGGTAATTCCGTACTAAGTGGCAGGGGCGGCGGTTTTGTTCGTGTAGACGGGAAAACAGATATCATTTTTGCAGACGGTAAGCGTATCAGTCCGGACGAACTGAACCGCAAGTATAAACGGGAGGATTTTATTTTTCTGGCAGCGGATGATACCAGCGAGATAATTGATAAATATGGCAAAGCCGTACTGGTGGCATCCAGCAAAACACTCACCAACGAAGAAATTAAAAAAATGCTGCTGCACTGATTCCCTGCTACATAACTGCATTTTCAAACCGGCCCCAGGGCCGGTTTTTGTATCTTGCCATATACTAAAGAGCCCCGTTTTTCGTTATCCACATACATTGTTCTGTTATGAAACCTGGGTTGTTTTTGTTAGGGCTTTCTTTCTGCTGCCTCCATATCGGGGCCTGGGGGCAAACGACTGCCAAAAACCAGAAGCAGCAACCTTTGAAAAGAATCGTGATTGATCCGGGTCATGGGGGTACAGCCGCAGCAGCAGGAAAATTTTATGGGGCATCCGGAAAACACATGGAGGAAAAAGACGTGGCGCTTGCGGTGAGTTTAAAACTGGAACAGGTATTAAAAGAGCAGATGCCGGATGTGGACATTTATCTTACCCGAACCACGGATGAATTTAACAGCCCCATAATAAAGGCCAATAAAGCCAATGCATTCAAAGGCGATCTGTTTATCTCGATCCATTGCAACGATGTATCTCCCATCCGCCACAGCGAGATCATTGGCTATACCACTAAAACAGTAAAAAAGAAAGGGAAGAAGGTTACCAAAAAAGTGCCTGAATACCGTACCTATTATACACCCAACCCTGCAAAAGGAACGGAAACCTATATCTGGGGAGTGGGAAAAACAAAGGACAAGGAAGAAGCGCTGATGGAGAATAATTTCAGTGATACCGCCATGCTGGTGGCCAATGAAGAAAATAATCCGGCGGTAAAACTGATCAACTCCATGCGCACAAACGGCTATGCCCAGCGCAGCCGCAAACTCGCCGAAACCATTGAAGAGGAATTTCAGAAAGCCGGACGTGTAAGCCGGGGCGCCAAACAAAGGAATGAAAAAGGGATATGGGTATTACAGGCAGTGGCCATGCCCGCTGTGCTGGTGGAAGTAGGTTTTTTATCTGAACCCGAAGAAGAAGAATACATTACCAGTGAACAGGGGCAGCAGGAAATTGCGGAAACCATCGTTAAAGCATTGAAGCGTTACCGCGTTTCACTCGAGGCACAGGTGAATGGCACCCCGCTGCCGGGCAGTACGCAGCATTGACCTCAGAATATCCATTTCAGCAGCAATGCAATCACCGCATATACGCAGGTTACAATAAAAATCCCCGTTGCTGTTTTATCGATCCTTTTATTGATGTACAGGGTGAAGACGATGACGTTTACGATCAATGCCAGACTGATGATACCTGATAACAACGATTTTTGCATCATCAGCACCTGCCAGAATTCTTTCAGCGTAAAGAGCCGGAAACGCATGAGGTAATATCCTGCAAACCCCGCAAAAGGTGCAAGCAGCCCCAGCAGGATACCTGTTTTGATATCATCTTTTTTCAGCATCAGAATTTCCAGTTTTTTTCCAGCTTTTGCTTTAATGCAAAATGGGTAAGGTCGAACTGAACGGGAACCACGCTCACATAATTATTTTTCAAAGCCCATACATCGGTATCTTTTCCCTTATCAAAATTCACAAATTCTCCGGTAAGCCAGTAATAGCGGCGGCCGTGCGGATCTTTTCTTTCGTCAAATTCCTCTTCGTATTTGGCATAGGCCTGTCGGCAGATCCGGATCCCTTTGATCATTTTTTCTTCTCCCTTCGGGATGTTCACGTTCAGGCAAAGATGTTTATCCGGAACTTTCCCGTTCAATACATGCTCAACGATCTGCCGGGCATATTTTTTTGCGGCGGTGAAATCTGCTTCAATACTGAGGTCCAGTAAACTGAAACCGATGCTCGGTATACTTTCAATGGCTGCTTCCAATGCGGCCGACATTGTGCCAGAATAGATCACGTTGATCGAATGATTGGCGCCATGGTTAATACCACTTAAACAGATATCGGGTTTGTTGTGGATCACTTTATCCACTGCGAGTTTTACGCAATCAACGGGTGTGCCGCTGCAGGCATAAGCTTCCACCCCTTCAAAAAGGTTCACTTTGCTTAAACGGAGCGGGTTGCCAATGGTAATGGCATGTCCCATGCCGCTCTGGGGTTTATCGGGCGCCACAACGATGATCTTTCCCAGTCCCTTAACAGCTTCCACCAATGCACGGATACCAGGCGCATTTACACTGTCGTCGTTGGTGATGAGGATCACCGGTTGTTTTTTCTTGGATGCTTTTGCTTTCGACATAACTGCAAGATACAATCAATGGGGTTAATGCATTTTAAATCCAGATGGGATCGTTATTTCTTCCCCGGTTTCTTTTTCGCAGGTTCGGGCCAGGCATAATATTTGAAAACAGGAAATTCCACAGGCTTTGCTGCAACGCCATTCTGATCGAGATAGGTATCAAAGAAATTCCAGGTAAGCAGGCCATCGTCCGACTGTGGCTCGAGCATATAAAAAGCAAGGTTCGCAAGGGGTTGGGCAAGGTCTACTTTGTAATCGCCTTTGGCAAATGTTTTGGTGGCATTCTCAAAATGCCCTTCGGCGGATGCCATAAAATGCCCTTCAAATTTGCGTGGGGAGCGGGTTAATTTTTCGACCAGAAAAATTTCGCCGGATATTTTTTCTTCCTTATCCAGCTTCTCCACTTTCACACCCTGTTTCATCAGCAATTCTGCAATGGCGGATTGTGATGCGGGAATGAGATAGCCACGGGGTAAAGTACTTTGCACAGTGTCTTTGAACTCACCGTAGTAATTGATATTGTCATAGGTAACGATATTCCCGTTTTTCACCAGTGTTTTGCTTCCGTCTGGTTTGGTGAAGGAAGTATAATCATATGTACGGAAACCGTTCAGCTTTTTTTCTGCCGGAACCATTTTAAAGCGGACACCTTTTTTCACCTTACCGGCATTATCCAGTACATTTTTTATTGCCGCAGCTTCCGATTCGGCATTGATGCGGATGATATCTTTCCAGTGGTGGTCACAATAATCCAGTATCTCATTCACAAAACTGTACGTGCTGTATATACGCTGGTAAAAACGCTCGTGTGCAAATGCTTCGCTTAAAATACCGATGCGGTTGCGCAGGCCAAACTGGTTGATGATATAACGGGGATGGTGGTTATAGGTATAAAAATTTTTCAGCGGCCATCCTTCTCTCACATTATAATCCCCGTACGGGCCAAAGAACATCCCGTATTTTTCCTTCACACGAGTGGTGATCGCCGGTAGCATCACATCATTGCTGTAATGATAAGTGCCCGGCTCGCCGGCATAAAGATAACTTGGTGCCCAGGTAAGTGAATAGGCGTGCCAGGTGCCGTTGGTGGTATGCAGGTCAACAGTCACCTGCGGGTCCCAGGCAGTGATCACATTCTGGATCAATCCCTGTGTTTCGGGCGCTTCCATTTTAATACCATCGCGGTTAAGGTCGAGACCCTGGCTGTTTTCGCGTTCACCGGTTTCGAGCGGGCTGTTTTCCTGTGATGGTCTTAAGCCCTTTGCCATTTTATCGTTGCTGTCGGTATTATAAATCGGCGCGAAAAGAATGATCAGGTTATCAAGAAAATTTATTTTTTTCCCGAGAAGGATATCCCGCATCAGCATCATCACGGCTTCTTTTCCTTCCACTTCACCTGCGTGGATATTCCCCTGTATATAGATCACCATTTTTCCCGAAGCCTTTGCCTGCTCCGGCGTGCTGATGGAAGGGTTGGAGAGGATCAGCAGCGGAATGTCTTTCCCCATCGGGCTTTTGCCCATACTGCTAACCTGCAGGTAAGGGCTTTTGGATTTGATGGCATTGATAAAACTCACCACATCTGCATAGGTGGATGTTTTTTCAAAATTCGATTTTTCGGGGGTGAGGATGAGGTCGTCGGTCCAGTTGGTATTGTTCTGTGCCCATAAACCCGCGGGTGCCAGCAGCAATGCGAATAACAGTTTTCTCATGAGTGGTTTGTTTGCGTGCAGAAAAATACGGCATCGAACCGTAACCACCTGAAAAAAGGGAAGAAAGGATGGGTGTGGAAAAATAAAAAAATATTTTGCAGTTAACTAAAAATGTTAGTAAATTGCTTGCTAAACAGATTAGCTATGTCAAATGCCGGACAAAATTTACGTTACCTGCGTAAGCTGCGTGGCTGGACACAGGAAGAAATGGCCAATAAATTAAAGATCAAAAGATCATTGGTTGGCGCTTATGAAGAAGAACGAGCCGAGCCCAGGCTGGAAGTGATGGAGCAGATATGCAACATCTTTAAACTGAGTCTCGAGGATTTTCTTTTTAAAGACCTTTCTGCCCCACGTGCACTCAGCTATATCGAAAAACGCCGGCAGATGAAGATGACGGCCGAAGTGGCCGAAGTCCGTTTTGTTCCTGTTAAAGCGGCTGCCGGTTATTTAGCCGGTTATGGAGATCCTGAGTTTATTGATGAATTGAATACATTCACTTTGCCGATGCTTGGTCCCGGTCAGTACCGGGCTTTTGAAATAGTGGGAGATAGCATGCTGCCTACGCCCAGCGGCAGTGTGATCGTTGGTGAGAAGGTGGACGACCTGGAAGATGTAAAGAACAGCAATACCTATGTGGTGCTTTCACGCAATGAGGGCGTGGTGTACAAGCGCATCGTGAAAAATAACCGGGTTAAGAATAAGATCACATTGATCAGCGACAATCCTGTTTATGAGCCCTATAATGTAAATGCAGAAGATGTGCTCGAAGTATGGAAAGCGGTTTACATTATGCAGAAAGCCAATACCGCACCGCGCTGGGATATGAACCAGTTGGCGGGTATGGTAAATAATTTACAGGAACAGGTGAGCAGTTTAAAGAAGAAGCTGAATTGATTGTTGGAACGATAACCGGAATATGGTAATGCGTATGAGAATTGTTGCTTACGCAGATTATCCATAAATCTCTTTGGCAAGCCGGAATGTATTGCAGTGCGCTTCCACGATGGTCCGGATATCCGGAGAATAACCACCCCCCATCGCTACGGTTACTGGAATATTATTGCGGGATAATGTTTCAAATACAAAACGGTCGCGGGCTTTGCAGCCTTCGATACTTATTTTCAGTTTCCCGAATTTATCTGTAGAAAGAATATCTACTCCTGATAGATAAAAAGAAAAATCAGGCCGTATTGTTTGAACGAGTCCCGGCAGATGGGTTTGTAATAAGGCAAGATAGGCCGCATCATCAATGCCATCCGGCAGTGGTATATCCAGGTCGGAAATCTCTTTGTGAAAAGGGTAGTTATGTGCTCCATGCATGCTGAATGTAAAAACCCGGCTTTCATTTTCAAAAATTTTGGCTGTGCCATTGCCCTGGTGTACGTCAAGATCGATGATGAGGATCTGGTTTGCGATTTTTTTATCCAGGAGATAATTAGCCACTACTGCCATATCATTCAATAAACAAAACCCTTCCCCCCGGTCGGCAAATGCATGATGCGTTCCTCCGGCCACATTCAGGGCAACACCCTGGCTCATCGCATAGCGGCAGCAGTCGAGTGTTCCCTGTGTTATGATCCGTTCACGAAGTGTCAGCTCCGGCGATTGCGGGAAACCGACCTTTCTCTGTTCAGAGGCAGTAAGGGTTTGCTGTAATAATTTCTGATAATAAGTTTCGGTATGCGTTTGTAAAATGATCTTGTCTTCACAGGGTGTGGGAGAAAACAGCTGCTCTTTTGTTATCGATCCTTCATATAACAACTGTTCCGGGATCAATTCATATTTCAGCATCGGGAAGCGGTGCCCTTCGGGAAGCGGGTGTGCATAGATCGGATCAAACGCAATACGGATCATTGAATGGTGATAATAGATTGGTCAACGATTGCGTATACCTGGTCGCCTTTCTTTTTTCTTACCGTGGCAAAACCACTGAATTTGCTGAAAGCAGGCAGGATCGCCATCTTTTTTGAAAAATAAAAACATGGGAACTGCAGGCTTTGTTTACCGGTACCGCTTATTACCACTGCCGGATGAAAATGCCCGCAAAAAGTATACAAGCCATTTGTTTCCGGTAATTCCGAGGGATCGTGCACAAAACCAATCCCGGCCTGACCATAAAAACCGGTACGCACTTCAATCCCGGCTTTCTCATACCATTGCTGGTGCAGGATATCATGGTTGCCTTTTACCAGTGTAAACTGCACTGACGATATATCATTTCTCCATTTCAGAAAAAGTTCCAGCTCTTTATTGCTTTCACTATGAAAAAGATCGCCCACTGCAATCACCTGTTTGGCTTTGTAAAATATCACCTGGTCCAGTAACCGCTGCAGGTCTTCCCTGTATACAGCCTGTGGCACCGCAATCCCATGTTTGCGGAAATGCCCTGTTTTCCCGAAATGCAGATCGGAAAGGATCAATGCTTTTTCTTCTTCCCAAAATAAACATCGCTGTGGTGAAAGCCAGAAATGATGCCCGTCAATTTTGTGTAAAACCGGTGATGTCATAGCTGGCTGTAAAGATACTTTGTGTGAATAAAACAGCGCCCTGTGATGACTGTTTATTTGCCGGAACTAAAACTCTTGTCAATCTTTTTCCAGTTGCTGCTGCATTTTGCGGACCCTTTCTTCCAGCGATTCTGAAGAATAATGATTTCGGTTT
Source organism: Chitinophagaceae bacterium (assembly GCA_004028765.1). GTDB lineage: Bacteria > Bacteroidota > Bacteroidia > Chitinophagales > Chitinophagaceae > Sediminibacterium. Next base: position 22,298 of record SAIX01000102.1, on the reverse strand, counting down.
AATCCATCCACTATTATCGGGAAAGAAAGCGGTGTGATCTTTTCAGGGAAACGGAGGATGATATCCGAGTCAACGATTCTTTGTAATGCCAGCCGCAAGCGCACTTCATCCATCTGCTGCATCAGCACTTCCTGGTATGCCTGTTTCAATAACAGGTTATCGGTATCGTACTCTTCAAAAACCTTGAAAAGGAGGGAGGCGGAGGATTGTAAATGCCTTGCTTTTTTTTTCTCGCCCGGCATCCCCTGGAAAATCAGGCCACCGATCACCGCAATATCCCTGAATTTCCGTTTGGCCATCTCCGTGTTGTTCATGCTTTTCTGAATATCGAGTAAGAGGTTATCCGTTGTGAAAAGCTCCCGTGCATTGCTGTCGTCAACCGGTACGGGCTGGTCGCTTAGCAATTCAAAACCATAATCATTCATCGAAATGGAAAAACTGATCGGTGTGATTTTTCCGATACGATAGGCGAGAATGGCACTCATTGCTTCATGCACCTGCCTGCCTTCAAATGGGTACACCACCAGGTGAAAACCGTTTTTATCTTCGATCTGTTCGATCAGTATTTCATGGTTTCTTGGAATATGGGACAAAGTGCGCTGCAGCTCGAACAAACTATGTAAACTCTTTAGTTCAATATCCGATTCATCCACCAAAGCCCTGTTAAATGTTTCGCGGAGTATCTTTCCCAGGTTTGCGGTAAGGCTCATCCGCCCGCCCATCCACGAGGGAACAATCGTTTTTTTAGAACCGGATTTACGCACCATTACATTCATGTCTTTGATCATCACCAGTTCCAGGTTTCTTCCTGCGAGCGTAAATACCTCGCCGGGTTCCAGCCGGCTGATAAACCATTCTTCTATCACACCGATAAAGCCCCCATTCATCAGTTTTACTTTCAGCATGGCATCGCTTACAATGGTTCCGATATGCATGCGGTGGCGCATAGCAAGCCGGCGGTTGCGGATATGGAAGAGGCCATCGGTCACTTCCACTTTTTTATATTCATCGTATTGCTGTAATGCCTTCCCGCCGATGGTAAGGGGTAACAATACTTTCTGCCATTCCGTTTCCGTGATATCAGCAAAACACCAGGTACTTTTTATTTCTGTAAAAATTTCTCCGGCCCTGAAACCTTCGCCAATGGCAAGTGTACACAGGTATTGTAACAGCACATCAAAGCACAACAGCATGGGTTCACGGCTTTCGATGGCTTTTTCCTGTATGGCTTGTTTTAAAGCGGCCACTTCAAGCAATTCGAGTGAATGTGTCGGTAAAAAATAAATGCGGCTTATCTCACCGGGCCGGTGCCCGCTTCTGCCTGCCCTTTGTAAAAAACGGGCAATGCCTTTTGGCGAACCCACCTGTATCACGGCATCGACCGGGCGGAAATCAACACCAAGGTCAAGACTTGCCGTACACACCACTGCTTTTAATTTCTCTGTATGCAAAGCTTCTTCCACCCATAAACGCAGTTCCTGCTCGATACTCCCGTGGTGCAACGCCATGGCGCCGGCGAATTGCGGGGCAACGGTTAATAATGTCTGGTACCAGGTTTCGCTCATGCCCCTGGTATTGATAAAGATCAGCGTGGTACGGTTTGATTCGATTACCGGAACCAGTTTGTGTGCGAGTTTAATACCCAGGTGGCCGGCCCATGGGTATTTTTCGATCTCATCGGGAATGATAGGGATCACTTCAATTTTTTTATCAAGTTGTGCCTTGATGATCACACCCTCCTGCTGCAGTGGTGCCAGTAAAACATTTTTGGCTTCTTCCAGGTTCCCGATCGTGGCGCTGATCCCCCATACCTGGGGCGTTTTAGCGGAAGCGTCAATCGTTTTTCTGCAATGAATGATCCTGCTCACAGCTAGTTCAACCTGTACACCCCTTTTGCTGCCCAGTAATTCATGCCATTCATCCATTGCAATGATTCTTACGCTGCCCAACACAGATGGATATCCTTTTTGCGCCAACAGCAGGTGGAGGCTTTCGGGGGTAATGATCAATACCTCCGGCATATATTTCTTTTGTTTCTGCCGTTCTGTGGTGCTGGTATCTCCGTTGCGGATGCCAACCTGCCAGGGTATGGAAAGTTCTGTAAGCACTTCTTCCATGGCACGTGCAATGTCTTTTGCCAATGCCCGTAATGGGGTGATCCATAATAATTGTAAACCCAGGTTTTTCTTTTTCCTGAAATCAGAAGGTTGCTCGTTGATATACTGAATAATGCTACCAAGGAAAACAGAGAATGTTTTACCGCAGCCGGTAGGTGCATTCACCAAACCGCTTTTGCCCGCTAGTATCTGCTGCCAGCTTTCTTCCTGGAATGCAAAAGGCTCGTATCCTTTGTGTGCCATCCATTCGCGGATGATACTGAGCCCGGTGTTTGCCTTAGCTTTCATTTATCGGATACAAGTTAACAAGTTTAATCTAAGGCAAACAGGTATAACAACGCTATAAAGTAATGATTGAAAATGTATGCCGTTACAATTTTTTTCGCCTGCATTTCTCGCTGCAGTATTTCACTTCTGCCCAAACCTTTTCCCATTTTTTCCGCCAGGTAAATAAGCGGCCGCAGGTAATACATTTTTTAGAGGGCAGGGTTGATTTATTGCCTCTGAATGTCTTCATACAGCCAGAAACAATTATTGCGCCGGAAAGTTTTAGTTTACTGATTTTACTTTGCCATCCAGTTTCCGGATGAGATACAGTTTTTTGTTCTCGAGATAATCAGTGGTTGAATAGTCTTTGTTTACAGAAGTAGCCTGTATGTCAAAATCATTGAACAGGCGGGGTTCTTTGTCAGAAAGGTGCATCGGAAGATCCTTTCCATATTTCAATAACAGTTTCGTGTAGCGATACATGGTTTCATATCCTTTAAATACCATATCGCTTGCCCTGCCGGCATACTTCAACCGGTACAGATCAATGATGCGGATACTGAGTTTATCCTGCCTAGTAAAATTATAAGGAGTGGTATATACGATCTCCAGTCCGTTGCTGATATCGCGCAGGGCATCCCAGGTGGGCATACCAACGGCAATGGCTTTGTATGCTTTATTGCTGCCGATGGCTTTTGAGAGATTTATTCCAAAAGTTTCATTCAGTGTACCGCAAACCACGATATTCCGCCTGGTGCTGTCGAGATGGTCGGTTACTTCTTTTGCAGTAAAACTATCTGTTAACTCAACCGTTTTTATTTTAAGCGGTACACCCGGCGTACGTTTGTTCATATTAGCGATGGTGGAAAAAACCTGGTCTTCAATGATCCCTTTTCTACGGAACAACGTGATATTCTCTAAAGGGTAACTTCGGTGAAGAAACCGGTACACCGCTTCAATATGCCCGCCAAGCGTAGGGTTCAGCATTACAAAACCAGGGTTGTTGCTGATACCGCCATCGTTCGGGTAGGTGGCTGAAAGCAAGAGGATATTTTTCTCTTTTGCAAAATCGGCAAGCGGTTTTATTTCAGCACGGCTATTGAATGATGCAATGATCAATTGCACATCCTGCATTGCGGGTTGTGACAAAACAGATTCGATACCGTAAGAAACGCTTTTGGTATCATAGATCATTACCCCCACGGGTGCTTTTTCTGATTGAAGCGAATCAACCGCCAGCATCACGCCATTGTAAAAATCGAGACCGGGCAGCATGTACCTGGGAAGATTGTTTCTGCCAAGTTTATATGTTTCGCCACTGAAAGCAGAGTCGATATACAATGGGGCAAACACAGCAATCTTAACTGCCCTGCTTTGTGCCTGAAGCTGACCCAGGGCAACAAAAAGAAAGACCAGCACCGAAAAAATCCTGCCTCTTTGCATAAGGTTAATTTATTCCCATTCGATGGTAGCCGGTGGTTTACTGCTGATGTCATATACCACCCGGTTAATACCGCGTACGTTGTTGATGATCTCATTCGAAATATGTGCAAGGAATTCGTAAGGCAGGTGCGCCCAGTCGGCCGTCATGCCATCCACTGAAGTAACCGCCCGCAATGCCACCGTGAATTCATACGTGCGTTCATCGCCCATCACACCAACGCTTTTCACGGGAAGTAAAATGGTACCGGCCTGCCATACCGAACTGTATAAATGATGTTCCTTCAACCCGCGGATATAAATGTCATCCGCATCCTGTAACAGTTTTACTTTTTCTTCGGTTACTTCACCTAATATACGGATCGCCAGCCCCGGCCCGGGGAAGGGGTGCCTGTTGATCATCTCTGCAGGTATACCCAGTTCCAGCCCTACGCGGCGCACTTCATCTTTAAATAAAAACCGCAAAGGTTCTACAAGGTCAAGGTGCATGATATCTGGCAGCCCCCCTACATTGTGGTGTGATTTGATGGTTTGAGACGGGCCGTGCACGCTTACGCTTTCGATCACATCGGGATAGATCGTTCCCTGGCCTAAAAACTTTACGCCGGCTACTTTTTTGGATTCTTCATGGAACACATCGATAAATAATTTACCGATCACTTTCCGTTTTTGTTCCGGATCTGTTTTTCCTTTGAAAGCATCGTAAAAAAGCTGTTTCGCATCAATTCCCTTTACATTGAGACCGATGGTATGATAGGTATCCAGTACCTGCTGAAATTCATTTTTTCGTAAAACGCCATTGTCTACAAAAATGCCATGTAACCTGTTGCCAATGGCTTTGCTGATCAGTGTTGCGGCAACGGTACTGTCAACACCACCACTCAACGCCATGATCACATGACTGTCGCCGATCTGCTGCTTTAGTTTGTCGACTGTTTCCTGTACAAAAGAAGCCGGGGTCCAGTTCTGGCTGCATCCGCAGATATGCACGAGGAAATTGCTGATGATTTTTTTCCCTTCAACGGAGTGATATACCTCTGGGTGAAACTGGATGCCATACAGGGGTTTTGTATCCTGTCCTGTTTTACGGAAACCCGCAACGGGGATGCTTTCTGTAGTGGCAAGAATTTCAAAACCTTCGGGTAATTGTGTGATCGAATCGCTGTGGCTCATCCATACCTGCGATTGTTCTGCAACGTTATCCAGTAAAATATCTTTTTGCCGGATATGCAGTTTTGCCCTGCCATATTCCCTTTTATTGGATTTATCAACCCTGCCCCCAAACAGTTTTGCAGTAAGTTGTGCCCCGTAACAAACACCGAGCACAGGCACTTTCCCGATAAAAGAAGCCACATCCACCACCGGCGCTTTTTCTTCATTCACACTAAACGGGGAACCGCTGAGGATGATCCCTTTGAGGGAGGGTTCAAAAGAAAAAGATGCATGATACGGAATGATCTCGCAGTACACATTGGCTTCTCTTACTGCCCTTGCAATAAGTTGTGTGAACTGGCTGCCGAAATCGAGGATGAGGATCTTTTCTGTCATGCCGCGAAGGTAACAGAATTTTGCCGCTATGCCGGATAAACGGCCGGGAAAGCTATCGGAACGGTTTCGTATCAGGGGATGTTTTTTGTAACTTTCGTTTTCAAAACCTTCTTATGAGAAAAGTTTCCCTCTTCTTTGCGGACACGCTGCTTTTTTCTGCCTGCGTTTTCCTGGGTTATAAACGTGTGGTGGGAAATGGTGTCCTGGTTACGCAGAACAGGCAGGTATCGCATGCCGAACGCATCGGCCTTGAAGGCAGTTATGATTTGGAACTGACACAGGGACCGGTAACTTCCATCCGGGTGGAAGCCGATGAAAACCTGCAGGACTATATTCTTACCCGCGAAGAAAATGGGCGTCTCGTGGTATATACCCGGAAAAAAATAAACCTCTCTTCCGACCATGATATCAAAATTTATATCACCACCCCCAAACTCGAGGAAGTGGCTATTGCCGGAAGCGGGAACGTAACGGGTAAAAATAAATTTACCGGAGGAGATAAACTGAAGCTGAAAATCGCCGGAGCAGGAGATGTGCGACTGGAGGTAAATACACCTTCCGTAGAAGCGGAAATAGCCGGTACCGGAAATATCACTTTGCATGGTGAAACACGCGATCAGGTCGTGAAGATCAGCGGAGCCGGCGATTATAATGCCGACGAACTCAAAGCAGAATCCACCGTTGTGAAAATTGCCGGTATCGGTAATGTAAAGGTTTTTGCAGACAATAAACTGGACGTAAGCATTGCCGGGGGCGGATCTGTTTTTTACAAAGGCAACCCTGTGGTTAAACAGAATGTTGCCGGAAGCGGCGAAGTGAAAAAGGTAGAATAATCCTCACTTTCTTTTATAAGCACCTCTGTTAATAACTGGTACTGCTATCAGTTATGCCTTTATTTTGTATTTTCAGACCGAAATCAGAAACTGCGCATGAGTAATACACATAAAATATTGCTGGTGGAAGATGAAACGAAGCTTGGTAAAATCATCAGCGAGGAATTGAAAAGCAACGGATACGAAACCGATATAGCTGTTGACGGCCTGGAAGCATCGCGTTTATTTAACCAGGAAAATTATTCGCTTGTATTACTGGATATCAACCTGCCTTATAAAGACGGGTATACACTTTGTAAAGAATTCAGGGAACAGAATAAAAAAATCCCCATCATTATGCTCACCGCGGCGGGGGAGATACACGACAAAGTAGAGGCGTTTAATATCGGTGCCGATGATTATATCGTTAAGCCATTTCATTTCAGCGAACTCTTTGCACGGATCAAAGTATTCCTGAAGCGGTCCGAAGTGCCCGCTGCCACCGATACCATTGTTGTGGAGGATATGGAAATTAATTTTTTGAATAAAACCGTTGTCCGCAGCGGGGTGAACATCAACCTCACTGCCAAGGAATTTACTTTACTTGTATTGCTCGCCCGCAATAAAGACCGGGTGATCTCCAAACAGGAAATCCTCGAAAAAGTATGGGACCTCAGCTTCGATACCGGCACCAATACCATCGAAGTGTATATCAGTTTTCTCAGGAACAAGATCGATAAACCTTTTGAACACAAACTGATCCACACCAAACCCGGGTTCGGGTATTATATCAAATAAAACAAACGCTGTGCAATGAACTTCAAGCTCCGGTTTGCACTGCTTTTTACTTTTTTTGTAAGCCTGATCTTATTGGTGGCCTGTATAACCACGTACCTGCTTTTTTACCAGGCGCGGGAAGAGGATTATTTTAAAAGGGTTAGCAAAGAGGGGCTGGAAGTACATAAAATATTTGTTGACATCCGCCAGGATGATCCGGGAATTGCTTACAGGATCATCAAAGACATTCATGATAAAGCCCTGTTCTATGAACAGGTGTATATCCTGGATTCGGCTGGAAAAGTAATCTTCCGCTTCCCGGATACTTTACAGATCCCGAGAGTCTTACCGGTAAAGCTCGAAACCCTGCATAAAGGCGAAGAGGTAAAACGTTATAATGAAAGCGGCGCACAGCTTGTGGCCATGTATATTCCTGAAACCGACTCGTATGTGTATGTGTCGGGGTACGACAGAACGGGGCTTGCCCGTATGAATATCCTTCGCTTTATACTTGTCGTGGTTTTCTTTGGCGGGATGGTTTTATCTGTATTGATATCCTTTTTGTTTGTGCGCCAGGCAATACAACCTTTGAAAGATCTTAGCCTGCAGATGCGGAAAACCGGTGTTCAAAATCTTACCGAACGGGTTCCCGTACAGGCGAACAATGATGAAGTGAACGAGATCGCCAGGAATTTCAATGCCATGCTGGAGCGTTTACAGAAATCGTTCGACTTCCAGAAGAATTTTGTTTACCATGCCTCACATGAACTGCGCACACCGCTGGCAACCATGCTCTCGCAAACCGAATCCTCCCTTAATAAAGAGCTCTCGGTTCCCGGGTATAAAAAAGTACTGCTATCCTTAAAAGAAGAACAGCAGGAAATGATCGAACTCACCAATTCGCTGCTGCTGATCTCTCAATTTGAAAATATGGGGTATGTGCAGGACTGGCCCCTTCTCCGCATCGATGAACTGATCTATGAAACCGTGAGTCACAGTAAAAAAGTATTCCCCGACCTGCAGATCAATATCACGTTTGCATCCCTCCCGGAAAACGACGATGACTTTATCATCCGGGGTAATGAAAGCCTGCTGAAATCGGCTTTTACCAATCTTATCAAAAATGCATACACATATTCTGTTGACCAGAAAGTGTACATAACCCTCGATTCGGATGGAGAATCCGTTTTTGTACACATAGACAATGCAGGCACCCAGTTACCTGCCGATGACAAGGAAAATATCATGATCCCGTTTTTCCGGGGCGGCAACGCACTTACCACGAAGGGCTATGGGCTTGGACTCTCCATCGTTTATCGTTTTATCTCGATCCATAACGGAACAGTTACCTATACGCCCGTTGCCAGTGATATGAACCGGTTTACCGTTACGCTTGGCAAGCATGCCGACATTCCAGAAAAATAAAAAACCAACCGTCCCGGGTTGGTTTTCAATATCATTCCAAAAATCAATCTTATGCGATATTGGCTGATTTCTTCGCCAGTTTGCTTTTGAGGTTGGCCGCTTTGTTCTTATGGATAACGCCACGTTTCGCGAGCTTGTCGATCATAGAAACAACATCAGGAAGTTTCTCATCATAAGCTTTCTTCTCAGTGCTCGCTTTCAGGTCGCGGATAGCGTTACGGGTGGTTTTGCCATTATAACGGTTACGGTCACGACGCTTGGAAGCTTGTCTCACGTCTTTCTTGGTAGCTGAATGATTTGCCATGTATTATTTTTTCAGGACGGCAAAGGTAAGGCCTTCCTTTCAATTTTGAAAATTTATGGCAAAAAATGTGGAAAACAAGGGTTTAAGAGAGGAATCCGCCAAAAAAACTGTCGGGTTCGTTGGAAACCCCGGCATCCTGTAACCAACTGGTTTCTGATGGGTATACACCTGAAATTTGACTTTTTTTCTCCTTCCAATGACCGATATTTGCCCACTATTTGACCCAGGCATCCAACTTTTGTGCAAATGAAGGACTTCTCTTACATCACCAACTCCCACCCGTCGTATATAGAAAACCTTTACCGGGAATTTGTAAATGACCCGGCCAGCGTTGATCCCGATCTGAAAAAATTTTTTGAAGGCTTTGATTTTGCTGTCAGCAATGGGTTGAATGTACCCTCAACTCCGGCCGGAGAAGCGAAAGCTGGCTCCCCGGCTGAGATCGACTGGATGCGGGAGATCAGGGTGTACCGTTTGATATTGGGTTACCGCAACAAAGGCCACCTGCTCGCAAAAACCAACCCTATCCGTGCGCGTAAGGACAGGGGCGCGAACCTGGCACTTTCTTTTTTTGGTTTGTCAGATTCTGACCTCGATACAGTTTACCAGGCCGGTAACCTTATCGGTCTTGGCGCCACTACGCTGCGTAATATCCTTGCCCACCTTGAAAATGTATATGCCCACCACGTAGGTATCGAATTCAAATACATCAGTAACCAGGAAAAGATCGACTGGCTTACGAATGAAATGGAAAACGGGTTCAGGCAGCAGTTGCCGCTTGAAAAAAGAAAACGCATCCTTGAGAAACTGAACCAGGGGGTGATGTTCGAGAAATTCCTCCATACAAAATATATCGGGCAGAAACGTTTTTCACTGGAAGGAGGTGAAACCACGATCGCAGCACTGGATGCAATCATCAATGTTGCTGCAAACAACGATGTTCAGGAAGTGGTGATCGGCATGGCGCACCGCGGCAGGCTGAACGTGCTGGCCAATATCATGGGAAAAACCTATGAACAGATATTCAGTGAATTTGAAGGTACCGCCGCTGTTGATCAAACAATGGGGAGCGGTGATGTAAAATATCACATGGGTTATGGAAGTGAAGTGCAAACGGCAGATAATAAAACCATGCACCTGAAACTGATGCCCAATCCCTCGCACCTGGAAGCTGTAAACCCTGTGGTGGTGGGCTTTGCTCGTGCAAAAGCGGATGTGATGTACCAAAGTGATTTTGATAAGATATTACCGATACTGGTACATGGGGATGCCTCGGTGGCCGGCCAGGGCATCGTTTACGAAGTGTTGCAGATGAGCAACCTGCGCGGTTATTATACCGGTGGCACCATACATTTTGTGATCAATAACCAGATCGGATTCACAACCGACTTTGATGATGCAAGAAGTGCCGATTACTGTACCTCGGTTGCCGCCATGGTGCAGGCGCCGGTATTGCATGTAAACGGCGATGATGCAGAAGCCGTGGTAAAATGTGCGGAGATCGCAACACGTTACCGCCAGCAGTTTAACAGCGATATTTTTATCGACATGGTTTGCTACCGCAAACATGGCCACAACGAGGGGGATGATCCCAAATACACCCAACCGCAATTGTACGGGCTGATCGACAAGCACCAGAACCCGCGTGAGATTTATACAAACTATCTTTTGGAAAACGGCGAACCCGATGCCAAAGAACTGGCCCGTGAAATGGAAAAGAAATTCTGGGGCGATCTGCAGGAGCGTTTGGATGAAGTAAAACAGAACCCGCTCCCTTACCATTACCAGCAACCTGAACTTGCCTGGAAAAGTTTGCGCAAAGCCACACCTGAAGATTTTGAATCATCTCCCGTTACGGCAATCCCTGCAGAAGAAGTCAATCTTCTTTTTTCAAACCTGATGAAGTGGCCTGAAGGTTTTCAGCCCCTGAAAAAAGTGGAAAAGCTGCTGCAGGAAAAAATCAGGCTGCTTGAAGCCGAACAGAAGATAGACTGGGCAACCGCTGAGTTGATGGCATATGGTTCGATATTACTGGATGGCAACATCGTTCGCATGAGCGGTCAGGATGTACAGCGCGGCACATTCAGTCACCGCCATGCCATTCTCCGTGATGAGAATACCAACAAGGGGTATAACCGCCTCAACCATTTCAGGGAAAACCAGGAAAAATTCCGGATCTATAATTCACTGCTGAGTGAGTATGGGGTATTGGGTTTTGAATATGGATATGCACTTGCCAATCCGAATGCTTTGGTTATCTGGGAAGCGCAGTTCGGCGATTTTTCCAATGGTGCACAAACAATGATCGATCAGTTTATCACCGCAGGGGAACAAAAATGGCTACGCCAGAATGGGGTGGTGATGTTGCTGCCGCATGGATATGAGGGACAGGGTCCCGAGCACAGCAGTGCAAGAATGGAGCGTTTCCTTCAGCTTGCTGCAGAATTAAATATCGTAATCACGAATATCACCAGTGCTTCCAATTTCTTCCATGCGATGCGCAGGCAACTGGCATGGCCTTTCCGGAAACCCCTGATCAACTTCGCGCCGAAAGCCAATCTCCGTAACCCTGCCACTTATAGCCCGGTTTCTGAATTCAGCGAAGGCGGTTTCAGGGAACTGATCGATGATACATTTGTAGATGACGCCTCACAGGTGAAAAAAGTACTTTTCTGCAGCGGGAAATTGTATTTTGAACTGGCAGATAAACAGGCAAAAGAAAACCGGAAAGATGTTGCGGTAGTGCGCCTTGAACAGATATACCCCTTACCGAAAAAACAACTCGAAGCACTGTACAGCAAGTACAGTAAGGCCACCTGGTTCTGGGTGCAGGAAGAACCCCTGAATATGGGTGCGGCATCTTTTCTTCAGATGAACCTGAAATCTGTGAACTTTGGCGTGATCAGCCGCAATGCGAGTGCGTCCACTGCAACAGGCTATCACAAAGTGCATGCACAGGAACAGGCGGAGATTGTTGATACGGCTTTCAGTATCTGAGCATAGATCAAAACAAATAATAACCAGAAATAAGTTTTTATGATTGATATCAAAGTGCCCACCATCGGCGAATCCATTACGGAGGTTACACTGCTGAAATGGACAAAAAAAGAAGGCGACTGGGTTGAGCGGGATGAAGTGATCGCTGAACTGGAAAGCGAGAAAGCCACTTTTGAAGTGAACGCCGAAAAAGCAGGCACTTTTAAACCGCTTGCCAAAGAAGGGGATACATTGAATATCGGGGATGTGCTGGCGCAGATAGATGAAACTGCAGAAAAACCTGCTGTTATTGCAAGACCCAAACAGGAAACACCTGCGGCAGCAGAACCCGCAAAAGCGGCAGTTGCGGAAGCACCTGTTACCAATGTTTCGAACGATATCAAAGCAACACCTGTTGCATCTGCAATTATCGCAGATAAGAAAGTGGATCCCTCTTCCATCAAAGCCTCAGGCAGCGGGGGCAAAATATTAAAGCATGATGTACTGGAAGCGCTGAGCAATCCCGGTAAAAAAGCATTCGGCAACAATGAACTCTATTCGCGTAATATCCGCCGCGATAAAATGAGCAGCCTGCGCCGGACCATCAGCCGCCGCCTCGTGGAAGCAAAAAACACAACAGCGATGCTTACCACTTTTAACGAAGTGGATATGACAAGTATACTGGAGATAAGGAAACAATACAAAGACAAATTCAAGGAACAACATGGTGTGAACCTTGGGTTCATGAGTTTTTTTGCCAAAGCCTGTGCCATCGCGCTGGGCGAATGGCCTTCTGTAAATGCCTATATCGATGGCGACAGTATCCAATACCACGATTATGCGGATATCAGCATCGCGGTAAGTACACCAAGGGGACTAACGGTTCCGGTGATCCGGAATGTAGAAAGCCTTGGGATGGCTGAGATTGAAAAGAAAGTGCTGGAGCTCGCCGGCAAAGCGCGCGACAGTAAATTGACGGCAGAGGAATTACAGGGCGGAACTTTTACGATCACCAATGGAGGTGTGTTCGGTAGTTTAATGAGTACACCCATTATCAATATTCCCCAAAGCGCGATTCTCGGGATGCATAAAATCCAGGAGCGGCCCATGGCAGTGAATGGCCAGGTGATGATCCGTTCGATGATGTATCTCGCGCTCAGTTACGACCACCGTATCATTGATGGCCGTGAAAGTGTAAGTTTTCTTGTTCGTGTAAAAGAATTGCTGGAAAACCCGCAACTGTTATTAATGGGGAAAGACCCCGTGAAAACCCTGCTGGAACTGTAACGGTTTATTTTACACAAATGATAAAGCAGCTTTATTTTTGAACCTGCCCGATCATGGGCAGGTTTTTTATATAAAAGGGAATTAAATTTTCGCAGGAACTCATGCGTTATCACTCCTATTTTAATACAGCTGTTGTATTGATCCGTTCGTATGATGGTTCCCTGCCTCTTACGCATTTCCTCAAGCAATATTTTGCAGAGCATAAAAAGCATGGATCGAAGGACAGGAAACTGATTGGCCATCTTTGTTATTGTTATTACCGGGCAGGGCATGCTTTTGAAGATATTTCGGTGGAGGAAAGACTGAAAGCAGCTTTGTTTCTTTGTTCCGATATCCGGAAAGAATGGGCAATACTTTATGAAGATAACTGGCTTGCTGGCTGCAGCGATGACCTCTCACAACGGATTACATTTTTGAAAAAAATATATCCGTCTTTCAACCCTGCTGCGATTTTTCCCTGGGAAAAAGAATTGAGTAAGGGGATCGATCATCAGGCTTTTGCTTTGTCACATTGCATTCAGCCCGATCTTTTCCTTCGCATCAGGCCAGGGTATTCAAATGCTGTAAAACAGGTTCTGGAAAAAGAAAATATTGTTTTTGCTGAAACCATCCCCGGTTGCCTTTCCCTTCCCAACAGCAGTAAAGTGGATCGTTTACTCGCCCTTGATAAGGAAGTAGTGATTCAGGATAAAAATTCACAGCGCGTGGGGGCATTAATGAAACGCATCGGCAATAACCGTTCCGGCAAACTTTCTGTTTGGGATTGTTGTGCTGCCAGCGGTGGAAAATCCTTACTGGCGATCGATGAATTGGGGGATATCGATCTGACCGTTTCCGATCTGCGCCCATCGATCCTGCAAAATCTCAAGGAGCGTTTTCAACGTGCCGGAGTGCAACACTTTAGAAGTATTATATCAGATTTATCCAGACCAGGATTCCGGATATCAGGATCTCCTTTTGACCTGGTGATCTGCGATGCTCCTTGCAGTGGCAGTGGAACCTGGGGAAGGACGCCGGAACAATTGTATTTTTTTTCGGATGAAAAGATCGAAGCCTATTCCGGTCTTCAGCAAAAAATCCTTTCCAATATATTGCCGCATATTACAGATGGCGGCCACCTGCTTTATATCACCTGCTCTGTTTTCGAAAAAGAAAACGAAGCGCAGGTAAACCGGTTATTACAACAAGGCGGTTTTTTACTGGTTGAAATGAATTTATATGAAGGATATACCGGGAAAGCAGATACAATGTTTGCGGCGCTTTTGAAGAAGGGCTGATTTTACACCAATGCCCCTCTCTGTATAATTCCCCCGCCGATTACATCATCCCCTTCGTAAAAAACAGCGCTTTGCCCTGGCGCGATCCCTTTTACATTTTCATAAAAACGGGCTTTGATGCCATTCTCTGCTGTATATAAATTGCTCAATGCGCCTCTGTCTTTGTAACGGATTTTTGTAACCGCTTCCATACCGTCTGTAATACCGTCGTATTTGATCCAGTTGATCTTGCCGATCAGCATATCGTTTTGTTCAAGATCGGCTTCATCACCCAGCATCACTGTATTGCTTTCCGGGTCGATGGCCGTCACATACACAGGTTTTCCCATCGCGATCTCAAGCCCTTTGCGCTGACCGATGGTATAAAAAGGATAGCCCTTGTGTTTGCCGAGCTTTTTCCCGGTTTTATCAACAAACCATCCGCCGTTTACTTTTTCTTCCAAACCTTCCACTCTTTTTTTCAGGAAACCGCGGTAATCATTATCGGGTACAAAACAGATTTCATAACTCTCGCTTTTTTTAGCGAGTTCAGGGTAACCGAGGTCAACCGCCATTTGGCGTATCTCTGATTTATGGTATCCACCCAAAGGCAAAATCGTTCTGCGCAGCAGGTCCTGCTCAAGGCCCCACAATACATAACTCTGGTCCTTGGTTTCATCCAATCCCTTGCTGATCACATAACGGCCATTGTTATGCTGACGGATATTCGCATAATGACCGGTGGCAATAAATTCACAGTCCAGTGCATCGGCCCTTTTCAGCAAAGCCCGCCATTTGATATGCGTATTGCACATAACACAGGGGTTGGGCGTTCTGCCTGCGAGGTATTCTTCTACAAAATTTTCGATTACAAAATCACCGAACTCATCCCGGATATCGAGGATAAAATGAGGAAAGCCATGGTGTACTGCGGCCTGTCGCGCATCATTAAAAGAATCCAGGTTGCAGCAGCCCGTTTCTTTTGTGCTGGTTCCGCTGCTGGCATAATCCCAGGTTTTCATGGTAATGCCCACTACTTCATAACCCTGGTTGTGCAGCATTAATGCTACTACGGTGCTGTCGATACCGCCACTCATGGCAACCAGTACTTTTCCTTTGCTACTCATATATTTCCTTTTGATCCGGTTCAAAGCCGGTCTAAGTAAAGCTGCAAAAATACGATAACCGTAATTAGTGGGGATGCATGTAAGAGTTGGATCGATTTCGAGATCGGAAAAAAACGACTTCTTACTGCGTAAACCCTCTCTGCTCAGCGGTTTACATCCGTACAGTTACCCCCAATTTATACAGGTGAAAAACACTTTCCTGCCCGGAAAAAGCACATTTGCCGTAATTTTATTTTTGCATTCATCAAAAAAGAAAACGTATGATCAAACTTCAGGTAATCGGCAATCTTGGAAAAGATGCCATCGTAAATAATGTGAATGGAAAATCAGTGATCAATTTCAATGTGGCGCATACTGAGAAATACCGTGACGCACAGGGTAACCAGAAGGACCGGACCACATGGGTGGATTGTGCTTACTGGACCGATCGTACTGCTGTGGCGCCCTATCTCCGCAAAGGCACACAGGTTTATGTAGAAGGCCAGCCCGATGTTCGCACTTATACCACGCAGGATGGAAGGCAGGGTGCTTCTCTTACGCTTCGGGTGCTGAGCGTTCAGTTGCTGGGCAGCCGCAGTAACGAAGGAGGTTCGGGTAACGAAACTTATGGTGGGGGAAACAATTACCAGTCTGCTGCACCCGCTTATTCGCAACCCGCCGCACCTGCACCTTCGGCCAGCGAGATCACAGAGCCGCTGGATGACCTTCCATTTTAATAACGGAATTTTTTATACAATGAGAAGAGAGGTTCGCCTCTCTTTTTTATTGCCCTTTTTCAAAAGCGGCAACCAGGGTTTCCAGTTCTTCGCGTGTCAGGGGAGAAGGTTTGTTAGTAAGATTGATCACAAAAAGATACCCCTTATTGCCAGGGGTTGACAAAAAGGTATTTACCAGTTTGAATTGTTCGCTTTGCTCGAATTTACCATTGAAAATATTCCATGTTTCCTTTGCGCATAAGCAGCCCAGGGTTGGTGCGAGGGGATAATAAGGTTTGTCTTTAAAATAATCAGGGTCGATAGTAGTGCCATGCGCAATGATCTCCGTACGTCCGATGCTTCCGGCAATAAAAGATTCGGTGATGGGGCGGTAATTTCTCCAGGAGGGTGGTAATAAAGCGAGGTAATTACCGATGGTATCTTTTGAGGGATCGAATGCCCCATGCCAGAATGCACTGTCTGCTTCGTTCGGCATTACCAGCTGGATATTGGGTGTAGGGCCGATAAACAGATTATGAGAAACTTCGGTACCCTGTATGCTGAAAATACCTTGCGGCGTACTGCCGTTGGTGATGAAATAAGGCAGATCAGAAGCAGAGCGTGCCAATTGCTGAAACACGCGTAATTTACCATCTGCATCGCGTACAAAACTACCATCTGCCAGTTGTACGATTGCCATTCCCGGCATATCCCTGTTCCATCGCTGAAAAGAATAGATCGTTTTCTGCCCGCTTTTTTTCCGGTAACTGAAAAGATCATTGAGAGAGGTTGTGGTTCCCGAAATATCCTGGTCATGGTTATTTAGGTAATAGTAAAGCTCATTCAGCAGCAAATCTTTTTCATACCCGGGAAACCTTGCTTTCAACAAGGAAAGAATGCTGCCTGCACGCTCCTTTTTATTTCGCCACAGGTACACGGCTTCCATTGCAAATAATTTTGCATTGGTTTCTTTCACAAGCAGGTCCTGTATTTCTTTCACGTATTCATCCGGGTAAGAAGCATATACCGCTTCGATAAAAGCCCTTTGTACCGGGCCCGACAAACCCGCGTATCCTGCGAACATTTTGGCAAAACCTTTTTCGATCTCCGGTGAACGGAATATAAATTGAGAGATGGCCCAGCAGGCTTCTTTATAATTTTCTTCCGTTGTACTGTCTAGCGGCTGTGCAAAGCTGCCTGCAATGGTTCTGGTACGCATGTTTTTATCAAAATCAACCCTGCGCTGGTACAAAACAAAATTGCTGTAAATGGAATCGGCGCTGAATTGCGCAATAACGGAACCGGTAAGTAAAACGCTGATCAACCCAGTCAAAAGATGCTTCATGCGATAAAATTAACCAAATACGCTTATTAACAGGATGAACTATCTTGCAAGTATCCAAAAACAAATGTTGTGACCGTTTTTTCTTACGAGCAGTTATTTTCTTTCACCGAAAAAATATTCCTTTCCATTGGTTGTTCTGAAGCCGATGCAAATATCGCAACAAAAGCATTGATCGCCGCGGATATGCGGGGGATCGACAGCCATGGTGTGGCGAGGCTCACAGGTTATGTACGTTTGTGGGAAGCAGGCCGTGTAAATGCAAAACCCGATATCCGTATCGTGCATGAAACACCTTCTACTGCCGTGGTCGATGGCGATGCGGGCCTTGGACTTGTCGTGGCACCCTTTGCTATGCAGGTAGCGATCGGTAAAGCAAAAAAGGCTGGAACAGGATGGGTGAGTGTGCGCAACAGCAACCATTTCGGGATTGCAGGATACCATGCAATGATGGCATTGGAGCAGGATATGATCGGTATGGCTATGACCAATGCCAGCGCACTGGTGGCGCCAACATTTTCGGTGGAGCGGATGTTGGGAACCAATCCCATTGCTGTAGCTATTCCTGCAAAAGAACAACCTGCTTTTGTGGCTGATTTTGCCACCACTACTGCAGCGAATGGAAAACTCGAATTGTTGCAGCGGAAAAATGCGGAAACACCTTATGGATGGGTGCAGGATAAAGAAGGACATGCATCCACCGACGCAAATATTCTCAAAAAAGCCGGTGCATTATTACCGTTGGGGAGCGACAGGGAACATGGCAGCCACAAAGGCTATGCACTGGGAAGTATCGTGGATATTTTTTCTGCAGTGCTCAGCGGCGCATCCTACGGTCCATGGGCACCCCCATTTCCGGCTTATGTGCCAATGCCGGAGAATATGCCCGGTGAAGGACTGGGGCATTTTTTCGGTGCGATGCGGGTGGATGCATTCCGCCCCGCGGATGAGTTTAAACAGCACATGGATAATTGGATCACACGTTTCCGCTCGGCAAAGCCATCAGAAGGACACGAAAAAGTTCTGATACCCGGCGATCCGGAACGCGAAATGGAAATCATCAGAAGCAAAGAAGGGATACCATTGGTGGATTCTGTTGTGGCGGAATTAAAAACAGTGGGTCAGAAATTTTCTGTTGTATTATAACAGCTATGCCTCATTCAAAGCATTTTTTATTTTTTCTTGCAGGATGCTTTTTAGCTGCATCCGTAACAGCACAACAAAGTAATCTTGAAAAACTGCTGAAGCAGAAAGACTGGGATATTCTTTTTCCGCACCGCATCGGTTACAGGGATGGTGCAAAGAAAAATAGTGAAGCAGATATTTTTTCTTACCAGGGTTTTTTGTCTGCAGCAAAAGCCTATCCTGTTTTTCTCTCAGGCACAGATACATTTCTTCAAAAAAAAGAACTATGCGCCATCCTCGCGAATATGGCATTTGAAACAGGCGGCGGATGGGATGCAGCACCCGGCGGTTATTACCAGTGGGGTTTTTATTTCGCAGAGGAAAAAAATTGCGAGAACGGTTGCCCGCATTACAGCGACAGTTCTAAAATAAATTATCCGCCACAGCCATCACGATCCTATCATGGACGCGGCCCGTTGCAGATCAGCTGGAATTACAATTATGGACAATTCAGTGAAAATTATTTCCAGGATAAAAACCGCTTACTGTTAAACCCTTCGCAGGTGATCGAAGATCCCGTAACCTGTTTTGCTTCTGCCCTCTGGTTCTGGACAAGCGCGCAATATCCCAAGCCTTCCTGTCACGATATTCTGTATGGGAACTGGGTGCCGAATGCAAAAGACTCGGCAGCAAGCCGGCTTCCAGGCTTTGGGGCTGTGGTGAATGTGATCAATGGCGGACTTGAATGTGGGGGCAGGCAAACTGCTTCTGCACCCTATCGTAATGGGTATTACTTGTATTTCTGCCGCTATTTCGGGGTGGATCCGGGCCCTAATCTGGCTTGTATGGAGCAAAAGCCATTTGGTTTGTAGCTAACGGATGTTCACAAAAAACGACGGGATTGATAAGGTTCCAGCCTGTACCTTTGCGGCAATTTTAAAACAAACGTTGAGGAGGTTTTATGAAAGTAATGAAATTCGGCGGCACCAGTGTGGGTAAGCCAGAGCGTATGCACCAGGTATCGCAACTGATCACAAAAGATGCAGAGCCCACGATCGTGGTGCTGAGTGCACTTAGCGGAACCACCAATGCACTGGTGGAGATCAGCAATAGTTTATCACAGGCCGATCGTACAGCAGCCAAAGAAAAGATCGATACACTGGAAGCACATTACCGCTCTTTTGTACTGGACCTGCTCAAGAATGATGATTGCCGTGCGAAAGGCAATGCGATCGTAAGCGAACATTTTGAATTCCTCAATATTATTCTTCGCATTTCTTTCAGCGAAGCATTGAACAAAGATATCCTTGCACAGGGCGAACTGATGAGTACAAAACTTTTCAGTACGTATCTTGAAGAACAGCATATCGATCACCTGTTACTGCCGGCACTTGAGTTTATGTCGATCGATGCAAACGAAGAACCGCAACTGGGCAGTATCCGTTCAAAGCTCACGGCGATACTGGATCAGCACAAAGACAAAAAATTATTCATCACACAGGGATATATCTGCCGCAACGCAAAAGGCGAAGTGGACAATCTGAAACGGGGTGGTAGCGACTACACTGCTTCATTGGTTGCAGCAGCTGTGCATGCAAGCGTTTGTGAAATATGGACAGACATTGATGGCATGCACAACAACGATCCGCGCGTAGTTGATAAAACCAATGCGATCAAACAACTCAGTTTTGATGAAGCAGCCGAGCTGGCTTATTTCGGTGCGAAGATTTTACATCCTACCTGTATCTGGCCGGCACAGCAGGAAAATGTTCCGGTGAAACTGCTAAATACCATGGAGCCCGATGCTGTGGGTACCACTATTACCAAAGAAGCCGGTAGTGTAGGTGTGAAAGCTGTTGCTGCAAAAGATGGGATCATCGCCATCAAGATCAAAAGCAGCCGTATGCTGCTTGCTTATGGTTTTCTCCGGAAAGTTTTTGAAGTATTTGAGAAATACCATACTTCTATTGATATGATCACCACATCTGAAGTGGCGGTTTCCCTTACCATCGACTCGGATATTTACCTGCTGCAGATCGTCCGCGAACTGGAACCGTTTGGTACGGTTGATGTGGATGATAAACAAACCATCGTTTCCATCGTGGGTAATGAGATCGCGAAAACAGAGAATGTGCTGGAAAAATTATTTGAATCAGTGCGCGAAATACCGGTTACCATGGTGAGCTATGGAGGGAGCCCGCACAATATTTCGCTGCTCGTACCAAGTGAATACAAAACCCAAACCCTGCAATTACTGAATAAAGGATTGTTCGGTTTGTAAAGTTTGATGCAATACCTGAAAAGCCGCTGGACCAACAGCGGCTTTTTTGCTGGTAAAATCCGTAATATTGATCAACTAAATTTATAGTTGTATAGTGAAAATTTCCTCCTTTATTTTATTTCTCCTTCTTTTTATAGCAGTTCTTCTGCCCAGCAATCGCTGAACGGGCAGGTTTTGGATGCAGAGAAAAAACAACCCGTTGCCTCGGCCAATGTGTATCTCGCAAACAGTTCGGTTGGAACGATCACAGATGAGAAAGGCAATTTCCTGATCAAAAATTTCCCCGCAGGCCGTTACGACCTGGTGGTATCCTGTATCGGTTATGTAACGCAGGTGATCACAGTTTCCGCTGCACAATTGCCCCCGATACTTACCGTAATGCTGAAACCCGCCGTAAACGAATTGCAGGAAGTGGTGGTGGAGCCTTATGAAAAAAATGGCTGGGAAAAATGGGGCAGCTTTTTTATGGAGAATTTTATTGGCACACATGCATTCGCTTCTGATTGTAAATTCAGGAACCCTGAAGCAGTAAAATTCCGGATGAGCAAAAAGAGGAATACACTTCGTGCGATCGCCAATGAACAACTCATCATCGAAAACAAGGCGCTGGGTTATATCCTGAAATATGACCTTGTGAATTTTGAATACAACTTCACTACAAAAGTCTTGCTGTACCAGGGCTACCCTTTATTTGAAGAGATGGACGCAAAACGAAGCGGGCAGGAGCGGAGGTGGAACCGCAACCGCGAAGATGTTTACGGGGGCTCGGTGATGCATTTTATGCGCAGCCTGTACCGAAATAAATTACTCGAAGAACATTTCGAAGTGCGCAGGATTTTTAAAGTATCAGATGCGGAGAAAAAACGTGTGCGCCAATTGTATCGGCCGGGCGATCCATCGCTGCGCAACGATACTGCAGCCTATTACCGGAAAGTGCTGAACGATCCTGAATCACTGACAATACTGATCGATAAAATATTACCCGGCGACAGTATCGCGTATGCGATCGACAGCGTCACCGTTGGTTTTTCATTCAAAGGGTATCTGGAGGTAAAATTTCCCCCTAAATATACCCCGGCCGAATACCGGAAGTTTCTTCCAAGAGGGGTGCAGTCAATGCCGCTTACTTCTGAGGTTTTTCTTACCACAAGCGACCCCATATCAGTATTATACAACGGCTCTTTTTTTGAACCAACCGGAATGATCACCTCGGGTTACTGGGGCTGGGCAGAAAAAATGTGTACCATGCTCCCGAGTGATTACTGGCCCCCTTCAAAAAAAAAAAACCCGGTAAGCAATTGTACCGGGTTTTGAGAATGGAATTTTTTCTTGTCAGATGATCAATAATGCGTCTCCATAACTGAAGAAACGGTATTTATCCTTGATCGCTTTTTTGTATGCTTCCATTGCGAGGTCATAACCGGCAAATGCGCAGGTCATGATCAGCAAACTTGTTTTCGGTAAATGAAAATTCGTAACAAGGCTGTCTGCAACATTGAAGTTATAAGGCGGGTGGATG
>SAIX01000101.1 GCA_004028765.1 Chitinophagaceae bacterium | reverse complement strand
GTTCTGCACTGGAAGCCAACCCGCAGGCGAAGGGATTTTTATTTGATGGGTTTCCACGCACAGTGGCGCAAAGCGAAGCGCTCGATAAACTGTTGCAGTTAAAGCAAACTTCCATTGGCGTGGTGCTGGCGCTTGAAGTGGGCGAGGAAGAACTGGTACAACGTTTACTGAACAGGGGCCTTACCAGTGGCAGAAGCGATGATACCAATGAAGCGGTGATACGGGCACGTATTACAGAGTATAGGGCCAAAACAACCGTAGTGGCAGATTATTATGCCCGGTTTGGCAAAGTGGTGTCTGTAAAGGGCGAGGGTAGCGTGGACGAAATATTTTCTGCCCTTTGCAGCGAAATTGATCAACGGATGTCTTTATAAAGTAACTTGTAAAAGTTTTACAACCAACAACCAACTGCGATCCCGCCCTTAAGGCGGGATTTTTGTTTGCTGGTATTTGCTGCGGATTCCAGTAAATTCATTCCCCAAACCGTTGTTATGCCTGCGCGTGAAAAATTTCTCCGGGAAGAGCTGCCCGCACTTTTAAAGCAATTACAACCCGGGCAACAACCCGCCTGGGGTAAAATGGATGCACAGCAGATGGTGGAACACCTGCGCGATGTGTGCAAACTGGCCAATGGAAAAATCCGGTTTCCGCTCGTAAATACCGATCCGGCAAAACTTGCGGCAGCAAGAAGTTTTTTAGTAACAGGAGATCCCTTTGCGCGAAACCTGCGTGTACCAATGGTTCCGGAAGAGCCGAGGCCGCATAAATATCCATCGATACAGGAAGCGATTGAAAAGTTGATGGAAGAAATGAATGCGGTATTTGACGTATATGCTGCCGATCCTTCACTGCTGTTGATCCACCCTTTTTTTGGCGAACTGGATTTTGAGTGGCAACTGATTTACCTCGAA
Source organism: Chitinophagaceae bacterium (assembly GCA_004028765.1). GTDB lineage: Bacteria > Bacteroidota > Bacteroidia > Chitinophagales > Chitinophagaceae > Sediminibacterium. The sequence goes on along the minus strand of SAIX01000101.1, from coordinate 44,269 downwards.
AAACATGTACGCCACCATCTCCGGCAGTTTGGGTTGATGGATTAAAATTCCTCTCAGAAGAGCAATCAAACCTACCAATCGTTAGCTTTGTTGCCTTTAAACGATTGTTATGCAGGCACTGGAAAATTATGTTCAGGGTAAATGGATCAAAGGGGATGGTGAAGGACAGTTGCTGTTTAATGCCGTAACAGGCGATGCAGTGGCAACTGCTTCTACAAGCGGTCTCGATTTCGCGTCTATTCTTCATTACGCACGTACAAAAGGCAATCCCGCTTTGCGGAAAATGAGTTTTCATGAAAGGGGATTGATGCTGCGTGCACTTGCTTTACACCTCCGCGAACACCTGGCTGAGTTTTACCGCATCAGTTACCAAACCGGCGCAACAAAAGCCGATAGCTGGGTGGATATTGAGGGTGGCATTGGCAACCTCTTCTCTTATGCATCGCTCCGCAGAAAATTTCCGGATACTGCTTTTTGTCTTGATGGTGAACACCACCCGCTTGGCAAAGCCAATACATTTATGGGGCACCACCTGCTGATTCCGAAAGAAGGCGTAGCCGTTCATATCAATGCATTCAATTTCCCGGTATGGGGTATGCTGGAAAAAATTGCGGTGAACCTGCTGGCAGGAATGCCGGCTGTGGTTAAACCGGCAACGGTAACCTCTTTTCTGACAGAAGCGGTGGTAAGAAAAATCATTGCATCGGGTATTTTGCCGGATGGCGCATTGCAACTGATCTGCGGCAGTGCCGGTGATCTGTTAGAACACGTGGGCCCGCAGGATGTGGTGACTTTTACCGGCTCAGCATCCACCGGGCTGATGCTGAAATCAGGGAAACGCATCTTATCAGAAAATGTTCCTTTCACGATGGAAGCGGACTCGCTCAATTGTATCGTTCTCGGAAAAGACGTTACACCCGATATGCCGGAGTGGGATATTTTCATCAAAGAAGTGCGCAAAGAAATGACCACAAAATGCGGACAGAAATGCACGGCCATCCGCCGCATTTTTGTTCCGGAAGAGAAACTGGAAGATATACAGATCGCATTGGGCAAAGCATTATCGCTAACTACTATCGGCAACCCGTTGAATGAAAAAGTACGCATGGGTTCCCTGGCAGGTGAATCGCAACGCAGGGAAGTGAAAGAACAGGTACAGAAACTGCTGGCGTCTTCACAACTGATCTATGGTTCGCTCGACAGTGTGGAACTGATCGATGCAGATGCAGCAAAAGGTGCGTTTATCAGTCCGCTGTTATTACTAAACACCTCTCCTTTCAGCAGCACCGAAGTGCATGAAGTGGAAGCTTTCGGCCCGGTATCCACCCTGATGCCTTATTCCACAACCGAAGAAGCGATCGCACTTTCTAAAATGGGGAAAGGATCGCTCGTAAGTTCTATTGTAACAGCCGATAAAAATATTGCACAGGAATATGTGTTGGGTGCAGGTATGTACCATGGCCGTGTATTGATTCTTGATAGCGGCTGTGCGAAAGAAAGTACCGGGCATGGTTCACCATTGCCTTTGCTGGTTCATGGAGGTCCGGGCCGTGCAGGTGGTGGTGAAGAGATGGGCGGCATGCGTGGCGTAAAACATTATATGCAACGCGTGGCCATACAGGGTTCGCCGGATATGATCACCGCAATCAGTGGTGTTTACCAGCCGGGTGCAACAGGGAATACGGATACGGTGCACCCCTTTAAAAAATATTTTGAAGAACTGCAGATAGGCGATCAGTTGGTTACGGAAAGAAAACTGATCACATCTGAAGAGATCGACCGCTTTGCGGATTTGAGCGGCGATCATTTTTATGCACATATTAAAGACACAGATTTTACCGGAACGATGTTTGAAAGACAGGTGGCACATGGCTATTTGCTGATGAGCCTGGCGGCAGGATTGTTTGTAGACAGCTATCAAAAGAACCCGGTGCTGCTGAACTATGGTATTGATGAGTTGCGTTTCACCAAACCGGTATATCCCGGAACGGAGATCTATATCCGGTTTACCTGTAAAGAAAAAACCGCGCAGGAGAAAAAAGAACCCAGCGATATTGCAAGAGGGATCGTGAAATGGCTGGTGGAAATACTGGACGATACTGACGAGATCGTGGGTGTTGCAACGATATTAACGATGGTGGCGAAAAAGTTCCAATAAGAGATTAAAGAGCGAAAGAGTCTAACAGGAGCCTCTTTTTCTCTTTAACTCCTTTCTTTCTCCTGTGAAAAAATAGGGTTGTGGTGATTAGGGAAGTTTCAATAAGAGATTAAAGAGTGAAAGAGTGTAACAGGAGCCTCTTTTTCTCTTTAGCTCCTGTCTTTCTCCTGCGAAAAAATAGGGTTGTGGTGATTAGGGAAGTTTCAATAAGAGATTAAAGAGTGAAAGAGTGTAACAGGAGTCTCTTTTTCTCTTTAACTCCTGTCTTTCTCCTGTGAAAAAAGAGGTCTTTGATAATGAAGTATTTCATTCAAAAAAGGTTAAAAAACACGCTTATCTTGCGTACTAATAACCTTTGATCATAAAAAATCTGTTCATAAATATGCAGAAACAGGTTTGCAATGACAGATGTAAATATTATAACCGGAGACATACTTGATTCCTGTATAAAAATTCATTCCCGATTAGGACCGGGTTTGTTTGAATCGGTTTATGAAGAATTATTAACGTATGAGCTTAAAAAGAAAAACTGGGATGTTGTACGGCAAAAAGCCTTACCAGTAGTATATGACTCTATCAAATTTGAAAATGGATTCAGGGCTGATATCGTGGTCAATAACCTTGTCATTATTGAAATAAAATCAATAGAACACCTTTCTCAGGTTCATTTTAAACAGATTCATACTTATCTTAAAATTGCAGAAGTGGCAAATGGGATATTGGTAAACTTTCATGTTAACCTTTTGAAAGATGGATTTTTCAGAATTTTTAATAATCATATAAAACGGAAATAATAGAATGAGTGAACAATCAGAATATGTTTCTGTAGTTGTACAAAACAGTATCGCCACCATCGAATTTTATCACCCGCAAAGTAATTCCTTACCGGGCCATATTCTTACCAGGCTTGCGGATACAATTGCATCGGTATCGCATACTGCGGATGTGAAAGTGATGATACTGCGTTCCGCCGGTGAAAAAATATTCTGCGCGGGAGCTTCTTTCGATGAACTCGCAGCGATCGGTACGGAAGCGGAAGGGCTTCAGTTTTTTTCCGGATTTGCGAAAGTGATCAATGCGATGCGTAAAGCGCCGCAGTTGATCATTGCCCGGGTACAGGGTAAATGTATTGGTGGCGGGGTTGGGCTTGCGGCATCTGCTGATTATGCAATTGCCACTACCGGGGCAGACGTAAAACTGAGTGAGCTGGCTGTGGGTATCGGTCCCTTTGTGGTTGGCCCGGCTGTTGAACGGAAAATGGGCCTCTCTGCTTTTTCGCAACTTGCGATTGATGCGGGCCGATGGCGCAGTGCCGAATGGGCCGGACGAAATGGTTTGTTCGCAGAAGTATATACGGATATTGCAGGCGTGGATGATGCGGTTGAAAAATTATCAGCAACACTGGCACAATCATCAACGGAAGCCATGCAGGATATCAAAAAAATATTCTGGCAGGGAACCGACAACTGGGATGATCTGTTAATGGAACGGGCTGCCATCAGTGGCCGGTTGATATTGAGCGAGTACAGCAAAAATTTTATCCGGAAATTCAAAGAGGCTGCCGCTGCAAAAAACAGGCAGGGATAAATGGGACGCATACATTCTTTCGATGCGGATACCCTCCCCGAATATTGTGATATCCTGGCGAAGCGCGACCCGGTATTCAAAACCATTATCCGTGAATATGGATATCCCCCTTTCTGGACGCGTAAAGCAAATTTTGAAACCCTTATTCATATCATCCTCGAACAACAGGTATCGCTGGCATCGGCGAAAGCGGCACTTGCGAAACTCAAAGAAAAAATTAGTCCTGTTACACCGGTGAAACTGCTTGCGCTTACAGATGCAGAATTAAAAGCCTGTTATTTCAGCAGGCAGAAAACCGGGTATGCACGCAACCTGGCAAAAGCCATTCTCGATAGAAAGTTTTCCATCGCTTCCTTACAAGAAATGAAAGAGGATGAGATCCGGTCTGTATTGACATCCATCAAAGGCATTGGAAACTGGACGGTGGATGTATACCTCATGATGGTATTGCACCGGTGCGATCTTTTCCCTGTTGGGGATATTGCGCTGCTGAACAGTGTAAAATACCTGAAAGGATCAGCGGCACACACATCAAAAGAAGCGGTATTACAGATTGCAGATGCATGGAAACCTTATCGCACTATCGCGGCATATATGTGCTGGCATGCATACCTGTGCAGGAAAAAGAGGACTTATTGATCAACCTCATTATTTTCGACCAGTAAAAATCCTTTTTCCAGTTTTCCATTGAGTTCTTTTTCCCAGCGCTGTATCAGGGGTAACTCCAATTGTGCCTGACGGTATTCATCAGGCGACATAATTGGCACACCATACACGATCGGATAATATCTCCGGCATTCTGCACAGGTAAAAATGCCTTCCTGGATATTATTCCCGATATCGGTTGTAAATACGGTGAGTTTAAGTTCGTGTTTGTCTATCGGGCAAACCAATTTTTCAGCAAATGTTTTTTTCATAATGTATGGAGGCTGTTAAGTGCTTGTTTGTATTGTTGTGTGGATATAAACGGGTCGTTGCTTTGCATAATTCCTGAGATAATCGCAATGCCATCAAGACCGGTATCTTTTAATTCGGCAAGATTACTGAGTTTGATACCACCGGATAAAAACAAGGGCATGCTGGTAAAAGCCCTGGTTTTATAAATAATGTCCCTGTCTACGATATCGCAGGTGTCAACGGAAGAGGAAGGGAATACCGAACAAAAGGATAGATAAGTAAGCTGATGCTGTACAGCCCATTCAATTTTTGTAAAATCATTGCCGCAGGTAATACCCGTAATAAGATCCCTGCCGGCATTTTTCCTGATCATATCAATACCAGGGTTTATTTCATCAAAATGGATACCATCCACCACTTCCAGTTTCAGCAATGAAATATCTTCATTCACAATTACAGGTACCTGGTACCTGTGTACCAGTTCAGCGAACTCTGTTACAATCGTTTCTTTTTCTGTATCACCCGGCCAATGATTCCATATCTGCACCACTTCGATGCCGGCTTCAAGGGCTGCTTTTGTTTTCGTGAGCAGTTGCTGCAGCGGCATGGACGGATCAACTACCAGGTAAATACCCCCTTTAATATTGTATGATTTGTTATTCATCATTGCTTATTTCCAACCAGCGGCATAAGCCTTGTAAAAAGCATTCCAGTAAGCATCGGTTCCGGGATGGATGAGTTGCCTGACCTTCCCGTTTTCCCCGATGATATTGAGCCCTTCTTCTGCTTTGGTAAATCTTCCTGCGGTAACGGCCGCAATATTATTTTTATGCAAACGGGTGAGCACCTGTTGTTCGCAGCTTTCTTCAACAGCTATGATCATGGAGCCGGCCCCTACTACAAATAATGGGTCGATCCCGAATATCCGGCAAACCGCATCCTGTACTTCGGTTTTGGGCAAATCACTTTCGATCAGTTCTGTGCCGCACCCGGAAGCTTTTGCCATTTCATAAATTGCCCCCAATACGCCGCCTTCGGTTACATCGTGCATGGCAGTAACCTGCCCTTTTGTTTCAACTGCCGCAAGCGCATCATAAAGCGAAGATGTTTCATAAAAAGAAGCGATGGCTTTGTCGCAGATTTCTTTCCCGGCATTTTGTGTAACGGTTTCCGGGAAACTCATGGCAAGAATGGCCGTTGCTGTGAGTGCACATTGTTTAGTGACAATAATTTTATTACCCGGCCTGGCCATATTACTGGTAAGAATTGAAGATGCATCTGCAACCGTACACATGGTTACACCACCAGCCACAGTTGAGTTTTGCCCATGTACCTGCCCGGTATGTCCGCCAGTAATAGCGATACCGGTTTCCTCACAATAAGTATGAATATATTCCCAATACTGTTTGAATTCGAACGCTGAAATATTTTCCGGAAGGTTTAATACAAATTGGGCAAACTGTGGTGCATGACCGGTTGTTGCCATATCGTTTGCGGAAATATGCACCGATAGCCAGGCAGATTCCCTGAGACCCAAGGAAGGGATAAGTGTAAGCGGATCGCTGGTAAGTGCCATGGCATGATTGCCTGGCAATTCTATTACGGCCACATCAACACCATACTGTGCGCCTGTGATCACTTCTTTCCGCTGTTTCCCGCAAAAAGGTAATATGATACCAGCGAAGAAGTCCTGCTGTATCTTACCGGCGTCAGGAAACGATGGCTGATTCATGGTTTTCCCTGTTTTGAAAAGTGATATGCAAACCAAAGAAATCGCCATAGGGTACGCCCCACTGCTGCACAGGGAACCATTTTGGCAAACCGGTACAGGTCCATTCGATCTTATAATCAAAACCTTTTAAAGCCTCCCGTATAATGGCGATGAGTTTATCCGGTGTATAAAATGTAGCGGTAACATAAAAAGGGTTTTTTCCAAAAAACTGTTGCACCCGCCTGCGTACAACTTTTGGTGAATTGCGGTTCATCATTCCGAACACAATGCTGTGGCGAGCCACGCGCGCCGCTTCACGGATCACTTTTACAGGATCTTTATAATATTCGAATGTGGTAATAAATGCAAGCGCATCAAATGAACCATCACGGAAAGGCATGTGATGCGAATCGGCAAGAACAAGGTCTCCCTCGAAAAGATGTACGGCCTGCCCAAGCATAAAAGGGGAAATATCGCCGCCACTTGCTTCGATGCCGATCTCTTTCCACCACCGGGTAAAGCGGGTAGTGCCACATCCGAATTCAAGCAGTGTTTTTACGCGGGTATCTTTTTTGATAAGGTCGCCGATCACTTTCTTCTGCCATATTTCAGCGCGTTTGTAGCGGCCTTCATACCATTGTTCATAGGTATCGGTGTGATCGCGGTTAAAAAACCATTCCTGCCTGCCCTGCCAGTTCCGCAGGTTACCGGTCATTAATTCGAATTTCATATTGTACCTGTTTAAAAAACAAAAACTTCATTGCCGGTAAGGAAATGAAGTTTTGTACATGATACAATAAGTTCATTTGCATTTCCTACGCCGGTATTATCCGTCTCAGGTTCTCGGGTATGATCTCAGCTATAAAACATAGCACCCCGTGCAACATGGAACAAACCTAATTCAACCTGCCGAAAATGTCAAATTTTCGGCAGGTTTTCAATGCTTATTACAAATCATCGTATTCATACAGCGGATCGATATGTGTTCCGGCTGTCATTTCAAATACGGGATTGATGATGCCATCTTTCAAATCATATACCCAGCCATGCAGGTGCGGGCGCTGTTCGTTTTGCCATGCGCGCTGGATGATGGAGGTTTTGGCAAGGTGCTGTACCTGCTCAACCACATTCAATTCCACAAGCCTGTTGAAACGTTTGGTTTCATCATTGATATCATCGAGCTCGCTCCTGTGCAAACGATATACATCTTTGATATTGCGCAGCCACATATTGAGCACCTGCTTGAAATCGTGGTTCGTCATGGCGGCTTTTACACCACCGCAGCCATAATGACCGCAAACGATCACATGCTTTATTTTCAGATGCGCCACAGCATATTCCAGCACGCTCAGCAGGTTCACATCTGTATGGATCACGAGGTTGGCCACATTGCGGTGAACAAAAATTTCACCGGGTTGTGTATTTGTGATCTCATTGGCAGGCACGCGGCTGTCGCTGCAGCCGATCCAGAGAAATTCCGGTGTTTGTATATGCGATAAGCGCTCAAAATATCCCGGGTCGTCTTCTGTTTTTTCTTTTGCCCAGGCTTTGTTCTCGAGTAATAATTTTTCGTATGCTTTCATGTTTATACGGTTTTAGGTTCTTGCAACAGGCGGTGCATGGGCCTGTGCATACTTTTTTTAATGCTTACCCTGATGTTTTTCAGGTGAGCGTGACAGAGAAAATTGTTGATTTCTTCGATCACATCTTTATCGATGTAATCCGCCCTTGTGGCGTCGATCAATACGGCGGCGTTCTCGGGTACTTCTTCCAGTTTTTCCTTGATGATGGGTTTGTTCAGGAATGATACATCCTTGCGCAAACGGATCAGGTAATTGCCTGCATCGTTTACCACGAGTACCGACGACCTGAAATTACTGCGTACCATAAAGAACAATCCCACTGCAATACCGATCAGGATACCCATGAGCAGATCAGTAAGCAGTATGGCGAGAATGGTTACCACGAAGGGGATGAACTGGTCCCATCCCTTTTGAAAGAACTCCCGGAACAGGGAAACCCTGGCCAGTTTATACCCGGTAAAGATAAGCACGGCTGCCAATGCGCTTAATGGTATTTTATTCAGGATGCCGGGGATGAACATCACACAAACCAGCAGCATCGACCCGTGTAAAATGGTTGACATTTTTGTTTTTGCCCCCGCAGATACATTCGCTGAACTGCGGACCACTACTGAAGTAAGCGGCAAACCGCCCAGTAATCCCGAAACGATGTTACCCACGCCCTGCGCTTTTAATTCACGATTGGGAGGGGTTACCCTTTTCAGCGGATCCAGTTTGTCAACCGCTTCGATACCGAGTAAGGTTTCGAGACTTGCTACAATGGCCAGTGTAACAGCTGATATCCATACATCGGGATTACTGATATGACGGATATCCGGGAAACTAAAAAAAGAAAAGAATGCTGTGATATTTTCTGCCACCGGCAACGATACGAGGTGTTTGGCACCTAATGCGATGGAAGAAGCAGATGAACCGAGATACTGGTTGATCACCATGCCCACCAGTACTACCACCAGCGGGCCCGGAACAAGCTGTAAAAAACGGTTGTTTTTGATCAATTTTCTTTCCCACATAATTAACAGCAGCAAAGAAACAATCCCGATCAGAACGGCGCCGGGTGTAAGAGCTTCCCATGCCCGCCCCAATGCGGAAAACGTATTGTGCTGATCGGCCTGGGCAAAGGTTTCATCTCCTTCAAAATCCTTGTCAAACCCAACGAGATGGGGCAATTGTTTAAGGATAAGGATACAACCAATCGCTGCCAGCATCCCCTTGATCACTGCATTGGGTACATAATCGCCTAACACGCCTGCACGTATATAGCCGAAGATTACCTGGATCACACCTGCGATCACTACTGCAAGTAAAAAAGCTTCATATACTTTTAGTTTGAGAATGGCCGTGGCAACGATCACGGTTAAACCGGCTGCGGGTCCGCTGACACTCAGTTGCGAACCGCTGAGGATACCGATCACGATACCGCCAACGATACCGGCGATGATACCCGAAAACAAAGGTGCGCCCGAACCCAGTGCAATGCCAAGGCAAAGCGGCAGGGCCACCAATACAACTACAATAGAGGCGGGCAGATCGCTGCCCACACCCTGGAAATATTTTTTCATGTGGTAAATGATAATGTAAACGAAACGGTTAACTGCTTAGTAATACATTAACAGTTGGGTGGGGGAACCAGTATTTCGCCGGAATGATTTTGCGGGATACTGTCGGCGAAAAGATGATGCGTAAGTGAAAAATCAAGATAAGTGGAAAGGGCAAGCGAAGGTGCGGAAGAAAGATATTCGCTGAGGGAATTATTCTTTTTAAAGAACCCTTTGTCCATATCCATCGAATGGGGCAACTCTTCGTTGATCTGGTTGCTGAACAGCACACTGCCGATCTGCCGCAGGGGCAGCATCTGTGTGGTGAGCACGAGCAACAGGAAAAATGATATGAGTTGTTTTCTTATGATGCTGCGAAAATAAAAAACACCCGCAATTGCGGGTGTTAAAAATTTTAATAAATCAGATATTCAATCCGCCGCAGGCGCTAAGTACCTGACCGGTAATATAAGAACTCATATCACTCGCCAGGAACAGCGTGGTGTCTGCGATCTCTTCTGCACGGCCAAAGCGGCCCAGCGGTATTTTTTTGAGGAACTCTGCGGCGCCATCCCCGTCTTTTAAATAATGTGTCATATCGGTTTCCACAAAACCGGGTGCAATCGCATTGCAGCGGATATTACGGCTTCCGAGCTCAAGCGCAACAGATTTGGTAAAACCAATGATGCCGGCTTTACTTGCCGCATAACTGCTTTGTCCCGCATTGCCCCGTACGCCTACGATCGAACTCATATTGATGATACTCCCGCTTTTTGCTTTCATCATCGGGCGGATCACCTGCTTGGTCATGTTGAAAATACTCTTGAGGTTAATATCCATTACATCATCCCATTGTTCAGGCGAAAGACGGAGCAGGAGATTGTCTTTTGAAATACCGGCATTGTTTACACAGATATCGATCTTGCCAAATTCTTTGATCACATCAGTTACAAATGTTTCACACTCTTCAAAAACACCTGCGTTGCTTTTATAGGCTTTTGCTTTTACACCAAGTGCATTGATCTCCGCTTCGAGGGCAGCCGCTTTTTCTGCGCTGCTGTCGCTAACATAGGTGAAAGCCACATCGCTTCCATGCTCTGCCAGTTTGCGTGCAATGGCTGCGCCGATGCCACGGGCTGCGCCGGTAACGATGGATACTTTTCCTGCGAGTAATTTCATAAGGATCGGTTTGGTTATGAACGCAAATGTAGGATATCTCTGATTTATGGTTGACCGCCTGCAGGTGAATGAATCACCCGGCCAATCACCTGAAATGAATATTTTAGCAGCATACATGAAAACACCCCGTAGCATTTTTGCCATACTGATCACGGCTTTCCTCATTGAAACCGCCTGTGTTACCTATGGTTTGTATATTCCGGGGATCACCGGGTTGCTGAGTGTACTGCATACTTTATCCGGCCTGGTGATTGCATGGGCATTGCTGTTCACCAGCCCTGCGGCCACGCATTTCACCCTGAAAAGCTTTGCTTTGAATGCTGCAAACCGCTACCGCTGGTTATTAACCGGTATGATGCTGCTGATGATGCTGCAGCAGTTTTTCCGGTGGGAAACAGAGATACCGGTCGATTTTCACGATGCGGATATGTTGCCCGTTATCCGTACGATGTGCCAGCGTTTTTTAAGCGGGCAGCGTTCGCATATTTATGATATTATCCCGGAAATATGGGGCGGTATGCAGCCAGTGTATCTTCCCGCTATGTGGATGCCTTTTGCGATCCCGATCGGTTTGGGGATCGATATGCGATGGATCACGGTAGTGATGTTCTTTTTTGTTTTCTGTTTTTTTATCTGGAAGATCGATACCGCCAAAAAACATGCGCCTTTTGTACTGGGCGGATGTTTCCTGCTTTTCTGGTGGTTGTTCATGGATGAAAAAGCCTGGCTGATCCCTTATACAGAGGAGGGAGTGGTCGTTTTTTTTTATGTATTGCTGGTGATGGCTTTGCACCGGCAGAATGCATGGCTAACCGGTTTCGCGGTTTCGCTCTGTGTTCTGAGCCGCTATGTATTGATCGGCTGGATACCTGCGTATCTCATATTCCTGGTTTACCGCAAGCAGTACCGCGATCTTGTAAAACTGGTTGTAACAGGGATCGTTTGTTTCCTATTACTGGTGATCATACCTTTTGGATGGAATATGGTACACGCTATCTCTGAATTGCCGGGAAAATATATCGGTTTTGCCGGAAGGGTATGGCAGGATTCGCCGCATATCTTTTTTGAAAGCCTCGGATGGGCGAAATTTTTCGGCGCACAGAAAATTGAGCAAATGCATAAGATGCTGGTTTATTTTTCTTTGCTTGTTCCGGTAATCACTATGCTGATCGGGCTTGAACTGCACAAACGGTACCGGATACCTGCTCAAAACCTGCCACTGGTGATTTTAAAACTGGCGATGGTGATTTTTTATACGTTTGTGGATGTGCCGTACCTCTATCTTTTTTATACATCATCCTATGTAAGCCTGATCGCCATCACGTATTTTATCATGCAGGAAGATGAAAAGCCGGCGATGCGGTAGCGGCTTATATTTTTGCAAGCTGTTTGATCTCTTCGAGATACACCCGCTCATTACTGAGCCGGGGAATTTTATGCTGGCCCCCCAGTTTGTTTCGGCTTCGTAACCATTCATGAAAAACACCTTTGGGCAATGCGTGAACACGTGGTAAAGTGAGGGCAATGTCTTTGTAACGTTTTGCTTCATAATCGCTGTTCAGCGATTTGAGGGCACAATCGAGCTCGTAGGCAAACTGTTCTGTTCCCGCCGGCGATTCTTCAAACTCGATCAGCCATTCATGTGCACCTTTCTGGTTATCTCCAAGATAAACAGGGGCAGCGGTATAATCATTTACGGTGGTGCCTGTTTTTTGCGATGCGATAGCGATGGCTTTGTCAGAATTATCGGCGATCACTTCTTCGCCGAATGCATTGATGTATTGTTTCAGCCTTCCGCTTACTTTGATCCGGAATGGCCAGGTGCTGGTGAACTGGATGGTATCTCCCGGCATATAGCGCCAGAGCCCGCCATTGGTGCTGATCACCAGCGCATAATTTTTCCCGGGCTCCACATCTTTCAAACCAATGGTACGCGGATCGGCTTTGCCATATTCTTCCACGGGCATAAATTCATAAAAGATACCATGGTTGAGAAATAACAACATGCCATCTTCATCCGGCGAATCCTGCGCTGCAAAAAAACCTTCGCTTGCATTATACATTTCAAGGTAATGGCAACCTTCACCGATGATCTTTTCAAACTGTTCCCGGTAAGGAACAAAAGAAACGCCGCCATGGATATACAATTCAAGATTGGGCCATATTTCCCGGATGGTGGAGCGGCCGGTTATTTCGAGGATCCGTTTCAGTAATATCATTGTCCAGGTAGGAACGCCTGAGATAGAAGTGACATCTTCTGTAATGGTTGATTGCGCCAGTTTTTCGATCTTATGGTCCCATTCATCCATCAGCGCGATCGATAATTCAGGTGTGCGTATCCAGTTGGCCCACATGGGTGTGTTCTGCAGCAGTACAGCGCTCAGGTCGCCGAACTGGATATCCTCATTCACTTTACTGATCTGGTGACTTCCGCCGATCACGAGTCCTTTTCCGGTAAGCAGGTCGCTTTCATTGTTGTAATTGTAATACATCGTAAGCACATCTTTGGCTGCCTGGAAATGACAGTCTTCAAGACTTTCCTGCGTGATGGGGATGAACTTGCTTTTGTCGCTGGTGGTGCCGCTGCTTTTGGCAAACCAGTTTACGGGTGTATTCCATAACAGGTTTTCATCCCCGTTAAACAAACGGTCGATATAAGGTTTGATGGCATCATATTCCTGGATCGGAACCTGCTGCTTGAATTCGCGAATGCTGAACAGTTCTTTAAAACCATGTTTGCGGCCGAATTCTGTATACTGCCCGTGTGTTACCAGGTCCTGCAATACTTCGCGCTGTGCATCGACCGGGTTATGGATCCATTGCTCAATTCGCCAATGCCTTAGCCGGGCGAGGCGCGATATGGCGGGGCTAAGCAGTTTCATAGTAAAGGAATATCAGCAAAATAAGGAATGGAGGCGAGATTATCGAATCCTTTTGTGCCCGGTAAGATGGATGTTACAGCCCTGCAGCGCCTTCCCTGCCCATTTCGATGATCCAGTCTTTGCGCTTTAATTCAAAATTGGTACCGAGGTATAAGCGTCGCACCTGTGCATCGTCTGCCAGTTCTTCGGCAGAGCCGTGTTTGAATATTTTTCCTTCGATGAGCAGATAGGCCCTGTCGCAGATGGAAAGTGTTTCATTTACATTGTGATCCGTGATGAGGATACCGATGTTCTTGTATTTCAGTTTTGCCACCACGCCCTGGATGTCTTCCACCGCAATCGGGTCAACACCGGCAAAGGGTTCATCCAGTAAAATAAATTTGGGGTCCACAGCAAGTGCACGCGCGTTCTCTGTGCGGCGGCGCTCACCGCCACTGAGGCTGTCGCCATTGTTTTTGCGCACATGGTGCAGGTTAAATTCATCCAGCAGCGATTCCAGTTTGTGCTGCCGCTCACCGGATGTGAGCCTGGTCATTTCCAGTACAGAAAGGATATTGTCTTCTACTGTTAATTTCCTGAACACACTTGCTTCCTGCGGCAGGTAACCGATCCCCATCTGCGCACGCTTGTACATGGGGAGTTTGGTGATGTCTTCTTCATTTAAAAAAACACGCCCCTCATCCGGTTTGATCAGCCCCACCACCATATAAAAAGTTGTGGTCTTCCCTGCACCGTTTGGCCCAAGCAAACCCACGATCTCGCCCTGTTTCACATCAATCGAAACATGGCGCACAACAGTACGTCCTTTGTAACTTTTTACAAGATCCTTTGTATGTATGGTAAGGCTCACTGCTTTCCTTTTGACAAAAATAGGGCTTATGCTTTTGTAATATAAGGTTTGCGGCCATCTTAACAACTGTTTTTAAGGTGGCAGGTTGTATCTTGCAGCAATTTCATTACCCGTTTGCACAGCAATTCCGTAAAACTGTTTATGAAGATCACAGAACATATACAACAGGCGAAAGAAACACTGGTATCATTCGAAGTGTTGCCGCCCCTGAAAGGAAAAACAATCTCTTCCTTATACGACCATCTTGATCCGCTGATGGAATTCAAACCTTCCTGGATCAATGTTACCTATCACCGCAGTGAAACCATGTTCAAGAAAAAGGCGGATGGCACTTTTGAAAAAGTGGAAGTGCGCAAACGCCCCGGAACGGTAGGTATTTGCGCCGCCATCATGAACCATTACAGGGTGGATGCGGTGCCGCATATCATCTGCGGCGGTTTTACCAAAAGAGAAACAGAGGACGCACTGATTGACCTGGATTTTCTTGGTATCGATAATGTCCTCGTTCTTCGCGGTGATGCGGCAAAAAATGAAGCAGCTTTTGAACCTGAAAAAGACGGTAACCATTATGCGATTGAACTGTTGCAGCAGGTAAGCAGCATGAACAATGGTATTTACCTGGATGAAGACATTAAGAACGGCGGCAAAACCAGCTTTTGTATGGGTGTGGCCGGTTATCCCGAAAAACATTTTGAAGCACCCAATCTCGAGATCGACCTGAACCGTTTGAAACAAAAAGTGGATGCAGGTGCAGAATATATCATGACACAGATGTTTTTCGACAACCAGAAGTTTTATGATTTTGTAAAAGCCTGCCGCGATATTGGTATCACGGTTCCCATCATTCCGGGGTTAAAACCCATCACCAATAAAAAACAATTATCGGTACTGCCGCGTATTTTTCATGTGGATATTCCTACAGATTTGTCGAATGCCATTCTCAAATGCAAAACCGACCAGGAATGCGAGCAGGTGGGAACCGAATGGCTGGTGCAGCAAAGCAAGGAACTGAAACAGTTTGGCGTACCGGTACTGCACTATTATACACTCGGTAAGCCCAAAGTGATCTGGAATGTGGTGAAAGAGGTACAATGATAAAATGATAATGTATCCCAATAAAAAAGCCGGTTCATTTTCTAACCGGCTTTTTTATTGAAATCATGTTTACTTATTTCATCGCTTTTCGTTTGGCTTCTATCAGGTCATCAAACTGTTCGAGGCTCAGCATTTTGGCGATGATGTGTTTGTCTTTATCGAGCAGGTACATCGTGGGTGTTTTATAAATATCATACAACTGCCTGAAATTGGGCTTGCCGGCTTTTTCTACCGCAGTTTTCGCCTCCTTGGTTTCATATGCCTGTATCCAGTCGGGTGAGAGCGATTTTTCTTTGATGAATTTTTTCCAGGCAGGGATCTCATTCTCATAAATATTCACGGAATAAACCGTTACGCCTTTGCTTTTCCATTTGCTTTTATACAAGGAATCGAGCCTGGGTACCTCTTCCTTGCAATGCCCGCAGTTGGGATCCCAGAATACCACAAAAGTGAACGGGGATTTGATTGTGTAGAGTGATTTGGTTGCCCCGGTAGTATCGGTAAGATCAAGTGCCGGTGCAGCCTGACCAAGCTGATTGGCCATCATACTGTAAGCCCTTTCTATCACGGTTTTCCGCGAAGCGGGGTTCAGGAGTGTGGTATCACCTTTGGCATAAAAATTCTCAAAAAGATAAATAAATACTTTATCCTGCCCCATAAACTCGGGGTTCATGTATTTGTTGGTGAACTTGGTGAGCAGGTAAGGATATATCTCTTTTCCGGGCCTTGCCGAGAGCAGGATGTATTTCACTTCTTCGATCACCGAATCAGGTTCGGGGGATACCAGGTTTTTGAAATAATCATCCAGCTTGGGTTCAAAAAAAGGGGTGCGCAAAAGCCGGTCGTCTTCAAAAGATACATTGTCCCAGTAATGTTCTTTTACGTACCGATACGGATAGGTGGAATCTTTTTTGCCATTCACAACCGGTATGGCCGGAGCTTCGGGGCGCTTCAAAGTATTAAACAGCATGGCCAGCATCGATTTTGGCTGTGTTTTGATCACATTGTTCTGGTAATCGCTGATCTCTTTACCAACCTGCGTGATCTCTTTGGCGAGTCTCGCAGAATCTTCCTTTGTTTTGGCAGCAGCATATTGTGCATCGAGTTGCGCTTTTCTGGGGCCCTTCTCATTCATAAATGCAGAGTAGGCTTTGTACAGGTCGTTCTCACGCGACCCGGTGATCTGTGCACGCTCTTTAAATGCAGTATCCGCAACGATACTGAAGTGCTGGTCCTTATCCATCAGCAATTCAAACTGGATGGTATATTGCGGTGAAACCACGAAATAGATACCCCCGGTTAGTTTGGTACTTCCTTTAAAAACACCCTGGCTTTTTTCGTTGAGGTAGGCCGAATCCACCAGCGCTTTTGATTTACCATAATAACTGCCGAGGTATACCTTACAGTTTTTCAGGGGTGTTAAGGTAATGGGTATATTTCTTCCTTTGGGCTCCGCTGTGGCAGGTGCCGCTTTGCCTGCAGGCGAAGCCGGCTTTTGAGCAACGGTAATGGAGGTTGCCCCAAAAAATACAGCGATCAGTAAAACAAGCTTCATATAATTCACTTACAATAAAAAGTAAATGTAAGAAAATCAGCTTTCGGGCAGGTTAAACCTCTGTCAAAAAGCTTTGATGGGTTAGAATGATTCTGTTTCCCGCATCCCCGCAGGGGTTACCTTTGCCGCGTGAGAAAACAGAAAAAAAGGGTCATACTCGAAAATATCCCGGTAGAGGATTATGCCGCAGAGGGCCGGTCGCTCGCCAGGGTGGAGGGAAAAGTCGTGTTCATTGAAGGCGCTGTTCCGGGCGATGTGGTGGATGTTCAGCTATCGAAGAATAAAAGCGATTGGGCAGAGGGACATGCCATTAAGTTGCATACGCCATCTCCCGACAGGCAACAGCCTTTTTGTGAGCACTTTGGTGTATGCGGTGGCTGCCAGTGGCAAATGCTTCCCTACGAAAAACAGTTGGTGTATAAACAGAAACAGGTAACTGATAACCTTACGCGTATTGCGAAAATACCATTGCCGCAAATCCAACCGATTATCGGCGCGGATATCACCCGTTATTACCGCAACAAACTCGAGTATACTTTCGCCACAGGCAAGTATATCCCCACAGAAGCGTTCCAGAAAATGAAGGCCGAAGGCATCGATCCCAACGACCATAGCGGTGCAGCAGGTTTTCATGCGCGCGGTTTTTTTGATAAAGTGGTTGCTATCGATACATGCCACCTGCAGGAAGAGCCCACCAATTTATTACGCAAAACAGCAGCGGGTTTTGCTATTGACCATGGGATGCCTTTTTATGACCACCGCCTGCACCAGGGCTGGTTACGGAATATGGTGGTGCGCAATACCATTACGGGGGAATTGATGGTGAATGTGGTTTTTGGATATGAAGATGCAGGCAAACGAAAAGCCCTGCTCGATCAGATGCTGCAGCAGTTTCCGCAGATCACCACATTGCTGTATACCATCAATACCAAGCGCAACGACAGTTTGTTCGACCAGGAACCGGTTGTATATCATGGCAAAGGCCATATCATTGAAAAACTGGAAGATTTTTCCTTTATCATCAGCCCGAAATCTTTTTTCCAGACCAATACCCGGCAGGCAGAAAAATTATACAGGGTAACCCGCGATTTTGCCGGACTGGATGGTACGCAGACCGTGTACGACCTGTATTGCGGTACAGGCAGCATTGGTATTTTTGTAAGCAGGATGGCAAAAAAAGTGATCGGGGTAGAGATGGTGCCCGATGCAATTGAAGATGCCAAAAAAAATGCGGCACTCAACAAACTGGAACAGGCTTCATTTTTCGCGGGGGATGTGATCGATATTTGTGACGATGCTTTTTTTACGGCACATGGCAGCCCTGATGTGATCATCACTGATCCGCCACGGGCAGGGATGCACGAAAAATTGGTTAAAAAACTGCTTGATATCGCAGCGCCAACGGTGGTTTATGTAAGTTGCAATCCAGCCACACAGGCGCGCGACCTGGCCCTGCTTGATGAAAAATACAGCGTGGAAAAAATACAGCTGGTTGATATGTTCCCGCATACACTGCATATCGAAAACGTAGTGCAGTTAAAACGGAAACCATAAATAATTCATAAACCATTTAATTCCCTGGAAGGGGGTGATATGACAGAATTCAGACCCAGCAGATTTGAAATACTGCCCACCATCGTTAAAAACCTGCTCATCATAAACGGGCTTGTTTTTCTGGCACAGAATACGTTGAAGGGGCCCAGTCTTCCTTTTTCCATCGAAGACATGTTTGCCCTGCATGCCTGGCAAAGCAGTTTGTTTAAACCCTGGCAGTTGATCACGCATATGTTTTTACATGGCGATTTTGGTCATATTTTCGGAAATATGTTTGCCCTCTGGATGTTTGGCTCCGTGTTGGAAAACCTCTGGGGTTCGAAACGGTTTCTCACTTTTTACCTTATCTGCGGGCTTGGCGCGGCTTTGATACACTTGCTTTTCCTGAATGTGGAACTGATGCCGTTGGTAAAAGATTATGCGGCCATCTCCCAAGCCGGTACACACAGTTATAATATCGATGGCATTATCAATTTTATATTGAAACATAACAATGGCCTCCACTATGAAAGAAGGGATGAACTGATCGCCTTTATCCAGTCGAACCCCGACAATACAGCCATCCTGTCGCAGGTATACAACCGCATTACCGAATTTTATCTCGACAGCCTCAACACCAGCACCATCGGCGCCAGTGGTGCTGTATTCGGTGTACTCGCGGCATTTGTTTACCTGTTCCCCAATACCTATCTCTATATTTATTTCCTGGTACCGGTGAAAGCCAAATGGATCGGGCTTTTATACTTTGGATATGAACTGTATTTCGCATTGCGCAACTCAGCGGGGGATAATGTGGCGCGTTGGGCGCATGTGGGGGGCGCCATCGTGGGGTTGCTGATCGTGATCACCTGGAACAAAACCAATAAAAAAACGTTTTATTAAAGGATCAATACCAGCGGCATGACGCGACAATATAAAACAAACCGGAATATCCTTCTGGGGCAGGATAACAACGCACTCGTATTCCTTTTCGCGGTTGTGGCATTGTTATTTGTGATATTGAACTTTATCAAAATCATTTATTATTTATCGGATATCCCGGAAGATTTTTTTTACCGGCAGATACTGAACTGGTTCACCCTTCCTGCATCACCGGATACACTTGCTTCAAGGCCATGGACCCTTCTCACATATATGTTCACCCACCATTCTATCTGGCACCTCATCAGTACCTGTCTTTGGTTATGGTGTTTTGGATATATTCTCCAGGATCTTACCGGTAACAGTCACCTCATCCCGGTTTTTTTATATGGAGGTTTTGTAGGAGCAATTGTTTTTCTTCTTTCGAATAATCTTGTCCCGGTACTGGAGAGGAACCTGGCAGCCACGCAACCGCTGATGGGTTCCGGTGCGGCAATAATGGCAGTTGCTGTGGCAACCACTACGCTGGCGCCTGATTACCGGATCTTTCCACTCATTAACGGAGGTATCCCGTTATGGGTACTTACCCTGGTATTCGTGGCCATCGATTTTGCAACCCTTGCAACCGGTAATGCAGGTATCGGTGCCGCACATTTATCGGGCGCGGCGATCGGCTATTTTTATATCCGGCAGTTACGCCGAGGGAGCGACTGGGGCGCATGGATGATCCGTTTGGTAAACTGGCTGGATGACTTATTCAATCCCGAGAAAAAACAAACGAAAAAATCGGCGAAAGATAAACTTCACTACAAAGCCACAAAAAAACCTTTCGAGAAAAAACCCAATGTTACCCAACAGCGGCTGGATGCCATTCTCGATAAAATCAACCAGGAAGGGTACCAGTTTTTGAGCGATGAAGAAAAAGAATTCCTGAAAAAAGCGAGCAATGAGGATCTCTGACCGCCATTTTTTTTGACTTTCGACTTTTTACTTTTGATTTGATTCATTCGCCACTGAATGTACAGAGGTGGTTAAAAAGGGTAAAGGGGTTAAAATAGTTGATAGAGGTTGGTTTAACTATCGACTTTTAACTCTTAACTTCTGACTTTAAATCCATCACCACTGCCCATTCACCATTCACCACTCATCTTCTTTGCCCTTGTTCAGAATTCAATAGTTCATTTTCCGTATTTTGTGGTATGGCAAAAAGTTTTTTTCGCCGTGCAGCCAAAACAGTTTTTATCACGATCAATGCGGTCGTATCCGTTTGTTTTTTTCTTGCATGTTTATCGCCATATAATAATCCGGCCAAATGGTGGCCAACCGGTTTTACCGGGTTGATCGTACCTTATCTGATACTGGTCCTGATTTTTTTTAGTATTTTCTGGTTACTTGTAAAGCCACGTCTTATATGGCTGCCACTGGTCTCACTGGTTGCAGGCTGGCAGCAGATACCGGTTGTGTTTGCCTGGCACCCGGGTGCCGGGTTCAGTAAAAAACGCCATGAAAATGCGATACGCATTGCCGACTGGAATGTGCAGAGTTTTAATGGGCTTTCAAAAAACAGGGACATCAAAAAGCTGGCGCCCTCGCAGATTGCCGATGCATTGATCAAACTGCAGCCGGATGTGATCTGTATGCAGGAGTTTAATACAGCAACCGTTTCAGACAATATCTCTCTCTTCCGCAAACAATATCCCTATCATTATTTTTCGAAAGATTACCAGCGTGCGGGCAATTACCAGTCGGGCTGTATTATTTTCTCCCGCTACCCGATTATTGATACAGGCCGGATGGCTTACCCCGTGGCAGAAAGCCTGATTTATGCAGATATTGTAAAAGGCAGCGATACCCTGCGCATATACACCACGCACCTGCAATCATTCAAATTCAAAAAGAATGACTATGATGACATGGAAAAAATACGCGAGCAGGACGAAGAAACGCTTTCTGCCTCGCTCAACCTTTTCCGCAAAATGAAGCTGGCTTTCAGCAGGCGCGGCATTCAATCCAATATGGTAAGGGATGCGCTCGATAAGAGCCCTTATCGCTCAGTGATCTGCGGCGATTTTAATGATGTGCCCAATTCTTACACGTATTTTCATATCCGCGGCGAGAGACAGGATGCCTTTTTACAGAAAGGCTTTGCCATCGGCAGAACTTTTATTTCCCTCGCCCCCACTTTGCGGATCGATTATATCCTGCCCGACCGCAGTTTTGAAGTAAAGCAGTTCGAAATGGTGGATGAAGACCTGAGCGATCATATTCTGTTGGTAACCGACCTTCTTTTGAAAAAATAAAATATCTTCGCTGCCGGATGAGTTACACACCCATATACAGTTGTTGCTGCTGTTGCTGTTGACCGGCAGTTTCCTTTATTCCGGACCATTCCGGGTTTCACGCATCTTTTTTCAAACCAGCACCACCATTCTATGTCACTGAAAATATACAATTCACTCACCCGTCAGAAAGAAACATTCACACCCATTAATCCACCTTATGCGGGTATGTATGTGTGCGGACCAACCGTAAGCGGCGAAAGCCATCTCGGTCATGCCCGCCCATATGTAACTTTCGATGTATTGTACCGCTACTTGCTGCACAATGGATATAAAGTGAGGTATGTGCGCAACCTTACCGATGCGGGCCATTTTGAAGAGGAGGGCCGTGAAGCAGAGGATAAGATCAGTAAAAAAGCCGTTCTTGAAAAACTGGAACCCATGGAACTGGTACAGAAATACACCAACCTGTACCGCTGGGCCATGGATCGCCTCAATAATTTACCCCCCAGTATCGAACCAACTGCTACAGGTCATATTGTGGAACAGATAGAGATGATCAAAAAGATCATCGCTGATGGATATGCATATGAGATAAACGGCTCAGTGTATTTCGATGTAGAAAAATACAATACCGATTATTCCCAGAAAGGGCAACCCTATGGCATCCTCAGCGGCCGTGTGCTCGAAGAACAGATCGAAAGTACCCGCGACCTCGATAACCAGGATGAGAAAAGAAACAAAAGTGATTTTGCGCTCTGGAAAAATGCACCGCCTGAGCATATCATGCGCTGGCAAAGCCCCTGGGGGGAAGGGTTTCCCGGCTGGCATATCGAATGTTCGGCGATGAGCACCAAATACCTCGGTGAAGAATTCGACATACACGGTGGCGGAATGGACCTCCAGTTCCCGCACCACGAATGCGAGATCGCACAGAGCACCGTTTGCAACCATAAAATGCCGGCCCGGTACTGGATGCATAATAACATGATCACCATCAATGGCCGCAAGATGGGGAAGAGCTATAACAATGTGATCAAGCTGAGCGAACTGTTCAGCGGCTCGCATCCATTGCTCGAGCAGCCGTATCATCCCATGACCATCCGTTTCTTTATCCTGCAAAGTCATTACCGCGGAACACTTGATTTCAGCAATGAGGCTTTACAGGCTTCTGAAAAAGCGTTGAAACGATTGATGGAAGCCGTGGAGTGGGCATTGACCAACTGGGTTGTAAAAGAAGCGCAGCCTGCTGCAGATAAAACGCTTGATGGAAAAGTGCAGAAACTGGTACATGAATTCAAAGAATTTACGGATGATGACCTGAACACGGCCAAAGTACTGGCAAATATGTTTGAACTGGTGTCGGTGATCAATTCGGTGAAAGACAAACACCTTCCTGCAAATGCCCTTGCATCTGAAACGGTAATGCTCCTGAAAAAACAGTTAAAACTTTTTGTGGAAGATATTTTTGGTTTGAAGAGCGAAAGGGAGGGCGATGATGGAAAACTGGAAGGGGTTTTGCAATTACTGATCGATATCCGCAAAGAAGCCAAAGGCAGGAAAGATTTTGTGACCAGCGATAAGATCCGGAATGAACTTATTGCACTTGGTATCCAGCTGAAAGATGAAAAGGATGGCGGGATGAGTTATACGATCGGGTAAAGAATAGCGAATCGTGAACAAAGAATGCTGAACAATGAACAGTATCTGTTTGATTGTTCAGCATTTTTTCAGTTAGTATTTCGGCGCTCCTCAGTGATTACAATCATCACTGTGTGCATGGTTATGAACCCGGCACATCCGGAAATTAAAGAAATGGGCGGTCACAATACATATCACCGCAGGCAGCAGCAGCCATAATTTCCACTCATGCCAATGCATTTTCGCCAGCAGGCAGGCCATACCGGCGCTGAATAATAAAAAAGGCCGAAGGCTGTGGTGGTGTTTTCGGTAACCATGGTAAAAGGAATAGGAACCGATCGAAAAGGCCAATCCGATCATTCCATATTCAAATGCCGTATTCTCAATAATATTCACCCCGAATAAAGGAAGAGTGCTCAGAAACAATGGAAGCAGTGCACAGTGAATGGCACAGGCCACCGATGTGGTGATCCCCAATGCGTCCCAGTTGATATGCCATTTCATAGAGGGCAAACTTACAACATTGCAACATTGTTGCAAAATATTTAACCCTCTTTGCGATTCCCGGTTTAAACAAAAGATGCGCTGTACCTTTGCCCGCACAAGAATATATATGAGCAGGAAAACGATCGGCTACCTGGTTTTTTTTGTGGTGTTGGTAGCAGCCTTTTATTATTTTCTTTTTCGCGGCACGGATAACTGGAAGAAGAAACTGCCCGTGATCAGTTATGTAAAACCTTTTGTATTCAAAACACAGGATGGCCTGCCTTTTACCGACCGTGATATGCTGGGAAAAGTAACGGTGGTGGAATATTTTTTTACCACCTGTAAAGGCATCTGCCCAAAAATGAATACCAATATGAAAGGCATCTATGAATCGTTTAAAAACGAACCCGGCTTCCTGATCCTTTCGCATACCTGCAATCCTGAAACCGATTCTGTTCCGCGGATGAAACACTACGCCGATTCGCTGAAAGTGAATACCGCGAAATGGGTTTTTCTCACAGGAAGAAAAGACAGCCTTTACCAGATGGCCCGCAGCTCTTACCTGCTGGATGATCCCAAGAACAATGTAGAAAAGATAGAAGACCAGTTTATGCATACGCAGTTTTTTGCCCTCGTTGATAAGTCTGGAAAAGTGCGAGGACAGGTATACGACGGGTTAAAGCAGGCAGAACTGGAAAGATTGAAAAAAGATATCGCCGAACTGCTGGCCGAAAAAAACGGTGCAGGGAATTTCGCCAATGGCATCTTTAGTAATAACCCACAATAAAAGGGTATGATGTACAGTATCATCGAAACGCTGAAAAAAAACCAGCTGAGCATTACCGACAGCCGTAAAAAAATACTCGAGCTTTTTGTAAAAGCAAAGGGTGCACTTGCCCATGCGGATATCGAACACCAGAGCGGAACGGAATTCGACAGGGTTACCATTTACCGCACGTTACAGACTTTTGTTGAGAAAGGCATTATTCATACCATTCCCACATCCGACAATTCTGTACGCTACGCATTGTGCAAAGATGCCTGTACCGAAGGCCATCACCACGATAACCATGTACATTTTATGTGTGATGTTTGCGGAACCACATACTGCCTTGATAATATCACCACCCCGGATGTGAAACTTCCCGAAGGTTTCCGTTCCACACAAACCGATCTTGTGGTAAGCGGTGTTTGTGCGAAATGTGCGAATTAAAAGCGGATAATGAACGGTAAGGGTGCTTCTGGTTTCTCCATCTTATCTTCGTTAAAATACAATGTATGATCCTTGTAACCGGCGCCAGCGGACTGGTTGGTTCACACCTCGTAACGGCACTGGTGGCCTCCGGTAAACAGGTTCGTGCTTTGTATCGCTCCTCCATCCCCGTATTTGCACAAAGCGAAAAAGCTGAATGGATACAGGGTGATATCCTTGATATCCTTTCTCTTGAAAAAGCCATGCAGGGTATTACAGAAGTGTACCATTGTGCGGCAACCGTTTCATTCAATCCCAAAAAGAAAAAAGAGCTGCATGCCACCAATGTGAATGGCACTGCAAATATTGTGGATGCCTGTATCGATGCGGGCATACGGAAAATGGTTTTTGTAAGTTCAGTGGCGGCACTGGGCCGGATACGGGAAGACAAACCCATCGATGAAACCATGAACTGGTCGGAAGAAACCAGTAACAGCGAATACGGCAAAACCAAATATCTCGCAGAAATGGAAGTATGGCGGGGCATTGGTGAGGGCTTGGATGCGGTGATCGTGAACCCCGTGATCATTCTCGGTGCGGGCGATTGGGAAAAGGGTTCTTCCGAAATTTTTAAATCGGCTTATGACGAATTTCCCTGGTACACCGAAGGTACGGGTGGTTTTGTGGATGTGACCGATGTGGTGAAAGCAATGGTACTGCTGATGGAGGCCGATGCATCGGCACAGCGATTTATCCTTTGCGGTCATAACTTATCATACCGCGAGGTATTTACTTCGATTGCGAAAGCGTTTGGGAGAAAACCA
Organism: Chitinophagaceae bacterium; assembly: GCA_004028765.1. Classification (GTDB taxonomy): domain Bacteria; phylum Bacteroidota; class Bacteroidia; order Chitinophagales; family Chitinophagaceae; genus Sediminibacterium. Next base: position 18,397 of record SAIX01000101.1, on the reverse strand, counting down.
CCTTACCGAAAAGTAACACCCTTCCTGGCCGGTATTGTATGGAGGCTGGAAGCGATCAAATCTTTTTTTACAGGGAAAGATCCGCTGCTTACCAAAGAAACCTCCAAAACGGCCAGGGCCAGGGTAAGGTTTGAAAACAGCAGGCTCACCAGCCGGTTCCCGCAATTTCAATACACGGCTTTTGAAGATTCCATCAGGCGTATCAGCGGAGAGCTGAAGAAAAGACATAACTTGTAAGCAGGTTATTCTTGAAACAGGCACTCGTCATATTATTATCCCTTTCGCTGTATGCACCGCATATTGCCAAATTAATGGCTTATGCAGATTGTTCTATCCGGGTACTCACCAACAGCGATCCTCGCTTTTGTGATTGTAACCGCATCATGGATGACGATGCAGTTCCCGTTGCACCCGACCGGCCCGATAAGCAAAAAGATATCTCGCTGAAAGCAGACTGGAAATACACCTGCACCGATGCCTACCGTTTTCAAAATGCCCCGCTTGTTTTTTCTTCTGTAAAAAACAATGCAATGCTTTTCTTTCATGCTTCCTTGTTTACAAAAGGCATTTTTCATCCTCCGAAGTGTTAAGTAACATACCTGTTGATTTTCCCGCCGGGCAATAAGCTGCCTGTGTGGGGTATTCTCATTTATTGATTACCTAAACACTTTGTCATGAAAAATACATTCATGGTTGCCATGGCATTTATGCTGCTGGCCGCCTGCTCACGTCCGCATATACCTTCGGTAACCCCCTTTGTTTCTGCTCAAACAAATTCTTCTCAAGAGTCAATCCTGCTGGGACACAGACCAATCGCTGTATTACAGGCTCCTGCATACAAAAGCTGGTATGAACAATCTTACCAATCATATATCGGCGATACGGCATCCATTGCACAATTGCGGCCCCTGCTCAGGAAAAAAAGGATCGATGTTTTTCTTGGAAGCTGGTGCGGCGACAGCAGGCGCGAAGTTCCGCGGCTTTTACACATACTGCACGATGCAGGTATGGATACAGCATCGGTGCATCTTATTTTTGTTGACAATAACCGGGAACGGTATAAACAAAGCCCGCAGCACGAAGAACGTGGGTTGAATATCCATCATGTGCCCACCATCATTGTATACGCTCCGGATAAAGAACTGGGACGTATTGTAGAAGCGCCCGAAATTTCACTCGAGAAAGACCTGCTTGCGATACTGAAAAAGGAAAACTACCTGCCACGCTATAAAGCCGTAAATGAATGGCTAAGGAATGAAAAACTATATGAAGCGGAAAATGGTACGGCAATATCAGAAAAAACTGTGGCGGTATTGAAACCCCTGTGCAGGCATTCGGGTGAATTCAACACACTGGGTTATGTACTGCTTGCTGCGAAAGAGTATCAAAGGGCAATCAGAGTATTTAAGCTGAATACGCTATTCTATCCCGCCGATCCAAATGTATATGATAGTCTTGCGGATGCATATATCGCCAGCGGACAAAAAGAACAGGCGATCAAAACCTATGAGAAATTATTGCAGTTAAAACCGGGTGATGCCGCAACGTCGCAAAAAATAGCTGCGATCAAAAATCAGGGATAAGTAGGTTGTAAACAAAACTTCAGGGCAATTACTACCTCAAGAAAGTGGATAAGGATAAACCGGCCGGGTAAAAGTATGGCTGGTTTATCCTTCCATTACTTTCTTCCACAATTCAGGGATGCGTTTGATCCATACGAGCTCCCTTCTTTTCAGGGATGCATCTTCTGCCGGGTAACCAAAATACGTTTTGCCGCCTGCAAGCGAAGAAGGAACGCCGCTTTGTGCCAGCACCACTGCATTGGCGCCGATGGTCAGCGTTTTGCTTACACCAACCTGTCCCCAAAGTGTTACGCCGTCTTCAATGATCGTTCCGCCTGCTATACCAACCTGTGCCGCGAAGAGACAGTTTTTTCCCACAGTTGTATCATGACCGATATGAACCATATTATCCATTTTGGTGCCAGCACCGATCCGGGTTTCCGCAGTAACCCCGCGGTCGATGGTACAGCCCGCGCCTATCTCTACATCATTTTCAATGACTACCGATCCGCAGCTTTGCATCCTTTTATACCAAACGGGCCGGTTCTTTTTTGTGTTATAATAAAATGCATCGCTGCCGATAACGGCACCTGCCTGGATCACTACATTGTCGCCGATGCTGGTATAACCAAGCAGGGATACATTCGGATGGATCACACAATTTTTACCGATGGTAACTGCCGGGCCGATAAAAACATTTGGCATGATCACCGTTCCTTCACCCGCTACCGCATCGCTGCTGATTGTTTGTGCGGCGGGAACAAAGGGTCGGAAATGATTGACGATGGTAAGGTATGCTTCAAATGGTTCATCAACCACCAGGATGGTTTTTCCATCGGGAATAGAAACATCTTTTGTATTGATGATGATAAAATCGGCTTCACTGTTCAAGCAGGTTTCATAGTATTTCGGATGATCCACAAATACGAGATCACCTTTTTCCACTTTATGAATTTCATTGATACCGCTCACAGATGCGGCAGTATTGCCTGCGATCTCTGCATGTATCAGATCTCCGATCCATTGTACCGAAACAGGTGCGGGAAACTTCATAAACGCTGTTTTTTGATAAAATCAAAGGTAATGATACCCGGTAAGCAAAATTATTTTTAACGCCTTTTTAGCCCCCGGTAATATGAAACCGCACCATAAAAAACAACAACAGCAAACAGTTGAAACAATACGCACATAAAAAATTCATTCTGCTGAAACCCTTTATTCATCAATGTTTCCGCGAAATAAAAAATCATACAGTTAAAATTAACTCAGCCAAACATCTCTTCAGTGCTGCGTAAAACAATACGAAAAACAGCTTTGCAATTCACATATACCCTGAAAATGTTAATAAATTTGTTTAAAAAATTTTTTGCTTTCGTAAAAAGTCTTTTTAATATTGTGTAGGGAAATTTATTTCCCTGTACTTACTAACCCATCCATATACAAAGTCTCGCTTCTGCGGGACTTTTGTTTTTCTATGCATTCTTATTTTATCATCTACAAACCCTATCTCGTTCTTTCACAGTTTTCACCAGTGGAAGGAAAGAAAACACTTGCCGATTTTTTTCAGGTGCCGAAAGATGTTTATCCTGTTGGCAGGCTGGATTACGACAGCGAAGGTTTGTTATTACTTACCAATGATACAAAACTGAACCACCGTTTGCTGAATCCGGGTTTTGCTCATGAACGTGAATACTGGGTGCAGGTGGATGGCGCGATCACAACTGCCGCACTGCAACAACTGGAACAAGGCGTTCGGATATCAGTAGATGGAAAAACCATCACCACCCGGAAGGCAAAAGCATCTTTATTTATAACGGAACCGCATGTGCCGATACGCATACCGCCTATCCGTTACCGGAAAGAAATACCTGCACCCTGGATAAGGCTGGTGCTTACGGAAGGGAAAAACAGGCAGGTAAGAAAAATGACCGCTGCAACGGGATTCCCGACTTTGCGTTTGATCCGTTACCGGATAGAATCTATCTCGGCCGATGGCATGCAGCCTGGAGATATACTTGTGTTGTCTCATAAAGAGATCAGCCAAAAACTGTTTCATGAATAATACCACCGATCTGCCATTACAGGGATATTCGATCAGCACCGATCCCGGCCTGCTGAATGTTTCAATGATACACCGCTATCTTTCGGAAGAATCTTATTGGGCAAAACAGATCCCTTTATCCGTGGTGGAACGATCGGTTGCCAACTCATTTTGTTTCGGCGTGTATCATCAGAATGAACAGGTTGGCTTTGCAAGACTCGTAACCGATAAAGCGACATTTGCCTATCTCGCGGATGTTTTTATTTTGCCCGAACACCGCGGTAAAGGTTTATCCAAATGGCTGGTACAAACCATTCATGCGCATCCCGATCTGCAGGGCCTACGCAGATGGGTGCTGGCAACCCGCGATGCACATGGCCTGTACGCACAGTTCGGCTGGAAACCTTTGCCGGAAGAAATCGTGCCACGCTTTATGCAGCTGCATAACCCGGATGTTTATCAATCAGTGCCGCCAAAACAATAAGACCGTCGCAAGAGGTTTGTACTGAACAGACAGATGCTACTGCAAAACCGGCAAGCTTTCACAAGGTACATTCTCCCCAAAACAGTTAATTTTGCCCACTTTCAAGTAATCAGTATATGAGCCATACACATTTGTCGGAGCAGGAGTTGATACGCCGGGAAAAACTGGTAAAGCTGCAGGAAGCGGGTATCGATCCATATCCAGCGCCGCTTTATCCCGTTTCGCATTTTTCTGCCGATATCAAAGCAGCATTCAGTGAAGAAACCAAAGAGCACTTCGCTTCCGTTTGCGTGGCGGGCCGCATCATGAGCATCAATGATAAAGGAAAAGTTTTCTTTATCAAGATACAGGACAGCAAGGGCCTGATCCAGTTATACGTAAAACGGGATGACCTTTGCCCGGGCGAAGACAAATCTTTCTGGGACAATGTGGTGAAACATGGCCTTGATCTTGGCGATATCATCGGGGTAACGGGATTTGTTTTTGTCACCAAAACCGGTGAAACTTCTATCCATACACAATCCTTAACGCTGCTTACCAAATCGCTCAAACCTTTGCCGGTTACCAAGCGCGACGAAGAAGGAAATGTATTTGATGCGGTTACCGATCCTGAGTTCCGTTATCGCCAGCGTTATGCCGATCTCATTATCAACCCGGATGTAAAAGACACTTTTCTCAAGCGCACCAAACTCATTAATACCATCCGTGAATTTTTGAATGCCCATGGTGCACTGGAAGTGGACACCCCAGTACTGCAGGCCATTCCCGGCGGTGCTGCTGCGAGGCCTTTTGTTACGCACCATAATGCACTGGATGTTCCTTTTTACCTGCGTATTGCCAATGAACTGTATTTGAAACGCCTGATCGTAGGCGGGTTCGACTGGGTATATGAATTCAGCCGCAACTTCCGTAATGAAGGGATGGACAGAACACATAACCCCGAGTTCACCGTGCTGGAATGGTACACGGCATACAAGGATTATTTCTGGATGATGGAAACAACCGAGCAGCTATTTGAAAAGATCGCGGTAGCGCTGCATGGTACAACGGATGTGCCTTTGGGTGATAAGATCATCAACTTCAAAGCGCCGTATAAGCGTATCAGTATTCACGATGCGATCAAAGAAAATACAGGGATCGATGTAAGCGGGATGGATGAAGCAGGATTAAGAGAAGTTTGTAAGCAACTGAAAATTGATGTGCCCGGGAATATCGGTAAAGGAAAACTGATCGATGAAATATTCGGTGCCACCAGTGAACATGTATATGTACAGCCTACATTCATTATCGATTACCCGGTAGAGATGAGCCCGCTTACCAAAAAACACCGCAGCAAAGCCGGCCTGGTAGAACGTTTTGAACTGATGGTGAACGGGAAAGAAATTGCAAATGCTTATACAGAACTGAATGACCCCATCGACCAGCGGGAGCGGTTTGAGGAACAGGCCAAACTGATGGAACGCGGGGATGATGAAGCCATGTATATCGATCACGATTTTCTGCGCGCACTCGAATATGGTATGCCGCCAACCTCGGGTATCGGTATCGGTATCGACAGGTTGTGTATGATGATGACGAACCAGGTTTCTATCCAGGATGTATTGCTGTTCCCGCAGATGCGCCCTGAGAAAACCGATGCGTGAATTTGATTTTTTACAGATGGTCCATCGATGATCCGGTTAACCCGCTGAATTGGTGCAGGGCAAGCCGGATTGGTCTATGGACTTTTTTGTAGCTTGCTTTCACCAAACCCGCGCCCATGAAATATCTCAAAGTATTGTATGTACAGGTATTGATCGGTATTGCATTGGGTGTATTCGTGGGTTGGTTGTTTCCTTCTTTTGCGCCAACGGCGAAGCTGATCAGCGAAACCTTTATCAATATGATCAAGATGGTGATCACCCCTGTGATCTTTCTCACGATCGTATTGGGTATCACGGGCGCAGGCAGTTTAAAAAAAGTGGGAAGGGTTGGCGGAAAGGGCTTGCTGTATTTTGAAGTGGTTACCACTTTCGCACTGATCATAGGGCTCATTGTAGCCAATGTGTTGAAACCCGGCGCGGGGATCGCTACTGATCATCTTCCCAAAGAAAACCTCGAGAAATATACCAGCGCCGCGAAGGATATGAACTGGGGCGAATTCTTTTCGCATATCGTTCCCACCAATATCATCGATTCATTTGCCAAGGGCGACCTGATACAGGTATTGTTCTTTGGCGTGCTGTTCAGCATTGCCATTTCCAGGATGAAAACAGGGGGAGAAAAACTCGTTTCCTTTTTTGAATACCTGAATAAAGCGTTCTTTAATGTGATCCATATCGTGATGAAGTTTAGCCCCATTGGCGCTTTCGGGGGTATGGCTTTTACAATCGGGAAATTTGGTTTTGGCAGCCTCGCCGTACTTGGAAAATTATTGCTGAGTTATTATCTCACATCGCTTGCATTTATTTTTATTGTATTGAACCTGATCGGCCGCTATTATGGCTTCAGCGTATGGAAACTGCTGGGATATATCAAAGAAGAATTATTGATCGTACTTGGTGCCAGCAGCAGCGAATCAGTATTGCCCAATATCATGGAGAAACTGGAAGCCGCAGGTTGCGACAGGAGCGTGGTGGGGCTTATCATTCCGACAGGATACAGTTTTAACCTCGATGGTACAACGATTTACCTGAGTATGGCTACGATATTTCTTGCACAGGTATTCCATATCGATCTCTCGCTTGGCCAGGAATTAACCATCATTGGCATTTTAATGATCACGAGCAAAGGGGCTGCAGGTGTTACGGGCAGCGGCTTTATCGTGCTTACTTCCACTTTAACCATTATGAAAGTGATACCGATCGAGGGCCTGGCGCTGTTGATCGGGGTGGATCGTTTTATGAGCGAAGGCAGGGCATTGACAAATATGATCGGCAATACCATCGCCACGGTCATCATCGCCAAAAGTGAAAAAGCGATCGATATGGAAAAATACAAACGGGTGGTGGAAGGAAGAAAGTGAACAGGTTGTCGGCAATAAGCAGTATGATACCTGCTGATAGCATACCCTGCATTTGAGTTTACTGTTTTTCGCAGGTTGCTTTTAACAGCATCAGCCACTTCTCCATTCCTTTTTCCAGATTCCGGTTGAATGATTTTTTGAAGACCTTTGTCAGCAGACCTTCCATACTTTCATCAACGGTCACCAGGGTTGTGCCGCCTTTTTCTTCCAAAGTCCAGTTATGAATGGCAAATATGCCGAATGTTTTTCCGGTCCAGCCAAAATGTTGGTATGGCTCAACCGTATGCAGAACGGAATGAATTTTTGCACCGTCTGTTTTCCAGTCGAAACCGGTTCCGGCCTGTAAGCTGCCTTTTAATACCGGATCACTGATATCGGTTTGCCATGCTGCCCATTGATGGATGTTCGTCATAATTTCCCATACTTTTTCGATACCTGCATGGATGGTGATGGTTTTGCTGCACTGAACAGGTGCATGGTGGTTGATGCTTTTCATTTTTAAATGTGTTTGGAGAAATTGATTTGTTGTTTAAAAGAACAACACAAAGCTCATCACAAAATCAGCGCCTGCTCTTGACATAAATCAAGAAATTCAGCCAATGGATTTTTTTCTTAACCTGCTCAGGGTTTCGGGGGTCATGCCCAGCATGGATGCCAGGTATTGAAGGGGCACCTGGTTAAACAATTCTTTGTTGTAGGTAAAAAGCTGCTGGTAACGTTGTTCGGCCGTCATCGATAAATGCGTGAGGATGCGGTCTTCCAGCACAGTAAAACATTTGGCGATAAAAAGTTTCTCCAGTTCGGGCCAGCTGGGTATTACATTACCGATCTGCTGGTAATCTTTTTGATCGATGACATAGAGTTCACAATCTGTAAGCGCCTGTATATTCCATCTTGCGGCCCGGTGAAAAAGGAAACTGGACAGGTCAACCACGAAATAACCCTGCGTAGAAATCCATTTTGTTATTTCTTTTCCGTCAATAGTTACATATTCCCTGATCAGCCCGCTTTGTACAAAACCCAGCCTGTCGCAATAACGGCCCGTCTTTAAAAAATGATCGTTTTTTTTCAGCAGTACCGGTTTAAAAAAAGCGCTGATTTTTGACAGGTCTTCTTTGCTGACGGCAAAACTGTTTTGTATGTATTTTTCGAGCTCGGTCATCCATTTTTTTTGTTTACAAAACAGGCGATCATCAATCCCGGTAATTCAGTGCTGGCTTGCGGTCGCCCAGTAATGCTTTATACTGGTAATCTCCCTTCACCTGTTTCTGCTCTTCTTTTGCTTTGGAAAGAAGCACTGCATCGGTAAAAAGATCAAGCGCGGTTAATGCCATTGTTTTTGCAGCCACCATCATTCCTTTCGTGCCGATCTCTGTTCCGCCGCAGGCAACAGCTTGCCAGCTATGGGCCGGCGTACCTGGTATCCACGTAGCAGCGCTCATTTCAATCGTTGGTACGAGGTAACTCACATCGCCCACATCAGAAGAGCCACCGCCTGCATCGGCTTTTGTTTTAAGCGGTTTGATGGTTGCTGCGGTTTCAACGGGTTGTGCTTTATAGGTAAAACTTTCCTGGATCTTTTTACCAAATGCCATTTCTTCTTTTGTATAACTAACGCCACCCACCATCTCCAGGTTTTTCTGCATGGCCTGCGCAAGCGTGGTATTCAAGAGCAGGTCGTGTGTGCCGCCGATGATCTCATAGTCAACTGTGGTCTCTGTTCCGAGTGCGGCGCCTTTTGCCGCTTTCACCACTCTCTCAAAAACCGATTGTGCCACTTCCCGTTTCGGGTTGCGTACATAATAATACACTTCTGCAAAATCGGGAACTACATTGGGTGCTTTGCCACCATTGGTGATCACATAGTGGATACGGGTATCGGATGGGATATGTTCTCGCATCATATTCACCATATAATCCATCGATTCCACTGCATCAAGCGCAGAGCGGCCCCTTTCAGGAAATGCCGCTGCATGTGCAGCAAGGCCATGAAAGCGGAATTTAGCGGATACATTCGCGAGATAGCTGGTCATGGTAACTGCATTCGTATCTGCCGGGTGCCATATGATGGCAGCATCCACATCGTTGAACAAACCGGCGCGCACCATATATACTTTCCCGCTGCCTCCTTCTTCTGCCGGGCAGCCATATACACGGATGGTACCAGTGAATTTTTTTTCTTCGATCAGTTTTTTAATGGCGATACCGGCAGCTACCGATGCCGTACCAAATAAATGGTGGCCACAACCATGCCCCGCATCTTTCCCGGCAACTGCTGCTTTTTCCGGAATGGCCTGTTGCGAGAGTCCAGGCAATGCATCAAATTCTGCAAGGATACCGATCACCGGCTTGCCACTTCCATAGCTGGCCACAAAAGCAGTAGGGATATCGGCCACACCTGACTGTACAGTAAAACCATTGTCGCGCAGTGTTTGCTGATGCAAGGCAGAACTTTTTACTTCCTTATAACCCACTTCTGCATAGTCCCATATCTGCAATGCATTTTTTTTGTATAGTTCATATTTACTGTCGATATCACTGATCACCGCAGGCTTAAGTGTATTGCCGGCAGGTATATTTTTTTGTGCAGCGGCATAATGAAACAGCAGGGCGCATAACGCCGGTAAGCCTATTTTTTTCATGGTAAAAATTGTAAGCATCAAACAAAAAGATCCTTGAACAGTTCGGCGCCGGGCACAACAGAATATTTGCTGAGATCAGTGATGCCTTCTGCTGCCAGCACTTCTTCATCAATAAATGTATTGCCGCTGCATTCGCGGGAAGATTTGCGGAGGATATAGTAAACTGCATCGGCCAGTATATCTGTGGTACGGCTCATTTTTGCAAGTGCTTCACCGCCGAGCAGGTTCCTTACTGCAGCGGTATCAATGGTAGTGCGCGGCCACAATGCATTTGAAGCAATACCCGCGCCTTTTAATTCGGCTGCCCATCCCAATGCCAGCATACTCATACTGTATTTGGTGATGGTATACGCGATATGCCCGCCCAGCCATTTCGGATCGAGATTGATGGGCGGAGAAAGTGTGATGATATGCGGATTGGTTCCTTTCCGCAGGTGCGGGATGCAATATTTGCCCATTAAAAAAGTACCGCGCACATTGATGCTTTGCATCAGGTCGAAACGTTTTGATTCGGTTTGCTCAGTCGGTGTAAGCTGGATGGCCGATGCGTTGTTGATGAGCACATCAATGCCACCAAAAGTTTCCACTGTTTTCTGAACAGCCTGTTGTATCTGTTCTTCATTGCGGATATCGAGCTGAACGGCCAATGCCTTTCCGCCCGCGGCCTGCACTTCCTGCGCAGCAGAAAAAATGGTGCCTCCAAGGCGGGGGTCTTCTTCCACACTTTTTGCAGCGATCACAATATTGGCGCCTTCTTTCGCCAGGCGAAGGGCCATGGCTTTGCCGATACCACGGCTGGCACCGGTAATAAAAACAGTTCTGTTCTGAAATTGCATAATAGAAACTTGAGCTACCAAGTTCCTGAAAAGCGGCTTACCAGCCTAAGAATTTTTTGATGACGGCTTCGGTATCGGAACAGGCTTTTTCGAGCTGGTCGTTATGGATGATGCAGGTGAACTGGTGACTGAACGACATTTCGTAGCTGGCTTTGTTCACCCTTGTTTCAAGGCTTTCGGGTGTTTCTGTTCCGCGGTTGATAAGCCTGCGTCGCAATTCTTCGATAGATGGCGGTTGTATAAAAATGGAAAGGCAGTCACCCGCGAATTGCTGCTGTACATGGATGGCGCCTTTTACATCGATATCGAGCATGGGTACTTTCCCTTCGTTCCAGATGCGTTCGATCTCGGTTTTCAGGGTACCATAATATTTGCCCTCGTACACCATTTCCCATTCGATAAAAGCATTCTCCTGTATTTTTTGCTGAAAATCGGGTACTGATAAAAAATAATATTCCACTCCATTTTGCTCGGTGCCCCTTGGTGCACGGGTAGTGGCTGAAATAGAAAAAGAAAGCGCAGGATATTTCCGGATCAGGTAACCTGTGATCGATGTTTTTCCCGAACCGGAAGGTGCGGTTAGGATGATGAGTTTTCCGTGGTGTGCGGACATGCTGCTGCTTTGCGCAAAGAAACAATAATATGGCGAATGCACAATCCTGTATCTATTCTTTCAGTGTGTTAAGCAGAAACATAAGACGAAAAACAATACAGGTTATTCTGCCTGCCAGTTTGTTTTTTCTTCAGCAGAAGTTTTGCGGTGCCGGCTTTGTTCCGGGAGATCGGTATACCCAAGATGAAGCATACCCATGATGACATCTTCATTGCCAAGACCGAAATATTCTTTCATTGCAGGGTGATGTGTCATGCCCCCTGAACCCCAGAGTGCAGCGATGCCAAAAGCTGTTGCGCCAAGCAGGATATTTTCAATTGCCGCGGCAACTGCGGCAATCTCTTCCAGAACCGGAATGGTATGGCCCTGTGTGCGCTTCATGTAAACGATCAGGGTATGTGATGTTTTATCGCTTTGGTGTACCAGTTTGTCGTATTTGGCCGCTTGAAATTTATCGGGTGCCGTATGTGATTTGTACAATTCGGCGTGTTGTAAACAAAATCTCTTTTTTGCTTCTCCTTCAAATACAATGAAACGCCAGGGCTCGGTACCGCCATGATTAGGTGCCCAGTTGGCGAGCGACAACAGTTGTTTTACGATCTCATTATCGATCAGTTTCCCGTTCATGTCAGAAGGTTTTACACTTCTGCGGGATTGTATGATATTCTGTAATGTTTGGAAATCGTTCATACCGCAAAAATAAGAACGATGGGCTTTTGAGAGGTGCTTATATCTTGTGAGAGAAAGTTCAGAAGCGGCACAGAAATCAGATCTTCTCTCACACCATAAAATATCTTCACGAAACCCGCGTAATATCGGCCCCGAGTTTCCTTAACCGGTCATCTATATACTGGTATCCCCTGTCTATCTGCTCAATATTCTGGATCACACTCTTCCCTTCTGCACTCAATGCAGCAATTAATAGTGCCTGCCCGGCACGGATATCCGGGCTGCTCATTGTAATCCCGCGCAGGTTGTTTTTTCTGCCCAGCCCGATCACCGTTGCACGATGCGGATCACATAAAATGATCTGTGCGCCCATATCAATCAGCTTATCCGTAAAAAACAAACGGCTCTCAAACATTTTCTGGTGTACCAATACGCTTCCTCTTGCCTGTGTGGCCACTACCAGTACAATACTTAACAGGTCGGGTGTAAAACCGGGCCAGGGGTGGTCATAAATGGTAAGGATACTCCCATCAAGATAAGTCTGGATCTCATACACATCCTGTTCGGGTATATGGATATCATCTCCCTGTATATCGAATTGGATCCCCAGTTGACTGAATTTTTCAGGGATCACACCCAGGTGTGCCACACCCGCATCTTTGATCGTGATCTCGCTCTGTGTCATCGCCGCCAAACCGATAAAACTCCCGATCTCGATCATATCGGGTAACATGCGGTGTTCGGTGCCTCCCAGTTTTTTTACTCCTTCAACGGCGAGCAGGTTACTGCCTATGCCGCTGATCTTCGCACCCATGCGGTTCAGCATATTGCACAATTGCTGCAGGTAAGGTTCGCAGGCGGCATTGTATATCGTGGTGATCCCTTCTGCCAAAACCGCTGCCATTACAATATTCGCGGTACCGGTTACCGAAGGTTCATCGAGTAACATATAAGAGCCCTGTAACTGCGGAGCGGATAATTTAAAACACCCGAGGCTTTCTTCATATTCATATTTTGCACCCAGTTTTTCAAAACCGATGATATGTGTGTCGAGCCGCCTGCGACCAATTTTATCGCCACCGGGTTTTGGGATATACGCTCTTTTAAATCTCGCCAGCATCGGCCCTGCCAGCATCACACTGCCACGCAAACGGCCGCCTTTTTTGCGGAAAGCGTCAGAAGCAAGATAATCTGCATCCACCGCATCGGCCTGGAAACGACAGGTATGCCTGTTACTGCGTGTTACTTTCACGCCAATATCTTCCAGCAATTCGATCAGGAGGTTTACATCCAGTATATCGGGTATGTTTGAAATGGTGATAGGTTCATCTGTTAATAATACAGCAGAAAGAATCTGCAATGCCTCGTTCTTCGCCCCCTGGGGAACAATTTCACCTTTTAATTTTTTCCCCCCGATCACTTCAAATGAACTCATGGTTTCTTTTTGTTGTCAATGTATCGTAATAAAAAAGCACCGGTATTACCGGTGCTAAAATATCTTTTTACGATAAACTATTGCAAAATATTCCCCGAAAACTAATAACGCTTTTTAAACTGGCCGCGGCCTTCCTGGCGATTGCCATTGTTGTTGCGGTTGTTGTTATTGCGGTTATTGTTGTTGTTCCCGTTGCGGTTGTTGTTACGTCCGCCACCGCCGTTGCGGTTGTTGTTTCGCCCGCCGAAATTCTGCTGCCAGCGGCCACCGCGTTGCGGATACTCATCGCGTTCAAAATTCTGGTTGCGGTGTTTGATAAAGGGCGTATTGCTGAATTCAAGCTCACCACCTGTAATACTGTTCAATTCCGTACGGATGGTGTCATCATGCACCAATTCCTTGTGCCAGTTGCTGTAAGCAAGTTTCATGTAATAAGCAATGGCATGCGCAAAGCCTGCTTTTTTCTCAGGGTCTTCTTCGTGCATGGCTTTGTCGATCACCACTTCGAGGTTTTTACCAAGATGCGCATACTTGGGATATCGTTTGGGATAAGGTATGGGATCGGGTTTCTGCTTATAGGTTTCGCGCTGGGGGATGGGGTAAGGGCTATCCACATCCAGCCTGAAATCACTCATAAAAAAGAGATGGTCCCAGAGTTTGTGCCCGAAATCCTCCACGTTTTTCAGGTGCGGGTTCAAAAATCCCATCAGTTCTATTACGTATTGCGCCTGTTGCTGGCGTTTCTCCCTGTCCTCGATCGTAAGTAAAAAATCCACCATCTTCTGTACATGGCGGCCATACTCCTTCATAACCAGCAGGTTTCTTCCTGTATTGTATTCCATAAAATAATTGTGAAACAACAAATGTAGGTAAATATTAACGGATTCGCGGATTAACGAATTAATGGATTGCAGCCGTACGATCAGGCCGTATGATGCTCTGTTTACATATCATCCGTGAATCCGCCAATTCGCAATACGTTAATCCGAAACCTGCCAATCTACTATCTTCGCTGCATGGAACAGTTATTGCAACAGATCGAATCTTATCGCGCTGAGATAAGCGCAGCCAAAGCGGATACTACGACGGCTGTGGAAGAATTCAGGATCAAATACCTCGGCACCAAGGGGCTCGTGAAAAATATCATGGGCGAAATGCGCAATGTACCCAATGAGCGGAAAAAAGAATTTGGCCAGGTATTGAATGATTTTAAACTGTTCGTGGAAGAGAAATATGAATCGCTGAAAGCCGCTACCGCGGGAAGCGAAAACAATGAAGGCGATGGCACCGACTGGAGCCTGCCGGGAGATCCCATCACAGTTGGAACAAGGCACCCGTTGAATATTGTGAGAAACCAGATCGTTTCTATTTTTAAAAGACTGGGTTTTGCAGTGGCAGAAGGGCCGGAGATCGAAGACGACTGGCACAATTTCGGCGCGATGAATTTGCCGGAAGACCATCCCGCACGCGATATGCAGGATACTTTTTACATTAACCAGAACCCGTCCTGGTTGCTGCGTACGCATACGAGCAGTGTACAGGCAAGGGTGATGGAAACACAGAAACCGCCGATCCGGGTAATTTGCCCGGGCCGTGTGTACCGCAATGAAACCATCAGCGCCAGGGCACACTGTTTTTTTCACCAGGTGGAAGGATTGTATATCGATGAAAATGTAAGCTTCGCCGACCTGAAACAAACCCTCTATTTTTTTGTACAGGAAATGTTTGGCAATGATGTGAAAGTGCGTTTCCGGCCAAGCTATTTCCCATTTACGGAACCCAGTGCCGAAATGGATATCAGTTGCCTGATCTGCAAGGGTGATGGCTGTAATATCTGCAAGCATACAGGTTGGGTGGAGATACTCGGCAGCGGAATGGTGCATCCGAACGTGCTGGAAAATTTTGGTATCGATTCCAATAAATACACAGGCTTTGCTTTTGGTATGGGCGTGGAAAGGATTACGCAACTGAAATACCAGGTAAACGATCTGCGCCTATACTCGCAGAATGACCTGCGTTTCCTGAAGCAGTTTACCGGGGTTATATGATCAATGATCGAATAATCGATGTATAAGAAAAAAGACCCGCCGGGTCTTTTTTCTTATACATAAGTGCTCACATGAAATGAATGCAGGCTGAAAAAAGAATATAATTTATGCGGAATGAATGAAGTAAGCACGAATAGCCTATCTTCCAACTCTAACCCCCTGTTGTTTTATGCTTGTCATCATTGGTTTTTTCCTTGTGCATTGGTTTCTCTCTCTTTTTTTTCATTCTTTTTTCCTGCACCGTTTCTGTTCACATAAAATGTACACCACGAGTAAAAGCTGGGAGCGCATTTTTTATTTCAGTACCTGGCTGGTACAGGGTTCTTCTTTTCTTGTGCCAAGGGCTTACGGTGTAATGCACCGGATGCACCATGCTTACAGTGATACCGAAAAAGACCCGCACTCGCCGCATTTTTTCACGGATGTGTACCAGATGATGCGGAATACGATTCTCATCTTCCGGAGTTTTCTGCTTGGAAAATGCCTGCCCGACCCGGAGTTTACGCGTGAATACCTGCCGGTATGGGAAAAGCTGGACAGGTTTGGTCACCACGGGCTGACAAGATTCGTATTTATGGTTCTGTATACAGCTGTCTATTTTTTATTTGCCCCTTCGTACTGGTGGTTTGTATTATTACCGGTCCATTTTCTCATGGGTCCCATACAGGGTGCAGTGGTAAACTGGTGCGGGCATAAGTATGGGTACAGTAATTATGAGAATGGCGATCATTCCAAAAACAGCACACCCTGGGGGGTGTTATTAATGGGGGAACTGTTCCAGAATAACCACCACTATGCAAAGAGCGACCCCAATTTTGCGAAAAAGTGGTTTGAATTCGACCTTACTTTCTTGATCATGCGGGTACTGAATAAAGCCCGCATCATACAACTGATCCCTGTAACAGCAGATATCTCTGTACAAACGGCAGGGAAATTGCCGCATACATAAAACTCTGTGTTGTTTTCTGGGTAGTATTTTTACAGTAAACAGCAGTAATAATGGTTCACGCCACAAAAGGCATTGTACTGAGAACGGTGAAGTATGGCGATACCAGCATCATCACAACCGTATATACGGAACTGTTCGGGATACAGAGCTACATCGTAAAAGGTGTTCGGCAAGCCAGTAAAACCTCTTCGGGGAAGGCCGGCTTTTTTCAGCCTTCGGCGATGCTGGAAATGGAAGTGTATCATAATGAACAGAAACAGCTGCAGTTCATCAAAGAATACCAGTGGAGCTATCTGTATGAAAAAATATTGTTCGATGTGGTGCGCAATACCATTGCGATGTATGTGATCGAGTTGCTGCAGCACAGCCTCAAACAACCCGAAGCCAACCCTGAATTGTTTTACCTGATCGAAGACACATTAAAGCAACTTGATAAAGGGAGCGATGCACTCGCAGGAAATCTTCCGCTTTACTTTACCCTTCATCTTGCAGCTGAACTGGGCTTCCAGTTACAGGGTATGTACTCACCTGATACGCCGGTCCTTGATCTGCAGGAGGGAATTTTTACAAGCGAGAAACCGATGCATCCTTATTACCTGGAAGGACCCAAGTCGCAAACCACATCTGAACTGGCTGCGCTGAATTTTTATAATGAGCTGGAAAATTTTCAACTGAACCGGAATTTGCGGAGAGAGTTGCTGATGGCGTATCAGACCTTTTTATCCTTGCATATTGCAGACTTTGGAGAGATGCGGAGTTTTGGGATTCTGCAGGAAATTCTTTCGTGAACCCTTACCCACCCCGACAAGGCTGATCGCCTTGTCGCCCCTCCCTCGATGGGAGGGGCGTTGTTTTTTGCGAAGCAAAAAAAGAACCAACTGCGATCAGTTACTCACCACTCACCGTCGCCCACTCACAACAGCCGCCTCACCGAAGCATTTGCCCCGACAGTTTCACCTGTAATATTTTGTAAAAGAACCAACCCCGGTTTTTTCCCGGGACGAAAGCTGCCGAGTTCATCGCTCATCTGCAAAGCGACAGCACCATTCCATGTTGCCCATTGTAACATTTCTGCCAACGGCACAGCGGGGAAATGTTTTGAAACGGTTTTTAATTCATCAAGTATGCTCAGGCTGTGGTTGCTGGCAAGACTGTCGGTACCCACCACAATGGTGGAATGATTTTTACGCAATAATTCAACGGGTGGAACCGCCTGTTCTATATATTGGTTGGCATTGATGCAGATACACCAGTTCACATTTCCGGTACTGCGGTTTGCAAACTGAATGTCTTCCTCGGTAGTAAATGTATTGTGCACGAGCAAA
Organism: Chitinophagaceae bacterium; assembly: GCA_004028765.1. Taxonomy (GTDB): domain Bacteria; phylum Bacteroidota; class Bacteroidia; order Chitinophagales; family Chitinophagaceae; genus Sediminibacterium. Next base: position 789 of record SAIX01000101.1, on the reverse strand, counting down.
GCCTGCGCGGCTGTTTTTATTTTGTCGAAATAAGATTGCAGGCTGCTTTTACCGGTAGGTGTGAAAAAAGAACTGTCAAGGTTCATCAACTGGTACATGCGCATAAAATCGCCGGTACCGTTGCGGAACAATGCGTCTTCAAAATCGGTTTCCTGGTTATGGATGGTGATGGTTTTACCGGGAAAATATCTGCCGAGCAACTGCCATAGTTCTGCAGAAACAGAATAAGGGGCGTGGGGGGAAAGAGAAGTCTGGAGTTTGGAGTTTGGAGTTTGGAGTTGATAGTTTTTGTATTGTTCGTAGGATCTTTCAAACCTTTGGGCGGCTACGGCGGGTAACCAGCCGCTCACTTCTATAAAATTGTAGTAGTGTAAACGGTTTTTCTGTTTTTGGGGTAGCGTAAGGGTATTGTTACAGATATCGCCCACTGCAACGATGCCATTGTTCAGCATTTCAGTTTCGGCGGCTTCAATGGCAGCCAGTATTTCTTCTTCGGGATGGTGCCGTTCGTTGACCACTTTAAACACAAAATCCACGAGGCCGGTTTTTTCGGGGATGCGGTTGCACATGTGACTGAGTTCGAGATGGCAGTGACAGTTGATAAAACCGGGGCTGAGTATCCCGTTCAGTTGCTGAACATCGTCTCCCGCTTCTTCGCGGGGAAGAATGGCAACAATTTCTCCCTTTTCTGTTGTGACCAATACGTGACCCGCATCCAGCATTTCGGTACCGGTAAACAAATGGCTGGCCTGGAATTTCAGATAGGGCATGGGCAAATGTAAACAGGTG